>JAGCYH010000045.1 GCA_017960905.1 Bacteroidales bacterium
ATTCAGATAGTTATGATAACGGCAGCGGCATTTATGATAATATTCTGCAAAGCCGCGCCCAAAAAGGCAGTGGGCGGAGCCGTTTGGCAAAGCGGAATGGTGGCTGTGGTGGCTATCTACGGTATCGCGTGGCTTGCCGACACGTTTTTCAGCAACTATCTTGACGTTATGAAAGGCTGTTTGGAAGGCATTGTAAGCCAATATCCGTGGACAATAGCGTTTGCGTTTTTTGCCGTTTCGGTGCTGATAAACTCGCAGGGCGCCGTGGTGGTGGCAATGCTGCCCTTGGCATACTCGCTGGGCATCGACGGACCGATTTTGTTGGGTGTGCTTCCAAGCGTTTACGGATATTTCTTCATTCCCAACTATCCAAGCGACATCGCCACTGTTAACTTCGACCGTTCAGGCACCACAGTGATAGGCAAATACCTTCTGAATCATAGTTTTATGATGCCTGGCTTAGTCAGCGTAACAGTCTCCACACTTGTGGCAATGCTAATAACGTGGATAGCCTACTAACAAAAATGTTTGATCTTTTTACGTTTTACATAATGCTAAAAATATCAACTTAAATACAAAAACAATATGAAAAGAGATAAATTATACATATTCTTATTATGTGTATTGAACGCATTTACTGTGTTTAATAGAGCTTATGGTATAAATGTTATAATATTTATAATTCCGCTGTTAATATTTCTTTATAAATACCTGAAAGCAAACAATTTAATTGCAAACAGAAACGGATTGTTATTCATGATTCCAATAACCATTTTATCATCTTCATATTTCATATATGACAATGTTTTTACAAGGTTGAATTATATAGCGATACCAGTTCTATACATACTTATGTATATTTTTACAATAAGAAAAGAATATAATTTATTTGGTATCATCGGCGATTCACTTACAATTCTTTTTGCACCATTCGGCTGTATTGGGAAAATGTTTTCTTCGTTGTCTAAAGACCTGAAAGTTGTTATAAAAGAAGAGAATAGGAAGAAAATATTATCAATACTCATTGTTTCACCTATAGTATTAATAATATTAGTGCTATTAGGCAGTGCCGATACTGTATTTGGCAATTTGTTTAAAGATCTGTTTGAGTATATTGATTTATTACATAACTTAGGTTCTTTTATACTGAAGAGTTTGTTTGCTCTGGTTTTGTTTATTTACTTGGCATCAACTATGGTTTTCCTGAAAGAGTATCAAAACGCACAAATAATAGATACTACATTTGGTATAAAAATCGAAGAGTACACGATGAAAGTACTACTGACATCGCTTAACGTGATATATGTTGTATTTGATATAATTCAGATAAACTCACTGATGCTGCACCGAGTTTCTCAAGATATCAATTATGCTGAATATGCCCGAAGTGGATTCTTCCAGTTAATGGTTATCTCATTGATAAACATAGTAATCATTTTATTATCTAAAAAAAGCAAAGAAACCAAATACAACAGAAACATGTCGCTCGTAATGATAGGATTGACTTTTATAATAATAGTATCATCATTCATGAGAATGTATCTGTATGAATCGGCATTTGGATATACGATACTAAGATTAGGGGTATATATTATTCTTATTACCGAAGTAATACTTTTTGTACCAACAATAATGTATATTCTGAACAAAAAAATAAACATAATAAGAAGCTATGCTATGATAATAACTGCCGTTTATACGGTTATAAATATATTCTCGGCAGACAGGGTAATAACAATAAACAACTTAAATAGAGACGAAAAGATGAATTATTTGGATGTGACGTATTTAGAGAATCATCATTACGACAATCTGCCTCTATTAATTGATTTCTACAAGGAGTGCAAAGACGAAACCATAAAAAATGAATTAAAAACCTATTTTAATAATATGATTAATGAGTCGAAAAACGAAGAATTTAACATATTAGAGTTTAATCTATCAAAAAAACACGGATTAGAAAAACTTAAATCGATATCGCTATGACACACTACCCTATCGGCAGAATTAAGATAGCGCTGATTACAACACCTCAAAAAACAAAAACTGTGTTATCGTGTATTGTCTGTGCGAAAGGGAAAATTCTTGGAAACAAGCCCAAAAACTATCTCAAAACTTATCAAGCAATCTCGTTGTCCAATCCACCAAAAACAACGGTATATTGATGACATTTTGGTATACTGCGAGGTTGTTGAGAGAGAATTTGAGTTTGACTCTCGGATTGAATTTTTGACCGTAAACGGCAAGGCTTTTGCCCATTAGGTTGCCGCCTGACTTTACTTCCACGGGAATTATTTCGGTTTTATATTGTATCAGAAAATCTACTTCCGCCTTTCCTTCCGAAACCCAATAACGCGGCACCGGCTCTACTTGCTGAACGAGCGACTGTAGGACATAGTTTTCGGCAGATGCGCCCTTAAATTCGGCGTAGAGCGGATTTTGGGAAATAACTATTTCGGCAGGCAGCGACGACAACCGCCTTAACAATCCCACGTCGCAAAGGTAAATCTTAAACGCAGAAACATCGTCGTATGCTTTGAGTGGGAGGGCTGGCTTGGTGTTGCAAAAAACACGGAAAATCATTCTCGCACTATTAAGCCACAGCAAAGCATCTTCGTATTCCCTCGCCCTCGCACCCGGACGCACCAGTTTGAATATAAATTTGCGGTTTTCTTTCGCCAATTGACTCGGTATCGAATCCCAAATCGAAAGAATTTTTGGCACGTCTTTGCCCGGTGCATGTTTGGAGAAGTCGCGTGAGTATGCCGATAAAATGTAGTCGAGGCACTTATCAACATCATCCATAGATGCGTTGCTTAGAAAACTGTTTACAGCCTCAGGCATACCGCCCACAGCCATATATTGACGGTAATATTCGCCAAGTTTGTTGAAGATGATTTCGGGTAGGGGCTCAATACGGTTGAGGTTGTCTACATAATTGAATGTCTTGTCATCTTTGGCTATTAGAAATTCCTTGAAACTCAGCGGATAAAGATCTAAAAATTCTACTTTGCCTACGGGAAACGACTTGACCCTATTTAGCGCAACGCCCAACAGTGAACCTGCGGCTACAATATGGTATTGAGGTGCATCCTCACAAAAATATTTGAGCGAGTTGAGTGCTTCGCTGCATTCCTGAATTTCGTCGAAAATTATGAGAGTTTTGCCGGCTGTGATTTCTACATCGGTGTATAGTTTGAGTTCTTCGAGAATGCGCAGCGGATTTTTGTGGTTGGCAAAAACACTTGGTAGACCGTCGTCAATGTCAAAATTGAAATACGCTGTTGTTTCAAACTCCATTTTGCCGAAATGTTTCATTATCCACGTTTTGCCAGTTTGCCTTACACCGCTGATAATTAACGGCTTTCGGTTTGCTCGGAGTTTCCATTCCCTGAGTTTTTCTATAATAGTTCTGTATATTTCCATAATATCAATTAGTGATTATGTTCATAAAATGTGATTTTTCGCCATTTTTTGGAACCAATTTTTGGCAAAATTACACATTTTTGGAAGATAAACAAATAAAAACACTAAGAAATCAAATAATTTTCGTCTAGTGGCTGTTTTTATTTCACCACATACCACCCGCGCAGGTGTGATTCATTTCACTACGAATTTCCTTCCGTTCCTGATATATAATCCAGGCTTCAGACTATTCTCATTCACCCTTCTGCCGTTAATGTCATATACAGGCGACTTGTCATCAGAGCTTTTTATCTCATTTATGCCGGTAGGCTCTACATAATCAAAATTAATGTATTCTGCCTCCATATACCAACTGAAAGGGCTCAGCGTCCCATTAAGGGCGGTGAATTGTTCGATAAATCCACGATTATCCATAACGTAAGGCTTTATTTGTGTTTGTACAAAGGATAAATATGTGATTTTCTTGTAAGTACCTGTAACGATGTACTTTCCGGAACCATTAGTGAATTCAAAACTATTCGTCTCTGTCTTATATACAGTTACATTTTTAGCTGATAACGTTTTTTCTCCTATTTTCTTTGCCATGATGAGATAAGGAGTATTAGGTGTAGTAGAACCGCTTTTCATAGTTTCGAAATCCAATACGGTCCTGTCTATATAGCCATCCTTATTATCGTCATACTGGCGAATATCACTTATATATGCTACCTCGAAATCGTCTTTCCAGTCATCGTATTTCAGAGAGAATGGAAGATATATGGCTTGCCAGTACGTATGAGGAAAATAACGGGTAAACGAGACATCAACATCTTCTATCTGCGAATCTTGGATAAATTCCTCAATATTATCATTAAGGGATAGAAATGCCTTTATATTCGACAGTCCGAAATCTTCCAATGCATTCGCGTAAGCCTCTCTGCTATTGGCAGGAACACGCACGGTGATGGTTTCCCCAACACCATCAAAAACAGATTCACCAAACTCTGGGGGCATACTCTCATTGAATGTTATAGAGGTGATGCTTGAGCAACCTGCGAAAGCATAATTTCCAATACTCGTCACATCAGCTTCAATTACAACTGTCTCAATATCGTTTCTCTCATTATACCAAGGGGCGCTACCTTCTTCATAATCAGGCACATTCGCGCCTGATATGGTCAACGTACCATCAGACAGGCTCCAATTATTCTCTGCACGAATTGCAGAGAATGAAAAAAACAAGAGAAGAAGCAGTATACTCTTTTTCATATTGTTTAGCGGTAGAGGTATTATACTAAATTACAGACTTACTGTCGGGGTGCAAAATTACACAAAATAACTGACACCACCACTACAGAGCCACACCCCCCAGTAAAAAATCAAATATCACATTTGCAGGACTTTACAAAACTCCACTCGATTTTTTTTGCGTATATACGCATTTTTCTCGACTGAGAGGGAACAGATGTATTTGGTTCTATTCGTTTAATTCGGTGATAATCAAGCAACCATGCACCCGCTTAAATCTTTGTAGAGCGGCAAATAATTAACTAATAACAAAAACGAATCAAGTAATTATGTTCAAAAAAATTTGTATAATGGACAAAAAAGTACTATTTTTGTCCATTATAAGTAAAATATTGGACAAAATATGACAAAAGAGACGATACTCCAACAAAAATATGAACGGGATGCGCTTTTAGGGAAAGCGTATCAGCCTCGTTTGCTTGACTTGCCTGTATCTGATTATTTGCAATCGTCGCTTATAAAATTGATTACAGGACCTCGTAGGGCTGGAAAATCGGTTTGTGCCCTGCTCATACTGCGGGATGTCAACTTCGCATATTTGAATTTCGACGATGCCCAATTGCTGCACCAGTTCAACGAAGACGAAGTGATGCAACATTTGCAAGAGGTGTATCCTAATTTTCAATATCTGCTTTTGGACGAGATACAGAACTTGTCGGGATGGGAGCTATGGGTGAGCAAGTTGTATCGGCGCGGCATCAACCTTGTCATAACCGGTTCAAACTCAAAGTTGCTCTCTTCGGAAATGGCGACAACACTGACTGGACGTTTTCTGAATATTGAGATATTGCCATTTTCGCTCACGGAATACTTGTCGTACCGCAATATTAGTCAGGAAGACGACACAGCCGCACAAAAAGGCAAACTGCTGAGCGCTGTTGATGACTATCTTCATAACGGTGGGTTCGCAGAAACCATTCTCACTCCTTCGATAATTAAGACTTACTTGAGCAGTGTGTATGACTCAGTGCTCTTGAAAGACATAGTAAACCGGTTTAAGATACGGCGTATCAGCGAGTTGTCGAATATAGCTTCGTATCTGTTAGCCAATTTCACCAATCCGATTTCATTCACAAACATTACACAAGAGTTAGGGTTGCCGAGCAAGACTACCGCGCAGAAGTTTTGCGGCTACTTATTGCAGTCGTACTTATTCTTTTTCTTGCCGATGTACAACAACAAACTTCAATTGATGCAAAAAGCTGCCCGCAAAGTTTATATAGTCGACAACGGCTTGATTTGCGCAAAAGCATTCCAATTGTCGCAGAATCTGGGGCGATTGCTTGAAAATGCAGTTTTCATACGCCTTATTCAGGCTGGTTTGAATGTTGAGCAAAGCCTGTTTTACTATCGCTCAAGAAACAACAAGGAGACTGATTTTGTCATAAGAGTTGGTAATAAAATAACGGAATTGGTGCAAGTTTGTTATGACTTTTCATCGCCATCGGTGCAAAAACGTGAAGTTTCGGCCATTGTGGAGTGTGCCGGCGAACTGAAGTGCGACAATCTTACCGTTGTCACATGGAACGAAGAGCAAAAAATTGAAAATAATGGCCTGGTAATCAACGTTATGCCATTTTATAAATGGAAACCGATAAAATAGAGAGCTCTGCCACCCTCTTCTGTTTAACTTAACGCCAATACCTTTGCATAATTATTTTAAAACTCGACAAATAAAACTATTTTTACATCAACAAAACAAAACTACATTAAAATGAAAAACTTAATATTTATAGTTACAGCCACTTTATTGGCAATTGGTTGCAATAGCAACCAACCCTCAGCTGATTACACAAAACCGCTCGAAGAATATGTTGAAACATATATGAATGATTCTTTGGAAGGTACAACACACTCTTTTTACACTTACGATGGCGATAGTCTTTCAAGAGTGGAATACTATGAAAACAATGATAGTTTGAACAAAACTATTTACGAATTTGTATGGGAAAACAAGCATACCAAATGTATCTATATTACAGAGGGCAACGAAAGAGAAAAAGTAAAAGAAGAAAAATACAACGATAGAGGGCAACTATTGGAGCGAACCGTTTTCAGAACGTTCCATTATAATTTTGACGTTTATTCATTAGCTTTTTGGCAGGAAGTGTTTACTAGTGAACTGAAATCAAAACTTGTGTACACATACAACGACCAAGGTTTGTGCGTAGAAAAATATTACAATTTTCAACCAGGTTGGGTTAATATCGAAAAATACACTTACAATGGAAAAATCAAAACTACATTATTCGAACGTTATCGAGACAGCATTAGAATCGACACCAGCAGTTTATTTTTTCGTGGCAAAGAAGAGGTTTATTACGATGACAATTTCAAAAAGCTGAAATCTACTAAAGACTTACATAAAGACCCCAAAAAGGATACCTCTTGGGAAGAATATGATTACTATCCTAACGACAGTATAAAGACCAGATATAGTTACGAAGACGGAAAATTAGTATATACTTCTAAATACAAATATGATGATCAATGGAGATTACTCTCTGGAGACGGGACAACCTATGATTACAAGAATTTTACGAAAGAAGTATTAGGTATCAAAGTCAAGTATTTGGATGATAAATTTGATAAAATCGTATACTATAATATTATGGGTATGGTACAAAAATGCTCTTACGACGAATATAAACGCCCACTTGAAGAATCCATCGAAAACGGCACGACGACCAGTCCTGATTTTGATGCTAAATATACTTACGATGGAAATGTAACTACCATTCTAAGACACGAGAGAGGTTTCTTTGACAAAAAAGGAGAAAAGTCTGTAACCAAGAAAATCAGAGTAGTTTACAAACCGAAAGAGTAAATACGGGTTCTGTTTTTACATTACGCGTAAACTTACAACAAAAAAATGGCTGCATCTTTAAAAAGATGCAGCCATTTTTCACGTCTTAAATAAGCAGAGGAACTCTTTAGAATCTACAGTTTAACGACAGCCGCTGCCATACCTTTGCCCTTGACGGTTACGGTAACGCCCTTTGCGCCATTGGGTATCCTTATAATAGCCTGAGCGCGGCCGTGCCAAGTGTTGTGAGTGTTGTCGCGTGTATTGGCGCAGTCGCGGAGGTCGCCGGTACCGAGGGCGAGCAGCACCCCACCCTTCACATCAACGGTGATTTCGTCCTGCGACATAGCGCATGGGTTGCCCGATTTGTCGGTGAGTGTTATATCAATGAAAGCCACGTCGTTGCCATCTTTCAGGTACGATTTGCGGTCGGCCTTGGCTGATATTTTAGCGGGCTTCCCTGCGGTAACAAGGGTTGATGTAGCTCCGTCCGATTCGGCTTTGAGTGTGCCTGGCTGATAATTGAGTGTGAATCTGGCCATGCATTTCTCAACAGGTTTTTCGCCAACGAGCTTGTCATTGAGGTAAAGCTTGACTGTTTTGCCTGCGCTATATACCTCTACGTCAATGGGTTTGCCTTCCCATCCGTCCCAGTTCCATGAGTCCCAAGTGGGCCATGTGCTCCACATAGTAGTCTTTATAGAGTCAACGTAACCATTTGGTTCACAAGCCGATATGTGTATTTTTTCGGAAGCTTTGCTTCCGTTCCAAATAATGTCGCGGTAATACGAAATGGGTTTGCGGAAACCTGTGATATCCACGTCGCCGCAGTAGGCGCCGTGCCAAGGCCATTGCGGGTTTTGCCAGCTCTCGCCCTGCGGCCACGCCTTGTAACGCCATCCGCCGATGCCCGACTCGCCCAGATAATCGAGGCCAGTCCAAACCATATCGCCTATCACGTACGGGTTATTGGCCACAATCTCATAGTTGCGGTAGGCGTCGCGCGGGTACGATTCGGTCTGCCACATAACGCGCTTGGGGGCGCGCTCGTGGTCGGTCTTATGCTTGAAAATCATATAGTTATACCCCACAATGTCAAGCACTTCGGCGTGCGGGTCGTATATCTCCCAATCGCGGTCCCAAGCACAGAGTGCCTCGGTAACGGGGCGTGTGTTGTCAACTTCGAGAATTGACTTTTTGAGCATTCGTGCGGTATAGACGCAGCGAATGTCCTTACGCTCAATTATCTCGTTGCCTATGCTCCACGCCACAATGCAAGGATGGTTGCGGTCGCGCATTACCATGCGCTTTACGTCGTCGGTGGCAAGCGAGTCGAAGAGTATAGAGTAGTCGTAGGTGTTTTTCTGCGTGCGCCAGCCGTCAAAAGCCTCGTCGATAACCATCATACCGAGCTTGTCGCAGGCATCGAGGAAGCACTCCGAAGGCGGATTGTGACTTGTGCGAATGAGATTGAACCCGGCATCTTTCATCAGCTTCACCTTGCGATATTCGGCGGCGTAGTACGACGAAGCGCCCAACAGACCGTTGTCGTGGTGAACACACGCACCATTCAGAAGCATGTTTTGCCCGTTGAGGGCAAAACCTTTTTCGGCGTTATATGTTATGGTACGGAACCCGAAAGTCTGCTTCAGGTTCAGTGTATTGTCGATGAAAAACTCGGCCTCGTAGAGGTTTGGCGAATCGGTACTCCATAGTTTCGGATTGCCTATTTTGAGTTCCAACACCGTTGCTGCGTCGGACTTGGCGTCGATGTTGACTGTTTTTGACGCTTCCGTGCCAGCAACTGCAACTCTCACATTTACAGCGCGTTTCTGGTCGCTATTGTTTTCAACAATAGCATTTACAGTTACCTTTCCGTCTTCTGAGGCGATGATCTGGACATTCTTAGGCGTAACGCTCACCGCAGGCAGCCTTCGCAAAATCACATTGCGGTATATGCCACTGCCCGAATACCAACGCGAGTTCTTCTGGTTCGAGTTATCAACACGCACCGTTACAGTGTTGTCGGCGTTGGGGTCGAGATAAGGCGTAATATCCACACTGAAAGGCGTATAGCCGTATCCGTGCCAGGCGGCACGCTGGCCGTTGACAAAGACCGTGGTGTGGTGGTAAACGCCGTCGAACTCCATTATGAGCCGCTCGCCATCGGCGAGCTTGGTCGCTTTGAGTGTTTTCTTGTACCAAGCAGTGCCCGTTTCAAAGTATCCGTTCTCGTTGCCCGAAGGCGCACTTTGGAACGGTGGCTTAAGAATGCTCCAATCATGTGGCAAGTCAACGTCTTGCCACGATGCAGGCACATTGGCTGTGTCGTTGTTGAGTGCAAACTGCCAACCGAGATTGATGTTGGTCTGCAACTGCGCGCCCGCCCCAAGACTAAGAAGCAAAAGCGCTGCGAAGAGATTTATCTTTTTCATTTTATATGTTATATTATGGTTTTCTAAAATTACTACTTACCAACGTCTGTTATTCAGCTATTTGTAACATTGTTTTTCAAATATACGCATCTGTATTCTTACAACGCAAAGAAAGAAGTGAGTTTTTACGCAAACGTTTGCGTAAAACTCACTTAAACTGTTATTTTCCAAGATTTTACCACATTCCGGCGGATTTACAAATCCGCCGTATAAAAATATGTTTTGATAGTGTTATTCATTTAAAGTCTTTTTAGTATATTTGCAATGCTATCTATTATGATTGTCGAAGGCGGCGCGATAACTTCAAGCTCAGCCGGGTCGGTGGGGTAACGTCCACCGTTTTTTTAGTTTATCATAAAGCAAACAATAAAACTTAACAACAAAATGCAAATTATAACGCCTTAAAAACATATTAAGAGTCTTGATAATTCCTTTGATTTTCTCTATTATTTAATTAAAGAATCACAAAAATGAATGCTAAATATAAATATTTATGGATAACGTTGTTTTTTATTGTTTGTAGTTTGTTTCTTTATCAAACATATAAGACAAACACAATGCGTAAAGAATATCTAAAACTAATTTCAAATCAAGAAGTTATAGAAGATAATTACAATTATAACTTAACTATGGTTAGTTTTTTCAATAAATTAATTGAAAAATTGAGTATAGAACATAATAAGCATATTTCAAAACAACAGATATTAGATTTTTTTACATACGAAAACTATTGTTATTTAAAAGAAGCAAAAAGCAATGATGATTTTTTACTGCAATTAATAAAAGAAAAAGAGTATTCAATTGAATTTGATTCTGCGTTGGAATTGGAAGATTGTTCGTATTATTTTTTGTTTTTTAAAGATGATTTTGTTGGAACTATAGATATATGGTCATCGAGCGGGAATTGCCATTTGGATTGGTATCTTCGTAATCATGAATTATTTAGATATGAATAAAATTTGTCAAATATTAAAATCAGTCTTTTGGGGCTCGATGTTTTACATAATGGTTTTTAGAGGAAAAAACATAAGATATTCGTTGATAGCGTTATTGGCGTGTGTGATGCTTTCGTCGTGTAATAACGCTACGACGACACAAACTTCCGCCGAACAATCCAATGTCATCGACCTCGGTCTTTCCGTTCTGTGGGCAGACCGCAATATCGGTGCAGACAGTCCTAGCGACTATGGCGACTATTTTGCATGGGGCGAAACTACCCCCAAAAACACCTATTCTTGGGACAACTACAAATACTGTAAGAGCGGCGAGTTATCAATAAATACCGATTTACCATTAATTACAAAGTATTGCGCCGAAAATGACTGTGGCATTGTTGACAACAAGAAAATACTTGAACCAGAGGACGATGCCGCAACCCAAAATTGGGGCAATGGGTGGCGGATGCCAACGTTGGATGAGTATATGGAACTTATTATGAATTGTGATGGTAAGTGGACGGAAAGGGATGGGATAAAAGGCTGCGAGTTTACAAGCAAAAAAAATGGCAACAAAGTTTTCTTTCCGGCGGCGGGTCGGAAGGATGAGAAATCGCTCTCAGACACGGCATCCGTAGGTCTCTACTGGACAGCCTGCATATACGAAACACCTTCGTACTTATCTTCGCTCATTTCGAGCGACGCGTACACTCCGCCGTGCCTTAACTTCAATCACAATGATGCCATAAGAGGTTATCTTTTCGGACGAAGCTGCGGCTTGCCAGTCCGCGCAGTACGGTCCAAGAACTAACATTTTTAGATAATGCAAATAATAACAACTTAAGAACCAACGAATTAGTGTAAATACACATAAAAACACAAGCCATGAGCGAACGTTACGAATTTTACAAAGACGAGCCCGAAAACAAAGTTTGGGTTGCCGTTCAATACATCGATGATGTTATGGCGAAAGGCGGTTTGTATTTCTCGTTTGACAAAAAAACGGTGCTCAATCTGTGGACTGACTATCCGCAAAAGTTCACAGCCGAACAAAAGGCCATTTTCGACAAAGAATATCCATATTGGGCGGATTTCTTCAAAGGCAGAACTATTTAAGTTTTTCATAATGCAAACAACGAGATTAAAAGAATGGTAGCGATGACAAGAGAACAGAACATAATGAGGTTTGTATATAACGTGAGTGCAATAGTGTTTATAATAGCACTGTGGTTTGCCGCATGTGGAGTATTGCCTACACTCATTATTTTTGCGGTTGAATTTATGCAGGCTGATGAGTTGTGTTTCTCTATACTAATCTCGTTATCAATACCGATAGGGGTGTTTTTAACCTATAAGTTGACTTGTTTATTGAGGTTTGGGCAGAAGTGGTTTGCAAAATATATACAAAAAAAAGAAGAGACATGGGGCCCGTGGTTGATAGTCGTAGCTCATTTTGCTGCAACTGTAGGCTTTATATTCGTATGTTGGTTACCATGGTTCGTATCAATTTTCTTTTTGGGTTGCATGAATGGATATCGCGGATAGGTCTTACATAATGCAAATCATAACAACTTAAAAATGAATCACGGCCATGCTTCTTATCCGCCAGAGGCAAACACCAATGCTACACAAGAATTAAAACAATACTCAGAAACTATTAAGAGATAAAAATATGGATTCATTTGTAGAATCATATTATCTGTTTTGCTTCAACCATTATAAATTATTGCCTATCTTTGCAACGCGATATGTGCAACCGGATTCGTGGGCTTGTCGCTCCTAAGCCATCTATGATGATGGCTTAATTATTTTAATTTTGATTAATTGAATTAATAAAACAAACAAATGAGAGCTATTAAATTTGTATCATTGTTATCGTTATTTTTTATGGCGCCATTCTGCGCAAATGCGCAGAATGCTGATGGTATTGAGTTGCCACAAGATTGGTCAGCATCTGTAGATGCTGACAGAAATGTATCGTTGCAGTACAATGGTAACTATAGAGTGAAAAACGTAAAAGTACGTTTTGAGAATAAAGAAGTTAGTCCGAAGGTGACGATGCAGAAACTTCGTGATGATTTGGTACAATTCGCACCTAACGTGCCAAATAACAGTTATGGTGAGGTGAAGTCTTATCAGTACTATTCAAACAGTGCGGGACACGGTAAAAAAGTGAGAGTGTTGTTGCCACCAAACTATGACAAAAACAAGAAGTATCCTGTATTGTTCGTTCTACATGGTATTTTTGGTGACGAGAATTCAATGCTTGATGGTAGTATGGGTGTACAGAAAATGATTGCCAACGCTATTTCCGAAGGTTTGACCAAAGATATGATTGTTATTTTCCCTCAGATGTACACTTCTCCTAAAGGAGATCAACCGAGTGGTTTCGCGTTCGATCAAGAGACAATGAGATACTATGATATGTTTGAGAATGATCTTCTTGAAGACTTATTGCCATGGGCTAAACAACAGTTCTCGATTGCAGAGGGTCGTAAAAACACTGCTATCACAGGTTTCTCATTGGGAGGTCGTGAGGCTTTGTATATTGGATCTCAACATACGGATGTGTTTGGCTTTGTAGGTGCAGCTTGTCCTGCTCCTGGTATTTTGCCTACTCAGGACCAATTTATGGTATACGAAGGTACAATAAAGAATGAGGCAGATTTTCGCCTAAAAGATGGAAACCCTGAACCATACATTCTTCTTATCTCTGGTGGAACCAACGATGGAACCGTAGGTAATTATCCTGAGCAGTATCACAATGTTTTGAAAAACAATAATGTGGATCATGTATGGCACTCAATTTCAGGTACAGGTCACGACGGTAGTTCCGTTCAACCTCACATGTACAACTTCATACGCCACATTTTCAATGTAGAATAATCATTCAGACATATCGTGAAAAGCAGGTCTGAAATTCACATAATGTTTTGAAAAACAAAAAAATGGGCAGTTCCTTTGGAGCTGCCCATTTCTTATCGAGTGTGACAAATTACCTTAGAATTACCTTTTTGTCATTATGTATATATATACCCTTCTGTGTGGGTTTGCCAGTCCGCGCAGTACGGTCCAAGAACTAACCTTTTTACATAATGCAAATAATAACAACTTAAAAACTATAGGAGGTAAAACCTATTATTTGACTGTAGAGGAAAACTTAGTTGCTGTAGAAAATCGACATTTTTACAGACTATACTCAATAACAACATCGCTTAGAAGCACTGTTATTATGTAATGAAAAAAAACAACCACCGATAGTTGGATAACGCCTACAGGTTAGTTACCGCTATCAGCAGTTGTTTTCTCTGCCAATATACGACAAATTCTAATAAAACGATACAATAACCTAAAATTTTTCGCATCATGACCCCGGAACAAATCACCGAGTGCACTGCCGCCATCCACGTAGAGATAGAGCACGCACTCAATAAGACCATACCGATGAAGGTGGCCAACTTGGGTTTTTACATAATGCAAATCATAACAACTAAAAAAAGAATCACCACCATGCTTCTTATCCGCCAGAGTCAAACACTACTGCTTCGCGTAACACACTTATTATAAGTTTGTTGCGAGGCTTATACAAGCCTCGCGTAAGCCCCGTCTAAGCCCCGAGTAAGGACCTCGTAAGCAGAAACGGCAGTTTAAATGCCGAAAAGTGAATAATCGCGTCGGAAACTATCGGAAACTACCTGAAACCGCCACAAAGCTTCCCGAAACTGCCAAAAACTACCGGAAACTTCCAAAAACCGCCGGAAAGCAAAAACAATTTTTCATACCTTTACACCGACTAAAAAAACAATATGCACACACATTTAAAGCCCTGGTCGCCCAACGATAAAGACCAACTGATGAATTTATGTAACTCGGTAGACCGCAGGTATTTGGCGGATCGTCTGCCGAATCCTTATACAATGGAAGATGCTGATTTTTGGCTCAATTTGGTTAGCAATGCCGAAAAAGACAAAACGGGATTGTTTCGCGCTATTGTGGCTGACGATACCATTGTGGGCAGCATTTCTATTGAATGTAAGGGCGATATTTTTAGAATCGACGGCGAAATAGGTTATATGATTCTTACCGATTATTGGAACAAAGGTATTGCTACCAAAGCGGTGGGCGAAATTTCTAAATTAGCATTCAACATATTGGATATCAGTCGCATATCTGCCAAAATATTTGAAGAAAACATTGCTTCGGCAAAAGTATTAGAAAAAAACGGCTACATATTAGAAGGCATTATGAAAAATGCCGTTATCAAAAACGGCATTATTCACAATGTTTTGCATTACGGATTTACAAATAGCAAGTTATAACAGATAATGAGTGGGAAGGTGAAATTGTAAACACGCGCGTGCAGAATCTGCAATCGGACCAAAAGTTTGGAATCTATCCCCTAAAAATATTAAAATCACAAAGTTTTTGGAATGAATTCCAAAAACTTTTTAGAGTATTAAGCTTTTGAACACGCTTCACGAACCGGACATTGAGCAGAGGCTAACCGACCCTTTGAAGGCGTAGGAAACGTAGATTAATTTAAATGTATGTGCAATGAATAATATTGTCCCTAAATCAGTACAAAATATCGCAGACAAACATGCGCGCAATAATGGTTATATTAGAGCTCAATTGTCGAAAAGATTAAAAATAGCTTTTTCTTTACGGCTATACAATCAGACGAGCCAATTCCAGCGCCAATTGGATTACCCTTTGATTTCGTTATAAAAGGGTCTAGTATAATAGATTTACCTGCGTTTTCTGATTTTATTAAATACGCTTAAATATTGATTCACATTTTAGTTTTACAAATTTCAAGTTATAACACCTTAAAAATATATTGAGTTTTAACGAATTACGCGGTTTGTTTTTCGCAAAACATATTGTATATTTGTGGCGTAATAAGGAATACAAAATGTTTAAGTGATATGGAAACTAAGAAAACAAAACAAAATGCGAAACGACCGAAAAAGTTATCGGCTTTAGGCAAATGGATGCTTGCTCACAAGGGCGGGATAGCTGTTATAAACGACCGTAGAGCCGTAAACAAATGAGATGTCTGATTGACACATGCCTGTTTATAAATATCATCACCGATGAATATGTAAGTGAGGATATTAAGAATTTATTGTACGATTATGACAATGTGATTTATATCAGTTCTGAGAGTATAAAAGAATTGGTACACTTGTTTCAAAACGACAAAATAACTCTAAAAAAAGAGTATAGAAAAGACTTTGATTTATTCTCGTTTATAGAGAGTTCAAATATTATTGTCAAATATGTTACATGGGAACACCTGAAAAAACTCAGTTCTCTACCCATAATTGAAAACCACAATGATCCAAGCGACCGTCTTATTATTGCTCAGGCTATATGCGAAGGGCTGACGCTCATCAGCAGCGACCTTAAATTCAAAAAATACCGCAAATACAATCTTGACCTTATAATGAACGCTTGACGATTCAAAATATACATACCTAACAAATCGGTAAAACTGAATTAGTTTTACCGTTTTTTTTATGTAAGATATTGAAGAGAATAAGTAACATTTTTTTCACTTTTTTACTTTGAAAAGTAAGATACAAGCCTTATCTTTGCACCGTCTTGAGTGTAATGCTTAGCGGCAGCACGCATCAAATACAGATTCTTTTTTCATACGTATTTGGGCATGTCATAAACGGGGAAAAAAATTACAAACTAATAATTAAAAAAAGGACATGCTTGAGAAGTTTTTAAAGCGGACCACTTTTTCATCGTACGATGATTTCATGCAGAATTTCAAAGTTGAAATTCCTGCAAATTTCAACTTCGCATACGACGTAGTTGATGAGTGGGCGCGCATAAGCCCCTTAAAACCAGCACTTTTATGGACCGATGATAAAGAGAACGAACATCAGTATTCGTTTAGCGATATAAAAGATCTTAGCGACCGCACTGCATCTTATTTCATGTCGATAGGCGTGAAACAAGGCGACCGCGTACTGCTCATTCTGAAACGCAACGCCGAATTCTGGTTCTCTATTGTAGCTCTGCACAAGATAGGCGCTATAGTCATTCCGGCCACGCACCAGCTCTCGCCGCACGACATAATATACCGCATCAAAGCTGCCGGCATCAGCATGATTGTTGCCTGCGGCGACGAACCCGTGCTTAGCAACATTCAGGAAGCCGTAAAAGTGGCACCTGTAGAACGCTTAGTATCAATAGGTCCGAAGGTTCCCGAAGGGTTCGGCGACTACCAACAGGGCATTCGCTGCGCGAAAACCTTCGTACGTCCGTCGTTTGTCAATACAAACGACGACATCATGCTGCTCTACTTCACTTCGGGCACATCGGGCGAGCCGAAAATGGTGGCGCACGACTTCACCTACCCTCTCGCTCACATACTCACTGCGCGCTTCTGGCACAACCTCCACGAAGAGTCGCTGCACCTTACACTTGCCGACACCGGCTGGGGCAAGGCCGTCTGGGGTAAACTCTACGGACAATGGATTATCGGATCAAACGTTTTCGTATATAACTTTGAGAAATTCAAACCGTCGGTAATTCTGCATCTGTTCGACAAATACAGAATTACATCGTTCTGCGCGCCGCCTACCGTTTACAAATTTCTTGTGCGCGAGAATGTTGCCAAATACGACATCAGTTCGCTCCAATACTGCACTATAGCTGGCGAAGCGCTCAACCCGAAAATATTCTACGAATGGGAGAAACTGTCGGGTCTGAAAGTGCACGAAGGCTTTGGACAAACAGAGACAACGCTCACAATTGCCAACTATCCGTGGGTTGAGCCGAAACCCGGCTCAATGGGCAAACGCAATCCGCAGTACGACATCGACGTGGTCGATGACGCGGGCAACTCGTTGCCCGCCGGTCAGATTGGCGAGATAATAATCCGCACCCACGGGAAAAAGGTCCTCGGACTTTTCAAAGAGTACTACCTCGACCCTGTCCGCACAGCCGAAGCCGTCAAAGACGGCATCTATCACACTGGCGATGAGGCATATATCGACGAAGATGGCTACTTCTGGTTCATCGGCCGAAAGGACGATATTATCAAGAGCTCGGGCTACCGCATTGGTCCGTTCGAGGTTGAGAATGCTCTTATGGGCCATCCTGCCGTGCAAGAGTGCGCCGTTACAGGCGTGCCCGACGAGAACCGCGGACAAGTGGTGAAGGCTACCGTAGTGCTCAAGCCCGAATACAAAGACAAGGCCGGCGACCGCTTGTCGCTCGAACTGCAAAAGTTCGTCAAGAAAGCTACCGCTGCTTACAAGGCGCCGCGCCTCATCGACTTTGTCGATGAGCTGCCGAAGACGATAAGCGGAAAGATAAAACATGCCGAACTACGCGCCAAGAACGAGCAGGAGCAAATCAAAAAAGGGTTTTAAGCGACATACCTTATATAATAAGAGACGGCAGCCAATGGCTGCCGTCTCTTATTTTTAGCAAACTGCTAATTACCAAATAGTTATACGATCGTCTTCCGGCAGATACATCTTCGATTCCGGACGGACGTTGAAAGCCTTGTAGAAATAGCCCACAAGCGGCAGCTGCGCGTTGACGCGCAGGCGAGCCGGCGAATGCGGGTCGGTCTTCACCTGTTTGTAGAGGTACTCGTCGCGAACGGTCGAAGCCCAGATGCGCGAATAGGCCAGCACGAAGCGTTGGTCGGCCGTCTGTCCGTCGATGGGTGCAGGCTCGGCTTTGCCGGCCTGCGAATTGCAATATGCCTGATATGCTATATTCAGACCGCCCAAGTCGGCAATATTCTCGCCAAGAGTAATCTCACCATTGGCTTTGAGCGAATCGACAACCGTGAACGATTCGAAACGCTCAACGAGGCGTTTTGTTATGGCCGTAAAACGCTCTATATCAGACTCTGTCCACCAATTGTTCAGGTTGCCGTCTTTGTCGAACTGACGACCTTGGTCGTCGAATCCGTGCGTCATTTCATGGCCAATTACGACGCCAATGGCACCGTAATTGACGGCATCGTCGCCATCGGCATAGAAAAACGGCGGTTGCAGAATACCAGCCGGGAAAACTATCTCGTTTTCCGTCGGGCTGTAATATGCGTTGACGGTTTGCGGCGTCATGTACCACTCGGTGCGGTCGACAGGCTTGTTGATTTTTGCCATCTCTTGCGCAAAGCTGAATTTCGCCGAACGAATGAGATTGCCCACATAACCGGCCGACTTGTCAATCTTAAGATCGGTATAGTCGCGCCATTTGTCGGGATAGCCTATTTTGAACTTCACAGCAGCAAGTTTCTCCTGCGCAAAGGCTTTCGTTGTGTCCGACATCCAAGTAAGGTTGTCGATGCGTTGGCTGAAGGCAACGCGCAGATTCTCAATAAGTTCGGTCATGCGTTCTTTGGCCGATGCCGGAAAGTGCTTTTCTACGAAAAGCTGTCCGAGCAGCTCGCCGACTTCGTCGTCGAGCACTCGGAGAGTGCGTTTCCAGAGCGGCAGCATCTCCTTGGCGCCATTGAGTTTACGGCCATAGAAATCGAACGAAGCATTTACAAAGTCGTCGCTCATGGCCGACGCGAAACTACGCAAGAGCGTGAGTTTCAGGTAATCGCGCAAAACATCGACCGATGTTTTGGCAATCACTTCGTCCAACGCCTCGAAATACTCCAACTGCGCCACGTTAATCTCCTCGATTTTCACATTGCAGGCATCCTGGAAAACGTTCCAGTCGAGGAATTTGATTTTGTCATTTAATTCACTGAATGTAAGTTTGTTGTAGACACGCTGTGGGTCGCGGTTTTCGGCGCGTGTATAGTGTTTTTCGGCAATGGCAGTTTCGAGTTCGAATACTTTTCCGATACGTTCAGCGTCGTTTTCCCAGCCGGCAAGCGAAGCAAACTTACAAAGCATAGCTTTGTAAGCCTCGCGAAGCTCCTGACTGTTGGCGTCGTCGTTGAAATAGTAGTCGCGGTCGGGCAAGCCAAGCCCAGCCTGCCACACCTCGGCAATGTTTTGCAGACTGTTCATTGCATCGGGCGTACGCCCGAATGCGAAAAACGGATTAGCACCTATGCTGAACATCTCAGCCAGCTCGCGCGACAAACTTT
Source organism: Bacteroidales bacterium (assembly GCA_017960905.1). Taxonomy (GTDB): domain Bacteria; phylum Bacteroidota; class Bacteroidia; order Bacteroidales; family Marinilabiliaceae; genus W3P20-009. The sequence continues at coordinate 19,975 of JAGCYH010000045.1, forward strand.
GTTTGTCGCCAACTGCATCAATATCAGCCAAATACGGTTCAAGCGCAGTCAGTCGCTCGGCATTGCGGGCGGCAGAGTCGAGACCGCAATTGTACAAATCGCCTATTTTCTGAGCGGCAGTGCCTTCGGCATTCTGGCGACCCGACAATTCTTCGACCAACGATTTGAGTTTCAGCTCGTTATCATCGTTGAGCAGATCGAAAGAGCCGAGCCGGCTCTTATCGTCGGGCAGCGGGTGCTGAAGCATCCAGCCACCGTTGCTATACTGGTAAAAATCATCGTCGGGACTTACCGACTTGTCCATTTCACTCTCGGTGAAATGCGCGAAACCATCGGGCGAGCTTCCGCCGCAGCCCGACATTGTTGCGCCAGTGGCGCCGCAAATCATTAATAAATACTTCACTTTCATTACTTTATATTGTTTTTTCTATTTTTATCGGTCTTTTTCCCAAACAGACGCTCAATGAGGTCGAATCGGTTGATACGTTTGAGCGCGTCTTTTATTTTCTGCTTATACTCAGGCTTATACCAGAAGAAAAACATGCGCTGGCGCAATTTCTCATCGGGTGTGCGGGCCGTGAAAACAGGCTTGAGCGTGTACGGATGCACGCCGGAATAATAGATGACGGTGGAAACCGTCATCGGCGTAGGCGTAAAGTCCTGAACCTGTTCGAGTTGGAAGTCCATGTCGTGCGTCAGGCAGGCCAACTCGGCCATGTCGGCCTCGTGGCAGCCCGGATGGCTCGATATAAAATAAGGTATAATCTGCTGGTTGAGGCCGCACTGCTTGTTGATGCGGTCGAACTCGCGCTTGAAACGTCCGAAAAGCGAAAACGAAGGTTTTCGCATCACGTTGAGCACCGCGTCCGACGTGTGTTCCGGGGCGACCTTGAGCCGCCCCGACACATGACGCGCAACAAGTTCGCGTATGTACTCCTCGTGGCTCTTCTTCTCTTCGGGCGTGGCATTGTCGTTGAGCAGCATATCGTAGCGTACTCCACTGCCAATGAACGACTTCTTGATGCCGCCCAAACTGTCGACCTTGCGATAGAGCGCTATCAGACGCGAATGGTCGGTGTTGAGATTGGCACAAACCTTCGGAAAAATGCACGACGGACGCGCACAAATATCGCATTTCGACTCGTCGCGGCCGTGCATGCCGTACATGTTGGCGCTCGGGCCGCCCAAATCGGACAGATAACCTTTGAAACCAGGAAGCGACTTGATCTTCTCAATCTCTCGCAGGACAGATTTCTCGGACCTCGATGCGATAAACTTGCCCTGATGAGCCGAAATGGTGCAGAAACTGCAGCCGCCAAAACATCCACGATGCAGGCAAACCGAATTCTTAATCATCTCATACGCAGGTATATCGCCCTTGCCTTTGTAACGCGGATGCGGCAAATGCGTGTATGGCAAATCGAACGAGAAATCGACTTCGCGCTCCGTCATGGGCAGATATTGCGGATTGAGAACAATCTTCCGGTCGCCACAGCGCTGCACGAGACGTGCAGCGTGCTTTTTGTTCGATTCCTCTTCGACATGCTTGAAGTTCTTGGCATATAGCACTTTATCGCGCAGACAATCGTCGTGCGAGTTCAGTTCTATGGTGTTCCAATTCTTGTTTTTCGGCAGTTCGTCATCGGCACCGATGACGAAAGCCGTCTGCGGCACCGTCTTGAGCGAAGCGAAAGGCACGCCACGTTTGAGCAATGTAACTATCTCAGTAAGAGGTTTTTCGCCCATACCATAAATAAGCATGTCGGCCCCCGACTCAATCAGAATCGACGGCCGCAGACGGTCTTGCCAATAATCGTAGTGCGTAACTCGCCTCAGCGACGCCTCGATGCCGCCCAGCACAACGGGCACATCGGGAAATAACTGCTTGAGAATCTGCGTGTAAACGATGGAAGGCATATCAGGGCGGAAGCCAGCCTTGCCGCCAGGCGTGTAGGCGTCGTCGCTACGGCGCCGACGATTGGCCGTGTAGTGGTTGACCATCGAATCCATGGCACCGGGCGACACAGCGAAGAAATGCCGCGGGCGGCCAAGCTTCTTAAAGTCGCGCAAATCATCGCGCCAGTTGGGTTGCGGCACCACCGCAACCCTGAAGCCAGCCGCTTCGATGACCCTACCGACCACAGCCGCCCCAAACGACGGATGATCAACGTAAGCGTCGCCTGAGAAGAGCACCACATCGAGCTCGTCCCAGCCCCGAAGCTCCACCTCTTTTTTGGAAGTGGGCAGCCAAAGCGACAAATCTGTATAATTATCCATCGAAATACAAAAATTCCAATGCAAATTAACACTAAAAATAAGGAGATTGAAAAATATTGTCAGAAAAATGTCAATTGCTATTTTATTTTTATAAATTTAACATTATCTTTGTTTCGGAAAAAATTGATGTGATGACAGAGGACAATATAGATATTGCTCAACTATTGGAAGAGAGGACTTCGATTCTGATAAATCGCTATAAAATGCTGAAGGACAAGTACTCCAAGCTAGAGGAAGAGAACCGGCGGCTCAACGATGAATTAGCGAATTCGAACAACTCATACTCCGAATTGGAGAGCCAATTCAAGATATATCGTTTAGCGATGTCGGTCAGCGGTCAGACCGAGGACAAGACAGAAGCGAAACGTCGCATCAACCAAATAGTGCGAGATATAGACAAGTGTATTGCGCTACTAAATAAATAAAGCAAAGCGTTTTATATGGCAGAGAACGAGGTTATAGTCAAACGAATGACGGTTAAGATATGTGAGCGCACCTATCAGCTGAAGAGTGTGAACACATCACAGGAAGGGCTTATCCGTAATGCGGAGAAAGATGTCAACGACAGCGTTGCCAATGTTGCCAAACGCATCAAAGGCGACTCGCAGGATCATTTGGCGCTGACTGCTTTGAACATAAGAATGCAGCACTTGAAAGATTCTCAGAAAAGCAAAAACGACACACAGCTTGTTTCGACGATAAAAAACGTCATAGAGCTGTTAGATGACGTCTTAGCTGAGGAATAAACACGTTGGAGCGTACGCTCCGACAAACAAAAAAAGCAAAACCCGCACTATTTGTTTCGCGCAAAGCGCGAAGCGAATGGTGCTATTATATTATATATTAACAACTTAGTACAAACAAAAATGGAGGATATAACCACATTGTTAGTAATTGGCATCGGAGGTTTCGTTCTGGGTGGCCTTATAGTATGGTTGCTATACAACACTGCTCTGAAACGCCGCAGCAAGAAAATCATCAGCGAAGCCGAAGCCGAAGCCGAAGTAATCAAGAAAGATAAGATACTTCAAGCAAAAGAGAAATTCTTATCCCTGAAAGCGGAGCACGAGAAAGAGATAAATGCCCGCAACGCGAAAGTGGCGTCAGCCGAGAACCGAATCAAACAAAAAGAGACAAGCCTTAACCAAAAATTCGAGGAGGTACAACGCAAAGCCAAAGATCTGCAGATACAGAAAGAGAACGTCGACAAGCAATTAGAGATAATTGACAGACGTAACGAAGACGTGGAAAAGCTTCACAAACAGCAAGTTGAGAAGCTCGAAGCCATTTCGGGCATGTCGGCCGTCGAAGCCAAAGAGGCTCTCAAAGAGAGCATAAAGGCCGAAGCGCAAACCGAAGCCCTCTCGTATGTGAACGAGATAATGGACGAGGCGAAAATCAACGCCAACAAGGAAGCTAAGAAAATCATACTTCAGACCATACAACGCGTTGCTACAGAGACCGCTATCGAAAACTCGGTAACGATATTCCACATCGACTCCGACGAGATCAAAGGCCGCATCATCGGTCGCGAAGGCCGCAACATCAGAGCGCTCGAAGCCGCTACGGGCGTAGAAGTCATCGTAGATGACACGCCCGAAGCCATCGTGCTTTCGGCATTCGACCCGATGCGCCGCGAGATAGCCCGACTGGCCCTGCACCAGCTCGTTACCGACGGCCGCATTCACCCGGCACGTATCGAAGAGGTGGTGAACAAAGTTCGCAAACAAGTGGAGGAAGAGGTAATAGAAACCGGCAAACGGACAACAATAGACCTTGGCATACACGGCTTGCACCCTGAGCTCATCAAGCTCGTGGGTAAAATGAAATACCGCTCATCGTACGGACAGAACCTGCTGCAGCACGCCCGCGAGACCGCGAATCTCTGTGCTGTAATGGCTTCGGAACTCGGTCTCAACACCAAAAAGGCAAAACGTGCCGGTCTGTTGCACGATATTGGCAAAGTATCTGACGAGGAGCCGGAACTGCCGCACGCAATACTCGGCATGAAACTCGCTGAGAAATACAAAGAGAAACCCGAGATATGCAACGCTATAGGCGCCCACCACGACGAGGTGGAGATGAACACGCTGATAGCACCGATAGTGCAAGTGTGCGATGCCATTTCGGGCGCGCGCCCTGGCGCACGCCGCGAAATCATCGAAGCCTACATCAAACGTCTCAACGACCTCGAGAACATGGCGCTCTCGTATCCGGGAGTCATCAAGACGTACGCCATTCAAGCTGGTCGCGAACTGCGCGTAATAGTGGGCAGCGAGAAGATTTCGGATGCCGAAGCAGAGGCTATATCGACCGACTTGGCTCGTAAGATTCAGACCGAAATGACGTATCCGGGACAAGTTAAGATCACCGTCATAAGAGAGACAAGAGCTGTCAGCTTCGCTAAATAACGAACTGACACATACGACTTTAAATCTGCCGGCTCTTATGAGCCGGCAGATTTTTTATTGCACTATGGGCAAAAAAAAGGTTTTGCCCTTTAGGGCAAAACCTCACGAACCACTTATACAAAAAATATTATCCAACTAAGGCATCAATAATGTCTAATTTAAGATTAATCATATCGATATTCGCCCGAGCGTTTTTAATCTTCTCGTTCACATCGTTCACCAGACGGTCGGTCTGCTTCGATTTCGTTGTGAAGAATCCGATATTGTTTTCGAGTTGTACGATATCTTGTTCTAATTGTTTCAATTTAGTAATCAATTTATTACGTTCGTGCGTAATTTTATCTCGTCCGTTTAGCTCGTCGAGCATAAGCTCCATACGCGATTTGAAGCGCTGCAGATTGCGGTTGTTGTCGTCGGTGTTGAGCTTATCATACTGCTGGTTGATGAGCGAAGCGAATTCCTGATTGATATCGTTTTTAACTTTTTTAGCCACAAAGCCTATTTGGTTCCAACGTTGTTGGAACGATTGCAACACTTTGAAGTGCTCGTCAACATCTTCGGGCATTTGATAAGCCTTAAGCTCCTCAATTATAGCGCGTTTCTTTTCAAGATTTTCGTTTTGCTCTCCATCAACGCCTTCAAAATGCTGCGCTTTGTTATTGAAAAATTTATCGCAAGCCGCTCTGAAACGTGTCCAGATTGCTTCGGAACGTTTATGGGGCACCGGACCAATTTTCTTCCATTGCTTCTGAAGGTTAATCAGCGCGTCGGTTGTCTTTCGCCAATCGGTACTGTCGGCCAACTCTTCGGCCTTCTCGCACAACTTCACTTTCTCATCATAGTTGACGCTGAGCGAAGCGTTGAAATCCTTGTATGTCTTGCGTTTCTTCTCGTAAATAACATCGCAGAGTTTTCTGAAATCGGCGTACACCGAGTTGTTGAACTCCTTTGGCGCGAAACCAATTGAGCGCCAACGCGTCTGTATCTCAAGCATTTTATTGACTACGGCATCGCACTCCTTGATGGTCTCCATAGGCGACTTGCCGAGTTCTTCAACTTCCTTACAGAGAGCGAGTTTCGCCTCGTAATTCTGTTTTTCTTTCTCGTGGTTTTCATCGACGTACTTATGGAAACGCTCGTTGATGACATTTGTAGCGGCTTTGAGTCGGTTCCACAGCGCTTCGCGCTGTTCGGCCGACACCGGACCGATGTTTTTCCAGCTTGCATGTATCTGTTGAATAGCGAAAAACGCCTTCGGTGCCGACGGCTGGTCAACCAGCTTCTCGGCCTGCTCACAGAGTTTAACCTTCTCGTCGTAGTTGCGTTTCATATCAAGCTCGCGAAGGTCGCGGCTTATACGCATATTGTCGTAGAACTTGTCGACGCAGGTACGGTAAGCCGAATCTATTTCGGCTTTCTCGTTCTGCGGCACCTGTCCTATTTTCTTCCATTGCGCCATCAGCTCTTTGAAAGTCTTGTTCTGCTCGCCATTATCGGGCTGCGCCAAGATATTATTCATGTTCTGAATAATGTTTCTCTTTTCAAGAGCGTTCTGTTTGCGTTCTTTATCAGCTGCCTCCTTTTCAGATTTTCGTGTTTCGCGGTATTTGCTGTAAAGCTCTTTCATCTTCTGGTCGAGCGGGTCGGGCACGGGTTTGAAGTCCTTCTCCTCACCGCCTTCGTCGATGAATTTCTGATGCAGCTCATCGTTGGCGGCCTTAGTGAGGGCGTCAAATGAGCTTTTCACATCTTCAAGATGCTTCGCAACTTCTGTCAATACGTAGTCCTCTTGTACTTTTTTAAAGTACTTAACGAGTTCTTCGCGAGTCATACCCGTCAAATCGGAGCGCAAAACCTCTTTTTCGGCGGCTTCAGCCGCCTCATTTGGCGCTTCAATCTGCGGTTGCACGTTCTCTGTGTGCTCAATACTAATATTATTCTCTTCCATAGCACATTGTAAATTAGGCATTTAGCTTTGCGGCATAGTGCCACAAAAATCAGGCACAAAATATTAAAATTTGTTGATAAAAACAAATTTTAATAATTTTTTTTTCAATATTTTTTTATTTCTTCTCGACAACAGAAATCATGTCGGCCAAACGACGCGCCCTTTCTTTGATGAGCAGCGGTTCGGTGCCCTGATTGTCCCATGCCACAACGACGCCCATGCGGCGGTTGAGCCGCGCCAGAGGCTTGGCGAAAATACGCACGTCGCATTTGCTGTCGAGCAGAACCTGCTCGACGCCTACGTAGTCGGGGTGCTGGAACTCACCAGAGGCGAGAATAACGGCACTTGCGCCCGGACGTATGAAGTCGATTGTGGTGATGGGCAGGCCCAAGACAGCGCGGGCGTGCAGCTCGAACTCGTTGAGATTCTGCGTGCCGGCGAGTGTCACCATGCCGGTATCGTGCGGACGGGGCGAGAGCTCGGAGAAGACCACGCCGTCGTCGCATATGAAGAATTCGACGCCAAAGATGCCGGCACCGCCGAGAGCCTTAGTGACTTTGTCGGCCATTTGTTGCGCTTGCGCAACAAATGCGTCGGGAATGGCAGCCGGCTGCCAGCTTTCCTGGTAGTCGCCGCGCACCTGATGGTGGCTTATCGGGCGGCAGAAGAGCGTAGGTCCGTTTTTCTGTGTTACGGTGAGCAGTGTTATTTCGCTTTTGAACGGCACAAAGGCTTCGACAATGACCTCATGCGAGTCGCCTCTACCCTTTTCGGCGAACGACCAGGCGTTGTCGATGTCGGCTTCGGTGCGCACAACAGATTGTCCTTTGCCCGACGACGACATGAGTGGTTTCACCACGCATGGCAGTCCGATTTCCTTGACGGCTTTGCGCATCTGCTCGAGCGACGAGGCATAGCGGTAGGCCGCAGTGCGCAGGCCGAGTTCGGATGCTGCCAGTTCGCGTATGGCCTTACGGTTCATAGTGAAGTTGGCAGCTTTTGCCGAAGGCACCACATGAATGCCCTGTTTTTCATAATCGTAGAAGCGTTCGGTACGAACGGCCTCAATTTCGGGCACTATGATATCGGGTTTGTGCTTAGCGACGATGGCGTCGAGCTGAGCACCGTCGAGCATGTTAATCACTTCGCACTCGTCGGCCACCTGCATGGCAGGTGCGCCTGCGTAACTGTCGGTGGCAATGACGTATTGCCCGAGGCGTTTGAGGGCAATGACGAACTCTTTGCCAAGCTCGCCTGAGCCTAATAACAAGATTTTTTTGACCATGATTATGCCGTTTAATTTTTTTTGACGAAAATAACGATTTTAAATATACGATGAACTTTTTTCGGGAAAAATATGTGAAAAAAAAAGTCGATGACTCACGTCATCGACTTTATGTGTGTGTGTGAAAAAAGTATTCTTTGTTAATAAATAAAATTATTCTGCTACCACTTCGAAAGCGATATCAACTTTGACTTCGCGGTGAAGTTTGATGGTAGCTGTGTACTTACCAAGGTCTTTGATGTTCTCGTCCTTGATAAGGATGATCTTGCGATCGATATCGAAACCAGCGTTTTTGAGGGCTTCGGCAATTTGAATAGTATTGACCGAGCCGAAGATTTTGCCGGTAGAGCTTGCTTTGGCGCCGATGGTGAGCGAGAGGCCTTCCATTTTGGCAGCAAGTTCGACAGCGTCTTGCTTGAGTTTGGCAAGCTTGTGAGCGCGCTGTTTGAGGTTTTCAGCCAACACTTTCTTAGCCGACTCGGTAGCCAGGATAGCGATGCCTTGCGGGATAAGATAGTTGCGGCCGTAGCCGTTCTTAACGGTGATTATATCGTCTTTGTGGCCCAGTTTAGCCACGTCGGTTTTCAATATTACTTCCATTTGTAAATCCTCCTTAAAATTATTTCATCAAATCGGTTACGTATGGCAGCAATGCCAAATGACGTGCGCGTTTAACAGCTTGAGCTACTTTACGCTGATACTTCAACGAGGTGCCGGTGATGCGGCGCGGAAGGATTTTACCTTGTTCGTTGAGGAATTTCTTGAGGAATTCCGGGTTTTTGTAATCAACGTACTTGATGCCTGCCTTTTTGAAGCGGCAGTACTTTTTCTTCTTAACCTCAACTGTGGGAGGTGTAAGATAACGAATTTCTGATGGACTTTGTGACATGGCTTAATTCTCCTTTACTTCTTCTTTTTTAACAGCTTTTCTTCTTGTTTCACTGTACTGGCAAGCGTATTTACCGAGCTTGAATGTCAAGAAACGGATGATGCGCTCGTCGCGACGGTAAGATGTTTCGAGTTTGTCGATGAAACTCGGTTCTGCTTTGAATTCAAACAGGCTGTAGAAGCCTGTTGTCTTCTTCTGAATAGGGTAAGCCAACTTACGAAGACCCCAATTTTCTTCGTTTATCATTTCGCCTCCGTTTTCAAGGATGAGATCCTTGAATTTTTGTACCGCTTCCTTCATCTGGCTTTCAGACAAAACGGGAGTTAAAATGAAAACGGTTTCATACTGATTCAACATATCTTTTAAAGTTTTTAGTTTTAATCGGGCGCAAAGGTAGTGCTTTTTTATTGAAAAACAAATATTTATTGGCAAGAATATCGTTTTTTTATTTTCTCGTTAGGAATACGCTGAAAATAAGCACTTTTAATCTTCAGAATCGGGTTTAAGAACAGGTTTATCCGAAAAATAACTTGTATAATTTATCGCATATAAAATCCCATAACCATCTGAGTGAGGAACCGATATCCTGCTGTTTTGGGGCCTGCGGCTTCGGGCATCTGTTTCTTACAGCCGTCAGGTCATTGTTGTTCTCTTTCAGCAAATCGGCTATTGATGCGTTTTTGTTGAACACATTGATATCCTATTGGGAAGCCGCCTTGTCGGCTTTTCTCAGATAGTTGTCAGTCTGCCATATAGTCCATTCGTTGGTGTAAGGTTTTTGGCCGCCGGCCAGCCATATTCTGCACTCTGCGAACGATGAAGAGAGGATGTTGCGATATGTCCGTTCGGTGCAGTAAATAATCGGGGCCACTTCATATTCGTCTTCAAACAAATCGACCAATTCTCTCAGTTTGGCTCTGTATTCTTTTCTGGTGAAAACGTTGAAATCAGTCTCTACGTCAATCATAGGCACATGCTTGTCGGAAGCCACATCGGCAGTCGTTTTGAAATTCTCAAATTGCTTTTTTATCGACACTCTTGGTCTGAAGAAATGATACGAGCCGACATTCATGCCATGCTTTTTGGCAAGCGCGATATAGGTTTTGTATTTTGTGTCCTTGTGGCTTGAGCCTTCTGTGGCTTTCATGTACACAAATTGTATCTTTTTATCCTTTGCAAGCAAAGGGAAACTCTTAATCAGGTTGTGATGCGATATGTCAACACCGTCGTAAACATTAGGGCTGCCAGCGTAGCGTCCGGCTTGGGCGTCGGGACATACGGCCATATATAAAATGGTGAAAAAACTGATAAGGCAGAGCTTAAATATCTTCATGTCAGATGTTTACGGATTGCTATTCCTTTTACGCAAAACAGAGGCAATAGTTGTTCGGCCTGCCGAAGGGCGGGCCGAACAACGCGAAAAAATCACATTAGAGAGTTCTCATTTTCAACAGATTAACAAAAAAGTTATATTTTCGGGTGCATTTTTTTCATCTTTTTCATCGTTAATACAGCAACAGTTTTTATTTTTGCATTAACAGAAATAAAAGAAAAAACAGACAATGTATTCAAAAGAAGAAGCTCAACAAATCCGCCATGAATTTTGGCACAAACTTGAGAGCAAATCGCGTAAAGTGCCCGGCCAGAACGGCAAGGCGATAAAATGGATAGGCGACAAGACGGGCGTGAAAGGCCTGGATCTGCGTTTCGACGTTGACCGAGAGAAAGCCATCGTAGCGTTGGAGATAAACACCAACAGCGAAGAGAAGCAGAACGCCATGTGGGAGAAGATGAACAACTGCAAAGCACTGTTCGAGAAGAACTTCGGCGGTCCGCTCGTCTGGGAACGCAACTACGAGAAGGCGTCGGGCGAGAAAGTGATCAGAATATACGTCGAGACAGCTGGCGACCTGTACAACAAGGATATGTGGTCGGACATGCTGCGCTTCATGATCGACAACATGATAAAGCTCGAGAAAGCTTTCCGCGAGGTGCAGGATTATCTAATTCACTTTTAATTAATTGATTACACGTGAAGACATACGGCGGCGCTACAATAGTATAAAGTATAAAGTAGCTCTGTTTGCCCAACGCTCCGGACGACGCGTAAACCAAATAGTAGACACGCTGACCATATTAGTGGCCATCTGGTGCATAGGCAACGTATTGTGGCAAATAGGTTTCTCGACCAACGATGAGACCATAGGCTGGTTGGTCAGAATCAACCAGCTGGCCATTCCTTTTTTCGGTATCGTGCAGGTTTACAAGCTGTTCAACTACTGGAATACCGGCAGCAAGATACCGCTGAGCGAAATAATATACGCCATCATAACGTGGGTATACTATATATATATGCCACCGTGCGGCACCGAAACTGGCGGGTGGACCGATTATCTGGCACATCAGTATGCGGTGTGCGCCATTGTATCAATACTGTCGGTCAATGAGTTATCGAGGCTGGGCATAATGATACTCAGCAAGAAGACGAGCCCCACCCTGCTGTTCATCGGCAGTTTCATCATCATCATACTCATTGGCTGCGGGCTTCTGCTGATGCCGCGCAGCAACACGGGCGATTTGTCGTTCGTCGATGCGCTGTTCACATCGACGTCGGCGGTGTGCGTTACGGGCTTGACGGTGATTGACGTGCCCACAAGCTTGACGACCTTCGGGCAAGTGGTTCTGCTGCTGCTCATACAGCTCGGCGGCTTGGGCGTAATGACGTTCACGTGTTTCTTCGCCCTGTCGCTGACAGGGCGTGCGTCGTTTCAGAACCGATTCATTATCAAGGATTTGGTGAGCGTAGAGAATATGACTGACATATTCAAAACGCTGAAACGCATTATGTACACCACCTTCACCATCGAATTTGTGTGTGCGTGGCTCTTCTACATGCAAATAAAAGACTCGTACCCCGACCTGTCGCAGGGGCGTGTTGTGTTCATAGCTGTATTTCACGCAATATCAGCATTTTGTAACGCCGGATTCACCAACATCGACGGCGGACTGATGAACGCGGCAATCATTGATTGCCGCGCCATACACATCATTGTGGCGTTCACAGTGATATTGGGCAGTTCGGGTTTCCCTGTGCAGTCGAGCCTTATCGACTGGGTGAAGATACATTTGCGCCAGCTGTTCCACCGTCTGTTCAACAAAAAGAAAAAAATATTCAACAACACCCGCCTCATCAGCGCCGGAAACCGCATAACGATATACACACACCTGATTCTGGTGGGCGTGGGCATGCTGCTGTTCTTTTTCACCGAATACAATTTCAGTCAGTCGGACGACACGTTTGGCGGGCGGTTGGTCGATTCGCTATTTCTCTCAGTATCAACTCGTTCGATAGGTTTCAACACCGTTTCACTCGACTCGCTGAGTTCGATAACCGTATTACTGATGCTACTGCTGATGTGGATAGGCGGCGCGCCGCTTTCGACGGCGGGCGGCATAAAAGTAACCACGTTTGCCATAGCCTTTATGAATGTCCGTTCGATACTCAAGCGAAAAGATTCGCTTGAGTGCTTCGGCCGCCAGATAACGCACGACTCAGTGATGCGCGCCTTCGCAATGATATTCCTGTCGATATTCTTCATTTTGGCGTGCGCCATAATACTGAAGATATGCGACCCCGACATAGGCATGACGAAGATACTCTTCGAGTCGTGCTCGGCGATAAGCACTACGGGCTTGTCGCTCAACCTTACGGGCGAACTCTCGACGGCGTCGAGAGTGGTGCTCATAGTGGCCATGTTCATTGGCCGTATCGGCATTCTGTCGTTCGTACTGTGCTTTGTATCACCAAGTTCGAAGCAATACTACTCGTATCCGTACGAGAACATTGTAATATAAAAACGAAAAAAAGAGTTTAAAACAACATAACACATTGATATTATGAAGTTTATAGTAATAGGTCTGGGTAGTTTCGGCGGCAACTTGTCGCTGCAGCTTTTCGCACACGGACACGAAGTGATAGGCATCGATTCGAATCCGTCGATAGTGGAAGAGTACAAAAGCCAAATAACAGCAACGGTATGCCTCAACGCGACCGAAGAGGCTGCTATACGCAGCCAGCCTATACTCGAAGTTGACGCCGTGATAGTGGCCATAGGCGAAGACTGGTCGGCGTCGATACAGACGACGGCCTTGCTCAAGACGCTGGGTGTCAGACATATAATAGGCCGCTCGCTGTCGAAGTTGCACGTGATGGTGCTGAAAGGGCTCGGCATTATCGACGTATTCAACCCCGAATACGAAGCCGCCAAAGCCATTGCCAACCGAGTGATATCGAAACACGTGGTGAGCACCTACAACTTAGGTAACGACGTGGCTATCAACGAGATAGAAGTACCGTCGATGTTCATAGGACAATCGACGACCGAGATAGACCTGAAGAAAAACTTCGGGCTCAATCTGGTGGCTGTACGCCACACCGAAGTGCGCACAGGCTTTACCGGAACAGTAAACGAGACGACAGCCACCATCTACGAGTTCGACAAGCCGTACACATTCACCAAAGGCGACTTCATGGTGGTTTGCGGCACGACATACCAGACCGAGAAACTCATAGCACTAATAAAATAGCCATGAAGATAGACAAATTTGTTTTCGACTTTCTGCGCGACCTGCGTCTCAACAACAACCGTGAGTGGTTTAAGGCCAACAAACATCGCTACGACGAGGCGCGAAGCGCCTTCGAGCAGTTTACGGCCGACTTCATCCGTCTGGCGGCAAGCATCGACCCCGAAGTGGGCGCGCCGGCGCCCAAAGAGTGCATGTTCAGGATATACCGCGACGTGCGTTTCTCGCACGACAAGCAGCCATACAAGACCGACTTCTGCTGCGGCATTTCGCGCAAAGGCAAAAACGGGCCGGCACCCAAGTATTTTTTCAGCATTGAACCGGACAACACGTTCTTCGCTAGCGGGCGCTATTGTCTTGAGCCAGAAGAACTTAAAAAGGTGCGCCGCGAGATATGCAACTTCCCCGAAGAGCTGCTGGCGGCTGTTGAGTCGGAACGATTCAAAAAACGTATGTATCTGTGGGACAACAGATTGAAGAATATACCCAAAGGATTCGACACCGACTTTGTCGGTGCCGAATATCTGAAATACAAAAGTCTCTCACCCATAGTGGATTACACCGAAGAAGAGTGCCAAGCGGCCGACTTCGAGGCCAAACTGCGCAACGACATTGAGACGGCAATGCCGCTCAATCGGTTTCTGAAACAGGCTCTCGACGCGCCCGAAGAAGAGAAATATGACTTTTGAACAGGCCGAGAACAGCTCTTTTTCGAAGAAAAAGAGTAATTTTGCAAAAGAAAAGAAGTAGTAAATGTTGCATAAACGCCTATATACCATATTGTTAGCACTGTTTACCGTAGCGCAGGCACATTCGCAGCGGCAAGCCGGCAAGTCGTATGAGTTTCTCGATTTGCCCACCACAGCGCGAAGCATAGCCATAGGCGGCAACCACGCCGTACTGGGCACCGACGATGTCGGATTCTGCTTTCAGAATCCGGCGGCGCTACGCGACACACTGCACCAGTCGGTTTCGATAAACGCATCATTTCTACCACAAGGAATAATCTATGGCACAGGCATTTATGCGCAGCAAGTGGAAGGCATAGGCACATTTGCGGCAGGCGTGCAATACATCAACTACGGCCAGTTCGACCGAACCGACGAAGACCGCAACGAGCTTGGCACCTTCGGTGCGCAAGAAGCCGCCATATACCTTACCGCCTCGCGCCAAATGACGCCATGGCTACGCCTTGGCGCCACAGTAAAGCCCGTTTTCAGCCACTTCGACACCTACAACTCATTCGGCATAGCCATGGACATGGGCGCCTACTACACCTCGCCCGATGGCAGTCTGCAAGCCGGATTGGTGATAAGAAACGTCGGCGGACAGATATCGAGCTACGCCCCCGACGCGCAGCGCAAGCCGCTCAACACCGACATGCGCATAGGCGCAGCCTATAAGCTCGAACACGCACCGATACGCGTAACTACCACACTGAAAGACATTTACCACTGGAAAATATCGACCGACAACGACAATAAAATCAGTTTTGGCGACAACCTTATGCGGCATCTGCTCATAGGCGTTGAGTTTATGCCCATTAGGAATTTCTTTGTTGGCGTTGGCTACGACCAACGCCAACGCAAAGAGACACGCTCGTCGGCTTCGGGCGGTGCGGCCGGATTTTCGTTCGGATGCGGCCTGAGAGTTTACAAAATCGACATCGCTTACGGATACCGCAAATATCATCTGGCAGGCGCATCGAATACGATCTCTATTTCTACAAACCTTGGAAGATTCTTATAATAAGACGATTACGAGATGGCAAATGCTTGGAACAATATAAAACAAATAATACGTTTTCTGATAAGGCACGCCATTTTCTGGGTTGTGCTTTTCATGATAGAACGTATAATTTTCATAAGCATAAACAGCGACATAGCCATCGACGCGCCGAAGCGCTACCTGCTGGGGGCTCTGTGGCACGGACTGCTTTTCGATGCGAGCATAATAGGCTATCTGACAATGTTTTACTGCGTTGTTCTGGCCATTGCATCGCCATTCTGCCGTGTGAGTCCGACGCTGCGCATACTGAACATAATAACAGGTGTAATAGCCTCGCTGGTAGCAATTCTGCTACCAGCCGACGCTGTTGTTTACAGCCATTGGGAACATCACTTCGACGCCACCGAACTCGGATTTCTTGAGAATCCGAAATTGGCGCTGGCCTCGGTCGACAGCATCACCATAGCGATTTACTTAGTGGCATGTATAGTGCTGATATTCGGCACGTTATCGTTGCTGCACAAACTGACCGACAAAGTACGCCATCAGTCGTTTGCCAAAGCCGAAACGACTTTGGCAAAAATAGTGCAAAGCGTTGTGCTGCTGATAGTTGGCGGCTCAATGATAATACCGATACGCGGCGGCGTGGGCATCGCGCCGCTCAACACAGGCCGCGCCTATTTCTGCGACAACATGTTTGCCAACCACACAGCGCTCAACCCGTTGTGGAACTTTCTGTACTCGACAAAACGCCTGCGCGAAGCCACAACGACATACCACTTCATGGACGACGAGACCGCCGAACGCAAATTCGGGCAGTTGATGACCGAAAGTGGTGATTATCAGCACATTCTGCGTACCGACAGGCCCAACATAGTATTCATTCTGCTTGAGAGTTTTTCGGCTCACGCAATAGAATTTTTGGGTGGCGAAAACGCCACCCCGACAATAAAACAGCTTCTGAAAGAGAGCGTTGCGTTCAACAACGTGATGGCCGCCAGCGACCGCTCGGGCAAAGGTCTGGTAGCCGCCATGTGCGGCTACCCTGTTCTGCCGACAATAAGCATCATTCAGTACCCGCAAAAGACTCAGTCACTGCCTTTTATATCGAAGAAACTGCGCGAAAACGGCTATTCGAGCCAGACATTCGTCTATGGCGGCGACCTCAACTTCAACAACTTCGTCTCGCTCGTTACAATTGCCGGATTCGACAAGATAATAACGCAGGACGACTTCAGCGCCGAGCAACTCGGCGACAAATGGGGCGCGCACGACGAATACGCATTCGACAGACTTTTTGAGGAAATAAAAAACCAAAAAACGCCGTTTTTCGACTTCATTTTCACACTGAGCAGCCACGAGCCGTTCACTGTGCCTATGGAACGAAAAATCGACAACGACTACCTCAACTCGGTATACTACACCGACAAATGTCTGGGCGATTTTATTAAAAAGCTGAAAGACAATAACTTGTGGAACAACACATTGCTCATACTCATGGCCGACCACGGGCATCCGGGGCCGATGAATGTGGGCGTAACCGACCGCAAACGGTTCAACATACCGCTCATCCTATCGGGCGGCGCTCTGACAATGCAAGACACCATAATAGGCAAATACGGAACGCAAATCGACATAGCCTCTACCCTTCTGCATCAATTAGACATTGATGCAGAGGACTTTACGTTCAGTAAAAACCTGCTCGACAGCAGTTCCGATGGATTCTCGTTCTTCGACTTCAACGACGGATTCGGCTACGTGGACAAAGATACATACCAGGTTTACGACAATCAGGCGCGGAAATACCTGCGCAACGACACTAGCAACTCTGACACAACAACTTACGACAACGGAATGGCGATTTTACAACTTATGTCGAACGACAACGCAAAACGATGAACATCACACGCAAAGACATAGAGATAATGGCGCCAGTAGGCTCGTACGAGTCGCTCATGGCGGCGATACAAGGCGGTGCCGACTCGGTTTACCTTGGTATAGAGCAACTTAACATGCGTTCGCGCTCGTCGAACAACTTCACGCGCGACGACTTGGCGAAAATTGTGGCCATTGCCCGCGAAAACAACATAAAAACCTATCTGACAGTGAATACCGTCATCTACGATGACGAGATAGGACTCATGCACGAGATAATCGACGCCGCCAAGCAAAACGGCGTAACGGCCATCATCGCGTCGGATTTGGCCGCCATTCAGTATGCCAATCAGATTGGTGTCGAGGTGCACATCTCGACACAATGCAACATAAGCAACTTCGAGGCTGTGAGGTTTTTCAGCCAATACGCCGATGTGATGGTGCTTGCCCGCGAGCTCGACCTCGACAAAGTGAAACGCATTCACCATCAGATAATCGACAACGACATACGCGGGCCAAAGGGCAAACCCGTTGAAATAGAGATGTTTGCACACGGTGCACTCTGTATGGCCGTTTCGGGCAAATGCTACCTGAGTCTCAACACACTCAACGCCTCGGCCAACCGAGGCGCATGCCTGCAAGTGTGCAGGCGCAGCTACCTTGTCACCGACCGCGAGACAGGCAACGAACTCGAAGTCGACGGCAAATACATCATGTCGCCTAAAGACCTGAAAACCATCGACTTCATGGACCGCATGATAGACGCCGGCGTGCGAGTGTTCAAGATTGAAGGCAGAGCACGCTCTGCCGACTATGTGAAGACCGTTTGCGAATGCTACAGCGAAGCCGCCCAAGCCATTGCCGACGGCACTTTCGCAGCCAAAGGCCGCGGATATTGGGACGAACGACTCTCGCGAGTATTCAACCGCGGATTCTGGGACGGATACTATTTGGGCCAGAAATTGGGCGAATGGTCGGACAAATACGGCAATCTGGCCACCGAGAAAAAAGTGTACGTAGGCAAAGCCAACAACTACTTCGGCAAAATAGGCGTCGGCGAGTTTTACCTCGAGACCGACGAACTGCACGTAGGCAACAAGATAATAATTATGGGGCCAAAAACTGGCGTAATAGAGCAGACTGTCAGCGAGTTGCGCGTTGACCTCAAGCCGACAGACAGCGTGCCGAAAGGCACGCTGTTCTCAATGCCGACCGTCGACAAGGTGCGCCGCAACGACAAACTATACGTCGTCCGCCCCGCCGAGAGCGTGAAAGACAACCAGAACTGAGGGAAGGGAACCTGCTGTAATTGAACAAATTACAGCAGGTTTTGTTTTTTGAAATTTATTTTCAAAAAAACGTTAATCTGTCTATTGATATTTCGGCCAAGGAACATTAACTTTGCAATTGAACATTTGCAAAGCACTATGTGCTTTGCCATGTGATAACATATGATAAAAAGCGTCGACTAACGCTTTGTTTTTTGGTGTTCCGAATTCTACCACAATTTTGAACACTCGCCAAGAACAATGCAGATGTTGATGCCACGGTTGCGATTATCGTAGCCTTTTCGTGGTGTGCAGCAGGCATAACTGCCTTATGCTGCGCACCTTGCGAAAGGTCTGATTTATAGCAACAGCGCGTGGTGTCTCTCTGTCTGTTTGCGAGTGTGGGCTGTGGTAGGTCCCGGGACACGAACAGGCAAATAACGGAGACCCACGCGCTTTTTTGTAAACAAAAAAAAATCCTACGAGTCGGAAGCGGGTCTGGTGTAGGGCAAAACAGACAGACTATGCTCATCGACAACAAAATTGACCGTTATCCCGAAGACGGTCTTGGGATTAAAAGCGTTTGGGATTTTATCCGTTATTACACCAGCCCCGACAAAGGGCGCGAAGGCGCACTTGACATTGTAACCGGTTTCTTTTCGGTAGCTGGACTAAGCGCGCTACAAAACGAACTATCTACCAACAACGCATATAGGCTTATCCTGGCCGAGATGGTCAGTGGCGATGATTTTAAAAGCAAAGTGATTGATTTGTTACAAGGTGATAGTAGTATTGAAAACGCACTACGGCTATCGGAATATTCGCAAAACGCACTTGCGTTCCTGAAACACAACACTGTACAAGTCAAGGCGATAACGAATGCATTCTGCCACGCCAAAACATACATTTTCAAAGACTATTCAGACCCTGCGCACCATTATTATCTGACAGGAAGTTCGAACCTGACCGATGCAGGATTGGGGCGAAAACCATCTTCGAATGCAGAACTTAACCTTGCCGAGACAGGCAATGGCGACACTTATAAAAAACATAAAGACTGGTTTGCCGACCAATGGGAGAACGTGGCACAACAGAAGATTTTGTCGGACCCGACAAACCCAAAATCGGAAAAAATAGACGTAAAGCAATACTTTATCGATATGATTTCGCAGGCATTTAAAGTTCATACGCCCGAAGAAATATATTACAAGATATTGTTTGAACTGTTCCAGACCGAAATAGACTTCGACACGTCGCTTGAGCACGAGAGAGAGATGACGCTGCTACAAGATTCGGAAATATACCGCACGCTGTTCAACTACCAAAAGAGCGGTGTAGTGTCGCTTATAAAGATGCTACGCAAGTGGAATGGCGCCATACTGGCCGATGCTGTGGGCTTGGGCAAAACGTTTTCGGCGCTTGCAGTGATGAAATATTATCAGAACAATGGCTATACAGTACTGCTACTCTGCCCTAAAAAGTTGGAATACAACTGGAAACAATATTTGAAACGTAGCGAATCGCGCTTCGAACGCGACGCGTTCGATTACATTGTGCGATTCCACACCGACCTGCAAGATGACCGACTCGAAAATGCATACACCGACGCAAAACTCAGCTACCTATGCCGTCAGCAGAAACTGCTTGTGGTAATCGACGAGAGCCACAACCTGCGCAACGCCGACTCGGAACGATATAAAACACTGATGAACAAGCTGTTGGCCGACAACGGAACAGAACGCGATGTAAAAGTTCTTCTGCTTTCGGCTACACCGATAAACAATGGTCTGACAGACATACGCAACCAATTCAATATCATTGCAAAAGGCGATGACGGATACTTCAATAATGATGACTTTGAGGTGAAATCGCTTATGGAACTATTCCGCGAAGCGCAAAGGAAATACAACGAATGGAGTGAAGATGAAAGCCGAAAATTGTCGGATTTTGTGGGCATGCTGCCTCAACACTTCTTTGGTCTTACCGACAGATTGATAGTTGCGCGTACGCGCAACTTGATAGAACGCACCTTGGGCGAAGACTTGCAATTTCCACGCAAACGAAAGCCGCAAAACATATACAAAGGTGTGAGTGCGATAGGCAAATACAAAAACGCCAGAGCGTTGTACGACGCTCTGACCGATTTGAAGCTAACGGCTTATCAACCAACAAAATACATAAACGGCGAAGAGACTGCCAAAGACTGGCAAGACGATCGTTTCCGTGAAAAATACTTGGTGAAAATGATGACCATACTGTTCATGAAACGATTGGAAAGTTCGTGGTACTCGTGCAAGCTGACAATAGAAAAAGTGCTCGAAGTGCATAAGCGAACACTCAATATGGTTAAAAGATATTTAGAAACGAAAGACGAGACCTCCATAAATTTCGAGATTGACGATATGGATGAACTCGACGACGAATACTCTCTGCGCGGTAACGCCATCCGACTATCAGATATGAAACTGATAGACAGGTTTGAATCCGACTTGGAGTACGACGTGAAGAGTTTGCAAGCCATAGCCGACTGCTTTTCGGATTTTGCAAAAAAATTGGAAAGCGGCAAAGTAACCGACCAAAAGATGGACACATTGGCGGAATTAGTAAAAGGAAAATCGGCCGAAAGGAATCCTAAAGTGGTTATTTTCACCACTTTTACCGACACTGCACAATACATATACGACAAGCTGCAAGAACGAGGAATAGAGAGGATTGCGTGCGTTACAGGCGAAATTTCGACATATCCCGACGGCAAACAGACGCAAAACTTCACCGACATTCTGCAACGGTTTGCGCCATACAGCAAACTATACAAAGAGAAAGACTGGAGTACGCTGTACGAGGCACATCTGACGCGCGAAAAATACAATGAGCAAACACGGCAATGGGACGTGGATTACGCTGAATGGCAGCAACTTATAAACAGCGACAGAAGATACGCAAAGACTGCTGAAATATTGAAAGAACAGATAGACGTACTTGTGGCCACAGACTGCTTGAGCGAAGGACAGAACTTGCAAGACGCCGACATGGTGGTAAACTTCGACATACACTGGAATCCGGTCAGGCTCATACAACGGTTCGGACGTATTGACCGTATCGGCTCGCCAAACGAAGAAGTTCAAAGCGTAAACTTCTGGCCTACAGAGAATTTGGACGCATTCATCGACTTGACGAACCGCATCAACAACCGCATGGCCACGATGCTGACAGCTGGCACTGAAACCATTGAAACGACAGAGAAATACAGCAAAATAGTGGAAGAAAACCCACTATTCGAGAAAAACGCACAAAAACTGCTTCGGCAATTGGCAGAAGACTCAATATCAGACATAGAAAGTACCGACAGCGATGGACAAAACCTCGGTATGCAAAACCTCTCGCTCGAAATGTTCCGCCAAGACCTGATCGACTACTTCGACCGCCACAAAGATATGTTCCGCAGTATGCCGTGCGGTGTGTTCAGCGGATTCAAGAATGCCGCCAAACAGTTTGCAAGTGTTCCCGAGAGCCTTGTGGCCGTATTGGGCTATCCGCACCGCGAGCATAAAAAAGAGAACTACAAGCAGTTTTACCTTATGTGCCAGCCCGCCAATGGCGAGCCAGCCGATTGGCACGAAATGAACCGCGCGGAAATACTCAATATGCTGCGTGTCAACAAAAACGAGCCGACGTTTTTGCCCGAATGGATAGAACGGCCTGACACACAAAAGGTGCAACGACTATCGGGGATACTGAAAGAGTGGCTCAGGGTACAAATGCCACAAGAGACTAAAACATTGGCTCACAATATTTTGCGCGGCAACAAAAACGCAACCGACAACAACGGGCAAACCATTGAACAGAAGTTTAATCTTGAAAACTTCGACCTCATAGCATGGGAATACATTTCAACCAAAAAAGACTGACGACAATGGAGAATACACTGAGAAAGTTCATTTACGAGCCACTTTTCGATGCATCGCGCGCACTGCTCAACAAACTGAATGTGAAATACGACATGGTATCGTCAGAACCATTCGACATTAGGAATGAATACGTTGCGACATTCAACAGCGAGCTTCCGCAATACGCGCAAAAAATATTGGAACAGATAAGTGCCACATATTTTGTTGGCATTGTGAATGATGAGAAATACGGCAAAGACGATGTTCGATACAAAGGCCTATTATTTTTTGCCGCCGACTACAAACCAGGCGCTACCCCAACCCGCTCTGACATGGCAAACCTTACGCGCTTGTTCAATCGCATCTCGGCCGACAAACCTGTTGTGGCCATCATGCGACAATCGGGCAAAACGCTATCGATAGCCACATGCGAACGCACCGACTACCAACAGCAATGGCGCCAATCGCAAGGCGAGCGCATAGGGAAAGTATGCATTTTGCGCGGCATCGACTGCGAGAAACCGCACCGCGGACACCTCGACATATTGGAAAGTCTTGTTGCCGATAAAAAGATAAACAACTTCGATGACCTCTACGAGCATTGGCAAAAGGTATTCTCGACAGAATTGCTGACAAAGCAATTCTACAACGAATTATTTGAATGGTACAAATGGGCTATCAGTAAAAATATCGGGGCATATTTTCCGAACTCAACCGACACTTCGGATGACGATTTCGAAAACATCGACAAACACACTATCCGCTTAATCACGCGACTTATGTTTGTGTGGTTCATAAAGCAAAAAGACCTTGTGCCTGAAATTCTTTTTGATGCCAAAGAACTCAAAACCATATTGAAAAACTTCGACCCACAAAGCAAAACAGAAGGGAACTACTACAATGCCATACTTCAGAACCTCTTTTTCGCCACACTCAACCGCGCCATTGAAGATGAGAACGGGAACCGTAGAGGATTTGCACACTTGAAGGGACAACGCGATGTAAAAACACTTTATCGCTACGAAGAGATGTTCAGCATTAGCGAAGCTGAGGTGATAGAGCTTTTCGGCCCAGTGCCATTTCTTAATGGCGGATTGTTCGAATGCCTTGACAAAACCGAAAAACTTGACGGCAAAAAGATTAATCCAGACGGTTTTAGTAGAAATGACACTAAATTTGCCAACGGAAGATATCGAAATCGCGCTTTCGTACCGAACATTCTCTTTTTTGACCCCGAAAAAGGATTGTTCAAGATATTTGATAAATACCAGTTTACAGTAGAAGAAAACACACCCTCTGAGCAGCAAGTGGCGCTCGACCCAGAGCTGCTGGGCAAAGTGTTCGAAAACTTACTTGGCGCATACAACCCCGAAACGGAAGAGACAGCACGAAAACAAAGTGGTTCGTTCTACACACCACCCGAAATAGTTAAATACATGGTCGATGAGAGTCTCATAACTTTCCTTGGCAATACGGAAACAGCGCGCGCAGTTTTTGCTGATGGATTTGAGCCAATCGAGACACATCGAGCTGAATACAAAGCGATTGTTGAACGGTTGAAAAACATAAAGGTATTCGATCCGGCATGCGGTTCGGGTGCTTTCCCAATGGGCATACTAAACCGTATTGTAGATATCATGCAGAAAATAGACCCAACAGCTGACACATACGAAACCAAACTGCATATAATAGAAAACTGCATATATGGTTCTGACATTCAGACCATTGCCACTCAAATAACCAAACTGCGCTTCTTTATATCGCTTATCTGCCACTGCGACAAAGACCCTCAGAAACCAAACTTCGGAATACCCACGTTGCCAAACTTGGAAACCAAGTTTGTAACAGCCAACTCACTCATTGGACTGAAGAAAGAAACCGTTGGATTATTTGAACAAAACGAAGAAAGTGAGTTCAACAGAACCAAAAAGGAACTACACTTGGTACGGCACAAACATTTCATTGCCAAATCAGCTCGCGAAAAGATGCGACTGCGCGAGGAAGACAAACAGTTACGCGAGAAATTAGCCGACCTACTTTTCGAGAACAACAAACCCGACCAAGAAAAGATTGCAATGTTGCAACAAAACATTGCTAATATGAAAGAAGAACTGAAACTGTACAAAGACCCAAAAATAGAAATGGAGGTTGTTACCGAAGGGGCTACATTGTTCGACAAAGGCGAAAGCGTGATGCGAGAGGTTGACAAAAACAAACAAAAACGCGATGCGATAAATACGCGCATAAAACGTGCGATGAGTGAAATAGAAAAAGAGCAAAACAGACGAAATAGCGCGGAATATACAGAAACCATAGAACAACTGTTGTCATGGAACCCATACGACCAGAATGCCGTCAGCCACTTCTTCGATGCCGAATGGATGTTCGGCGTTAGCGACGGCTTCGACGTGGTAATTGGCAATCCGCCGTATGTATTGGTTTCTTCTGACGATGCTTTATCTTTTACATACAAAAAGCATTATACTACTGCGAATGAAGGTAAAACAAATCTTTATAAATTGTTCTATGAATTTGGTCTGTCTATTCTAAACAATAACGGGATATTAAGCTTCATTACTCCCAATACATATCTTACAAGTAAAGATAGTAGCACGCTACGTAGTATTTTCTTTGATGAAGCAAAACTAAAAGAGATAATTGAATACACAGAAAAAGACAAAGTTTTTGAAAATGTAACTCAAGCCGTAACTACTATTGTTTTGCAGAAAGGGACATCAGACAATAACAGAGTTAAAATTCGTACTTACAAACATGGTAGTTCAATTTGTTTACAATCTGACTTAAAAGAAGTTGGGCTAATTATACCGGTAAACAGTATTATTAAAAAAATACAACGACAATCCGATAGATTGTCAAACTGGTTTTCAATTTATCAAGGAGAAATAAATCTCACTTCTAAATGTCATTTGTTTTCAAAACAAAAACAAGAGAATACTCTTCCTATGTGGAGAGGTAACAATGTAGGCAAGTATTGGTATACTACGGAACCTATTGAATGGTGTGATGTGTTAGGAAGTAAACCACCTTTATATGACTATCCGCGTATTATTATGCAACAGGTTTCAAATCAAAATCAATCATTTAGGACGAAGGCGTTTATATCCCCACAAAACTATATTTGTGGTAATTCAACAAACGGACTTACTCCAATTAAGCCAGAAGCCTGCTTATACTTTTTTTTAGGGATCATAAACTCAAAGACTTTTAACTATTTCTTTGATTATTTCAGTTTTACCAATCACATCACAGCAACGGAGATCAAGAATATTCCTATTCCTACCGCCACAGATTCACAGCAAGCCCCCATCATCACCCTTGTGAACGAGATACTGGCAGCCAAGAAAGCAAACCCGCAAGCCGATACTAGCGCGCAAGAGCGCGCTATCGACGAGCTTGTGTATGAGCTCTACGGGCTTACCGAAGAAGAGCGGAAAGTGGTGGAGGGGAAATAGAGCCGCTGGGCTAGTATGTAAGGCTGTACCGCGACGAGTACGTCGCTCACTTCGACCGTTGCCGCTTGTCATGGTGCGCGACGTACTCGTCGCGATAATACCGAAAACAGGCAGGAGTACTCTCAAAAACAAAAAAAAGTATAACTTTGCAATACTAAAAGCAAACAAGAATGCCGAAAAACACCGACAAACGCTCTCTGCCCCGACAGCACAAACGCAGCCATTATCACAACTACCGCAAGCGTAGTATCTATATGCTTACTTTGTGTACCGAGGGCCGTCTGCCCATACTTGGTACTCTTTGTGGTGACAGCACCGAAACTGCGACCGTCCGCCCTACAGCATTGGGTGAAGAAGTATTGCGGTGTTGGAACAATATTCCTACAATTCAAAAGCATCTGGCGCAAAAGAAAACAGAACAGACAGGATTACCTTGCAACAGAGTCATATCACTATTAGACTGCCAACTTATGCCCGACCACTTTCACGGTATAATATTTATTCACGAAGATATGGACATTGCCATTGGCGACGTAGTACGTGGCTTTATGGCAGGCTGTACAAAAGCCTACCACGCGACAATGCAACCATTGCCCGACAATAAAATAAAGAGACCATTATGGGAGAAAGGTTACCACGACCGTATTCTCTGTCACGCCGGCCAACTCGACAACATGATTGCATACTTGCGCGATAACCCGCGCCGGCTTTGGCTTAAGAAAATGTTTCCGAACAACTTTGCAGTTCTGCGCAATGTGCAATATGGCAGTTATTGTTTCTCTTCGGTGGGGAATATTTGGTTGTTGGACTGCCCAATGCATGCTATACACGTCAGAAGCCGCTTTAGCGATGAAGAGAGCCGCCAATACATGAACGATTGCATCCGCGCCGCTCGTGGCGGCGAGGTTTTGGTTGGTGCGTTCATCAGTCCCAAAGAAAAACTGGTACTCGATGTCGCACTCAAAGAAAAACTGGCAGTAATCTGTTTGGTACCTTACAGTTTTTCAGAGTTTTATAAGCCTTCTGGCGCATACTCTGACGCATGCGCACAAGGCCTAATTCTGTTCCTTTCCGAAGCCTCAGACGAGAATCAGAACAAACGTATCTCACGCCAAGAGTGCAACCATCTGAACACCATCGCTGAAAATTTGGCTGAAATATCTGCCGCAACGACAAACTATACGTCGTCCGTCCCGCCGAAACCGTAAAGGACAACCAGAACTGAGAGATAGGGAACCTACCGCCAATGTTTCAGCATTGAAAGATGGGCGTCGAAAGTGGCGCGGCGTTGTGCCTCGGGCTGGTTTTCGGGGTTGGGCATGTGAGCGACGAGGAAATCGAGGAGCGAATCTTTGGTCTTATAGGCAAATTTACCATCGGCGTAGCACCACTTGCAATAATCCTCGTTGAAGGCGCCATCGGGCTCATGGCTAATCATAGAATCGTCTTGCAGCGGCATACCGCAGCATTGGCAGAAGAGCGTCTGCGGCGAGCCGAGAAGCGTGTTGATCGACACGCCGAACTCCTTCGAGATGGTTTTTAGCATATCGGTATTAGGCTGTGTCTCACCATTTTCCCAACGACTAACCGCCTGACGGGTAACATTGAGTCGCTCCGCCATCTGTTCCTGCGTAAGGTTGTTGTTCTCGCGCAAGTTTCTAAGAATTTCTTTTACTTCCATAATTTATGATGTTTAATACGTTAATAATCACACCGCAAAGATATGGTGCTAAATAGCGCTTGTCAAGAAACAGGCTGTTGCTTTTTATTAAAAAACAGTAATGTGCGACAAATGAACGACACGGCGACTGTCGGTTTTGCCCATCAGAGCAAAAAACTGTATCTTTGCGGATAATTTTAGAATGAGAATATGTCTGTATCGAAAGATATTGAAATAAAAAACGCGAGAGTAAACAACCTGAAAGGTATCTCGCTCAACATTCCGCGCAACAAATTCATAGTAGTTACGGGCGTCAGCGGTTCGGGCAAGTCGTCGCTGGCTTTCGACACGCTGTATGCCGAGGGGCAGCGCCGCTATGTTGAAAGCCTCAACTCGTATGCGCGCCAGTTTCTGGGGCGCAACAACAAACCCGAAGTCGATTACATAAAAAACATACCGCCGGCGATTGCCATCGAGCAGAAGGTGAACACCCGCAACCCGCGCTCGACAGTGGGCACATCGACCGAGGTCTACGACTATCTGAAACTGTTGTTTGCCCGTATCGGGCAAACGATTTCGCCAGTTTCGGGCAGCGTAGTAACACGCGACACGGTAACATCGATAACAAACTACATAACATCGCAGCCGCAGGGCACCAAAGCCGTCATTCTGACAGCCGTCGCCGGCGGCAGCGCCGCCGACTTGGCGAAACGCATCAAACTACTGTCGCAGCAAGGCTTCTCGCGAATAGAGAAAGACGGCGACTTCATCAGAATAGATGAAAAGACCGAAGTCGCTCTGGCCGGCGCCACGACAGCCAACTTAGTGATAGACCGTCTGACGGCAAGCACCGAAGCCGACAACGTAACACGCACGGCCGACTCGGTCTCGACCGCCTTGTACGAAGGAGGCGGGAAGTGCATAGTGAGGATTTACGCTGCCGACGGCAGCTACACCGACCGTCATTTCTCCGACCGTTACGAAGCCGACGGCATGACCTTCGAAGAGCCTAACGAACAGCTCTTTACGTTCAACAGTCCGATGGGTGCGTGCCCAACTTGCGAAGGATTCGGACGCATAATAGGCATCGACGAGGATTTGGTCATTCCGAACAAAAACAAAAGCATCTACGACGACTGCGTGGCGTGCTGGGTAGGACCTAAACTGAGCGAATGGAAGACAGCCTTCATGCGGGCTGTGAGCAAACTCAACTACCCTGTTCACACACCATACCGCGAACTCACTGACCGTCAGAAAGATATATTGTGGCACGGAAGTGCCACAATACCCAGCATCGATGAGTTTTTCGAATATGTGAAAGAACAGCAGTACAAGATACAGTACCGCGTCATTCTGGCGCGGTACAGAGGCAAGACAACCTGTCCCGACTGCCACGGCGGACGCCTGCGCAAAGAGGCAACATACGTGCAAATAAACGGCCGCAACATCGTTGAGCTTGTCAACATGCCAATATCAGACCTTAAGCAATGGTTTGATAATCTGACACTTAACGAATACGAGAGCAAAATAGCCGAACGTCTGCTCACCGAAATCAGAAGCCGTCTCAACTTCCTGTGCGAAGTAGGCCTCGACTATCTGACGCTCAACCGACTGTCGTCGACGTTATCGGGAGGCGAGAGTCAGCGAATCAACATAGCCACATCGCTCGGCAGCAGTTTGGTAGGTTCGCTCTACGTGCTCGACGAGCCTTCGATAGGACTGCATTCGCGTGATACAGAGAAACTTATATCGGTTCTTCAGAAACTGAAGAACATAGGCAACACGGTCGTCGTGGTGGAACACGACGAGGACATAATACGCGCTGCCGACGAGATAATAGACATTGGCCCCGAAGCCGGCCGACTGGGCGGCAACGTGGTTTTCCAAGGCACTTTCGACGAGCTGAAAAGCAAGGGACAGAGCCTGACGGCCGACTACATCAGCGGGCGAAAGCGGATAGACGTTCCGCGCTCGCGCCGCACGTGGAACAAAAGCATCAGACTCACAGGCGTTTGCGAGAACAACCTGAAAAACATCGACGCTGAGATACCGCTCAACGTGATGACATTGGTAACGGGTGTGAGCGGTTCGGGCAAATCGACACTCATAACGCAAGTGCTTTATCCGGCGCTATGTAAGGCCAAAGGCCTTACATACGGCGAGCACACAGGTCAGTTTGGCGATATAAGCGGCGACCTGAAAAGCATAGGCAACATTGAGTTCATCGACCAGAACCCGATAGGCAAAAGTACCCGCTCGAATCCGGCCACGTACATCAAAGCCTACGACGAGATACGCAAGCTGATGAGCTCGCAGCAGCTCGCCAAGCAAAACGGATACACGGCGGCGCATTTCTCGTTCAACACGCAAGGCGGACGTTGCGAAGCGTGCCAAGGCGAAGGCACGGTACGCATTGAGATGCAGTTTATGGCCGACATTGTGCTCGAATGCGAGCAATGCCACGGCAAACGCTTCAAAGACGAGATACTCGATGTGAAATATCGCGACCGCAACATCTTCGACATTCTGAATATGACTGTAAATCAAGCGATTGAGTTTTTCAGCGAAAGCACTGGCAATACCGAAAAACGCATCGTTCAGCGACTAAAACCCATTCAGGACGTTGGATTGGGATATATCAAGATGGGACAATCGTCGAGCACGCTGAGCGGTGGCGAAAGCCAACGCATCAAACTGGCGTCGTTTCTGGCCGACGAGCAATCGTCGCCAACGTTGTTCATCTTCGACGAACCGACGACAGGTTTGCATTTCAACGACATAAAAAAACTCATGGCAGCCTTCGACTCGCTAATACAACGAGGCCACAGCCTCGTTATCATCGAGCACAACATGGATGTGATAAAATGCGCCGACTGGATTATCGACCTTGGTCCCGAAGGCGGCGAGCAAGGCGGCTACATAGTTGCCGCCGGCACGCCCGAAGAGATAGTGAAATGCGAGAAATCGTACACAGGGAAATACCTGAAGGCTTATTTGTAACGAAACAAAAACGAACAAAACCATGAATATAGAAACATTCCGCGAGATATGCCTATCGATGCCCGAGACGACCGAAGACTTCCCTTTCGATGAAAACGTGCTCGTATTCAGAGTAGCTGGCAAAATATTTGCCGGCATATCGATGGACAAGCCGAATTTGGCCGTGATGAAATGCGACAGCACAAAAGCCGTCGAGCTGCGCGAGCAATATTCAGCCATTGAGGGTGCATTTCATTGGAACAAAAAATACTGGAACCAGATTTGGTTCAACAGCGATGTCAGCGACCGTATGATTGCCGACCTCGTAAAGCACGCTTACGCGGAAGTTTTGAAAAAACTGCCGAAAAAAGAACGCGAGCGACTGCAGAATTTATAGGCAACGGCGCATTATCAGCCACATATAAGCGCCAATAATGGAACAAAAATTGCACTCCGTGAGTAAAATAGAATATTTTCGGAGTCATGCGCAGGATAATACTGATATACATACTTGCATTTGTGCCGTTCGCCAGCCGAGCCCAAGGGCTCGGCGAAGACAAGATAACCTCGATTTTCAAGGCGATAACATCGATGTACGTTGATTCGGTCGACGAGGAAGCCCTCGTCGATGCCGCCATCAACGGTATGATAAGCACGCTCGACCCGCACTCTACATACTTGCCACGCCATCTGGCCATCAAAGCCAAGCAGGAGCTCGAAAGCGAATACACCGGCTACGGTTTCGAAGCCACAGTAATCGGCGACACACTCACCGTCATTCGCACACAGTGCGACGGTCCGGCCGACAAAGCCGGCCTAAGGCCCGGCGACCGCATTCTGTCTATTGCAAACATCCCTACCTACGGCAAGAGTATCGACAGAAAAGGCATCGACAACCTGATGCAGATTTACAAAGGTTACAAGCTGAATTTCAAGGTGATACAAAGCGCCAAAGGACAGCCTAAAATACTGAAGATACGCAGCGGCAAAGTACAGCATTCGACAGTGAACGACGCCTTTATCATCAACGACAACATAGGCATAATAGCCATCAGCATTTTCGGGCAGGAGACGGGCACCGAATTCCGCCAGACACTGCAAAAAATAGTCAAAATGGGCGCCAAGAAACTCATCATCGACCTGCGCAACAACCGCGGCGGCTACGTTGGTTCGGTGAGCGAGATAGCGAGCTGCCTCATCAGCGAAGAGATTGATGCAGTGAACATTGTTTCGCGCGACGGCAAATCGACACCCTACCCGACAACCTACATGTCGGACGTGTTCACGGGCGAGCTGGTCATCCTTGTCGATGGCAACACGGCCTCGTCGGCGGAGCTTTTGGCCGCCGCCGTGCAGGACTGCGACCGCGGTGTGGTGATTGGTCGTCCGACGTATGGAAAATCGCTGTCGCAGAAGACAATACGTATTTCCGACGGGTCAGAATTGCTGCTAAGCACCAGCAAATGCCACTCGCCGTCGGGGCGATGCATACAACGCGAATACCACATCGACCATAAGGCGTACCGCGAAGCGGCACGCAACCGCATCTACTCGCCGCTCTGTACCGAGCCCGACTCGGCCGCACCGCTCTTCCACACACTGCACCGCCACAGGCCAGTTTACGGCAATTCGGGCGTCATACCCGACATCTGCATCAGGCTCGACACCCTCGGGCAGGAGATACTCTTCGAACGGCTGGTCGAAAACAGAGTTTTCGACTACACAGCCGCCCTCACATACAAGCTGACGCAAGGAAACCCCAACGCCATTTCGGACTATGGCATCGCCGAACGCATCTGCCGCACTGCGCGACAGGCCGGAATAAACTGCGAAATAATAGAAATACTCGAAGCGCCGCTCATCATGGCGCGCATGAAAGCCGAAATAGAACGACAGAAGGACTGCTCAACAAACATCATAATGCACACTTACAAATACGACAAAGACGTGCTGCAGGCTATCAGACTGCTTTTCGACAAAAAAGAATACAACAAGATACTGAAGATTGAGGAATAAAACTGAAAAAGCGGCAGCAAACACTACCACATTAAACCGATTTTTATTATTTTTGCAAAGCAAAAAAATCACTGGGGAATGAAGTATCTGAAATACATTGCATTATGTGCCATAATGGCCGCTTGCGCAAAAAACAACAGTGCCACCGAAGGCGTCACTGCCGACACCGATGCGGCTCAGTCAGCGAGTGTCACCACAACAACCGCACCGACAGCCACAGTAACTGAAGACATTGCGCAAAACGCTCTGCGTCAATTGGATAAGAAATACATTCCGAAGCAAATTACCAATGCCGAATGGACCGAAGCAACAGAGACAGAACGCGTATTCGATGAATACACTTCGCCAATGAAAATAGAGATAATGCATCAGGAAGAATGCTACAACAGCTTGAGCATCAACTGCTTCAGCAAAAGCAACAACAGCTATCTGGTGCTTCTTATCACCGAAGGCGGCTGCGACGGCGGTGCGTCGATACTGGTGAAAACATTCTTGTTCGAAGACTGCACGCTGACCGAGACCGAAAACCCCATCGCGTATCCCGACTTCAACGAATACCTTAGCGGGACTAAAGTCCCGCAAGAGTTGCAAAACGACATAGATTATCTCAAAAGCGAATACAAAAGCAACAAAGACCTGAGCGGACTCGACTTCAGATTCGACAAAGAACGTAACTTGGAGATTCGTCCGGGCGGTATCTACGACGAAGAGACATGGAACATCATCAAACCCGTCAGATACGGGTTTGACGGCGAAACGCTCAGAAAACTCGACGATTAATGGACATCGACAACCAGAAAACAATAACCGACACGATAGCGCAGCTGTCGGACATACCGCAGGGCATAGGCAACACCGCGCCCGACGGCACGGCGCTGCCCATGCCGTCGACCGACAATCTGAAAGAGATTGTCGACCTGTGCCGCGAAATAATCTTTCCGGGCTATTTCGGACAGACACCAACAAGCCCCGAGAGCATCAAATATCACATAGGCATCAACGTCGAAAGCCTCACAAGGCTCTTGAAACAAGAGATTTACAGCGGGTTGTGTTTTTCGGACCCCGAAAAACACAACAACGTAGCCACTTTGCGCAAAGCCGAATCGACTGCAGTACAATTCGTTGCGTACCTTCCCGAGCTTCGCCGTCTGCTTCAGGGCGACGTGCAAGCCCTCTACAACGGCGACCCCGCATCGACGAGCTTCAGCGAGATAATATTCGCCTATCCGGCCATCAAAGCCATATCGAACTACCGCATAGCGCACCGCCTTGTAGAACTCGGCGTGCCGCTCATTCCGCGCGTGATAACCGAAATGGCGCATAGCGAAACCGGCATCGACATACATCCGGGCGCGCAAATCGGCGAGAACTTCGCCATCGACCACGGCACCGGCGTGGTCATCGGCGCCACATGCATCATTGGCAACAACGTCAAGCTCTACCAAGGCGTGACACTGGGCGCCAAGAGCTTCCCCCTCAACGACAACGGGAACCCCATCAAAGGCGTTCCGCGCCACCCTATCATCGAAGACAACGTGGTCATCTACGCCCAAGCGACAATACTCGGGCGAATAACCATCGGAAAGAACTCAACCATAGGTGGAAACGTCTGGATAACGGAAAACATACCACAAAATTCAAAAATTGTTCAAAAAGGAGCAAAAAACTATATTTAATTCAGTGAAATTAAATATATTTGCACGGCATAGAAAAGATTACAAACATGAAGTTTGAAATTAACGATTGGATTAACACTAAGAAGAAAGGCGACATCATTGTGGAGCACATCGGCGAGTTCTCCACAGAGCTCATCGACTCGATTCTTCCCAACATGGAGAAAGAGCTTAACGAAAAGATTGAGCTCGACAGTGTGAGGAAAAAGGTTTTCCACATTTTCATCGAATGCATCCAGAATCTTCACCATCACATAGAGCCGATCAATAAAATTGGCGACCTCTACGGCACGGCACGCCTCGGCGCGATATTTCTCGTCATCGATGGTTCTTTCTGCCGCATAACTACCGGTAATTTCATAAAAAAAGAGATTATCGACAACCTCAAAAACCGAATTGACACACTCAATTCGATGACCGACAACGAGATAAAAATGCTCTACCGCGACACCATCAACAACAAAACATTCTCTGAGAAAGGCGGCGCCGGCATCGGAATGATTGACATGGCACGCAAGACGGGCAACAAACTCTGCTACGAGTTCTTTGATGTCGGCGAAGACGACGACCTCGCATTCTTCTCTTTCGACGTATGCATAAGCTGAATAATTTAATTAATTGATAAATAATAATATACATTAAAATATGGAAACGATCACTATCGAAGAAAGTTCAAAAACGCCCTACATTTTCATGGACCCGGAAAAAGGGCAGATTGAAATCAAGGGACGCTCTATCCCTGAAAACTCAATCGAATTCTACAAACCACTCATCGAATGGATTTCTGAATATAGCGAGCAGGAAATGAAAACTACTCAGGTAAAAATACAACTTGAATATTTTAACACAAGTAGTTCGAAATGTATTCTCGACATATTCAAACGCCTCGAAATCATGTACAGAAAAGGCTGGACTATCGAGATTTTCTGGTACTACGACGAAGACGACGAAGATATGTACGAATCGGGCGAAGACTATCAGTCGATACTCACCTGCCCTATTTCGCTCGTTGAGATAAAAACAATCTAAGGCCGACAGAAAACGCCTAATCGACAATGACTCAGAATATTGCGCGTCTCATTCTCGATAAAGACTATCATGGCCGACTGTAAAAATACACAAACCGCATCTGCGCATTTTTGCGCAGATGCGGTTTTTTATTTGTAATAACGGTGCAAAAACCTTTTCTTTGTACCAATAAATGACGACAAAGATGAACATAGAGAAAAACAGCTTCGTAAGTCTGACATACGAATTGCGCACCACAGGCGCCGACGGCGAGCTCGTCGAAAAAGTCGACACAGCCACACCGCTGCAGTTCGTTTTCGGAAGCGGGCGCATGCTCGAAGCCTTCGAGCAGAACATTGAAGGCCTCACCGCAGGCAACGACTTTAAATTCAAAATCAACTGCAAAGACGCCTATGGTGAAGTGGAGAAAGAAGCCATAGTGGATTTGCCCAAAAACATATTCATCGTCAATGGCGAACTGCGCTCCGACCTGCTCGTGGTGGGCAAGCACGTGCCCATGATGGGCGACAACGGCCAGCACATGATGGGCATAGTGCTCAACGTGGGCGACAACAGCGTTACCATGGACTTCAATCACCCGCTTGCGGGTGAAGACCTGTACTTCAGCGGCACCATACTCGAAGTGCGCGAAGCGACAGCCGACGAGCTCATAGGCCCGTCGTGTGGCGGCGGTTGCGGAGGCTGTGGCGGTGGTTGCGGCGAAGGTGGCGGCTGCGGCGACGGCGGTTGCTGCGGTGGTTGCAACTGATAGTTTTGATTAATAGAGAAACAACATCATATAACCTAAACATCTGATACTTTGGCAAATACATTTGGCAATATGTTTCGCCTCACAACGTTCGGCGAATCGCACGGAATAGCAGTCGGCGGCATTGTCGACGGAATGCCTTCGGGCATCGGCATCGACACCGACTTCATACAGTCGGAGCTCAACCGACGCCGCCCGGGACAATCGAAAATAACCACACCGCGCGACGAGAAAGACCTTGTGCGGATTCTGAGCGGCACATTCAACGGCGTGTCGACCGGCACGCCGATAGCCTTCGAAGTGGAGAATACCAACCAACACTCGGGCGACTACGAGAACATAGCCAAAGTATTCCGTCCGTCGCATGCCGACTACACATATCAGATGAAATACGGCATACGCGACTATCGCGGCGGCGGACGCAGTTCGGCGCGCGAAACGATAGCGCGTGTGGTTGGCGGAGCTATAGCCAAACTTATGCTTCGCAAATACAACATAAACATCACAGCCTACACTTCACAAATCGGCAGCATAGCTGCCGATAAGTCATACAACGAGCTGGACCTCAGCGCAATAGAGAGCAACATTGTCCGCTGCCCCGACGAACCGACTGCACAACGCATGATAGCCGAAATAGACGCCGCCCGTAAGGACGGCGATTCGATAGGCGGCATAATAACTTGTGTGATAAAAGGTGCGCCCGTCGGCTTGGGCGAGCCTTGCTTCGACAAGCTGCAGGCTCTGCTTGCCCACGCCATGCTTAGCATTGGCGCAGCCAAAGGTTTCGAATACGGCTCGGGCTTCGCTGGCGTAAGCCTGCGAGGTTCGGCGCACAACGACGAGTTCTATATCACTGATAATAAGACCGTTCGCACACGCTCGAACAACAGCGGTGGCATTCAGGGCGGCATATCAAACGGCGAAGACATTTACTTCAGAGTGGCCTTTAAGCCTACGGCTACCATTTTGCAAAAGCAAAAGACCGTAAACACTGATTTAGAGGAAGTTGAAGCTACGGTGAGCGGTCGGCACGACCCGTGCGTCGTGCCGCGCGCAGTACCCATCGTCGAAGCGATGGCGGCTATGGTCATAGCCGACGCAATACTGATGGAAAAGGCTTTAAAATAGCATTTGCAAATCACGCAGCGACGTGATTTGCTCCACGTCGGCGTCAATCGGATTGTTGTCAGGATTGTAGAGAATGGCGCGAATGCCCAACGACACTGCACCCTGAATATCCGACTCCATACTGTCGCCTACAACGACGCATTCGCTTGCGTTGGTATCCAACGATTTGAACACGGCATCGAAAAACTCAGGCGTAGGTTTCTTTGCGCCAATTTCTTCTGAAATGAAAACTCCCGTCATAAAGTGCGACAGGCCGCAATTATTTATTTTTCTATACTGAGCCTCAACGAAACCGTTTGTAATAATGCTGATTTTGTAAGGCCGACGGTACAGATAGCGCAGAGTGGCGAGCGCGTAAGGCATAAGCCTCTTCTGTTCCGACGTCGTACGCAGATAGAAATCGGCCATTTGCCGCGCGAGGGCGTAATTGTCGACTCCTACATCGCACAGCGAGCGATAGAAACGGCCCACACTGACACCCTCCTTATCGACTTCGTTCTTAGCGAAAAGCTGCCACAACAGAATGTTGTGGGTCTTGTAAGTCGAGAGAAACGAATCCAACGAGTGGAAGTGTTTTTTCAGACCGAACTTCATATAGAGCATGCGCAAAGCTATGAAGCTGTTGCGGTTGAAATCGAACAGAGTATGGTCAAGATCGAAAAGAATATGTTTCACCATATCACCGCAATAAGTCGCGATCGATGAAATAAGGCGACGCCTCTTGTTTGGGCGTAATGACGAGGTCGTCGATGCAAACGTGCTCAGGGCGAGTAACAATAAACTGTATGGCCGAAGCAACGTCGTCGGGCGAGAGCGGGCGAATGCCAGCATAAACCTTCTGCGCGCGGGCTATGTCGCCGCGAAAACGCACTGTGGTGAAGTCGGTATTGACAAGTCCCGGCACTATCGACGAGACTCTGATGCCATATTTGAGCAAGTCGATGCGCATGGCTTTTGTGATAGCGTCAACTGCCTGTTTTGTAGCGCAATAGACGTTACCGCCATAAGCTATGTTGCGTCCTTCGATGCTCGAGATGTTGATTATCTGACCGCAGCCGTTCTGCTTCATGGTCTGTGCCACGAGCTGCGAAATATATAGTGTTCCTTTGATGTTGGTGTCAATCATCTGGTCCCATTCGTTGTCGTCGGCCTCTTCGAAACTGTCTTCGCCGAGAGCTATGCCGGCGTTGTTGACAAGCACCAGAAGGTGCTTTTTCCACGAGTCGGGCAGTATGTCGTATGAGTCAAACACATCGTGTTTGTCGCGAATATCGAAATTCAGGATGTAAGATTCGACACCTGAGGTTTTTTCGAGTTCGTTGCATAAGTCCTGCAACAGAGGCAGGCGCCGACCAGTGATGGCGACATTATAACCCAAGCGGGCGAGCATCAGAGCCGTGGCTCTGCCTATTCCCGAGGTTGCGCCGGTAACCAATGCGGTTTTTACTACAGCTGGCATAAGTTTTATAGATGGTTTTGTTAATACGGTGCAAAAATAATATTTTTTGTGCGCGAAAAAAACAGCTTTTTCTTAAATATTGGCTTGTTTTGTTTTTTTAACTAATTTTCCGACATACAAACATTTAACCCGAAATAACTGCCGGTTTATTTAAACTTTTTGCGTTAAAATCGAAGAAAACGCACCGTCGAACAAAGCAAAACACTATATTTGTCCTTCGAATTAAAAAACAACAACATGAGAAACAAAATATTTTTATTCTCCGCTTTGTTGCTCGGCATGGCGAGCAACAGCTTCGGGCAAATGCCCTCTTTTGGTCCAGTTAGCGAACCGAAACAAATAATCAAATTGTGGGAAGGCAAGGTTCCCGGCGCCATCGAAAACGCCGAAGTTCAAGAAGAGAACATCGGCAGCAGATCATTTTTTGTGCGCACAGTGGTCAATCCGTCACTGGCCTACTACCCTGCCGAGAAAAACGAAACCGGCACAGCCGTTGTCGTATGTCCGGGCGGCGGATACGCCGGCCTAACTTATCTTTTCGAAGGAATGATGACAGCCGACTGGCTCAACTCGATTGGCATTTCGGCCTTTGTTCTGCGCTACCGACTGCCCAACGACAAGATAATGCAGGACCGCAAAGTTGCTCCGCTGCAAGACGTGCAGCAAGCCATTCGTTATGTGCGTGCCAATGCCGAAAAATTCGGCATTAACCCCGACCACATTGGCGTTATGGGTTTCTCGGCTGGCGGACACCTTGCTGCTACTGCTTCCACTCTCTTCAATGAGATAGTTTACAAGCCCGAGCTCAACGTAAGTGCGCGCCCCGACTTCTCGGTGCTCGTATATCCGGTGATAACAATGGACCCGACGTACACTCACTCAGGTTCGCGCGAAGCGCTCATCGGTCTTGACGCCGATCAAGCCACAACCGACCTCTTCTCTGCCGAGAAACAGGTTACACCCGAAACGCCGCCAGCATTCATCACTCATGCACTCGACGACAAATTGGTGCCGTTCATCAATAGTATCAACTACGGCTGCGCACTGCGCGAGAAAGGCGTTCAGTGCGAAATGCACCTCTATGCTCATGGCGACCATGGCCTGCAAACCAAAGCGCCTACCGACACTCAGAGCTTCTGGCACGATGCCTGCGAAAAATGGCTCAGAATGAACGGTTGGCTCAAATAAACAACAATCGATTGATTATCAATAAAAAAAGATTCAGATGCATAAGCATCTGAATCTTTTTTTGTACTTATCATGATAAATATCACAATTCCAAATCGATATCGAATTGCTCTACCCAAGGCAGACCCTGCTCGCCAAGGCGTGCGAGGAACGGATCCGGATCAAAATCCTCAACATTCCACACACCGGGTTTCTTCCAGATGCCCTTCATGAACATCTCGGCACCGAGAGCCGCCGGCACGCCCGTTGTGTACGACACGGCCTGCATTCCGGTCTCTTTGTATGCTTCCTGATGGCTGCAGTTGTTGTAGATGTAATATGTGCGTTCTTTGCCGTCTTTGATGCCGCGTATGCGGCATCCAATCGACGTTTCGCCTTCGTAGTTGGCACCCAAATCCTGCGGATTCGGCAGCACTGCCTTGAGGAACTGAAGCGGCACAATTTTCACGCCGTTGTAATCGACCTCATCGATACGAGCCATGCCAATATCCTGAATAACACGCAGATGCGTAAGATATTCCTGACCGAAAGTCATCCAGAAACGAGCCTGTTTGATGGTCGGGAAATTCTTCACGAGCGACTCAAGCTCCTCATGGTACATCAGATAGCTGTCGCGCGGACCGATGTTGGGGTAAGTGAGCGCCTTATGTATCTCGAGCGCGCCAGTCTGAATCCATTTGCCGTCTTTGTAGTAACGGCCTTTCTGTGTTATCTCGCGTATGTTTATTTCGGGGTTGAAATTGGTGGCAAACGCCTTGTGGTGGTTGCCGGCATTGCAATCGACGATATCGAGGTAGTGAATCTCGTCGAAATGGTGTTTTGCGGCGTACGCCGTAAAAACACCCGACACGCCCGGATCGAAGCCGCAGCCGAGTATTGCCGTCAGACCGGCTTTCTCAAAGTGCTCTTTATAAGCCCATTGCCAGCTGTATTCAAAATGCGCCACATCTTTAGGCTCGTAGTTGGCCGTGTCGAGGTACGACACGCCCGTAGCCAGACAGGCATCCATGATTGTCAGGTCCTGATACGGCAAGGCCACATTGACCACCAAATCGGGTTTCACCTTGTTAATCAGAGCAATAAGTTCGTCGACATTGTCGGCATCGACTTGAGCAGTCTGTATGCGGCCTCCGCCAATGGCGGCGGCCACTGCGTCGCACTTAGCTTTGGTGCGGCTTGCAAGCGTGATTTCCGAAAATATCTCGGGCAAATGCGCCATCTTATGAGCAACGACGGTGCCTACACCGCCGGCCCCTATCTGAAGTACTTTTCCCATTTCTCTATTTCGTTTTCAAAATTGTAGCGCAAAACAAGCAAAAAAAATCCAATTCGCAGAATATTTCGCACATAATTTTTTACCTACTTTTGCACATCAATCTTTCGATGATATGAAAATACAAATAGTACAGCACGACATTGACCAGAGCGATTTGCGGAAGAATCTCGCCGGCATTTCGGCTCTGCTTACCGACGGTGCCGACCTGATTGTCTTGTCCGAAATGTTCAACTGCGGTTTTACAGCCGACGCTGTAAAACACACAGGCGCCGACCAGCAGCTCACCATCGACTGGATGCGGCAAGAGGCCGAACGACATAACTGCCTCATTTGCGGCAGTTTGGCTTACGCCGAAAACGGCACGACATACAACCGCCTTTGCGTCGCTGATGCCAACGGCATCAGAGCGCACTACGACAAACGGCACCTCTTTTCGATGGGCGGCGTGGAAAGCACCGATCAGTACGCCGCCGGCGCGAACCGCACCGTCGTTGAGGTCGGTGGTATGCGTTGCCTGCTGCAGATATGCTACGACCTACGTTTTCCGGTCTGGTCGCGCTACCGAAACGACTACGACACAATCATTTACGTTGCCAACTGGCCTGCTTCGCGCACCGATGTATGGCTCACGCTTCTCAAAGCGCGAGCCATCGAGAACCAATGCTACACCGTGGGCGTCAACCGCATCGGCACCGACGGCAACATTGACTACTCGGGCAAATCGATAATCTTTGGTCCGCGTGGCGAAATAATAGCGCAAACTACTGATAATGAGCAGCAATCGATGATTGTCGAACTGCCATTGGAACCACTTTTGCATTTTCGCAAGCGGTTCAGAGTGCTTGCCGACGCCGACAATTTTACCATTCTTTAGATTTTTACCGCCGAGTGGCGGAAAAATCTGAATATTATTTTTTAATTTAGCGGTCGCTAAATTAAAAGACGGTTTTACGACAGAATATTAACAAATAAAATATAAACAAAATGGATTTTATAGAGACACTAAAAAGCCGCGCTTCGAAAGACAAGAAGCGGATAGTTTTGCCCGAAGGCGAAGAAGAACGCAACCTGAAAGCAGCCGACCAAGTGCTGGCTGAAGATTTTGCCAAGATAATCCTTATAGGCAATCCGACCACAATTGCCGAGAATGCCAAGAAATGGAACTTGAGCAACATTGGCAAGGCCACGATAATTGACCCGAAAAACAACCCCGACAAAGCCAAATACGCCACCATTCTCTACGACCTGCGCAAGAACAAAGGCATGACCGAAGAGAAAGCCTCTGAAATGGCCGAAGACCCGCTCTACCTGGGCTGTCTGATGATTAAGGCCGGCGATGCCGACGGCGAAGTGTCGGGTGCCATACACGCCACGGGCGATGTGCTCCGTCCAGCTTTCCAAATTATCAAAACCAAACAAGGAATGAGCTGTGTATCAGGCGCTTTCATCATGTTCCTCAAAGACAAGAACTATGGCGAAAACGGTGTGATGGTATTTGCCGACTGCGCCGTAATGCCTACACCATCGGCTCAGGAACTCGCCGAGATAGCTGTTGCCACAGGCAACACTACGAAAGTGCTCTGCGGTTTCGAGCCTCGCATTGCCATGCTCAGCTTCTCGACCAAAGGCAGCGCTAAGAACGAAGTTGTCGATAAGGTCATCGAGGCCACAAAACTCGCTCAGGCGAAAGCGCCCGAGCTGAAAATCGACGGCGAGCTGCAGGCCGACGCCGCTCTCGTAGAGAGCGTCGGACAGCTCAAAGCACCGGGCAGCCAGATTGCAGGCAAAGCCAACGTGCTCGTCTTCCCGAACCTCGAAGTGGGCAACATAGCTTACAAACTCGTTCAGCGACTCTCCGGCGCTGAAGCTATAGGCCCGATTCTGCAAGGCATCGCAGCGCCTATCAACGACCTCTCGCGAGGCTGCTCGGTAAGCGACATTGTAAAAATGGTGGCCATTACCGCTAATCAGGCTATTGGTTAATTCTTTTGAATAAATAATTGACAATGAACATATTAGTATTAAACTGCGGAAGTTCGTCGATAAAATACAAACTTTTTGAGATGAACGAAAAAAAGGTTCTCGCTCAGGGCGGAATAGAGAAAATCGGAATGCCCAACTCTTTCATAAAATTCAGCCTGCCCAACGGCGAGAAGAAAATACAAGAAGTTGACATACCAGAGCACACCAAAGGTGTGCAGGTTATTTTCGACGTACTGACGAGCAAGGAATACGGCGTGGTAAGTTCGCTCAACGAAATCGACGCTGTAGGCCACCGCATGCTCCACGGCGGCGCAAAACTGACCAAATCGTCGATTCTCACACAAGAAGTGCTCGACATCTTCGCTTCGTGCAACGACCTTGGCCCGCTTCACAACCCAGCAAACCTCAAAGGCGTGAACGCAGTGAAAGCCATCAAACCCGACATGCCGCAAGTGGGCGTGTTCGACACGGCTTTCCACCAGACCATGCCCGACTACGCCTACATGTACGCCCTGCCCTACGAATACTACGAGAAGTACGGCATACGCCGCTACGGCTTCCACGGCACATCGCACCGCTACGTGTCGCAGCGCGTTTGCGAATATCTGGGTATCAAGCCCGAAGGCACTAAAATAATCACTTGCCACATTGGCAACGGCGGCTCCATTTCTGCCGTCAAAGACGGCAAATGCATGGATACGAGCATGGGCCTCACACCGCTCGAAGGCCTTATGATGGGCACCCGCTGCGGCGACATCGACCCGGCTATCATCCCGTTCCTGATGAACCACGAACACATAACCGACCCGAGCGAAATGGACACCATTATGAACAAGAAATCGGGCTTGCTCGGCGTATCGGGCAAAACGTCGGATATGCGTGAGATACAGGCACTTGTCGATAGTGGCGACGAACGCGCTACGCTTGC
Source organism: Bacteroidales bacterium (assembly GCA_017960905.1). Lineage (GTDB taxonomy): Bacteria > Bacteroidota > Bacteroidia > Bacteroidales > Marinilabiliaceae > W3P20-009. Next base: position 63,667 of record JAGCYH010000045.1, read on the forward strand.
GCAGCGCATGTACTACTACCGCGTGCGCAAATACATAGGTTCGTACGCGGCCGCTATGGGTGGCGTCGATGTCATTCTGTTCACCGGCGGCGTAGGCGAAAACAAGTGGAACTGCCGCGAGGCAGCTTGCGAAGGCCTCGAATTTATGGGCGTGAAACTCGATAAAGCCAAAAACAAAGATGTTTTCGGCGAAGAGGCTATCATCTCTACGCCCGACTCGAAAGTTACGGTTTGCGTCATTCCTACCGACGAGGAGCTGATGATTGCAACCGACACAATGGCGCTTGTTAAGAAGTAAATTTTTGATTTTTAAGCCAATAAAAAAAGTCGGGGCGATTTCTCGCCCCGACTTTTTTTATATCATAACTTACTATTTCTTAATATTTTACAAGAGTTTGATCGATATCGCGCCAGCTCAAATCCAACATTTCGCCGTCATCGTAAATAAATATCCGTCCCGATTCGCCATTGAGGTTTATCTGCCAATTCTGCGACGAGGCAGCATCACCCCCATTCTGGTACGTACCGTTGAACTCTTCCGATGTCGTTTTGTCGAGGTTGCCGCTTTCGTCGTAGTCGTTTTGCGCAAAAACTGCTTTTCCGCCCTTGGCGAATGTCAGGTTGTACTCTCGCTTGCCTGTCTTTCCGTCACTGAGGTCAAGTTCTTCCGACACTGACCATTTTGTGCCGGTAAGTCTGTCGTCGGGCACATCCGGCGATTCTGAAACAGGTTCTGATTCTGATTCAGTATTTGCGGCTGGCGCTTCGCCAGCCGAAGCGTTTTCCACTGCGTTGTTGCTTGTGGCGTTTCCGCCACAAGACGCAGCCATTACACCAAGTGCCACACACATTATTGCAAAACAGAATTTCTTCATATCGTGTTATTTATAATCGTTTTAATTCATTTCACCAATCCGTAATGCAGTATGTTATAGAGTTTGTCGCCCTTTATTGCTGCATTTCTGAGTCGGCCTTCCAACACGAATCCGTTCTTTTCCAACACTTTAGCCGAGGCCAGGTTTGGCTCGAATACGTATGCTGTTATTCGCGTGACATTCAGTTTGTTGAACGCCTGAGAAACGATTTCGGCAACAGCTTTTGTAGCAATGCCTTGGTTCCGGTAGTCGGGCATCACCATAAAGCCTATTTCACTGTCGGTGCGGAAAATATCGTTCTTGCACTCTACTGATATAGAGCCCACTATGCGCCCGTCGACAACTATGGCGCGGAATATGTCGGTGTCGTTGTCCTCGGCCTGACTGACAAAATCGAGCCAAAACTCGGCGTCTTTCTCAGTATAAGGACTTGGCAGACGATCGGGCAGATATGTTCTGTCGGCTGTGCTGCATAAGTTATACAGACTCATCTTGTCTTTGGCCGACCACTTTTTAAGCTGAACTTGCATGTTTTACTTCGTTTTTTCGGCCTCAAAGATAACAATTTTCGGAAATATACGTGTGTTTTGCCGATATTAATAGTTACATTTGCATTTTAAGGTTATCACAAACTATATGAGACAATTAGTATTAATTCTACTGGCTGTTGTATCGCATTTAAATGCGATACAAGCCAATGATTTTAATACAACTCTGTCATCGCCCAACGAAAAACTGAAATGCGAAATACAATATCTTAACGACATACTGGCAGGCATTATCACTATCGATGGAATAGAATCAGATGTAGTGAAAATGAGCTTCGGACTCGAAACTGCAAAAAAAGATCTCGGCACTATCGACGACGAGTTTATAGAAGAATGCCCACGAACGTATGACGGTGTAATCACATCAAACATTTCGGAGAAAAAACTAATAGTTGACAAGTATTCAGAAAACACATTAAAGTTTCGAACGTCAAATAACATTGATTTCGAGGTAGTTATACGGCTATACGACGAAGGTATTGCTGTAAAATACAATGTATACTCCGAATCTGGCGTAAAAATAAACAACGACAATACGGCGATAGACCTATCGCCGTTCAGCCCCACATGCTACACCGAATCAAATACCGAATCGGGCTACGTGGCAAAAAGTCCTTCATCAAGCGGCTCATCGATAGCACCGCTTTTCATTCAGTCCGACAATCTGTGCGTCTTGATGAACGAAGCCGGCAATCTTGCTTATGCAGCGCCACTGAATATCAATTTCGACAAAGCAAAATACTATTTTTCACAGAGTTATACCAACGCAACATCTATATCAACTTCGTGGCGGTACTGCATTTTTGCGCAGAATCCCGTCGATATGATCGACGGGAAATACATTATCACTTCGCTCAACGATGACAACACCGACGACACCGATTGGATAAAACCCGGCAAAACCATCAGAGCAAGCATTCCGGGAAATGTTTTCCCTACCGACTCTGTGAAATACAGAATTGATTTTGCCCAAAAGATGAACTTCAGTTACGTTTTGCTCGATGCCGGCTGGTACGGACTGGGTTACAGTAATGAAAAAAACAGACTATCCGACCCGCGTGTTCCTATCGATGGACTCAGAATAAAAGAGGTCTGCAGCTATGCTGCAGACAATGGTATTGGTATCATATTGTACGTCAACAAAGTAGCTTGGGACAACTACGACAACAACGAGATGCTCGACCTGTACAAAAGTTGGGGTGCCAGCGGAGTTAAATTAGGCTTTATGGACGGGAGATCTAAAGCCGGTCTGCAGAAGATTTACTCCATAATCAGAGGTGCGTACGAACGCCAGATGATTGTGAATGTGCACGATAACGTACGCCAGACGGGCCTCGAACGGAAGTTTCCGAACCTCATGACTACCGAAGGAATCAGGGGCAACGAATACCGCGACAACGATGGCAGCCACACCACCCTTCTGCCCTTCTCGCGTTTCATGTCGGGCAGCGCCGACTATACTATCTGCTACAGAGGTTATCCGGTAAACACAAACGCATACAGAGACATGCCTATGACGAAAGCACACCAACTCGCTCTCGCTACTGCGTTTTTCTGCCCCATACAACACATTTTCTGGTACGGCAAGCCTTATGAATATCCGAAAGAAATTGAAATAGAATACTTTAAGGAACTGCCCACTGTATGGGACGACTACAAAGTACTCGAAGGTGAACCCTCACAATACTTTTCTATCGCTCGCCAAAGCGGCGAGCGATGGTTCGTATCGACTCACTGTTATCAGGCGCGCGAAGCGATACTCGACCTGAGCTTCCTCGACGGCGAAACTACCTATACTGCAACTATTTACGAAGATTTAGAACCTGCAACAATACAGAAAAACATTATCGAGAATCTTACAGCCGACGATGTCTTGACTCTTCAGACAGCCAAAAACGGTGGCGCAGTAGCCATCATTCAACCATCTGAAACACAAGAAAATAACGACGACCCTGATAATCCTACGCAAATCAAACTCTCACAGAGCGACAACAGCACTTCCGACGGTTCGATGGTTTATACTTCGGATAATGTCATAAAAACTACGTCTGGTAACGGTCAAATGACGGTTTATGATATTTTCGGCAGAAAAATTAAAACGGCAAAATCTGACGGCACTATCGACGTATCTGATTTATATAGTGGTATTTACATCATTTCTGATGGTGTGAAGTCGGTTAAATACATAAAGAGGTAAAACCCTTCCCTCATTCACCTCATTATCAACATATTAACCACAGGCATAAATACCGATGTGAATACGCCCATAAGGCCAATGGCCATGCCGGCTATGGCGCCTTCTACTTGTCCCATTTCGAAGGCACGCGCAGTGCCCGTGCCATGGGCGGCCGCGCCCATGGCGAGGCCGCGAGCCACTGCCGAACGCACGCCGCACACTCGAAGAAGCCACGGACCTATCACACTGCCAAACACACCGCATATCGTTACCGACATGGCTGTAAGCGCCGGCAAGCCGCCGCAATGCTCCGACAAGCTCAATGCTATGGCCATCGTTACCGATTTGGGCTCAAGCGACGTTACCACAATGCCATCGGCTTCGAATATCAGGCAAAGCCCCCATATACTCAGTATGCCCACCAGACTGCCAACGGCTATTGTGGCCAGTATCGGATACAGATTGCGACGTATGCACTTGACTTGCAAGTGCATATTGTAGCCCAGACTGACAACAGCCGGCCCGAGCAGAAACGTTATCAGATGGCTGCCCTCGTCGTAGGTTGGATAGTCGATGTCGAGCAGCACAAGCGACGGCAATAGCACTGCTATTGCCACAAGCAGCGGATTGGTTATGGCGCGGTGAAAACGGCTGTCGATTCGCAGGCCTATGTAATAGGCCACAACAGTTATGGCCAATATAAATGGTTCGCTTTCAATCAGTTGTCTCATCGCCGTGTCCTATTTTGTCCTGCATTTTACCTACTACCACCAACACCAGCATCGCGCTCAGCATTGTCGACAGCACTATAGTCAGCGCATTCTCGCCAACTAACTCATATATAGCGAGTAAGCCCATTGCGGGCGGAAGAAACATTATTGCCATGTATTTTGTCAGAAACGAGCAGACCTTTGCAACCGACTCTTCGTCAACCAGATGCGTCTGTAGCGACACGAAGAGCAGCACCATGCCTATCACATTGCCCGGCAGAAAATCCGAAATGGCGTAGCTTACAAGCTCGCCAAGCAGATAAAACGCCAGAATGATTATCACTCCCTTTAAATCTTTCGGTTTCACTATCTTATTGTTTTACAAGTATTTATATCTTAATCAGCAAAACACAGTTTTTGCAGTGCGTTCCACACGCCGTCGTCGTCGACCGAGTCGGTGACGAGGTCGGCGGCGGTTTTCACCTTGTCTTCGGCATTGCCCATGGCGATGCCGCACCCGGCCCAGCGAAGCATCTCAATGTCGTTGCCACCATCGCCAAAGGCGATGGTCTCGGCCTTGTCGATGCCGTAATAGTTGCATACGGCCTCCATGCCCTTCACCTTCGACTGTCCGCGCGGCACCACATCGGAAAACATCGGGTGCCAACGTGCCGAGGCGCAGTCGGTGAGAACCGACATAATGCGAGGTTCTTCGACTTCGTCGAAGAACGCAATAACCTGATACACATCGGTTTGCTCAAGCGTGCGAAGGTCGGCTGTAGGCACATCGGGAAAGTTGAGCAAGTCGAACAGTTCGTAGACCTGTTCGTTGTAATAGTTGAGCACGAGGCGGTCTTCGAGCGCGAAAATGCACGGGAAGCGGTGCACGTGCTCTATGTAGTCGTTGAGCCTGACAATGTCGGCGCGGCTGATGGGCGTTTTGCTTATCACATGGTCGGCCACCTTCGTAATGCCGCCATTTATAGTTATATAGCCGTCGAATTTCAGGTCGCCCAGGTTGTTAATGGCCCACAAGTGCCGCCCCGACGATATGAAAGTCCTGATGCCGCTCTCATTGAGTTTGCCGATGGCCTTGCAAGCCGACTCGGGCACCTTGTGGGTGCGGAAGCTGACGAGCGTACCGTCGATGTCGAAAAAGACTGCTTTGTACTTTGTCATTCTCTGATTACTAAAACGGCGCAAAATTACAAATCGGCACTGTGAAAAAAAAATCCTATCCTCGAATGAGGATAGGATTCGGCTTCAACTATGATTGTTTGACGGATTTTTATTTTGCAGCTTCTTTGGCTTTGTTCACAACAGCTTTGAAAGCTTCGGGGTGGTTGACAGCGAGATCGGCAAGAACCTTGCGGTTGATTTCGATGTTCTGTTTTGCTATCAGGCCCATCAGCTTGCTGTATGAAACACCTTCGATTCTGGCAGCAGCGTTGATACGCTGAATCCACAATGCGCGGAAGTTAGACTTCTTTTTACGTCTGTCGCGGAAAGCATATTGCTGACCTTTTTCCCAAGTGTTCTTGGCAACGGTCCAGACGTTCTTGCGGCGACCAAAGTTACCTTTGGTGAGTTTTAAAATCGCTTTGCGGCGTGCGCGTGAAGCGACTGAATTGACTGATCTTGGCATATTGTTTCAGTTTTAAGAATGGCGAGCGTTCTGCTATTACGGCAAAATCTTATAGCTCAATCCACTCGGTTAATAAAATATACCCTTGCGGGCGTTAATTAATTAAATGTGAAGGAGCAACTTAACTTCCTTAACGTCACACGCGTTGATAAGACCCGAGTGAGTAAGGTTGCGTTTTTGTTTTGTTGTCTTCTTTGTCAAAATGTGACGCTTGTATGCGTGCTTTCTCTTGATTTTACCAGAGCCGGTGAGAGTGAATCTCTTTTTGGCGCTGGAGTTTGTCTTCATCTTTGGCATTGTACAATAATATTTAAATAGTTGAAGCTTCGTTATTTACTGTTTTTAGGTTTCGGCGTAAGCATCAGTATCATGCGCTTTCCTTCGAGTTTCGGCATCTGATCCACCTTTGCGTAGTCCTCCAAGTCGTTGGCGAAGCGCAGAAGCAGTATCTCGCCTTGTTCTTTGAACAGAATCGAACGACCTTTGAAGAATACGTAAGCCTTCACTTTCGAGCCTTCCTGAAGGAATTTCTCGGCGTGGCGCAGCTTGAAGTTGTAGTCGTGGTCGTCGGTCTGAGGGCCGAATCGGATCTCCTTCACAACCACCTTCACCGATTTGGCTTTGAGCTCTTTCTGCTTGCGTTTCTGCTGATATTGGTACTTCTGGTAATCCAATATCTTGCACACGGGCGGATCGGCGTTTGGCGATATTTCAACCAAATCCAAATCCATCTCGTCGGCAAGCTTAAGTGCCTCTGATGTTAAATAAACACCCGGATGCTCGATGTTGTCTCCCACGAGTCTTACCTTCGGAACGCGAATGTGGCTGTTGATTCTGTTCTCCTGCTCTTCGCTTTTCTTCGGCTGCTGGGTGTTGCGGTCGTTGTTCGTTGTTTCGATAGCTTTTGCCCTCCTAAATCTGTTTTATGTTATTTTATATTTTCGAGTATCGCCGACACCTCTTTGTTGACCATATCGGCAAACTCTTTGCATGTCATCACGCCCTGGTCGCCACCGCCTTGCTTGCGCACGCTGATGGTCTGCTCCTGAGCTTCGCGCTCGCCCACTACAAGCATGTAAGGGATACGTTTCAGCTCATTGTCGCGTATCTTCTTACCTATCTTTTCGTTACGGTCGTCAATGACGGTGCGAATATCGTAATTTTTCAACAATTTCAAAACACTTTGCGCATAATCGTTATATTTTTCACTCACAGGCAGTATAACTGCCTGTTCGGGTGTGAGCCAGAGCGGAAATTTACCGGCGGTGTGCTCTATGAGCACAGCGACGAAGCGCTCCAAGCTGCCGAACGGTGCGCGGTGTATCATCACGGGGCGGTGCTTCTGGTTGTCGCTGCCGATATATTCTAGGTCGAAACGCTCAGGCAGGTTGTAATCGACCTGTATCGTTCCCAACTGCCAGCGACGGCCTATGGCGTCTTTCACCATGAAGTCGAGTTTCGGGCCGTAGAATGCGGCTTCGCCGTATTCTACTACGGCCGGCAAGCCTTTCTCTTTGCATGCCTCTACGATAGCGTTCTCGGCTTTCTCCCAGTTCTCGTCGGAGCCGATATATTTCTCGTGGTCGTTCTTGTCGCGAAGCGAAATCTGCGCCTCGAAGTTGTTGAAGTCGAGCGCGCGGAACACCACGCTGATGATGTCCATCACATTGAGGAACTCCTGCTTCACCTGATCGGGACGGCAGAAGATGTGCGCGTCGTCCTGTGTGAAGTTGCGCACACGCGTAAGTCCATGAAGCTCACCACTTTGCTCGTAACGGCTCACCGTGCCGAACTCTGCTATGCGCAGCGGAAGGTCCTTGTATGAGCGGGGCGAGTTTTTGTATATTGTACAGTGGTGCGGACAGTTCATAGGTTTGAGCAGATAAACCTCGCCCTCTTCGGGCGTGGTTATCGGCTGGAAGCTGTCCTTGCCGTAGTGATCCCAGTGACCCGATGTCACGTAGAGGTTCTTGTTGCCAATGGGCGGCGTGAGCACCTCACGGTAGTCGTAGCTGTTCTGTATCTTGCGCAGGAACTCTTGCAGGCGCAGACGTATCGACATGCCTTTGGGCAACCACATGGGCAAACCCTTGCCCACCATGTCGGAGAACATGAAGAGATCCATCTCCTTGCCTATCTTGCGGTGGTCGCGTTTCTTGGCCTCCTCGAGCAGTACGAGATAGTCGTCGAGCATCTTCTGCTTCGGGAAGGTGATGCCGTAGATACGGGTGAGCTGCGGACGTTTCTCGTCGCCGCGCCAATAGGCGCCGGCGATGCTGAGCAGTTTCACTGCCTTAATAGGCTCTGTATTAGGGATATGCGGGCCGCGGCACAAGTCGGTGAAGTTGCCCTGACGATAGAGCGTTATCTGGCCGTCCTCGAGGTCGTTGATAAGCTCCACCTTGTATATCTCGTTCTTGTCGCCGAACATCTTCAAAGCGTCAGCTTTGCTTATTTCGGTGCGTATGTAATCGTTTTTCTGACGCGCGAGCTCTATCATCTTCTTCTCGATGGCGGCGAGGTCGGAGTCTTTTATCACATTGCCTTCGCCCGGGTCGACATCGTAGTAGAAGCCGTTTTCGATGGCCGGACCGATGCCGAACTTCATCTGCGGGTAGAGCGCCTGAAGCGCTTCGGCCATAAGGTGTGCCGATGAGTGCCAGAATGCGTGCTGGCCCTCTTTATCCTCCCACTTGAAGAGCTTTATTGTAGCGTCTTGGTTTATCTGACGGGTGAGGTCGTACAACTGATCGTTCACTGCGATAGCGAGCACGTCTTTGGCAAGGCGCGGACTGATGGATTCTGCTATCTGCATACCCGTCACACCTGCTTCGTACTCACGTACCGAACCGTCTGGAAATGTTATATTTATCATCTCTGTAAATGTATCTTTTTATTTTTCGCGCGCAAAATTACATATTATTTTTTAAAAATGAGTGTTTTTCAAAATATTGTTTTTTTTTATGAGCTTCGGCGTAGCCGAGAGGCTACGCCGAACAAGAGCATAATATTATGAATGTTGATTCCGGGCGGATTATATCCGCCCACACAGCAGCCGCCCAATTTCATTAAGGGCCAAGAACCTGTAACGCTGAGAAGTGACAGAAACCGGCATATACTGCAAGTGCCGTGCTTCCGCCTTGTCGCGCAGCATAGTTTCGGTAGCGAGACGGATGACATCGCTTGTTATGGCTTGGTCTGTGGGTTCCAAAAGCAGCAGAGTGCCCTTTGAGCAAGATTCGAAATACGCCCCGCCAGGTTTGTAGTATTTCTCGTTTGGCGAGCCTTCTTTAGGAAAGCCGTCGTTCAACGAAACAACTAACGGAAATCCTTGTTCTCGAATTGTACGCGCTATCATTTGTTCGCCTTTACTTATTGCAGCTGTGTAAGTTACAACTCCGTATCGCGCAAAGGCCAAGGCGTTCTGTATTTGTTGCTGTATTTCCTCTTCAGAGCTGTTGCGCGAAACGGTTATAAGCTGGCGGTCGGGCCAGTCAAGAAGGAAATGATTGCCAAGTGAAGTAAACGTTAATCTGCAGACCGTAGTCTGACGGTGTAAGCGGAAAAGGTCGGGATTCTGTTTGCGCAGCCAAGCCCGTTCGGCATTGGCTTTCACGTATTTTATCATCGCGTCCAGCTGTCCTTTGTGGCAAAGCGTGCGGAAAAAAGGCGGCGCATCGTATAGGTTCTCTGTAAAGCCGAGTTTACGAGCTTCGACTTTGCACCCTTGCATATAGCCGCGCACCACTTCTCTGATGGTGCGGCTCATAGTGCGCGTGACATGAAGTACGATATGGTAATGGTCGGGCATAACCTTGTCGGCAAGGATTTTGATTTCGGGGCACATTTCGAGCATTTTACTTTGTTGGCTGATAAGAGCCTGACCTATAGGTGTTCTCTCTATATATGCTTTAGTACCATTGTGCCGGAGTGTGCCGAAGAGGGGTTGCCGGTCTTTGGCAACCATTGTTACGTGTACGATGCATGTCTTTCGCCATGCACCGGGTTCTTGCCATGTGAAGGGCTCGTTGGGCATTGTCTCATTTGTGTGTTTGCGGGAATAAAATTCCCGCGGAAATGACATTCTTTTTATTTTTGCAAATATACATTTTTTTCAAAAGCAACAATTATTTGCGGCTCTATTATCTCTTTTCACCTCTTCCTCTATAAACTTTTAGAGCCGCCGGTAATCTTTGTCCGTTTATATATAAAATTGGCGTAGCCATTGGCTACGCCAAAAGAATGATTCATATAGTACAATTCACCTTAAATCATTACTACTTGTACGACAAAACTCCCTTTCTCACGAGTATTCCCAATAAAGATACTATGAGCAGCAAATCCGCCTGGAAAGTTTCCGAACGTAAACATACCATAACACCCTACATATGTTACACCTGCCGGCCAACTCTGTAGGTAGTCAGATGGTTTGAACTCATATACAAAAGGGTATAATCTTTTTTGCGCATTCCAAAATGCAGTGCAGTCTTGTCCAGCGCCAGTCGACACGTGTCCGGAATAAACAGTTCCATCCTGCTCGCGCCAAATTGTCATCAGACAACCACTGAAATTGTAGCTTATTATATCACAATTAATATCAACCCTTGCCCGATTAACAGCATTAGGTTGGAATGGAATATAGATAAAACGAGGATCGTACACTATATTTGTTGAAGAGAATCCGCCATTACCTATAGTACCTACTTGAGAATTTGGAACAAACGAAGGCATTGGCTGGCCTACCTGTATTAAACTAATAATTGACATAATACCTGTGTGTTTATAATTTTCTTTATCGTATAATTATCTTTCTACCTTTATGAATATACAGTCCCTTGCTTGTCGGCTTGCGCTTGAATTGGCGACCATCTATTGAATACCAATAGTCGGAATAGTTGTTTATTTCTGGTGCCATATTGTCAAAAGAAATAGGTTGGATAACTGTTGGATTTTCACTGATAAAGGGCTTAAGCGTTTTGCCTGCAATCTCTGCCCTTTGGTCATCGTCTAGTATGCCTGTATAGATATTGCCGGTGCTGGCGGTAAATGCCTGGCCGTCTGCAATACGGAGGGTCTCGACATCGTTGTAGTTTGAGGCAAGGATGCCGTCGCTCTCATTTATCCAACCAAGGGTGACCGTACCGCTCCTCCTGGCGTATAATTGATCTCCTGATCCGATGCCCGAGTATATTAAGTCGCCATTGTCACCACCCACAGCAATGACTTTTCCGCCGTTGATGGTGATAGTTCCACATACTCCCACAAGGCCGCCACCGATTCCGGCAGCACAAAAACCGCCCTGTGCGACAACCTCACCGCCATTGATGATGATTGTTCCTCCAGAAGTGTTGTTACTGCTGCCACCAATCCCCGCTGCATTATTTCCGCCCCTGGCAGCAACATTACTATTGATGACCAACGTTCCAACAGCCTTGGCGCCAATACCAGCTTTATAGTCCTCTCCATATGCGTAGAGGACACCCTTGCCTTCGATGGTCAGTTTGTTGCCAGCAGACAGTTCGATACCCTTTGTGGCGGTCAGCGTCTTACCCTCGTCAAGCAAGAGCGTCACATCGCCGCTGATGGTTATGCGCTCGCCGACAGTCACATCTTCATCGGCTCTATACACAAGTCCATAATCACTGTTCATCGTGGTGGTTGCTGCTGTCACGGATATATAATCAACGACTTGGAAAGTCAGGCTCTTCGACCCTGTGAAGTTGCTGCCACTCGTTGCTGTGACGGTAAGCGTGTAATCGCCCTTGTCGTTTATGGGCGTCTGGCTGAATTCTGCCGTATAGTCTTCGTTTATAGTCAACTTATTACCGCCAGCATCAAAGACATCAAACTGAATGTCTATGTCATTCCCTGTGTAGGGATAGTAGGGCTGGATGCCGCTGATGGTGACATTCTCAAAATCTACTTTCTCCAAATATGGGTGAAGTGTCTTGCCTTCGATGCCATCAGTGGTTGCAACCACATTTGCATCATTCTCGGTATAATAGAAATTCTTGCCTGCTGCAAAGCGGATTTCTTCAACATTGTTAATGCTGCTGAAGTATATATAATCATCCTCGTTAGTCCAGCCAAGGATTACCGTGCCGCTTTTCGTTCCGTTATAACCTACGCCTATACCGTAACCATCTTCATAACTGCCAGCGACATAGTGAGAGCCTCCATTTGCCGTCACCTTTCCACCGTTGATGGTAATGGTTCCGCATACGCCTCCCAGACTACCGCCAATAGCAGGAGTGTAAGCGCTGCCAGTAGCATTTATTGTTCCGCCATTGATAGTAATGACGCCGCCATCAGTATTACCCTGATAATTGGTTTTAGAGCCACCAATACCAGCGCTTCCACCATTTCCTCCAGTGGCAGTGATGTTACCGCTGTTGATAATCAGCGTACCAACTTCCATTGCGCCAATACCGGCATTATTCCCGTCTCCATTAGCAGTAAGGCTTCCATTGCCTTCAATGGTCAGTTTGTTGTTCTTAGACAATTCTATGCCCTTCGATGCCGTCAGGGTCTTGCCCTCGTCAAGAACAAGCAGGATGTCACCGACAACGTTGATGCGGTTGCCAACGGTAACATTGTCAGACACTTTATAAGGAACGCCATATTTTTCATTCATCTCTGTGGTAAATGCCGTAACCGTGATACTGTCCACAACGGAAAAACTGATGCTCTTTGACCCCGTATAGTGGTCACCTGCCGCCGTGATGGTAAGCGTGTAGTCACCCTTTTCCTTGATGGTTGACGGGCTGAACTCTGCAATGTAGTCCGTTCCTTCCACCATCAGATTACCTTCCAAGTCTCTCACCGTATATGTCACGTCAATGTCATTTCCCGTGTAGCGATAGTAAGGCTCTATTCCGTTAATGTGGGCGTATTCCAGAGTGTACTTGGCAAGTAGCGGATATAATGTCTTGCCACCGATATTCGCCGTTGTAGCTATTATATGTTCACCGTTGTCAACAAAGTAGAACTCATCATCCAGCGTCAGCGTTTCTACATTGTCATAGTTGGTGGCATAGATGAAATCATCTTCGTTCGTCCAGCCAAGAGTTACCGTCCCGCTTGTTCCTGCATCATATCCAGGGCCAATTCCAGAAGCCCTATCGCCATTCGCGGTGACCTGGCCTCCGCTGATGTTGACCACGCCACACGCGGCAAATGTTCCTCCGCCAATACCAGCGGCGCAATAGCCTCCTGTTGCTACAATTGTTCCACCGCTAATGTTAATCGTTCCGCTCACACCTTCATAGCCGCCACCGATAGCAGCAGCAAAACGTCCGCCTGTTGCGTTGATGTTTCCGCTATTGATATTGATTGTTCCACTTGTCCCAGATGTACTATCATGATACCCTCTGCCAATAGCAGCATAAAATTTGTCGGCAGAGGCATTGAGCGCACCATTGCCCTCGATGGTCAGTGTATTACCTTCATCCACCTCGATGCCCTTTGGCACAATCAAGGTCGTGCCCTCGCCAAGGTTCAGCTTCACCGAGCCG
>JAGCYH010000046.1 GCA_017960905.1 Bacteroidales bacterium
GCGCCGCGCCAAGACCGTTGTCGACTACATCATCGGCAAGGGCATCGACCCGAAACGCCTCGTAACCGTAGGTTACGGCGAGTCGCGACCGCTCAACAACAACGCCACACCCGAACAACGCGAAGTGAACCGACGCGTTGAGTTTATGATTCTCGAGGTGGAAGATAAAGAGTAAAGAGTAGAGACGCACGGCCGTGCGTCTCGTAAAATATAGATTATAAATCATTTACATATTAAACGAGGGGGCTTTTGCCTCCTCGTTTAATTTATATTAAAAATATTGTTATCTTTGCACGGATTTTTTTCAAACAGAACGAAATAAAACGAAAATGAGTGTAGCAGATTTGAGCGAGCAGGAGATCAACCGCCGCCAGAATTTACAAGCGTTGAAAGACATGGGCATTGAGCCGTATCCGGCTGCCGAATACCCCACCAACGCTTTTTCAACAGATATTATCGCCAATTTCAAAGACGACGAACAACCCGAAGTGTGCATTGCCGGCCGTATGATGAGCCGACGTGTGATGGGCAAGGCTTCGTTCATTGAAATACAGGACTCAAAAGGCCGCATTCAGGTCTATATCTCGCGCGACGAGATTTGCCCGGGCGACGACAAAGAGATGTACAACACTGTGTTTAAGAAACTTCTCGACCTCGGCGATTTTATCGGCATCAAAGGCTACGTATTCCGCACTCAGATGGGCGAAATAAGCGTACACGCACGCGAAATAAACGTTCTGGCCAAGAGCCTCCGACCACTGCCCGTGGTGAAATATAAAGACGGCGTGGCTTACGACAAGTTCGACGACCCCGAACTGCGTTTCCGCCAACGCTACGTCGATTTGGTTGTAAATGAGGGCGTTAAGGACACATTCCTCAAACGCGCCACCGTCATACGCACGCTTCGCCGAGTACTCGACGAAGCAGGCTATACCGAAGTGGAAACGCCTACCCTTCAGGCAATTGCGGGCGGTGCAAGCGCCCGCCCGTTCATCACCCACTTCAACGCGCTCGACATAAGCATGTATATGCGCATTGCCACAGAGCTCTACCTCAAACGCCTCATTGTGGGCGGTTTCGAGGGCGTTTACGAAATAGGCAAGAACTTCCGCAACGAGGGTATGGACCGCAACCACAACCCCGAATTCACCTGCATGGAACTCTACGTGCAGTATAAAGACTACAACTGGATGATGTCGTTCACCGAGAAACTGCTCGAGACAATCTGCGTGGCAGTCAACGGCTCGCCCGAAGCAAAAGTGGGCGACAACATCATTTCGTTCAAGGCGCCTTACCGCCGCCTGCCTATTCTCGACGCCATAAAAGAAAAAACCGGCTACGACCTCAACGGCATGACCGAAGACCAGATACGCGAAGTGGCTAAGAAATGCGGCGTCGAAGTTGATGACACAATGGGCAAAGGCAAACTCATAGATGAGATTTTCGGCGAAACGTGCGAAGGCACGTTTATCCAGCCGACATTCATAACCGACTACCCCGTCGAAATGTCGCCGCTCACCAAGATGCACCGCTCTAAACCAGGCCTCACCGAACGTTTCGAACTGATGGTCAACGGCAAAGAGCTCGCCAACGCATACTCGGAGCTCAACGACCCCATCGACCAGGAAGAGCGTTTCAAAGAGCAGATGCGACTCGCCGACAAAGGCGACGACGAAGCAATGATCATCGACCAGGACTTCCTCCGCGCTCTGCAATACGGAATGCCGCCCACATCGGGCATCGGCATCGGCATCGACCGTCTGACAATGCTCATGACAGGCCAGACAACCATTCAGGAAGTTATCTTCTTCCCGCAAATGAAACCCGAAAAGAAAGTACAGCGCGACAGTGAAGAAGCCTTCGCGGCACTCGGCATCCCTGCCGAGTGGGTGGCTGTGATATACAAACTTGGCATCAACAAGGTTGACGATCTCAAAACGCTCAATCCTAATAAATTACACCAGGATTTGTGCGGACAGAACAAAAAACTTAAACTCGGCTTGCAAAACCCATCGCAAGACGACGTTAAAGCATGGTTGAACTAAAATAAGCTGTTTTGGAAGAAAAGAGAATATTTGGCGACAATTGTCGCGTCGGAATAATTGGCAGTGGCAGTTGGGCAACAGCAATAGCAAAAATGCTGCTCAACAATGTCTCGCTGCTCAGTTGGTACATTCGCGACCCGAAGAATATCAAGACTTTCAATCTTACGGGGCGAAACCCTAACTACCTCACTTCGGTGCACTTCGACATATCTAAAATCTTTTTTTCCGACGATGTCAACGACATCGTCCGCCGCTCCGATGTCATTATCTTCGCCATCCCGTCGGCCTTTCTCAAGCAGGCGCTTGAGAAACTCACCGAACCGATGAGCGACAAATACATCATCTCGGCCGTCAAAGGCCTCATCCCCGACGAAAACATGATTGTGGGCAGCTGGATAAACAAAAACCTCGGTGTGCCCATCAACCACATTGGCGTCATCAGCGGACCGTGCCACGCCGAAGAGGTGGCACTCGAACGTCTGTCGTACCTGACACTTGCGTGTCAGGACATCAAGCTGGCCCGCGAATATGCGCAGCTCATAAGCTGCCACTTCATCAAAACCACCGTAACCGACGACATATACGGAACCGAGTATTCGGCTGTGCTTAAGAACATTATGGCCATTGCATCGGGCATCTTCCACGGATTAGGCTACGGCGACAACTTCCAGGCGGTGCTCATCTCCAACGCCATACAAGAGATAAAACGCTTCGTCGACACGGTACACCCTATTGCCCGCGACATAAAAAGCTCGGCATACCTCGGCGACCTGCTCGTAACGTGCTACTCGCAGTTCAGCCGCAACCGCACCTTCGGTACGATGCTCGGCAAAGGCTACTCGGTGAAGTCGGCTCAGATGGAGATGCTCATGATTGCCGAAGGCTACTACGCCGTGAAAAGCATTCACGAGATAAACGAAAAATATCAGGTCAGCATGCCCATCACCGACTGCGTCTACAACATCATCTACGAGAAAGTATCGCCAGTGATAGAGTGTATGCTGCTCACCGACTTACTACGTTAAACATTTGATTTATAAAACATTAACTAAATAAACTATCACATGGAAAACTTAAAAATCGACACATCGCGCGCTGAGATGTTTGCTGGCGCAAACATCGTAAACAGCATGAAGTCAGAACTTTCTGACGCTATGAAGAAACTGCACGAAGGCACTGGCGCCGGCAACGATTTCATAGGCTGGGTGAATCTGCCATCGTCGATAACCGAAGCCGAACTGACTGATATAGAGCAAGCTGCAAAGGCAATGCGTAGCGTTGCCGACTACGTAGTAGTAGTAGGCATCGGCGGAAGCTACCTCGGTGCCCGCGCCGTAATCGACGGATTGTCAAACAGTTTCGACTACCTCGTGCGCGACCGCAAAAATCCCGTCATGATTTTTGCCGGCCAGAACATCGGCGAGGACTATACCGCCGAGCTTCTCGAATTTCTTGAGGACAAATCGTTCGGCGTGGTAGTTATCTCAAAATCAGGCACTACCACCGAACCAGCCATAGCATTCCGCCTTCTCAAAGGGCTCATCGAAAAGAAATACAGCAAGGCTGATGCGCAAAAGCGCATCATAGCCGTAACCGACAAAGCCAAAGGCGCTTTACGCACCTTGGCCGACCGCGAAGGCTACAAGACGTTCGTCATTCCCGACAACGTCGGCGGACGCTTCTCAGTGCTCACGCCCGTTGGCCTTGTGCCCATCGCCATCGCCGGATACGACATACGCCAGCTCGTTGGCGGTGCTCGCGACATGGAACGCCTCACAGGCACTGAAGTACCTGTGGAACAGAACATTTCGTGCATCTACGCCGCCACACGCAACGCCATCAACCGCAAAGGCAAACAAGTGGAGATTCTTGTGAATTACCAGCCTAAGCTGCACTACTTCACCGAATGGTGGAAACAGCTCTTCGGCGAGAGCGAAGGCAAAGACGGCAAAGGCATCTTCCCTGCCGGCGTCGACTTCACCACCGACCTGCACTCTATGGGACAGTGGATTCAAGAAGGCGTGCGCTCTATTTTCGAAACTGTCGTTTCGGTCAAACAGCCTAACAAAAAATGTGTCATTCCGACCGATGCCGACAATCTCGATTCGCTTAATTTCCTTGCCGGCAAACGCGTCGACGAAGTGAACAAAATGGCCGAACTCGGCACCGTCATTGCACATACCGACGGCGGCGTACCCAACATACGCGTTGAAGTTCCGCAACTCAACGAGTATTATTTCGGACAAATGATTTATTTCTTCGAAAAAGCCTGTGGCATAAGCGGTTATCTGCTCGATGTAAATCCGTTCAACCAACCGGGCGTAGAGGCTTACAAGAAGAATATGTTCGCCCTGCTCGAAAAACCTGGCTACGAGGAAGCTACAAAAGCTATCAAAGCAAGATTGAAGTAAAACTTATTAATATACTAAAAAGCGTTGTTCGAGAAATCGAACAACGCTTTTTTTATAAACGACTAATTAATCACTCTTTACTCTTAGCGTAATTTGCAGCATTTTGAACAAACGTTCTTAAGTCAGTGTTGTCGAAATGCTCTCTTTGCCACTTGGTATAATCGAAACGCTCCCGACGTACGGCCGCAATGAAGTACTCTGCCTCTACAACGCCCAAATACTTCACAAGGCAACTCATGCCTCTATCCAACAAATCAATTGTTGCCGGTGGTGTGGTTATTTCATTATTCATAGTTCTGATTCTATAAGTTCAACAAAATCAATAGGATTTATAAGTTTCACCTTACTATCCTTATATTTCAACATGCGTTTATCCGTAGTAAGCAAATAATCGCATTTAAGCATTTCAGCACAAACAATATGGCAAGAATCCTTCATTTTAACTCTTTTCGCCATTACCGCCTCCGCCTTTTCAATGACTTCTTCAGAATGTTCTCCTCCTAAGTATATTGATACGTTGTTATTAAGAAAATTGGTTACAGCGTTCTTCCTATCGAAATATGGATTACATGAGTTTTCATAATCCAAAACAAACGATGATGCCAATTCTATTTTTTTCTCCTTTATTAATGTCTGAACGTACAATTTCGCTTGCGACTCAAGAGAAATCAACACGTTGTTTTGGTCATCGTAAGGTCGATTATAACAACAATTATCAAGATACACTCTCATTTTCTTTTTTTGCAAACATAATTAAACTATGCCAAACAAACAAATAGATAAGAAAAACTGTAATGTAGGTTTACATATTTTGTAAAGTTTCTTTACACAAAAACCGAAGTCCAAAATACTTAACAGATTGATTTACAGATACATTAAATTTTTGGCACGGCTCGTGTCATTAGTGTTTTCAGTAATAACAATTAAAATTTAAAGAAAATGAAAACAC
The DNA here is from genome assembly GCA_017960905.1 of Bacteroidales bacterium. Lineage (GTDB taxonomy): Bacteria > Bacteroidota > Bacteroidia > Bacteroidales > Marinilabiliaceae > W3P20-009. The sequence goes on from JAGCYH010000046.1 coordinate 5,406, forward strand.
AAGATTTATTTCAAAGAAGATCAATCGGCACAGCCCGCTTATTCTCTTACTCTAACATGGACAATTGCATCTGGTGCAGAAGTCTTGGTAGCTTGTCGAACCGCTCATTCGGACATCGTTAAAATTGAAAATTGAAAGTTTAACCTATTAAAAATTAAAAGGATGAAAACACAAAAATTATTTCAGAGAAGTCAGATTAGTTCAGCAC
>JAGCYH010000047.1 GCA_017960905.1 Bacteroidales bacterium
ATTGTGGGTTCGGTTCAGGAATCGATTGACACTGGCCGCGTGAAAGAGGAAACGGGCTTCAATGCAAGCCGTAACGCACTGCAAACCACCACTTTGCTCGATACTATCGAACGCCATAAATTCGATGCCTGCATTGGTGGCGCACGCCGCGACGAGGAAAAAGCCCGCGCCAAAGAGCGTATTTTCTCGCACCGCGACGATTTTGGTCAGTGGAACCCAAAAAATCAGCGGCCCGAACTGTGGAATATCTTCAACGGCCGCAAGAATATGGGCGAGCATTTCCGCGTGTTCCCAATCAGCAACTGGACCGAGATGGACGTCTGGCAATACATTCTTCAGGAAAAAATTGAACTGCCGTCGCTTTACTACACCCACAAACGCAAAGTGTTTCAGCGAGATGGGCAGTGGCTTGCCGCCGAAGATTGCATTCGGCGCCGCCCCGAGGAAGTGGTGGTTGAGAAGGAAGTGCGCTGCCGCACCATTGGCGATATAACTTGCACAGGATTAACACTTTCCACGGCTCACTCGCTTGAGGATATTGTTGCCGAGATTGCCGCAACCCGCGTCACCGAACGTGGCGGCCGCGCCGACGACAAACGCTCGGAAACAGCGATGGAAGACCGTAAGAAGTTGGGATATTTTTAGAATTGACAATTGAAAATTGACAGTGGACAATTGTCTGAAAATGAATAATTAAAAATTAAAAATGAAGGCAGACGATGAGAGAGAATCGCGAACCGATTCAATCCGTTTTTAACCGATAACTTATTCTGATAGAATATGATAAAATCGGTTAGAAACAAAAAATCTGCGTTCAATCAAAAAATCAGAAATCAAAAATGGCGAACAACGGATATTTAGATATGCAACTGCTGCGGTTCACCGCAGCGGACAGTGTCGACGATGGCAAAAGCACGCTCATTGGGCGGCTGCTCTACGACAGCAAGTCGATTTTCGAAGACCAAATGGCAAGCCAACGAGACAATGACACAGACATTTTGCAAAACTAATTGATTCAAAATGGCATCTGAATATTCATCACTTTACCATAATACCAGACCATTGGGCAAGGGTTCGTCGCTTTTGCCTTTTATTCTTTTTGTCGTCTGTGCTATTGGTCTATCATTTTGGGGAATAACGAACATTAACTTATTGATTGCCATTGGAATAGCAGCTATACTTTTTGGTGCTGTGTTGGCACGAGGCAATGAAGCGTTTTGGAATTGCATTTTTCAGTTTTTCGGCAGCCGCACAGCTATGACTGCCACCATGCTTTGGCTCGTTGTGGGCATATATGGCAATATTTTGAAGGAAGGACAAATGGTGGAGGGATTAGTGTGGGCTGCAAGTCGGCTGCATATTGGCAGCACGGGCTTTACGATAGCGGTATTTCTCTTTTCGGGCTTGTTTGCCATTGCTACTGGCTCTGGATTCGGCACCATCAGCGCAATGAGCCTCACGCTTTTCCCCGCCGGTGTGGTATTGGGAGGTGAACCAGCTTTGCTTGGCGGTGCAATTCTCTCTGGCGCAGCCTTGGGCGATAGCATTGCACCCGTATCGGACACTGCCGTTATAGCCGCCTCATCGCAGCAATATACCGATGGCAGTGTTGCAGACATTGGCGGCACAGTGAAGAACCGATTGCCGATTGTGGGAATTGCTGTAGCTCTGGCCATCATTGCTTTCTTCATCGTTGGCACTGTCAATGAAGGCGCAATATCAGCCAATCCAACAACCTCTGGAGATGCGCATCCTTTGGGGTTGGCCATGCTCATACCTACAATCGTGGTGATTGTTCTTTCGTTTCGCAAGGTGGATATTTTCATTTCGCTTGCCATCGGCAACGCTTTAGCCATTGCTATTGGCTTGTGTTTAGGATTGTTTACACCTTATAATCTATTAAATATTGATAATGGACACATGGGGGGCGCAATCATCGATGGCGTAGGAGGAATGGCCAATATCTGCATTTTGCTGATGGTGGTGGTAGCTCTCTCGGGTCTCATTATTCGTAGTGGTTGCATGGACGACATAGTGGGCTGGCTCAATGTGCATTTTGTCAGGTCGGAACGCAGTGCCGAACTTATCATTTTCTCGCTCGTGGCCATTGCTGGTATTCTCGTTGCGGCCGTCAATACCATCGCGAATATCTGCATCGCACCTTTCGTTAATAGCATTGGCCTGAAAAACAACATCCATCCATATCGTCGTGCAACTATCTTAGCCACAGTTATTTGTACATTCCCATTCATCTTACCATACGGCGGGTGCGCCCTTTTGCTACAAAAGGGCATTGAGGCGTCGTTATGCAGTGTAGATATTGGCGCCGCCAATGTGATGACCTCTGCATTCTATCCGTGGGCGTTGTTGTGCACAACACTTTTATCTTGCTTACTGAAACGGAAATAATACCAAATGAAAGCTCTTACAAAGTTGATTTATAGCGATATGCGTCCTGCGTTAGGGGTTACAGAGCCTGGCGCAATCGCCTTTGCCGTGGCCAAAGCACGCGAACAAACTTCAGGCAATCTACTGAAAATAAACCTTATACTCAATAGTGGAATGTACAAGAACGCCTTCACTTGCGGCATCCCCAATTGTTTCAAAATTGGCAACGAATATGCCGCTGCCCTAGGCTTTTTGGCTGCCGACGCCACGCTTGGGTTAGAGTGCCTTGACTCCATTCGCGCCGAAGACAATCGCGCTGCCGAAAATCTTGTGAAATCGGGGAAAGTGCATGTGAAACTAGGCGAAATTAGCAGCGTAATCTTCATTCACGCCGAGGTTATTACCGATAAAGGTTCGGCAGCTGTAACCATCCGCGATTCGCATACCAATATCACCGAAATCGTCCGCAATGGTAAGGTCGTTTTTTCTACCAAAACAGCTAAAGACGACAACAACCACGAACCGTCAGTTCCTGACATACATAAACACTCTTTATTACAGATAATCAACTATATAACAAAAGTACCGGCAGAAGAAATTGCCTTCATCGACAAGGCATACGAGCTGAATCTGGCACTCTTCGAGCAAGCGCTACACAGCCAACGAACGACCATTACGGCTTATCTATATAGAGAAAATGACAGAAAAACCATTTCTACCGACGAGCAGAAAACGGCATCGTTGCTTTGCAACGGCGCCATTGAGGCTCGCGTGCTTGGGTTTTCTCGGCCAGCCATGAGCATCACAGGAAGCGGCGCACACGGCATCATCGCCACTTTGCCTCTCTATGCATCGGCAAAGATCAACAATTTTAGCCACGAACGCCTATTACGCGCCACTGCACTGAGTTATCTCATCTGTATGTACATCAAAGAATACTCGGGGAAACTCTCGGCTTTTTGCGGTTGCGCCATTGCTGCTGGTACTGGAATGGCATGTGCTTTGGCTTGGTTAAAAGGCGCTTCAAATCGACAAATATCGTTGGTAATCAGGAATATGGCATCATCGATAACGGGGATGATTTGCGATGGTGGCAATCATGGCTGCGCAATGAAAGGAGTTGTGGCTGTCGATGCCGCTTATCGCGCTGTCAATATGGCACTTAACGATATTGCCATTGATGCAGCACACGGCATCAATGGTAGTACTCCCGAGGCGACAATGCGCAACATTGGACTAATAGCATCGCCCGGAATGGTTCAAACGGAAGGCATTATTGTGGAAATCATGCGTGAAAAAATGAGTACAAACAACAAAAAACAGCACTCCAAAGAATAATTCAGTTAAGTATACTATAGCCTTCATATATAGATTGTAACACTTTAAAACACTGTACCATACGATGATAAACAACTTGAAACTTTCGATATCGGATTTCGATGTGGAAGTCAGTTTTTTCCCGACCCGAACCTAAAACAGAGAGTGCCATGTGGCGTTATACGTTTTTTACTATAAACAACAATAAACCTACCAAAGTAGTAGGACAATAGAATTATTGTACTTATATTTGCACCGTATTTTAAAATTTGAAATCAAAAAATGGCTAACAACGGATATTTAGATATGCAACTGCTGCGGTTCACCACCGCGGGCAGTGTCGACGACGGCAAAAGCACGCTGATTGGCAGACTGTTGTACGATAGCAAATCGATTTTTGAGGACCAAATGGAAGCGGTTGAAACGGCGTCAAAAAGCCGTGGAAACGAAGAAGTTAACCTTGCGCTGCTGACCGATGGACTGCGTGCCGAGCGCGAGCAGGGAATCACAATCGACGTGGCCTATCGCTATTTTGCCACGCCGCGCCGCAAATTCATTATTGCCGACACCCCAGGACATATCGAGTACACGCGGAATATGGTGACGGGCGCTTCCACAGCCGATTTGGCGGTGATTCTGGTCGATGCGCGGCACGGAATTATGGAACAGACAATCCGCCACTCGTATGTGGCTGCACTGCTGGCTATCAAGCAGATAGTGGTCTGTGTGAACAAGATGGATTTGGTGGATTTTTCGGAAGATGTGTTTGCGAAAATTGTTGCCGACTATAAGGCGATGTCGGCGCACCTGCCCATTGGCAAGGTCGATTTTATCCCGATTTCGGCCAAATTGGGCGACAATGTGGTGAACAAATCCGCTAATATGCAGTGGTTCAACGGAAAACCGCTTCTTGAGTTTTTGGAAACCGTTGAAATTCAAAACGATACCGAAGAAGCCTTCCGAATGGCTGTTCAGTATGTAATTCGCCCCATATCAGACAAATACGCCGATTTTCGCGGCTACGCTGGACGCATTGCGAGCGGCAAGGTGAAGGTTGGCGACAGCGTTCGCGTTCTGCCGTCGGGGCAGACGTCGGCGGTGGCTTCGCTCTGGTTTGCCGACAAGCAACTCACGGAAGCCGTTGAAGGTGACTCAGTTACAGTCTGCCTGAAAGACGATATCGACATTAGTCGCGGCGACGTTCTGTGCGCCGACAATGGTAATCTGCCCGAGGTAGGGCAGGCTATGTCGCTGAATATCTGTTGGTTCCGTGAAACGCCGCTGCAACTGGGCAAACGCTACATTGTGCGCCACGCCACGCAGGAAGTTGTGGGAATGTTCAAGGCTATCGACTACAAAATAGACATTAATTCGCAAGACAAAATTGCCGATGTCAGTCAGTTGATAATGAACGATATAGCGCACGTCCAACTGAAAACGGCGAGTCCGCTCGTGTTTGAGCCGTACCACACCAACAAGGTGATGGGCAGCCTGATAATTGTTGACCCCGACACCAACGACACGCTGGGTGCGGGAATGATTGATTGAAAAAGAGTAAAGAGTATAGAGTAATGAGTAAAGAAATTCTGAACTTTACACGTTACTCATTAAAAATAACGCAAAATATGGATATAGAGGCACTTAACAAACGCTTTGAGAACGCTTCGGTAACTGAAGTGCTCACTCATTTTCTGAGTGAGTATAAAGGCGAAATAGGACTTTCGTCAAGCTTAAGCTATGAAGATCAAGTGCTAACGCACTTGATTTGTCAAATTGACAAGACGGCAAAGATTTTCACGCTCGACACAGGCCGTTTTTTCCCCGAAACATACACTCTGATAGACAAAACAAATCTGCGATATGGCATAAAACTGCAAGTATATTTTCCTGACTATCAGAACGTTCAGAAAATGGTTAACGAACACGGCATCAACCTATTCTATGATTCAATAGAGAACAGGCATCTTTGTTGTCAGATACGGAAAATAGAACCTCTCAAGCGCGCTTTGCACGGCTTGAAGGTGTGGATTACTGGGTTGCGCCGCTCGCAGTCGGTAACGCGAAAAGACATGCAACTCGTTGAATATGACGCAGATGACAACATCATCAAACTCAATCCGCTGATAAATTGGTCAGAGGAAGATGTTATTCGCTTTGTAAAAGCGAATAACGTGCCTTACAACAAACTGCACGACAAGGGATTTCCGTCAATCGGCTGCCAACCTTGCACCCGCGCCGTCGAGCCTGGCGAGGACATTCGCTCTGGCCGCTGGTGGTGGGAAAATCCCGAACACAGGGAATGCGGATTGCATAGAAGATAATGTAAAATATTAATAATTAAACAGATATAAAAATGAAAAGATTTTTAAAAACAATTTTATCGGTAGCCGTAACGGCTACCGTATTATCATCTTGCGGCGGAAATACTGCAAGTAACTCCGTTGGTTCCAACGGTGAGCTGAAGGGCGAACTGTCGCTGTCGGGTGCGTTTGCGCTCTATCCGCTGGCGGTGGTTTGGGCCGAAGAGTTTCAGCAACTGAATCCTGGCGTGAAGGTCGATGTGTCAGCTGGTGGCGCAGGAAAGGGAATGACCGACGTGCTGGCTGGCGTGGTCGATTTTGGTATGGTTTCGCGCGAAGTATATCCGCAGGAACAAGAGAAGGGCGCCGTTGGTTTCCCGTCGGCTAAAGATGCAGTGGTGCCGACAATCAATGCCAACAACCCGATTATCAGCAAGATACTCGAGCACGGAATTACCAAAGAGATTGCCCACCGCATTTGGATTGACGGTGATGTGAAGACTTGGGGCGATGTGCTCGGAACCGACGACCAAACGCCGATTCACATTTACACCCGCTCTGACGCCTGCGGTGCTGCCGAAACGTTTGCCAACTGGTTCGGTGCCAAGCAGGAAGACCTTGGCGGAACGGCCGTCTTTGGCGACCCTGGGCTTGCCGCTGCCATTCAGAAAGATATCTACGGAATCGGCTTCAACAATATCGGTTACGCCTACGACAACGACACGCACAACCTGAACGCCGACCTTCAGATTTTCCCTGTCGATACCGATGAAAACGGCTCAATATCAGACGATGAGCAATTCTACGACCTGAAGGACAACGTGACGAAGGCCATTGCCGAAGGGCGCTATCCGTCGCCCCCTGCCCGCGACCTGTACCTTGTCACCAAAGGCGTCCCGACCGACCCTGTGGTTGTGGCTTTCCTGAAATATGTGCTCACCGACGGTCAGAAAAAGAACGAGCCTGTGGGCTATATCGAAATCACTCAAGAAAAGATTCAGAAAGCGCTGAATTTGCTTGAAAATAAGTAGATTACAATTGCAGACTGATACGCCCGTCGCAAGGGTGAATAACCCTTGCGACGGATTTTTTTGTTTTTTTCAGCAAGAAAACTATGGAAATCTGTTACTTTTGCGCATTTAGTTTTTTACACATTACTCTTTAATCTTTATACTCTAAAATACATAAAAATGAACGATTTCAGTAAATTCAAAAAGATTGACGCCCACACGCACATTGGGGCGTTCGGCAGTCCGTTCAATATCAATTTCAACACCGAGCGACTGCTTGAGCAGATGGCGGAATACAATATCGAGAAGACCATTCTTTGCGCGTCGAGCGCCTACTCTAACGACGATACGCTGGCGGCTTGCCGCCAGCACCCCGACAAGATTGTGCCACTAATGTGGGTCAACTGCGCGCAGGGACAGCCAGCCTACGACCAGCTTGAGCATTACCTGCGCGACGAGCATTTTGCGGGCGCAAAACTGCAGTCGCTCTTCGATGGCTACACTGCCGACGCGCCCTGCGTTGACCCTGTGGCCGAGCTCTGCGAGAAATACGGCCGTCCGCTGTTCATACATTCGGGACACGAACCGTTTGCTTTGCCGTGGCAAATAGGACTTTTGGCCGAGCGCCACCCTCACCTGCCCATCGTGATGATTCACATGGGCCACGCCCATGGTGTGTATGTCGATGCGGCGATAACTATGGCTCGCCGCTACGACAATATATGGCTCGAAACGTCGGGTACGTCAATGAGTTGCCAGATTCGCAACGCTTACGACACCGTCGGCCACGAGCGCGTGATGTTCGGTATCGACTCGCCTTTCCACCACCCGACGGTTGAAATTCAGAAAGTTGCGGCTTGCGGCGTTAATGACGAAGGTCTTGAAAATATCTTCTACAATAACGCGAAGAAGTTTATGGGTCTATAGAACTGAATAACAGCGCAATACAAAAGGCGCACTAAACCCTTTGGTTTAGTGCGCCTTTTACAATACAATAAAAATGACAAAGTTGTCAATATTTACCTATTTACGATTCAAACATCGTAAATAGGTAATATTGACGAGATTACATAGAATATTAAAAACAACAAAAAAAACTTTTTAAACGCCGCACCCTCAGACCCCAGCGCCATCGCTAAACGTCTCTGCGACAGCTTTTTGCTGAATGATTCTCGAGTACGGCTTCACGCTTTCGGTGAGCCAGATGTTACCACCAACCACTGTGTCGTGTCCGATGGTTATGCGGCCCAAAATCGATGAGTTTGAGTAAACTGTAACGTTATCCTCTATTATCGGGTGGCGCGGCACGTTCACCGGCTGACCGTTGTCGTTGTAGGTGAACTTCTTCGCACCAAGCGTAACACCCTGATACAGTGTCACATGATTGCCAATAATGCACGTTTCGCCAATCACCACGCCGGTGCCGTGGTCGATTGAGAAATACTCGCCTATCTCAGCGCCCGGATGTATGTCGATGCCCGTTGCCGAATGTGCCATCTCGGTTATAATTCGCGGTAGCACAGGCACTTTCAACTTCAGCAGTTCGTGTGCAACACGGTAATGTACCATCACCTGAACTATCGGATAACAGAAGATAATCTCGCCGTGAGACGTCACGGCTGGATCCGAATTGAACATCGCCTCGATGTCGGTGTAGAGCACGCGCTTGATTTCGGGCACGCGGTCGATGAACTGAAGCGTGATTTGCTCCACCTCCTCTTTCGTCTTGCCGCCATTGAAACTACTGAAACTCAGCATTATCTGCTCTTCGAGTTCCTTCACAAGCAGCTCCATGTTGACGCCCACGCGGTAAAACCGGCTCTCGCGACTGCAGATTTCGGCACCAAAAAAGCCCGGAAAGAATATCTGCCGCAGCAGCTCTATGATGCGTTTCACCGCATCAACCGACGGCAACCGGCTGTCGTCCTTCCGCATTCGTTTTTCCTTGTCCGATAAATCGGACAAGACGGCCACATTACGCGCCAAAACCTCTTTTCTGTCCATTTCGAAATCCTTTTTAAATCTTGCCTAATTGGCTAATTATTAATTGTTTAACTGTTAATTATCATTTAGTGGTTCCCACTATTTTCCGCAGAGCTATCACCAGGCGGTCAATCTCTTCGCGCGTGTTGTAGACGGCGAACGTCGGGCGGACCGACATTTCGTAACCCAAAGCACGCAACGCAGGTTGGGCACAGTGGTGTCCAGCGCGCACGGCAATGCCCTCTTTGTCAAGCATTTGGCCGACTTGCGGCGCAGGAATGCCAGGAATGTCGAGCGAGACCACGCTGACGCGGTTTTTCGGGTTGCCAATGAGCGTAATGCCAGGAATCAGCGCAATCTGTTGCCGCGCGTACTCTGTCAAATCGTGCTCGTGGCGCTCTATGTTTTCGATGCCCACGCTGTTCACAAAATCAAGAGCGTAGCCCAGGCCTATGGCGTCGGCAATGTTGGGCGTGCCAGCCTCGAAACATGCAGGCGGCTCGTTGAACTCCGTCCGCTCAATGGTCACGTCCTTAATCATATTGCCGCCACCCTGCCACGGCGGAAGCAAAGCAAGCGCCTCCTTCTTGCCGTAAACCACGCCAATGCCCGACGGACCGTAAATCTTGTGGCCCGAAAAGACAAAGTAGTCGCAGTCCATATCCTGTACGTCAATCTTTGTGTGAGCCACCGACTGCGCTCCGTCAATCAGCACAGGAATGTTGTGAGAATGAGCAATTTGTATGATTGACTTCACGTCGTTGATGGTGCCAAACGTGTTGTTGACGTGCCCCACGGAAATGAATTTTGTCCGCGGCGTGATAAGTCGTTCAAGTTCAGGCAGAATCAAGTCGCCGTTGCGGTCGATGGGGATGGCCCGGAGTTCGGCCTTGCGCTCCTTGCACACTTGCTGCCACGGCACAATGTTGGCGTGGTGGTCGAGTGTCGAGACAATCACATTGTCGCCCTCGAGCAAATATTTGCGTCCGAAAGTCTGCGCCACAAGGTTGATGCCTTCGGTTGTTCCGCGCACAAAAACGATGTTGTCCACCGATGGTGCGTTGATGAACCGCGCCACCTTCTCACGCGCGCCCTCATACTGGTCGGTAGCACGTGCGGCAAGCGTATGCGCGCCGCGATGGATGTTTGAGTAGTCGGTCTTGTAGAAGTGGCTCAAGCCGTCAATCACGCGCAGCGGCTTCTGTGTCGATGCGCCGTTGTCGAACCACACCAAATCCTTGCCGTTGACCTTCTGGTCGAGAATGGGGAATTGCTTCCGAATCTCCGTCTGGTCAATGGTGTCGGCCTCCTCATAGTGCAGGTTGCGCACCAGTTCCGTTTCGGGTATTCCGATGCCGAAACCATTGTCTTTCAGCATGCATTTCCGACGGTCGGGCTGCACATCGTCTTGTTTGTCAGACGATTGCGATTGTTGCGTGGGTTGTTCTATGTCGTCGGAAAAATATTTTGCGACAACGTTGCGGAACAGCTCTGCGTCAACCTCCGATAGTTCGCCGGTGAGCGGAATCTGCGGCATGTTGAACCCGCCAAAGTCGAGTTCCGGTTGCGGCGGCTGCGCCTGTACCGGACTTACGTCCGGTACGGGTGCGTCAGCGTCGAACCTGAATTGCGGAATCTGCCCCAATTCGGGAATGTCAGGCCTGAAATTATCTAATTCGTTGCCGTACATTATTTTTCAATTTGGTTCCTGTGTTGATAATCATGATAATAGCCCACCTCAACGTTCTCGAGCACAGCAATGGCGTCGTCGGTCAGGCTTGCGAGCGAGAAGTATTTTGTGAGCAGATAACTTGCCACGCCGTATTGGTCAAGGCCCATCAAGCGTGCCGACAGCGACGGTGCAATCTCGCCAGGGATGCCAGCCTGATGCAGGCCCACAACGCCCTGTTCCTTCTCGCCAGTGCGCACAAGAATGATGTCGGTGGTTCCCACGCCGCGGCTTGTCAGATATTGGCCTTTGATTTCAACCTTGTCCGACGGAATGATGGGCACACCGCGCCACGTAATCACCTTTGTACCAAACAAATCGATTGATACGGGCGGCACACCGCGCCACGTGCATTCGCGCTCGAAAGCGGCAATGGCGCGCGGGTTGGCTATGAAGAATGCGGGCTCCTTCCAAACGAGCGACAGCAGTTCGTCAAGGTCGTCGGGCGTTGGCGCACCGTAGCGGGCGCTGATTTTGTAGCCTGGCGCAGCCTGTGCAAGCAAGCCGAATTTCTTGTTGTTGATGAGTTCCCATTCCTGACGCTCCTTGATGCTCTCGATTGAGAGTCGCAGTTGCTGTTCAAGTTGGTTGTAAGGCGCATTGTATAAGTCGCTTACGCGAGTATGGATACGCACAACTGTTTGCAACGTGTTGAGCGAGTATTCGGTCGGATTCTCGTCGTAGTCGATGTATGTTTCGGGGATGATGTTGTCCTCCTCGTGGCCGCTCACAAGGTCGATGTGCTTCTCGCCGTGGTCGTTCACGGTGGCCTTCAGGCGCAAATGGTCGTCAACGGCGTTGTTAAACTGTTCGCGGAAGTTTGGTTTCTCTTTGATAAGTTTCTCAAGTACAGGCGTTTCCAACTGAAGGAAAGTCGAATTGGTGAGCGAGCGCACAGTTACGGTCGAACTTGCGGCGCTCAAAAGGTCGGTCTCGCCGAAATACTCGCCCGAACCCAACAGCGCAATGCGCAACTCTTCACCGTGGATGCCAGTGCTGATGACTTCGGCCTGACCGCTTGCCACAATAAAGAATTTCTGTTTGTCTTTGCCTTGAGTGATAAGGTTTTTGCCACGTTTCACCTCAACAGGCACAAAGTTGCGTGCCAGGTCCGAAACTATCTCCTCATCGATGCTTGCGAAGAGCGGAATCTGTCGCAAATCCTTCGCGGTGAAACTTGCCACGCCGTCAAAATACTGAATTGCAATGCGGTCGGCCTTTTTCAGTTCCACTTTGGTGCGGTTGACGCGGTAGGTGCCGCTCTCAACCTGTGTCCACGGCAGCAGTTTCAGAAGAAGCCGCGGTGTGATTGACCCCATTTGCGGTGGGGTTTTGGTAGTATTCGCAAGTTTGCGAGCCGTTGCAGTCGTAATGCTGCGTTGAATGTTGCTGTCTGCCATAGTTTTAATCTTTTTAAATTGTTAATCAATATGTTATCTTAAATTTATTTTTTCTTTCACTTCGCCATCGGCGATGGCGAAAGCGTTGAATACGGGCTGTTCGCCAGCCAGCGAGAGAATGAAATACAATATGTTAGGGTCGAAAGCCAGCCGGATGTCCTCTGCCGACGGGCGCGATGGCGACGCAGGGTGGCTGTGCCAGTTGCCCACAATCACCAAGCCGTTCTGCCGCGCGTATTTGACGGCGGCGAACTGCTCCTTCGGGTCGAAACTGAAATGCTCCTCCGAGTGGTCGATATTCGTCATTGGAAAATTCAGCGTAACAGTCTGACGGTCAGGACCCAACAAGTAGCCGCACGACTCTACAGGCGCGTCTTTACGCGCCTGATCCAGCAGCGACTGGTATGCCTCGTCTGTAATTGTCAGTTCCATCTATTTCTGAATAGTTACTTTGTGAATATTTCCTTCTACATGCGTGACACTCAATACTTTATAGCCTTGCTCGGTGGCCGAGCGCGGCACGTTGCTGAGCGGTTCGCCTTCGGTGAGCAGCACCTCAAGGATGTCGCCATCGGCTATCTGCGCCAACTTCAGCTTCGTCTTGACGAACGTCATCGGGCAGTGCTCTTTTGTTATGTCTAATGTATGTGTTGCCATAGTAATTTCGAATTATGAGTTTTCAACTTTCTGTTTTTAAATAAACATCGTTCTTCCGCCTTCCGACAATTCAAGGAACGAAGCCACGCCAAGCGTGTCTTTCACCTCGTGGATGAAATCGGATTGCTTGAGCCCCAGAACGTGCATTGCCATCTCGCAGGCGTACAGGTTGACACCCAGCGCTGTGGCGGCCTCGACAAGTTCTTCGAGCGTGGCCACGTTGTTTTTGCGCATCAGCTTGCGAAAAATGCGCGGACCAATGCCCCAGAAGTTGAATCGGCTTGTTGGGGTGTTGTGCAGACCGCCCATCATAAAACCAAACATCTTTGTGAGCCAGTTGCCACCGACAAAAGCGCGTCCGCGCTTTTGCTTTATGGCGTCGAGTCCCCAAAAGGTGAAGAAAATGTTCACCTCGTAACCCACAGCCGCCGCGCCGGTTGCCAGCGTGAACACGGCCGTCAGCTTGTCGAATTCGCCCGAAAAGGCTATCAACGATAGTTTCTTCTTGTCTGCCATACTGTTTTAGTTTTTGTGCGATGCAAGGTCGCAAACGCCTTGTTCATAATCAATTAACTCGGTCACTGTCGGATTTTGTCCGCAAAGCGGACAATTATCACGCCGACGGACATTTATCTTTCTGAAATCCATCGTTTTTGCGTTGAATGTCAGCAATTTGTCGGTCAGCAACTCGCCAACTCCAGTGATATATTTCAGCGTTTCAGCGGCCTGAATGGTGCCCAACATTCCCGCAATGGCACCCAGCACGCCGGCTTGAGAGCAAGTGGGAACGGCATTGGCAGGCGGCGGCGTCTTGAACATACAACGGTAGCAAGCGTGGCCTGGAACGTATGTAAACGTCTGTCCCTCAAAGCGTAAGATTCCGCCGTGACTGAATGGTTTGCCAGCCATCACGCAAGCGTCGTTTATCAGGAATTTCACCGGAAAATTGTCGGTTCCGTCAACCACAAAATCGTAGTCGCGCACAATGTCGAGAACGTTGTCGGCACGCAGAAAGTCCTGATATGTAACCACTTTCACGTTCGGGTTTATCGATGTCATTGTCTCTTTGGCCGATTCCACTTTCGGACGGCCCACATCGGGCGTAGTGTGTATAATCTGACGCTGAAGGTTGCTCAAGTCAACCACATCGCCATCGACAATGCCGATGGTGCCCACACCAGCGGCCGCCAGATACATTGCCACGGGCGCCCCAAGGCCGCCCGCGCCAATAACCAGCACCTTCGCCTCGCGTATCTTTTCTTGCCCCTCTACGCCTACGTCCTTAAGCAGAATATGGCGCGAGTAGCGGTTAAGTTCTTCTTCTGTAAAATCAAACATAGCAATTAGTTAATTACGAATTAATGAATTACAAATTACGAGTTAGGAATTACGAATTGTTAATTGTCAATTCTCAATTTTCAATTCTCAATTTTACAAGCTTCCTCCGCCCATAAAATACAGGAAATCAACCGAATCGCCTTCCTTCAAGGTTGTTTTGTCGAAGTCCTCTCGGTCGACGAATTCCTCGTTCACCTGAACGCTAACCATTTCAGGCTGAGCTACATTGTTCTGTTTGATGAGTGCCGATATTGTTATCGGCAATGCGACTTCTTGTTTGTCGCCGTTTACTGTGATTGTTGCCATAATATTCTATTTATTTTTTTGTTGTTATTCGCTAAATAATGCTGTCGAGAGGTATCGCTCGCCCGAGTCGGGCAGCAGCGCCACAATGCGTTTGCCCTTGTTCTCGGGTCGGCGTGCCACCTCTATCGCGGCGTGCAGTGCCGCCCCAGACGAAATGCCCACCAGGACTCCCTCGCGGCGCGCTATATAGCGCGCCGCCTCAAAGGCGTCGTCGTTGCTCACGCGGAGAATCTCATCGTAGATTCTTGTGTTCAGAATCTTCGGAATGAAGCCCGCGCCAATGCCCTGCAACTTGTGCGGACCAGGCTTATAGCCCGACAGCACGGCACTTCCAAGCGGCTCTACAGCCACCACCTTGATTGCAGGATTGTAAGCCTTCAGAGCCTCACCAACGCCTGTAATGGTGCCGCCAGTGCCCACACCGGCAATAAAAATGTCGAGTTTGCCATCGGTGTCGGCAATGATTTCCTGAGCCGTTGTTTCAGCATGCACTTCAGGATTTGCCTTATTTTCAAACTGTTGCGGGATGAAAGCGTTGCCAATCTGCGCCGCCAGCTCCTTCGCCTTGCGGATTGAGCCAGGCATACCTTCGTAGGCGGGCGTCAGCACCAGTTCGGCGCCCAAAGCCTTAAGCAGGGCGCGGCGTTCAAGGCTCATCGAGTCGGGCATTGTCAGAATCAGCCGATAGCCGCGCGTGGCAGCCACAATGGCCAGTCCAATGCCTGTGTTACCGCTCGTGGGCTCGATAATCACAGTCCGACTGTCAATCAGACCTTTCTTTTCAGCGCTCTTGATAAGATTGAGCCCCACACGGTCCTTCACACTGCGGCCAGGGTTCAGAAACTCAAGTTTGGCCAGAATCTGCGCCTTCGTCTTCTGTTCCTGCTCAATTTTGACGAGTTCCAGAAGCGGCGTCCGCCCAATCAGTTCCGTTATATTGTTTGCAATTTTTGCCATTTTTCAGTCCTTTCTTTTTTGAATGACGTTGCAAATATAAAACACATTTTCTATTTCCCTACTATGTTAGTAGGTTGTTTTTCTGATTTTACGTTTTTTTAACATTACAACGCATTACACAACCAACAATAAAACAATCCGTCAGAAGGCCAATTAATTGGTCTTCTGACAATTAGCAGAACTATCTCTCGTGAATATCTTTTTCGTCAAGATTCAGTGAAGACATCTAAAAAACTAAGAAGCGGGGAAATTTTCATTCTTAATTTTTAATTGTTAATTGAATATAGATTATCTTTGCGGTCAATAACAAAGAAAAACAAAATAATATGGCAGATTTTCATTACGAGCCAATGTTCCAACTTGGCGAAGACAAAACCGAATACTACTTACTGACAAAGGATTACGTGTCGGTAAGCGAATTTGAAGGCAAACCGATTCTCAAAGTTGCCAAAGAAGGCCTCACAGCCATGGCCAACGCCGCCTTCCGCGACGTGTCGTTCCTCTTGCGCCGCTCGCACAACGAGCAGGTTGCTAAAATCCTCAGCGACCCCGAAGCTTCGGAAAACGATAAATACGTGGCTCTCACCTTCTTACGCAATGCCGAAGTGGCAGCGAAAGGCAAGCTTCCGCTGTGCCAGGATACCGGCACAGCCATAATCCATGGCGAAAAAGGACAGCAAGTGTGGACTGGCTTCTGCGACGAAGAGGCTCTCTCGCTCGGCGTTTTCAAAACCTACACCGAAGAGAATCTGCGCTACTCGCAAAACGCACCGCTTTCGATGTACGAAGAGGTCAACACCAAGTGCAACCTGCCGGCGCAGATCGACATCGAAGCCACCGAAGGCATGGAATACCGCTTCCTCTGCGTTACCAAAGGCGGCGGCTCGGCCAACAAAACTTACCTCTACCAAGAGACTAAAGCCCGCATTCAGAATCCGGGCACTCTCGTTCCTTTCTTAGTTGAAAAAATGAAAACTCTCGGCACAGCTGCTTGCCCGCCTTACCACATAGCTTTTGTTATTGGCGGCACTTCGGCCGAGAAAAACCTCCTCACAGTAAAACTCGCTTCAACGCACTACTACGATTCGCTGCCTACCAGCGGCAACGCCGCTGGTCGCGCGTTCCGCGACGTTGAACTCGAAAAGCAAGTGCTCGAAGAGGCTTACAAAATAGGCCTCGGTGCCCAGTTCGGCGGTAAATACATGGCCCACGACGTTCGCATCATCCGCCTGCCACGCCACGGTGCAAGCTGCCCCATTGGCTTGGGTGTTTCGTGCTCGGCCGACCGCAACATCAAGTGCAAGATTAATAAAGACGGTATCTGGATTGAAAAAATGGACAGCAACCCAGGCAACCTCATTCCGGCCGCTCTGCGCCAAGTTGGCGAAGGCGATGCCGTCAAAATAAACCTCAACCAGCCAATGAAGGATATTTTGAAAGAACTTTCAAAATACCCTGTCGCTACCCGCCTCAGCCTCAACGGCACCATAATCGTAGGCCGCGACATAGCGCATGCCAAACTCAAAGCCCGCCTCGACGCCGGTGAGGACCTGCCACAGTACATCAAAGACCATCCGATTTACTACGCCGGCCCGGCCAAAACGCCGGCAGGCATGGCCTGCGGCTCTATGGGTCCGACGACTGCCGGCCGCATGGACCCTTACGTCGATGAGTTCCAAGACCACGGCGGAAGCCTCATCATGCTCGCCAAAGGCAACCGCGCTCAGTGCGTTACCGACGCCTGCAAGAAACACGGTGGTTTCTACCTCGGCTCTATCGGCGGCCCAGCCGCCATACTGGCACAGAACAACATCAAGAGCATCGAATGCGTTGAATATCCGGAACTTGGCATGGAAGCCATCTGGAAAATCGAAGTCGAAGACTTCCCTGCTTTCATCCTCGTCGATGACAAAGGCAACGACTTCTTCAAGCAACTCTGATAATTTCTGATAATAAAAAAAGGTCGGGAAAGTTAACTTTCCCGACCTTTTTTATAATATTGCATAATAAATTCTGACGTAATATGAAAAAAGTAACTTTAGGAATAGACGTTGGCGGTACCAACATCGCCTTCGGCATTGTCGACCGCGAAGGAAACGTTTTGTCGAAAAGCACCATCGCCACTCCGCAGTGCAACGACGCTGTGCAATATACCAAGCTTATTTCCAACGAGATACAAACAATCATCAACAAAGCTGACGATTGCGAGATATGCGGCATTGGCATAGGTGCCCCCAACGGCAACTACTACAAAGGCACCATAGAACACGCCGCAAACCTCACCATCAAAGGCATCGTGCCGTTCATTCAATTGCTCAAAGAGCAATTGAACTGCACATACAACATATCGCTCACCAACGACGCCAACGCCGCCGCCATGGGCGAAATGATATATGGCGGTGCCCGCGGCATGAGAAACTTCGTAATGTACACACTTGGCACGGGAGTCGGCAGCGGCATTATTGTCAACGGCGACCTCGTTTACGGTGCCGACGGTTTCGCCGGCGAATGCGGGCACACAATGCTCGTCCCTGGCGGCCGCACCTGCGGCTGCGGCATCAACGGACACCTTGAATCGTATTGCTCCGCCGGAGGCATGAAACGCACAGCCTTCGAGCTCTTGGCATATTATAATGCAAATGATAGTTTGCTTGCGCAAAAATCATTTGCCACACTGACCGCCAAAGACATCTGCGAGGCAGCGCTTCAAGGCGACAAAGTCGCCTTGGAAGTGTTCGAACGCACCGGCGACTACCTCGCCCGCGGCATTGCCGACACCATTCACCACCTAAGTCCCGAGGCCGTATTCATCTTCGGCGGCCCTACGGCCGCCGGCGAATTACTCTTCGCACCTATCCGCAACAATCTTGAGAAATATCTGCTGCCAGTCTTCAAAGGCAAGGCACGAATACTGCCCTCGCAGCTCAAACTTGGCGATGCCGCCATTGTTGGCGCCTCGGCCCTCGCCTGGAAAGAACTCGAGAAAAACCAATAACAGCACCCCACAAAAAAACGCCACGCCCGCCAAACAAAAAGTTTGGCGGGCGCGTCGGTTATAAGTTATTATCCTGGGGGTATTAGTTTATATTTATTATTTTCCAATAACCCTTCGTATCACTACCGACTCGTTTAATGTATTTATTGCGCAAAAGCGCAATGTGATTTTTAACGGTACGAGGCGAAACCGCAAGTGTTTTGCTCAATTCGTCAATTGTTGCAGACGGATTCTTGGCAATCGCTCGTAGTGTTCTCTGAGTATTTGGGGACAATTCTCCGGGCAATTCTCTGGGCAATTCTCTGGGCAATTCTCTGGGCAATTTCTGAGAATCACTTTCAGATATTTCGCTTTCTATTTCAAATGCAAACGGGATTGTAACTCGTAAGAAAAAGTCCATAAATTCAAAAGCTTCTTTCCCATAACGCTCTGTGACCAATGGTATTCCGTAGCCGGTCTGCTCCATCAAGTCAAGACGGATGAAAAGACGAGCAAGTTCTTCGTTGACTGGCTTTGAAACGCCACGAAAGAAATCTTCTTTTGACAGATTGACTGGGAGACCGCCAGTTGAAACTATCTCCATCCTATCAGTGTAAACATATATAGCTGGTGGGGTGCCATCCGCCCAATTATTGTGCAGACAGGCGTTGAACCAAACTTCACGAAATGCGTCACGATCAAAAAGATGCATATCGTTACGCACTCCTTTTTTGAAACTAGAGCGAGTTTCGTTTATAACATCGGCACAATAGTCGTAGGCTTGCTTCATTGCAACGACAAGGCATTTGTCGCCATATTCATTGCGTACGGCTATACCATCTGCTTTGTTTCTCCCCTTAAATCGCACCACCTTAATTGAAACTTCATTCTTATCTGCCAACAGTTCAGCCATCTTATTGTATCGACCATCTGTAGTGCGAAGATGAAAGTTTTCGGCGAACGACGCTTCGTTTAAATTAAGCCCCTTCTCGGTAAGCAGAAGTTTCAAGTACTGAAATGTCGGCGACTGTATCCGACTTGCCATTTCCGTGATTTTAGCTCTAGAAACAAGGAATCTGTTGTGAACAAGATTAATTTGTTCTTCTGTCATTGAGCGACACGTAGTTCCAACACGAATAAAACAGCCTTGTGAGCTGCGACCATATTTCTTAATATAATAAAGACCGTGCCCCTTATAAACTTTTATTTCTACAACGTGCTTTTGTTCAATGTATTTCGTATTAAGTTCAACACATTCTCGTGGCTCTGGCAAAATCTGACTTTCAACGATATCGGCTACTTTCTTCAGCGATTCATCAAGATCCGTCACACCACAAATTGTTCCGTCGTCATTAACTCCTATATATATTGTACCTCCTTCAGTATTAAGGAACGACACAATCTCTTTTGGAATCGAATCGGCCAAACGCTGCTTTAATTCTATTTTCTCTGTTTCTGCGAAAACCATATTACCAACAATCTACATTTTTCCCCTTCTCTACTTATAATTCTCTTTTATATACGCCTTAATCCGCTCATTATCAAAGTCAAAACGCTTTTTCAACTCGTATATTTTAGTTTTTTTGTAGCACTCTTACTTTTATAAACTTAGCTGGATTGCCTCCCACTATAGTCCACGGTGCAACATCTTTATACACCGAAGCCGTTGCTCCTACTATTGCCCCCTCGCCTATCGTAACACCCATACCTACATATGCTCGCATAGCAACCCAAGCTTTATCCTCAATAACAATTGGAGCTATTACCAAACCTGTTTTAACATTATTCAATTCTGAAGTCTTATGACCTGCTGTGCATAAAAACGAATACTGCGATACTACGGAATTCTCACCAATATCAATGATAGCTTGATTGTAACATACAACATGAGGGCCCAAACATGAACCATCTTTCATAACCAAGTTCCAAGGCGCCCATATTTTTGCAGACGAATAAACAACTACACCCTTGCCTATTTTTGCCATAAATATTCGGAGAATAATTCTACGCCACGCATTAAATATCGGCGTCCCAAATGGTCTGAAAAAAAGCATATAAACAACGATCCACACCGCACGCTTCATCTTAATTCCCCAAGTTACTCTTCCTATTTCTTGAATCTGATTCACAAACAATTATTTTTATTTATTTTACTAATTATCAACTTTTTAAAACAACTACACTCAATTATTTTTTACCAAATCTCATGTTTTTTTCGCGATTTGGTAAAATCAACGAACAACGTCCTTACCAAATCTCATATTTTTTTACACGATTTGGTAAAACCAACAAGCATCACCTTTACCAAATCTCTGATTTTTTTATGCGATTTTGTAAAACTACGCAAACAAATCGTCTGCTACTATTTGGTTATCAATCAAAGACGAATATTTATTATTCGCAAGACCATACGTAGTCACAAACGTCTGCAATACTCCCTTATTTATTTTAGCCGCAGTACAGAAAGCCGCAGTACGCTCGAGGATCTTGTCATAGTACTTTTTATCCAACGTATATGGCAAAACACTAAACTTCATTTCGCACACATTAAGCATTCCGTCGGCTCTGTCGATAATCATATCTATCTGCGAGGTATCGTCGCGCCATGTACTTACAGCTGTGGCCATACCATTTATACCAAGTTTTCGTTTTATCTGCTCGATATGGAGCAAACATACCAACTCAAAAGTATAGCCTTGCCAGACAGAAAACGATGGGTTCTTGATATTATGAGTCCAAAAATGCGGATCTTTCGATTTATCGTTTTCGATAAATCGAAAATAAAACAGCGTGTATGGATCTGACAATTTGTATATAGTATTCTTAATCTTTCGATTGTAATGCGCAAAACTTATCACAAAATCGCAACGCTCGAGATTACTAAGCATTTTCGAGAACACTCCTCCTTGCATATTCGTCTTTTCCGACAATTGCTGGCGAGTCAGTCCCGACTGAGTTCCAGACAGAGCTTTTACGATGGAAATGTATTTATCGGCCGAATTAAACAACACTTTATACAATTCATCGAACTCCATCCGTAGTTTTGCGTTTTTTGCAAAAAACAACTCGTCTATGTTTTGAGCGAGGCTTTTCTTAAAATCGACCAGACTCAAATAATATGGAATTCCACCCATAACCATATACAATTGCAACACTTGATACCGGTCCCATTTCCCGCCTTTAGCAAGCATATACTTTTCGACTTCGGCAAGTGTAAACGGACGAAGATATATCTGACGTGTCACTCTATTGTAGAGACCGCCTTGATTGGCAAAAAGCTTATCGGCCATCCACGATGTAGCCGAGCCACTCGCAACTAATAATATATCTTCGCGCAATGCCGCCCATCCATTCCAGAAGTTTTCAAAAGCTTTTACAAATTTTGAGCCAGGCGTGTCTATCCATGGCATTTCATCAATAAATATAACCTTTCGACGCTTTGCCGGCAAAGCCGACAAATACTGTCGAAGTATTTCAAAAGCATCAATCCAACTCGACAGGGGCGACAAATAAGTAGTCTTACTATACTCTTTGAGTGCGATAGCAAAATTGCGCAATTGTTCAGATTCGGTTAGATTATGACCACCAACATATCGGAATGTAAATCTGTTTTTGAAGGTCTTATTCACAAGATATGTTTTCCCTACACGCCGGCGACCATACACAACAACAAATTCGGATTGTTGCGAATTATAACATTGCTCTATCTGTGCAATCTCGTCCTTTCTTCCTACCAAAACATTCATATATAAACATTTACGCCGACAAAGATAATATATTATTTCGAATCATCTTTACCAAATCTCATATTTTTTTCGCGATTTGGTAAAACCAGCAAGCAATACCTTTACCAAATCTCATGTTTTTTTTGCACGATTTGGTAAAACCAACAAGCGACACCTTTACCAAATCTCTGTTTTTTTTTTGCCAAAAACAGGCAACCTATTTTAGACAAAAATCATTCAAAAAAAACAAACTCTGGTTTTTCGCTTTTATTCAGAATCCATTCGTATAGCGATGCCATTTTTTGCCCAACCGACTCTACCGAATAGTTTGCCTCAACCAGCTTTCGGCCTCTCTGCCCCATTGCCTCCAACTCTGTAGGCTGAAGTTGCAGGGCTTGTCTTACAGCCTCTGTTATAGCTCGTTGAGAGTATTCTACCCACCAACCACATTGATGAGTTTTCAATTCGCTCCACGGCGAGCCTTGGGTCGCTATGCAAGGTATGCCTCGCAACAATCCTTCAAGAATCACATTGCCGAAGTTCTCAAATTCACTCGGCATGGCCAAAACCGATAGCGAAGCTATCGCTTCGTCTTTTTCGCGCCCCGAGAGGAATCCGGCAAAACGCACATTACGCAATCCCAGGCGTTCAACTTCTGCTTTCAAGAAAGACTCATAACGGTCATCGCCGCCACCAATAATAAGTAATTCGGCTGCCTGCGCAGCCGAACCAAGTTCGGCAAACGCATATATCAGACCTTCAACATTTTTGCGTGGCGAGAGACGTCCCAAATATCCCAAACGGAACACACTGTCTGGTTTCTTATACTCATAATCGCGGATAACAATCGGGTTTGGTATTACTGCAATAGGCGATTTAACGCCCAGCGCACGACAATGCCGCATTTCCTCATCACAAGTAACCTGCACACACGCTGCCTTATTCAAATCTGACAGCAAACGGAACTTAAGAGAAAGTTTTTTGAATGTTGTGCTCGACTTCGCTATATCCTGCGGATATAGCATTCCGCGAGGTGTTATCAGATAAGGCTTTCCGACCTTACGCGCATACGACGCCAGTGCGTACGTTGGCCATTGCCAAACGCCCTGCGCATGATATATGTCGAAATCGCCACACTCAGCAATGTGCCTCTTGTACGTCGGCGAATACGCCAAACGATTTCCGAATGGTCGTCCAGCGTAGTGTACTGCAACATCGTCGCCTATCAGTTGTCCGTTGGCGTCGAGGTCGTACATAAGCAGTTCGGCCTGCACACCATTCTGCGCAAGCCCTTTCATAGTCAAGTATGCGCTCATTGCCGGTCCGCCCGACCGCACATCCAACGAACCTGTATGTAGTACTCTAATCATTGTCTATCGTGAAATTGTGTAAAGTGTAAAGTTTAATGTGTAATGAGTAAAGTATAATGTATAAAGTATAAAGTATAATGTATAATGTGTAATGAGTAAAGTATAAAAAGTACCAAATGTCTTTACTCTTTAATCTCTACTCTCTACTCCTTACTATCTACTCTTTACTCTTTCTGTATCCTCCGTGCTCTCTGTGCCCTCTGTGCCTCTGTGAGAGAACTCTTTAATCTTTACTCTTTAATTTCTACTCTTCCTATATATTCTAAAAGATCATTTCCCGACCACACGCCCCCCAGACGTGTATTCTTAATATAGCATATTTGCAACTATTGGTTCATTGCGACAATACGACTAACCCTATTTCAGAGATTCACATGATTACCTTTCTTATTCTAAAACTATTGTTTTGATAGAGCGATTTCGCTAATTATATATCTTTTTTTCCCTCTGTCATCAGGAATTGAGTCAACTATTTCACTCGAGAAAGGAATCGTTTTACCTAACTGAGATCGTAAACTATTTGTTATATCATAGATTCTGCTGTCGTTCATGTCAACCCCATCTTTCAACACAATCCGTAACTCTACGGAATAATCTTTCTTTTGATATATTTGATACGAACTTATTAAGTCGTAATAATTATCACAAATGGTTGTCAAGTATGCTCCATCAATTTTAGTACCATCGCCTAAATGAACAGAATCTGTTATACGTCCTCTTACAAAATCTATTTTGGGGTATCCGTCCTCCGAATCTTCTGCGAACTCAATATAACTGCTTTTATCTCCCAATCTGTATTTTATCAATGGATAAGCAAAAGAATTCAAATCGGTTATCAGAATATCCCCCAGCTCGTCCTTATCACAACTCATATTATTAGCATCTACTATATCTACATGAACGAAATCATTACATACCGTCATTTTTGGTTCTTCTGGCTTTTGAATCGCGATGTTCCACATTTCACAGCAACCATACTGATCCATTATTGAACAATTAAATGCTTTCTCTAATTTTTTACGAACCAATGGTAACAGTGGCGATGAAGTACACCATACCATTTTCAAAGTATCTATTATTATCTGCTTTTTTATTATATAGTCCGCCACGTTTTCCAATGCGGAACAATACCCCTGTAGCCATACTGTTTTTTGTCTTTTTATATCGTCTATAAAATCAACAATATTTTGCTCTGTTATTTTTGAAGCATTTAGATACGAACGTCGTGTTGGCCACCACAACAACCTGTTTTTCATCTTAGCAAAAAACGTTGTCGGTGTCCGACGGTGCAATATTCCAACATTAGCAGATGGATCAATTCCCCACCAAGCAAATGCACGCCATCCCATAACTTCTACCGGTATTGTGTTGTCTTTATAGACTCTCAATGGCGTTCCGGTAGAACCGCCAGTAGTAGTAATACTTAAATCGTCTATTTTGTATTTAT
This sequence comes from Bacteroidales bacterium, assembly GCA_017960905.1. GTDB lineage: Bacteria > Bacteroidota > Bacteroidia > Bacteroidales > Marinilabiliaceae > W3P20-009. The sequence continues at coordinate 24,902 of JAGCYH010000047.1, forward strand.
CGCTCAGCAACTCCTCTGCACGAGTTCGTATAATCTGCTTCTCCAAAGGAGGTACTTTCTCCCAATCAGCCCAACTACTTAACATTTCCGGTCTGAAACCACACTCATCGTAATATGAACGATAAAAAGGCACATGGTTGTATGCATAATCTACCAACATTCGGCATTTTTCAAACTCAATGCGTTTTTTTTCTTCACCCTGCAACTTATCAAACAGAAGAGATTCTTTGTAAGCTTTATATGCCTTCCACCTGAACAATCTGTTCTTAAGCCAAAATATAGATGATTTCATCGTAATTTATAATCTAGTATTTTTTGTACAATATCCCTATGCGCCTCGCATCTAATAGCATTAGATATGTTTATAAGCTTTTTCTTTGACAAGAGAGAAGGGAACAAACCTCTTTTATAGAGAGCTACTAAATAATGATTAGAATACGGCAATAGTCTTGACATACTTTTCCGTCTGTTCTTGTCAGTCCATTCTGAGAATCTATCATTTAAAAGCAAGTCATCCTGTATTATTTTATTTAATTCATTTATCCTCTCATTAAACACTTCTTGCTCTTCTATGCCCAATTGTCTAACTATCGGTTCCTCCGCACATTGATTATATGGATGTATTTCAAAATCGATTTTTTCGTGTTCAATCTTTAAAACGACAAAAAAGCCTTCATTCCATAATCTATTATTGTCACCAGAGTCAAAGCAGAAATTTCCCAGACTATAGAAAATCGGGTTCTCTTTATATACTTCAAAACCACTATAGCAATGAGGATGATGACCTATAACAGCATCTGCGCCGGCATCGACAAAGAATCGAAACATCTTTTTCATACGAGGGCTGGGCAACTGATAATACTCATGACCTCCATGAATAATAACAACCACATATTCATCTCTTTTTTTTGCCTCTACTATTTGATAGTAAATATCTATTTCATTTATAGGATTAGCGCCAGATTGGTTCTCTGATACTATCGAAAACTCTGTTTCACAAGCATTAATTATTGTTACCTTCTCGTTTTTGATGCATAACGTCAACGCCTTGGAGGCCTCTTCTTTGTTGTGGCCGGCTCCTACTGTATAAAAACCCATTTGATTGGCTATATTAATCGTATCATCAACAGCAATTGAGCCATAATCACGAATGTGATTGTTTGCCAATGTCAATACATTGAAGTTTTCCGATTTAAGAAACATTAAGGCTTCGCTTCCACATTTCAGATGTGGCCCTTCTTTTTTTATTTTCCCACATTCTCGGACCACCAATGGCGCCTCTAGATTAACGATATTCACATCCGAATCTTTATACAGATGACGGACGCCCGATAAAATGTTGTTCGACTCATTTCTTGTCACCAAAGCCGGCAACCGATTAGTAAAACCAAAATCACCGAAAACAGATAAACGTATCATAACAATTACAATCTTCCGTCAATATCATATCTATTCAAAACTCCCTTAACATCATAAACAACACCTTTACAATTATCCGACAAAAGACTACGAATGTCTATTGTTAAGAACTCCTTGTGAGCGACACATAGTATTACGGTGTCAAACATACCTTTTAAACCTTCTATTTTATCTGACGACAATTTAATCCCATATTCGTGTTGAACTCTAATAGGATCAGCCCATGGGTCGATAATAGTTATATCATTTGTATATTCTTTTAATGTATTATATATATCGACTACCTTAGTATTTCGAATATCTGGGCAATTTTCCTTAAATGTTATTCCCAACAATAATATCTTTGCATCTTTTACCAACACGCCTTTTTTATTCATCAACTTTATTGTTTGAGTTGCAACATAATCACCCATTCCATCATTTAGCCTTCTTGCAGCGAACATAACTCTAGGTAACACACCATAAACCTGAGCCTTTTGTATCAAATAATATGGGTCAACACTAATACAATGTCCACCTACCAAACCTGGTTTTAGTTTTATAAAATTCCATTTACTTGCAGCTGCTTCAATAACGTCATTGGTATCTATATCCATTGCATTAAAAATTTTTGCTAATTCATTCATAAATGCAATATTTACGTCACGCTGGCTATTCTCAATTATTTTAGACGCTTCAGCCACTTTAATATTGGGGGCTTTATGTGTCCCATTTATTAGCACTGAGTTATATATATTATCAACTATATCAGCTACTTCCGGTGTCGAACCTGATGTAACTTTCCGTATTTTTTCTACTGTATGCTCTTTATCGCCAGGGTTTATTCTTTCAGGACTATATCCAGCATAAAAATCTACATTATATTTTAATCCACTTACTTTTTCAACAACAGGCAAACACTCTTCTTCTGTCACTCCGGGATATACAGTAGACTCATATACAACTATATCCCCCTTATTTATCACTTTTCCTACCGTCTCACTTGCACTTAATAGGGGGCTTAAGTCTGGATGATTATTCTTATCTACAGGTGTAGGAACTGCAACTATATAAAAGTTAGCACCCTTTATTTCTTCTACATCAGACGTACATCTAAAATTATTAGAAGAAATAGCCTTCCCCAATAAATCATCGGAAACTTCCAAAGTTGAGTCATGCCCCGAATTTAATTCATCAACTCGATGTTGATTCATATCAAAGCCCACCGTTTCATATTTGGTAGAAAATAATCTTGCCAATGGCAGACCGACATAACCTAATCCTATAACACATATTTTTATCTGTTTCATAATATTATATTTTTTATAGTTTCATCAACAATGAAACCGCATTATTTACCATTTTATCCATCGTAGCATTTTCTTTTATATATTTTTTAGCATTGTCGCCCATCCGGGACAAATCTGCTTTAGAAAGACTTGATATTTTTGCCACTGCGTCATATAAATCTTCAAATAATAAACCATTATATCCATTTTTAATATAATCCAATTCAACACCATGCATCAACGACTCAGTACGTTTAAATGTCAAGACGGAGTTTCCTCGTGCCATTGCCTCAACAATCGACAAGCCCAACCATGCTGGTTGAAAATACGCATCTGAAATACTAAACAATTCTTCTTTTATTTCATTATCATATACTCGGCCAAAGTCATAAACATTAGGGTATTTTGAGAAATCTGGTTTGTATTGTCCGTCGCCTATTATTATGAATCCGTATTTGTTGGTTCCTAATTGTGTTATTACTTCTTCCAACAAATCAGTTCGTCTATTCAGAGTATTAAATCTTGCACAATAAATAAAAACTATATCCTCCTTTATATCATATTTATTCTTTAATTCCTCTTGAGATTTATTAGATTCGTAATTCAACATTCCTTTTATTCCACTAATCGTATTTCCCAACGCCACAAATGCTTTTTTAGGATATATTTTCTGCCATTGGTCTTTTTCCTTAGGCATATATATCCAACAGCCATTGGACATTTTTATCATAAGTTTCAATGACATATTTGCTTTTTTTTCTTCCTTACAATAGCGCTTAACAGATATTCCCTGTCCCCATAATATTATTTTTTTTCTATGAATAAACCTAGTTAACAATAAAAGCCATGTAGATATATGACCTTGATGCAATTCTAAAACTAATGTATCGAAACCTCCAAACAATAGTGTAAACAAAGAAACATATCTGATGTTTCTAAAAGCAATATTTCTTATATGTCTCATTCTTATACTGTCAGAATGCGTAACATCACCACCTTTCGCTTCTTCATACAAAAAAACAGTAAGGTCAACCTTCTCTGACAACTGAGAAAAAAACTCCTCTCTATACAATGGCACAACCTTCTGAACTATTGCTACCTTCATAATAAACAATCGCTTAAATCAACACTATATATTTGACGAGTTCCCTCATGTATTGAATCGAAGTATGCGACCTTCCCATCCGAAGACCATCTCGGATGCAAATCACAATGAAGTCCGCTACGAGAATGCATAAATATTTCATGAGGGAAAACTTTTTTTATCCGTTCGTCTACACCATAATACGAAGCCTCTGAATTAAATGATTCTTCATCAACATCATCATCTATCATTCTGAATTTACCAATATCAATTTTCGTTTGTTGCAAATAATCATATAGCATCAGAGTCCGGCATCGATCCGCTTGCGGATAATTATCAACTATTATCTTACATTTATATATTGGATTTGTCATCGGATGACCATCAGAAACTAGCACCCCAATACCGTTTTTTGTTATTTTTGCTGGTTCAGTATCATCTATTACCATAAAAGTCTTACTCTGTAATTGCTGTTCACCTTCTTTTGCTTTATTCACCTTGCGACGTATTATACATTGGCGTATTTTCTTCGCTTGTTTAACCCCAAAAGAAACTAACTTATTGGAGAAAAATGCCGACTCTCTCATTCTACATATCCTTGGCTGATGTTCGCCCCACATAAATAGTTTATCATCATCAAGCCAATCAAAATGGCTCAAAAAACCTTTTGCGAGACAACGCAACCCAGCCCCGTCTGTTCCAATGGTCATAAGTCGTGTTATTTCACCACCGTCCTTAACCCTATATCTATGCAAAAAAGCTATTCGGTTTTGCGACGGGTTCAATACCAAATGAGTCAAATAGTGCGGATATCCTGCCCACACTGCTCGTTCTTCGCCACATCGTGCGACCTCGTCAATGCTTACTAACAATTTGTTCTCTTTCGTCTTTATATTTGCGCACCATATTCCATCTTGTTTTGGTATATCCTCTTCGTATTTATCCAGTATTCCGATGTAACCATACACTGCATTCCGATACAACCGAGCATAATTGATATAGAAAGCCCTTCCATCATTACACAATGAATGTATCGGAAATTCAAAAGTATCTTCCACCTCACATGTGGTTGCATCTGATAGCCTTGAGCCCCATGTATCACCAACTCTGTCGTTGGTAGTAAACAGCGTTGTGTCGCCAAACCATTGCTGACGTGCACCTTGGGGGTAATTAAATGCACTTGTTTCATGGCTGGCTCTAAACTGCCCGTCTCCACCAACCTCTACAACGCCAGATTTTGCTTTTTCGCCCGACAATGGAGGATGTGAAATATCCTCCACTTCCAATGCCAGTATATACTTATTGCTCGCATCGGTTATTTTCAAATCATGAAATCCGAAAAAATGATGTTTTGGGCCGTTGGTTGCTCTTTTAATATCGAATGGCATATTTCTATTAAATTATATCTTTATTTTCCGTCCTTTAACAAATACACTCCTAAATGCCGCCACGTATGCCGACCCGTCGACAAAACGCATTAATAGTCCTAATAGTCGCCTTATCTTCGACAACTTATATCCAGTCTTTGATATTCTGTATTTATACTCGTCCATTTTGGTTCCCCTTGTTTTCTCGTCAGCCTTATGAGTATCATATTCTGCTGTTTTCGACTCTTCATGCATCCTGAAAGCCCAGCAATCGTGATTTACGCGAACTTGACGATAACCAGCTTTCATTATACGTACCCAATAATCGGTATCCATATTATAGTGTAGGTTCTCATCAAGCTGACCTATATCATCCCATATTTCCCGACTCCAGAAAGTGGTTGGACCAAAAATAACAAGCGGAGAGTCAAATGTTTGTAAAAAAGACGGCAAAAAGTGCGGTCCCCACTTTGCTTCTATTATCTTTTTATCCGATTCGCGGAATCGGATAAAATTGCCTGTAGCCCATCGTGCCCGGGGATTACTCTGTAACTTTTTTTTCACTTCAAGTAGAGTATCAGGCAACATAATATCATCAGCATTGAGCCATGTAAAATACTGTCCAGAGGCATGAGAGAATCCCTTATTGAACGCATTCGACTGTCCGGTGTCGGGCTCCGACACCCACCAGACAATACGTTCCTTATATCTTTTTATTATTTCTACGCTATTATCAGTAGAGCCGCCATCGACCACGATAAGTTCAAAATCTTGACACGATTGCGACAGTACCGACGTTATTGCATCTTCTAAAAAACGACCATAATTATATGTCGCTATTACTATTGAAAAAAAAGGAGCCATATTATCTATTTAATTAATCAGTTCTTTTTGTTTCTTCTTTTTCTCATACAGATACAACACTAATATAATTGCGATTGGGATCGGAAGCGTTTGACGCAAATGCGAATTAGGCGAAAATAAAAATGTCCATATTATTTGAATAATGAATGATACTACTAATAATTGGTATCTCATATCTACAATTTTCAAAAGGGCAAATGCTCTCTTAAGAGAATAATACATTATAAAAATAATACAAACCATAGCAAAAACACCATTCCACACGCCAAAACCAATTATCAAACTATGACCTGGAACATAATATTGTTTTGTTGGGTTATAATGGAAACTATCATCTTGCATTTCCGCAATCATATGCGCATAATGGTGTGTTTTATCTATAGCCCATGCCCCATGACCGAATAATGGTTTGTCAAGAAACGCCTGCCACCCAACCCAAGCTTCTGCACGACCACGCATAAGCAATTCAAACGGATTGTAGGGATTATCACAATCAAAAACTTGCGACGCATTGCCAGCCGTAATCTCTCCCTCTAAGACTTTATCAATATATATTATATAAGCCCAATATCCTAATACAGCAGCTATTATCAAACCTATCTTTTTATTCTTCACTTTGAATAATCTATTTTGAATCAATAAAACTATGATACCAGCTGCGGCAATTTGTCCACCGCCACTTCGGGCACCTAATACAATTAAGGCCCCGCCGACAACAACAAACAGATATGGGATAAAACGGCGGTAATACAATACTGCCAAAGCAGGCAATAACGTATACAATAATGGCGCTAAATAAAATTTCAACCAGACCACACTTTCTCCTAGGAGCGCAGACTCTATATCACCCTCTGCACCATAATCGGGGCCTCGAGCTATCATCATAACTACTTGCGCCAATAATAATACTACTATCAGCTTTTTATCGCCATGCAAGAAGCGATACAAAAACATTATATGCAAGAAAGACACAATTGTGATTGCCAATCCCTTTAATGAACTTTCCAATCCATTCGACACAAAGCACTCAGAAACGATTTGGGATGTCAACAAGAAAAGATAAATCTTTGCTAATTTAACCAAATCTTTATTCTGACGGAATAAAGAGAGTTTAAGATACAACGGGAAAGTCAATAATAATACCAACTCGCTTATAGTTAACGTACCAATGAAATTAAACGAAACTGCCCAACCTAATTCAAAGAGTATTATTATTATCTTATTCCGCATAACTGGCGATTCTAAAAATATTATTTTGTCCTATAAACCTTTCGTACAATATATTATTTTTTGACAGAGATAACATGTAGCCGAATTTATAACCCATATATACAAAACAATACTATGTTTTTTATTTTGAGATTAAAGCCACTGTCTTCTTTTAACTATATGTCACACCCAAAAATTAATAATAATTGAAACCACAAAGACCATAACTATTATCTATCTATGACATACAATTAACGAATACATTTCAAGATTTCCACACATCCTTCATTTCCATAGCTTTAAAAAATGCATTATACCATTGTTTCGCTACAACTCTATATTCATATTTTATTATAAAGTTTTCTCTACATTCTAATGCCATTTTAATACGTGATTGCTGAGACATATTTAAAACTCTTGCCAAACCTTCTTTTATATCTTCCTTTTCGGGTTTAACCAAAACACCCAAACGTCCATAATCTGCGATTTCTCTTTGTGGTTCAAAATCACGTAATAATGATATTAAACCATTTGCTTGCGCTTCTATATATGAAATACCAAAACTCTCATAATTCGAAACCATTGCATAAACATGACAGGTTCTAAACAAATCTAAAACAAAAAGATAATCTTTAGCACCATACATATTAATAGGCATATCATCCTTTACCTCGATTAGCCCGTCACTACAAGAGGAAACCACATGTAATTCCCAATTCTTAAAACCATCATTCCACAATTCTACCAATGAATCTACAATCAGATTCAATCCCTTTCGCCGAGCTTGCGCACCTACAAATAGTATTTTTAATGTAGTTGCATCTGTATGTTTTTTTATAATCTCATTAATACCCAAAGCTTCCAAATTAGGCAACAGGAAAGGAATATTAACGAACTTATTTATTTGATTAGGCCAAATCTCTATTGCTTCTTTTATAGACTTATTGCTTCTGAAATTAATTATTACATTCTTTTTTACTATTTCTGACAAAGTAATAATCTCATTATTATAGTCTTTATACATCTCGGCAGTTGGGTTAAGAACAATGTCTTCTGGCTTTAAGAAAAAAGTATCATACACTATTGGAATATTGTCTGGTACTAACGGGAATACCCCTTGTCCATAAACGACATCACACTTACTCTTTTTATAATCCAAAGCACAGAAAACTTTTTCTATTCTAATTATAAAGCCACGTCTTCTTGGCTTTGTTCTCTTTAGTCTACGTATGATTACTTTTGCTATTTTATATATATTATACTTTAAAGATCCTAAAAACGTATTAGGATAACATACATGAACATTAGGGAAGTCTTTTTCTAATAGTTTAAACCTTCTGTGTATTTCAAGGTCTGTTGATTTTCCAACATACCACGAAAGGGTATTTATATAAACACGCATATTATAATTATATATGTTTTTTCTTCTCTACAAAAACAAAACTAATCAATAACTTGCAAAAAACGATACAGAACATTTATTGCCTTTTTTTACAAAGTATTTTATGTTCTATCACATATGCGACGTCATCAAAATTGATGATATCTTTAAGTTTAACTTTATAAATTGAACACGCATTAGGGAAAACAAAAAGCATCATTATTGCATCAAATAACACGTAACTGAATACAGCCCCTATTAAACCTAAACCTACCATACCGACAAGAACATAACAAAACATGACAGAGAAAGAGGAAACTATTATAAGTATTATAGTACCTCTATATGGCTTATTAATAACAGTATATACTTCAAATGCATTATTCCATACTGCATTAAAGACAATAGATATAACAAAAATGCTCCAAACTTGGTAATCAACAGCCAGAACATTCTGAGTCCACCACATGTACAAATCTAATCCAAAAAACAAAAAGAATAACACTCCTACAACTGCTATAAAAGAAGACACCAAAACTGCAACTCTAAATAACTGCTGGACAATTTTGATATTGCCATGACCATACGCGTATTGCATATCAGGAAAAACACTTTTTGTGATTATCGAGAAAACCTGATTAAACGAGCGACATAATGTACGAAGCGTATTAAAAATAGCAACACTTTCAGCTCCTAAAAACACTCGGACAATAAAGGTGCTTCCTTGGAAAAAAACAGTGTTTGTTATCGGTATAAGAAAATATCCCAAGCCCTTAATAAATAATGATTTCAATATAGATTTATCAATACTACCTTTTTGTCCATCTAAACTTATGACGCGAAAACCAAATATTACTATAACAACACTACCTACTGACTCAACAATTAATAACGAAGATGCATACCCAACAACTTTATAACCAGCCAAGAGAATAATAAGCCCGACCACAACATTAATTGCGTTTTTGGCAGACAAAATAAACGTAGCGATATGTGCTTTTTTCTCACTTCTATAAAAGCCCGTAACCAAATTAGAATAGAAACTAATAAATTTCGCTGTCATCATTAAAGTAACAGCTAGCATAGCGTCATTAGCGTCTATTGCTGATTTATCCAATAAGCCATTACTATCAATAATCAACATAACCACTATAGTGAGGACAATGCCTATGACCACACTGCCTGTGGTCATTAGAAATCCATTTTTTACTATAGAAGCAGCCTTTTCTTTATCGCCCGATGTATATGCAAGTACAAAACTATTAGCGACAGAAGCGCCAAAACCTAAATCTGAGAAACGAAGTATCGCCGGAATAATAGACAATGTTAGCCACTCCCCGTAATACTCAGCCCCCCATTGCATGAGGAAAAAAGGAACTAACAACAATTGGTCAAACGCGTGTACTATTTGCAGCACCACATTTGCCGCACCATTTAACAATACTCCCTTAAAAACACCCATTTACTAATAAAGAATAAAAAAACAATAATAATGACATCAACACGATATCCTATTTTTCTTCAACATTAAAGCCACATTCAATTAGTTCTTTCGCCATGATAATTTGCCAATCTTTAATCCCTTGCACATAATCAATACTACGGCATAAATAATAATAACAATAATTCCAAGGCATAAGAAAAAGTCGTTGTAAAAAAGGATTATGCTTAAAAAACTCAATCATTCTTAACAGGAATCAATCTAAACTCAGAAAAGTTTTTATTACCTATTTTTAACTTCTTACCACATATCTGGACTCTTACACCATCTGGAGTGAAGAAAGGCTCGGTAAGGATAGTTCCCTTATTAGCTGCATAGTTATGAGCTGTTTCTTGATAGTTTTCCATCCGATTCATAAGGAATACAGAATAAAGGAATCGTGCTTGAAAACTATCGAAAGTAATATATTCAGAACCACTTCTTGGACATATTAATATCTGTCGTTCGTCCAGCGCAATATTATATTTCGAATGGGCAAAAGCATTTCGCATACTTGGTTTATACGATTTATCTAAAATAAAACCAAGTTTAAATCCTTTTTGTTTCAACGGTATTATAACATTTTCACAGAAATGCTTGTGAACTTGTTTTGTCGGCAAAACATCATTCCACAGATAACCTTGTCCTAATACTATGGCTGACAATCGATATATAGACTTCATAAAATAATCTGAATCCCATATCTGAGAATAGATAGTTAACTCAGAGGTAATACTATTTATTGCATTGTCATCTTGGTAAATATAACCTTCTTTTGAATAATTCTTACGAAGATAACTAAGGTAATACTTAACTCGTGACTCGTCAAGATATATATCCCACATATACTCAATAACACAATCCGTAAGGCAGTGCGATTTCAAACCTTGCATTATTTCCGCGCGTCCAAGAAACAGGATAAATGCAATGTAATCAGCCTCACTAGCGGCCTCAAATATCTCCTCAATAGCGTCACACACTTCTTTCTGTATCTCGTTTATCATAACTGTTTATTCTTTTTAACCTTACCAATTAACCTATCCATATTTCTTTTGGTATGTGAGCTATTATTTCCTTACTTTAAGTATTACATATTATTGAATCCTTGACAATAATGATTCCTTGCTTATTTATACATTAGCATTTTAATAAGACGCATTTTCATTTCCTCGCATATCTCATTATTTACTTGCATCTTCTGATATTGTATCTCTTGCATCATTTGCGACAATTGGTTGGCTGCTTTCGCCTCATCTGATAACAAGAAACCCCGTATATTATATACTTGAACCAAATACGAGTAAGCAGATACCAATCTCCGCCACTCTTTTGTTAACATGTTTATTTTTATCAATTTATCAGCTAATGAAAAACGAGAATACAACTCGTCAACGAAAATCAATTGTTCGTTCATACATCTCGTATTTACTAAATATGATTTATTAAAAGCGCTTATTATGCTTTTTCTATTACCCTTTTTATCTTTTCAGCACAAGTACTATTTTTTTATTAATGAAATAAATAATACACGTGAGAATAACCGTTTGAAGCAGGAAAATAGAAAGATTATCTACACTACCTTTAATCAAATGATAGAATGGTATATGCGAAAGATATAATTCATAACTTACAATACCAACTATAGATAGCAATGATAAGAGTTTTAACTGTAACGTGTTTAGTATCATTATTATTGCAAAACCTATTGGTAAATGAATAAGTAATTGGCATATTTTCATAAATATATCTCCTTCGTGTGCTCTAACAAACGGCATTTGCTTTAGTGCCAATGCGGTTATCCCGACAACAAGACTTATAACAGATAGTATTATAATTAGTTTCTTGTTGCTTAAAAAGATTTCTTTTTTTTGTGAAAAAAAGCACCCTAGCAAAAAAGTGAATGACTGCTGCGCTTGCGTATTACTATTGAAAATGAAAAACATCGCTACAGAAACTATTGACATCACTATAATAGCTTGTTTTCTTAGAAAATACATTGTAACAAAGAACACAACATACCACACACAAATGTAATCGATATACCAATTACGCGGTATGTATAATAATTCATTTTCGTTATCATGTAGTGTAAACGAACATCTACTTACGATATGATATAGGATTATCAAAATAAAATATGGCAATAACACTCTCAAAAAACGTTTCTTAAAGAACCCTTCCAATCCGTTTTTATTATACGACTCTGAAAGACCGTATCCTGAAAGGAAAAGAAACATAGCGACACCTATACCCCCCAATGGTGTAAAATACCGATTCCCAAACGAAGTCCCGACGTGCGCAAGAATAACTAACAATATGGCTATACCGCGTAATATGTTTGTATTCTTTTTGTCAAGAAATGTACTCTTAACGTCGAGCGGTAGTTCTGTATTATTAACACCAGTAGAGTTTGAACTATTATTCATTTTGTATTCTTTTATTTCGATTTAACGTCTCAAAGAAGAGACTATTTTCTCTTACTATTTAAACTGTAATACTTCATCATAATCAAGTTTATCACTTACTGCATAACATCTAAAATCAGTTTTTTCATACAATCTGCTAAGAGAAATTCCTTCGTCTTCTATCCTCGATTTAATATCATATATCGAATCATTATCTTTAGTTATAACAATTATTGTTTTGCGTTTTTCCTGTTCTAATAAACTATTAAAAAACTCTGAGAAATAACCAAAATCAATTTTGCTGAACGAAAATCCAAAAAAGATGACTTCATCTGCATCTTTCAAATCTCTGTTCAAATAATTTGATTTATAGTTTTTACTTATTGTTTTGCGCAAGAATCCATAGTCTGGCAATAGAGTTGACCCACCATCCACACCAAGTATTATACTATTTTCTTTTATAGAACCATGAATATGTACTACATTGCAAGAAGTACTATACCCAAGTCTTTCTGCTAAATGATTAATATCGGTATAATTAAATGTATATATTTTATTGAAATACATACATTTACTAATAACATATGAGGCAAATGATCTGTTTTTGAGTTTATCGTTTTTTTCTCTCTTTTTTATAAAAAGTGATAGCTTTCGAGTTAACTCATTAAATAATTGTATACTCTCATCCTTACCATTATATCTATTGTATTTAAAATCAAGATATTCACTTGTAGAAGTTGCAAATTCTTTTAACGAGCGCTCCAAATCGAACCAATTATCTGACTTTGCTTTATCGTTCAAGAAAGCTAACAATCCTTGTTTTCTATATACATTTTTTTGAATTTGTTCACCTTGAGGCCAATATCTTTTACTATTAACAAAGTCTATATACCTAGTTTTCAGACCCAAATCAAGGTCAAAGCCATTACCGATAATTAGTACGATTTTTTTCATACTTGTTTAGAAAGATCCTTAATTACAAGTCATTCCAACCATGACAGAACAGACTCCTTCTCCATTTCAATCTTTGAATAACACAAATGCTTTACAAACATCTTCCCAAACTCACTTTTACGGAAGTGTTCAAAGCAGAATTCCATGAAATTATCGAGCAGGTTTGAAATATAATACGGTTTATGATACTATATCTATTCCTTTATTCACAAGGATTTTTTCAACTATCTTTTTCACATCGTCCATTATCCGCTTGGCATCTTGTATTAGTCTATCTTTGTCGTCATCGCTCATTTTGGATAATACGCGTATTGAAAAACAAATATCTGAAAAATAAAACTCAACCGCCTTATCAATAGTTTTTCGATTAACTATCCCTTGCGCCAGTTCTTGATTAAACACATATTTATATTTCTTTAGAACAGCTGACTTGAATAAGTCGACAATTATCTTTGTCGTCTGCTCATTAGCATGCTCTGCCAAAGTATCTATAGCTTGCAAAACGCTTTCTTCGAATATCTCTTGTTGGGGCATAAAAATGATTTATTGAAAAGTCAAAAAGGCATTTCGTTAATTTTGCCCGTCTTTCTTTAAACTAATATTTAAAACTTCAAACAATTTGTACATTTCCGAAACACTTTCATTCTGACAAGTCGCGATGTTGAAAGTTTTCAACAGTTTGTATTTTATCTCTTGCAAGTATGGCAATAGCTTTTCAAACAGATTTGAGATGCAGAAGAAATTCTGTTTATCAAACTATAAATCAACCACATACGCTCGATTTCCCAATTCAGTCGCCTGTGGCGACAGAAATATATCATTCTTTTTTTCAACTGTTTGTATTTTAACAGCCATTGGCTGTTGAATTGAATCATTATCTGTTTCATGAATGGGGCTTGTAAATATGAATTCGTGCCAGTCTTCATAAAACTGCCGCAAATTGCGAATGCTGGACTCGCTAAAACCTCTTAGCCCAGGAAGCTCTTTCTGCAGTTGTTCGCTAATATTCTTTATTGCCCCGCTTCCCCATTTTTGCATTCGCGAATTGTAAGAGACATATTTTCCAACAGCAAAATTCAATGCCAAAAGATTGGCATTCACGTTCATTGCCGTTCGCGCCTGACTTTGCAGTATGGCTGTTTTCATGGCCTGAACCGCCTGCGATATTGTTATAAGTGATTTTCCATTATCCATAACCGTGTTTTTTCCGCAAAAAGTGACAACACTATAATCAATTAGTTCTCATTCGTATATTTCGGTGATAAGGCTAAATGAAAGTGCTGTGCATTAATGCTTAATCCTATTGCCAAGTAAACGTACGGATTCCAAAAAGCTTTGCATCCATTGAGCGCCATCTATAAAAGCATTTTTCAAATCATCTTTAGTTTAAGATGCATTATTGTCACAATCTGCCATATAACCACTTGAGAAGGTTTCTATTTCATCTTCAATTAAATTGTTCATAAAATCGCGATTCATTTCTTTATTACTTTATTATTATCAGTTTTTGTTTTATCCATATTGCGAATTAAATAAAAACACAGACTACACAGATTCTCCCAATACGTGTCTTGCAGAAAAATGTCGTTTATTCATCTCATCTTCGAGATACGAAAAAACATAGCCTGGACTTTGGAAGAAAAGGCCTGTTTCGGAATCCGATATTTTTCGGAAAGTGTCTGATTCATAATAGAATCTGAAAGCATCTTCCATAGTCATATTCTTGCGCTCCATTAGCATCGCAATAAGGTCTTTCGACAAGGTTTCTTTCAAATATCTGAATTGTGACTCCGTGACATTCATAGTCTTTTCAGTTTTGATATTGCCAAAGGGGTGCAAAGGCATACTGGAACGTGATACCTCTTTTATATTCAAGATTTTTCAGGAACTCTTCCATCGAGATTTTGCGTTCGCGCAGGTCGCGGATCTGCACACCCACAGTGTCGTTGGCTATCGGGCCATAAACAATGTCGAAGTTGTGCTGGAAATTCTGCCGTTCGTCGCGATTATTGAAAACAAAATCAGCCCATTCCTGGTTGTAACTATCGAACTTTTTGATTTTCAGATTATTCACATCGCTTTCATCGAAATCGAAAGCCGTTACTTTTTCCTCTCCGCCAACCGTAAGCGCCTTAAAACGAGCCATACTCAATGCCTGTTGCTTGTCGGACGAAAGATAGAACGCCTTGCCGAAATCTTTGTACGGACGCGATTTGGCAAGGTCTATCTCGCTGATTTCCATATTTGAGCCGTGATAAAGAATCATTACAGTGTTCCTCCGTGCCTTCTGCAATACGATGCCATTCCTTCCACGCCGTCGGCAAACGATAGGGTGTGCATTATGTCGTAGCACTCCTCTATCAGTTTCATTCCACTGCAACGGTCGATGTAGCCGAAAGCCTCCGCTTCCGACAAGCCGAACTTTTTGGCAAATTCGTTTATCAGCGCAATCGTGTATTCAATAATATTCACTTTGTCTTTCGACATAGCCTTTCGTTTTTTTAGATATACTAACATACAATATTACTATTCCTCGCAAAAAGAAATCAAATCATCCCCCACATCGTCATCACCTGCTCTATCACTGGGGCCATGTCGTAGTATTTGTACTGGCCGAGGCGACCTCCGAAAATTACATCGGTATCTTTCTGGGCAAGAGCGCGATAAGCATCGGCGAGCGAATTATTGCGGTCGTCGTTCACCGGATAGTAAGGTTCCATGCCTTCCTTGTACTCGGCCGAATACTCTTCCGAAATGACAGTTCGGGGGCAGTCGTAGACTGCCTGGCCGAACATCTCAAAGTGCTTGTGCTCTATCACGCGCGTGTAAGGCACTTCGCGTTCGGTATAGTTGACCACTGCATTGCCCTGAAAATTAGGCATATCCTCTATGCGGGTTTTGAACGATACGGTGCGCCAGTCGAGTTTGCCAAGACTGAAACCGAAATACTCATCAATGGCACCGGTATAAACCAACTTGTCGGCAACTGAGCGCCACGTATCACGGTATGAGGCGAAAAAGTCGGTATCGACTTTTGTCTCTACACCATCCAACAGACCATCGATGAGGCGGTTATAACCGCCGATAGGTATCCCCTGATAGCTGTCGTTGAAGTAATTGTTGTCGAATACAAAACGTACAGGCAAACGCTTTATAATAAATGCCGGCAACTCGGTACACTTGCGTCCCCACTGTTTTTCGGTGTAACCCTTTATCAGTGTCTCATATATATCGTTGCCTATCAGCAATTTAGCCTGTTCTTCGAGGTTGCGCGGCTCTGCCGCGCCTTCGGCTTTCATTTTGGCAAGCGCCTCAGCTTTCTGCTCTTCTATCTTTGCCTTGGCCTCGTCGGGTGTGCGCACACCCCACATCTGGTAGAAGGTGTTCATGTTGAATGGCAGATTATAAAGCTTGCCTTTATAATTTGCCACAGGCGAGTTGGTGTATCTGTTGAACGGAACTATCGAATTGACAAAATCCCAAACTTTTTTGTTGTTCGTGTGAAATATATGCGCACCATATTTGTGAACATTTATTCCTTCAATTTGCTCGCAATATACGTTGCCGCCAAGGTGTGGGCGCTTGTCGATAACAAGACATCGTTTGCCTTTTCGCTTTGCGAAATAGGCAAACGCAGCCCCAAACAACCCCGACCCAACTATCAGATAATCATACTTTTGCATAAACAAAACTTTTAATAATTCCGACGCGCACGAAGCAACGCCTTGCGCGAGAGGTATAACCTACTTAACATCGCGAACTAAACGCACAGTTCTCCCTAAAGTACGTCTGTCATCGCCTACACCTATCTGATTAGAATAAAAAGAGATGCGGAATGCGAAATCTGATCGAGTAGTACCAGCCGTACTCGACCAATAGCTACCACTCTTGTTTACATTTTCTACAGTAGTGCCCTCACGATATCCAGTTGCCGGAAGGAAGACTGCGCCAGCAGCCTCCATACGCGACCACTCCAAAGCAGAATACGAATTAACTTCAGAGTAATATTCAGCTCCTTCAGAGAACGCCATACCACTTGTAAAAGACAAACCTTGTGGTATAACCCAATTGTCGGGCAAAAGTATGCAACCATTCACGCCATCGACAGAAGCGACACCATATTTCGAACCGCCGTCTCTCTCAATAATATAATCCCATTCTTCTCTTGTCGGCGTACGCCATAAGCCTTTGGCGTTTCCACCATTATTTATGACATTGAATATGCCCCAATCATAGTTCTCGTTTGATTCGATAAGATTTTGCGATTGTTGCGGACCATATTCTGAATAACTAGTACTTGTATTATATGGCTGAGACCCACTATAACCACTTGTACCCCAACCAAACAAGTCAATCCATCCCTCATATGTCGAACTAATATTCGTATTGTCTGTTCCTATACAATCATATTGATGTTGAGCGAAGCGCCATTCACTTGTACTCGGATTGTATTGTAAGTTCCCTTTTGAGAAGTAAACCATACGATCATCGGCAACTGAGAAAACGCCTTTTATTGTGCTCTTGTCCAAAGAAACCATAGACATTATTGCGTCTCTTCTCGCTTCGACCATTTTGTTATCAACTTCATCTTTTGTATAACTACCCAGTGTCTTACCAGAATACATTGCATATGGAACGCTCAAAAGCTGAGTAACAGATTCGCCATAAGAAGATTCGGTTTTCAAAAAGAACTGACCAGCAGACCAATTGATACCAGCGAAATTACCTGTTTTAACAGTACCTTGTCCTAATACAACTGTAAATAAACCATTCGCATTGGTATTAACAGAATGTTCTTCTTTGTAAACAACAGAGCCGGAAGAGCTACCTTGCAGAATACTGAAAGTAACCACAATATTGCTGTTAGCGACAATGGCATTATTCGAATTTCGCACAACGGCTTGATATGAAAAACCTTGTGGTATTTCTGCAAAAACAAAAGCAGAAAACGCAAAAAGCGACAAAACTAAAAAACTAATTCTTCTCATTTTTCAACTTTTTATATTATTTATTATTATCTATATATTCAATTTTCGGGCAGAAAAACAGCCAAGCAAATTGAGATTTCAATACTATCATCGATTTGGCGAATCGCCCTGTGAAAAACAACTTAAAGAACAGACAAGTCAATGAAAAAACATTGCCTATCGTCTTTATTGTACCTTTATACTTTGCAACGATATGAGTCTGATTTCTAAAATAATAGAAAAAATTTTTCAACCGTTGTTTATTGGTTTCGTTCTCAAAAAGCAAATCGCCCTGAATAGTACGTTTATGAGTGACTACACTTTTGCAAGCCAAATAGGCGTCATACTTGCGTGTGATACGCATTGTGTATTCTGCATCATCGCCCCATATAAAGTATTGCTTATAAGGCAACCCGACTTTTTTTACAACCGATGTAGGCACAAACAGAGAGACAAACGTCGACGACTCAATCTTAATCATTTGTCTGTCAATATATTTCATCCAATCTTGATATCGCCCGTTACGAGTCCGCTGGTCAACCATTGGAACGTTCATCGGCACACCATCCAAACCTACAACTTTGCTACATACATATCCTAAATTCGGTTCTGCTTCAAAAGCTTCAATTAACTGTTCCAATGCGTCAGGCTGGCAAACAACATCATCGTCCATCAGCCAACAAGCATCATAACCACTCTCTGCCACGTAACGCAAACCAGTATTAAAACCGCCTGCGCCCCCAACATTCCCTTGTGTAATTACATGTATATCAGACTGTTGCAATAACCATTCTTCACTTCCGTCAGAAGACCCGTTATTAACAACAATAATATCGCGTTCTTTATATGTCTGCGACCTCAACGACGATACAACTTCCTTGAGTAACTCTAACCGATTATAGGTAACAACTAGTATTCCTACTTTCATAAGCCATATTATACCAACGCATTACTGAGAAACGACATTGACTTTTGACGTAACATATCAATCTTATTATCAACAAGTTGATAATCTATATCTTGATTTATAATATCGTCCTTTATAGTAATTTGTCTGTCGGATAATCCGACAGACGCCAAAAAATCTGTTGTACGCGTATTCCAGTTATCCGACAGGACCAAACTAAAAAAAGGTCTGTGGAACAAAATAGGGAACACACAACCATGAAAAGACGGAGTGAAAACACACTCGGCATGTTTCACTGCACCCAAAAAGCCTTCTACACCTATAGCCGGCTTATAATGAACACGTTTGCGCGAACGCGCAAACTTTATTATAGGCCATTCTATCCAGGTTGACAGAATTAGCAAGTCGGCATCGACCGATAATGCATAATCGTATATTTTATCTAAGAATTCTTCACTGCGCCGAATTTTATACAACAGCACAAAACGTCTGTTTTTCAATGGATTATACGACCGAATCTCATCATAAATACTCTTGTCGGCCAATACCGTTGGGTCTACAACCGACTCTATTTTGTCGTTGCGGGATATTTCCCGCAACTTTACTGCCAAGCTTTCTTCACGAACAGAGATACTACTGAAATTCATCAAATGCTCGCGTATATACTCCACGTTTTTCTCGTTGTAATCAATATCTTCTGCGCTGGCTGCGTATGATATCTTTTTCGACTCTGGTCCCGTCTTGAAATTTCCCCAATACACTTCGTCAAAACCACCTGTTACAGCAGGATTCCATATCTGGTCGCTGCCAACAATGTAAAAATCCTTTTTGTCGATTTCTTTAACGAACCCCGTGTTAGATTGCACATGTCTGTGCATATACTTGAAAAATCTTCGACGTTTCAGTATTTGCCAAGGCAACGTAACTACATGAAATATAGCTGCCATGATATTTTTACGGAACACTTTTTTAGGCTCCCATGGGCTATATACTCGCCAAACTTTGGGTTGTTTGTATCTGATCAACTCAGCATCGAACCCCATGTTCTCCAAAGTGCGCTTTAGCGCAAACGGCTGGAGCATAGCTCCAAAATTGGTAGCAAAGTATGTAGTCAGTATACCAATGCTTTTTTTCATTCTCCTCCGTCTCTTTCTATTTGGGATAAGACACTCTTACACAATTGCTTTCTCTTTCGGTTTTTGCCTAGAAAACGGAAGAAACAAACAGGACGCGTCAACCAATGATAAACCAACTGTAAATACTTGTTGGTAAAGCCATTTTGATAAATGAATACTCTTAAACTCAATGGCAATTTGCGTATAGCGGCCACATGTTTCCAACCGTTGAAGAAGTTATTATTAGTTGCCATAAACAAATTCTGATTATATGGCAAACATTCGCGCCAACTAGTTGGCGCGACATGAATATTAGACGTATCATTAACAAGCCTGCGTCCTTTCTCGGAATTAACTATCATCAGCGATACTCCGTTGTGATTAAGGTATTTTTGACGGTTCAGCCCCCAATAGTCGCCTGCTGTTATATCGGCTACTCTGTTAATCCGTGCGTATTGACAATCATAACACGATGGGCGTAAATAACTCATTGTCAGATAACTACGAAACAAGAAATCTGTTCGTCTGTTTTTCTTTTCATACTTCACGCCTGCTTTTTCATACACTGTTCGGTTGCCTTTGAGCCAACCTTCTGATTTGGTTCGGTATTTACAAATATGGTCTGCTTGTTCTATGGCCAGTCCAATCTTAAGCAATTCACTTGTTGGAATACCATGACAGAGTATTTCTATAGTATAGAGTTTATCTAAAGCTGACCCATTGCTCTGCAAAAAATGGTATAATGCAGCTACCATACACGGGGTTCCGGAAAACAAAACGCTTCGGCCCTCAGACAATCTTTTTTTTACTGTCGTATATATGCCTGTAGCTATACTATGCTGGTATTTAGAATTTTGAAGTTTTATTATATCTTGTTCTGACTGTATTTCAATATGGTAAGTTTTATTGTCAGGCGCCAAATACGCACCTACAACAACCCCATTATCACTTTTCTGCAAAAATTCTTTAGCTATCTGCGCAAAAACACCACCAGAGGCACTGTTTAGTATTATATCCTCTTCGAGCGACCAAAAAGCATACGCCTTTCCGATCTCATTACGCTTAATATTTTCTGAATGAACGGCATGACATGTTTTATCACACTTGTCGCAAGAAACACATCTATCGGCATCAACTGAAGGGTAATAAAAACCATTTATGTCTTCTTTTAAAGATATTGCCTGGCAAGCACATACATCAACACAAACGCCACAACCTGTACATTTATTTCCTGCAGACAAGACCGACATTACATCATTGTTATTTTTTACGGAAAAAGTCAAATACAATACGCCTTTCCTGAGGTCGGAGCCCTACATAATATACAGATATTGCATTAAACGCCAGAAAACAAAATACAACGACCATAAGCCTCATCATACTCTGCTCTAAATTGAGACAAATGAACAATACCGGCACAACACTAAATACTACAGCCGAAACGGCTGGCAGCAAAACGCTGCCAGCATATTCCAATGGGCTGATATTGAGCAATTTCTTCATAAAATAAAACCGCAGAAATATGTTTGTTGTACTAATTCCTATTGAAACCATCAGAGCCGTTTGTGGCTCACAACCAAGCCAGAACAAGAGATATGTTATAGGGAAGTTCATAAGCGACATGCCGCTTATAACAAACTGATAATCCCTTATTTTTCCCGTTGCTTGCACTGCACTGCCTATTGTATAAGCAAAACTCTCTACTAAAGTCAGGATAAGCACTAACCGAGTCAGTATCACGCAATAATCTGGTACATTCTTGAGCCATAGTTTTAATATATAATCTGCTTCAAAGATTATGGGCATACATAAAAACGAAAGCAAAAAAAAAGTAACCTTTCCGCCTCTGAACACAAGACGTTTCATATCTTCAAACTGCTGAGCCGCGTATGACTTCACAATTTGAGGATTCATAGCCATAGTAAAATTGTTTGAGAAACCAGTTACTGCGGCATTTACTTGATATGCAATCGCATTGGCAGCATTGACAACAGGATTGAAAAACAAGTTTATCAATATGTTCACACCATAGTTCTTCAGCATAGTAGCAGTCGACCCTAACAAACTCCAAGATGAATAACCTATCATTTGTTTTAAACAAGCGAAGTCTATTTTCTCTTTTAAATTGAGCTTTACGTGCAACCATTTTTTAGTATAAAACACGTAAAAAACAAATACCGCCGAGGCTACTAACAACTGAAGCGATGACAACAGAATCAGTCTGTCAACAGTAGCTTTGTATATCAGATAAGCTATCACGCATTTAGCAAGTGCTTCAAACACACCGATATACGCATATACATTCATTCGTTCGTATGATATTACCAACGCGTTGAGTGGCGCTTGAATAATGCTGAACACAGATGCTATCAGCGAAAATTGGAATACATAATTACAAGCTGTCAGTCGCCCGTCGGGAATAACAAGCAAATAATTAACCAAAAAATAACCTATGCATTCGCCCAATATCAATACTACTGCGGCCAAGATACAATGCACACGAAATGCTGTGTTAAAAACAGCTTCAACGTTACATCCGTTTTGTTCTCCTAAACTGAAAGACAAGAAACGGGAAGATGCAGCAGTAAGGGCGCCGTTTACGTATGCAAATACAAGAATAAGTGTTCCTACTACATTGTTAAGTCCGTAATCCACCTCGCCCAAAGAGTTGAGCAAGACACGAGTTGTGAATAGTGACACAATCATCACCACCCCCATACGGATGTACAGCAGCAGTGTGTTTTTGGCTATTCGTTTGCCGTCAACTACGCTCACGGATACTGAAGTAGGTTAGTCGCGGCGGAAGATGTCGCGGGTGTAAACTTTGTCTTTCACGTCGTCGAGCACGGCATCATAGCGGTTAGCTATGATGGCGTTGCACATACGTTTGAACTTGTCGATGTCGTTGACAATCTCGCTGCCGAAGAACGTCTCGCTGTCGGCGAGCGTCGGCTCGTAGATGACCACTGTGGCGCCCTTGGCTTTTATGCGTTTCATGACGCCCTGTATTGAGCTCTGACGGAAGTTGTCGCTGTTGCTCTTCATTGTCAGGCGGTAAACGCCGATGGTAACCTGATGTTCTTTGTGCGCGTCCCAGCGGTTATTATCGGCATAGCCGTAATAACCCGCGAGCGTAAGCACGCGGTCGGCTATGAAGTCTTTGCGTGTGCGGTTGCTCTCAACGATAGCCTCAATGAGGTTTTCGGGCACGTCGGCATAGTTGGCGAGCAGCTGCTTGGTGTCTTTGGGCAGGCAGTAGCCGCCGTAGCCGAACGATGGGTTGTTGTATTGCATACCGATGCGCGGGTCGAGGCAGACGCCTTCGATAATCTGCTTTGTATCAAGACCTTTCATCTCGGCGTATGTATCAAGCTCGTTGAAGTACGACACGCGGAGCGCGAGGTATGTGTTGGCGAAGAGTTTGACAGCCTCGGCTTCGGTGAAGCCCATGAAGAGCGTGTCGATGTCGGTTTTTATGGCGCCCTCTTGCAGCAAAGCTGCAAAGGTGTGCGCCGCCTCTACGAGGCGCGCGTCGGCCATATCGGTACCGACAATGATGCGGCTCGGATAGAGATTGTCGTAGAGGGCGCGGCTCTCGCGCAGGAACTCGGGCGAGAAGATGAGATTAGATGTGTTGTACTTCTCGCGCGCATGTTTGGTAAAGCCGACCGGAATGGTCGACTTTATCACCATTATGGCATTGGGGTTGTACTTCATAACTGTCTGAATGACAGTTTCTACCGCCGATGTATCGAAGAAGTTCTTCTGCGAGTCGTAGTTCGTAGGCGCGGCAATGACGACAAAGTCGGCATTGCTGTAAGCCTCTTCGGCGTTGAGCGTTGCACGTAAGTGCAACGGTTTGGTGGCCAGATACTCCTCTATTTCCTTATCGACGATGGGCGATTTCTTGTTGTTGATCAAATCGACCTTTTCGGGAATGATGTCGACGGCAACAACGTTGTTGTGCTGAGCCAGAAGTGTGGCTATCGACAATCCCACATAACCTGTACCGGCTATTGCTATATTCTTCATTATCAAATAGTTTTACAAATTAAGACTAATATTACAGCCACTGCGGCGCATAAAGCTTCGCCACTTCAGTCCCACTGACGGACTGGAGAGAAACGCCGAAGCGATAAAAACCACATATTGCGGCACATAATTGTTTGCAAAGATAACGAAATAATTTGCTATAGATTATCAAATCGTTAATAAAACACAATATTTTTTTTGTTTTTTGCGACAGACAAAAATCTGTGTATATTTGCAGTCGGAAACAGCAGATGCGGTAGTAGCTCAGTTGGTAGAGCATCAGCTTCCCAAGCTGAGGGTCGCGAGTTCGAGCCTCGTTTGCCGCTCAAAAAATGGCGCATAAAGTATTATGCGCCATTTTTTTTGTTGTCGGTGTGGCAGTTTTGCAAAGTTCATTTGACAAAATAGACCCGGAATTGACAAATGGAATTGCAATTTTCGGTGTGATAATACTATTTGCATTTAGCAATTGCTGTACAACAATAAAATAAAACCATTGCGAAGAACTCGTGTAACTACGTGAATATTCGGGCAATAAGGCACATTCTCTATTTATATCCAAAAAAAATAACCAACTCAGTGAAATACTTAATCAAATGTTTTATACTTTTGAACAATTTTTAAGGGAAAAATGACCAGAGAGAGCATAGAACATGAGGGAATAATAGTAGCGAAAGAGTATCAAAAGCTGTCGATAGAGATAACCAGCAAATCGATGTGCGGCGGCTGCAATGCTCGGGAGCTATGTTCGTCAGCAGACGTAAAGCAAAAAATCATCGAGATTGAAGCCCCATCGGCGGCGTCATACACGATAGGCGACAAAGTGACCGTTGTCGGCAGTCGGCGTTTGGCCTTGTATGCCGTGGTGCTTGCTTATGTGCTCCCTCTGATAGTTGTGGTGGCAGTTCTGATAGCCTGCAAACAAATGGGCTACAGCGACGGTGTGGCAGGCGGAATGTCGCTTGCGGCGCTTCCACCATATTACCTTATATTATATACATTGAGGAACAAACTACGTAAAGAATTGATATTCAGAATAAAACAATAACATTAAAAATGATTAATACGATATTAATAACAGTTGCAGTATTGGCGGCGATAGGATTGGCAGCCGCGATAATATTGTATTTCGTTTCGCAGAAATTCAAAGTTGTTGAAGACCCGCGTATAGGCGAGATAGAGAGCCTGTTGCCAGGCGCCAACTGCGGTGGCTGCGGATTTCCGGGCTGCCGAGGCTTGGCCGAGGCACTTACCAAAGCCGACGACATAAGCGGCATGGGCTGCCCGGGCAGCAGTGCCGAAGTGATGGCCCAGATAGCCAAGATACTGGGCAAAGAGGCATCGGCGAAAGTGCCGCAGATAGCAGTGGTACGCTGCAAAGGCACTTGCCAGAACCGCCAGAAGACATTGGAATACGACGGTGCGAAGTCGTGCGCCATTGCGTCGGCGAATTTCGCCGGCGACACGGGCTGCTCGTTCGGCTGCTTGGGCTATGGCGACTGCGTTACAGCTTGCCGTTTCGATGCCATACAAATCGACAGCGCGACAGGCTTGCCTGTCGTCGATGAAGCAAAATGCACCTCGTGCGGCGCGTGCGTACGCGCGTGCCCGAAACAAGTGATAGAGATACGTAACAAAGGTCCGCGCAACATGCGTGTTTGGGTGTCGTGTATCAACAAAGACAAAGGTGCTGTGGCACGCAAAGCGTGCACAGCAGCCTGCATTGGCTGCGGCAAGTGCGCCAAGGAATGCGCCTTCGGTGCGATAACCGTCGAGAACAACGTGGCTTATATCGACTTCACTAAGTGCAAGTTGTGCCGCAAGTGCGTAGCCGACTGCCCGACGAAAGCAATAAGCGAGATAAACTTTCCGCCGCGCAAAGAGCCGGCTGCCGAAGTGCCAAAACCTGAAACGAAACCCGAAGTGAAAGCAGAAGCACCGAAGGAAGCGGCTCAGGACAAGACAGAACAAATAAAAGAACAAAAATAATATAACCGGAGGATAGAACAGTGTTGAAGACATTTTCGATAGGCGGAATACACCCAGCCGAGAATAAGCTATCAGCAGGAACGGCAATACAACGATTGCCGATACCTTCAGAAGTCATGATACCGCTGTCGCAACATATCGGTGCGCCAGCGCAGCCGATAGTTGCCGTAGGCGACACAGTGCTAACAGGCCAGCTCATAGCGCAAGCCAACGGCTTTGTGTCGGCCAACGTGCACTCGTCGGTATCGGGCAAAGTAACTAAAATAGAGGAATATACCGATGGCAACGGATACAAGAAGACAGCAATAGTGATTGCTGTCGACGGTGACGAATGGGACCCGTCGGTCGACCGTTCGCCGGGCATCAAACGCGACATCTCGCTCACACCCGAAGAGATAGTGAACAAGATTGGCGAGATGGGCATTGTAGGCATGGGCGGTGCCACCTTCCCAGCAAAAGTGAAGCTGAGCGTGAAACCCGGGCAATGCCAAGTACTGATAATCAACGGTGTGGAATGTGAGCCGTACCTCACCGCCGACCATCAGCTGATGGTCGAAAAAGGCGACGAGATACTGATTGGCATCAAAGTGCTGATGAAAGCACTGCAAGTGGACAAAGCCATAATAGGCATTGAAAATAACAAACGCGACGCCATAGACCACTTGTCGAAACTCGCGGCGAGCTATCCGGGCATCAGCGTACAGGCTTTGAAGTTGAAATATCCGCAAGGCGGCGAGAAACAGCTCATCGACGCATGCACGGGCAGGCAGGTCGCCTCAGGCGCCCTGCCAATATCAGTAGGCGCAGTGGTGCAGAACATAGGCACAGCCTACGCCATTTACGAAGCAGTGCAAAAGAACAAACCCCTGATAGAACGAGTGGTATGCGTCACGGGCAAGCCTCTGCAGAGACCATCGAACTTCATTGTCAGAATAGGCACACCTATTCGAACAGTAATAGAGGCAACCGGCGGAATACCAGCCGATTACGGCAAGGTAATAGGCGGCGGTCCAATGATGGGGCGCGCATTAACCAACTTAGAAGTACCCGTTATCAAAGGCACGTCGGGCATACTGCTGATGAGCAAAGCCGAATCGAAACGCGGTGAGGTATCGAACTGCATACGATGCGCGAAATGCGTATCGGCATGCCCGATGGGACTTGAGCCGTACTTGATTTCGCGTCTGTCGGAGAAACTGATGTGGGACGAGTGCGAGGTGAACAAGATTGCCGACTGCATAGAGTGCGGCTCGTGCAACTACACTTGTCCGTCGAACCGGCCATTGCTCGACTACATCAGAATGGGCAAAGCAAAAGTAATGGGAATAATGAGGGCACGCGCTGCGGCGGCCAAAGCCGCCGCAGAGAGCGCGCAGAAACAATAACCGATAGAACTTATTAAAAATGAGCAATTTAACAATATCACCATCGCCTCATGTGCACAGCGCCGATTCGGTAAAGCGCAACATGTACGGCGTAATAATAGCGTTGCTGCCGGCGCTGGCGGCATCGGTATGGTTTTTCGGCACAGGAGCGTTATGCGTACTGCTGACTTCGATTGTATCGTGTATAGTGATAGAATTTCTGATTCAGAAATTCATTCTTAAAGTACCGACCACCATTTCCGACGGTTCGGCAGCTGTAACAGGTCTGATACTCGCATTCAACCTGCCATCGAACCTGCCGATATGGATAATAATAATAGGCGCCGTGGTTGCCATTGGCATTGGCAAGATGACCTTCGGCGGATTGGGCCAGAATATTGCCAATCCGGCAATACTGGGCCGTGTATTCCTTCTGGTGTCGTTCCCCGTACAGATGACGAGCTGGCCAGTACCTGGCGCTATCGACGGCAGCACCGGCCCGACACCGCTCGGACTTATGAAAGAGGGTTTGCGAAGCGGAAAATCGGTAAGCGAGATAATTGACAAGCTGCCGTCGAACGTCGACATGCTCATGGGTCAGATGGGCGGCTCGCTGGGCGAAGTGGCAGCTATATGCCTGCTCATCGGATTCGCATTCTTGCTTATACGCCGCATAATAACTTGGCACATACCTGTAACGATACTGGCCACTATGGCCATTTTCTCGGGAATACTCAACCTCTACGACCCTGAGGCTTACGCCACACCGCTGTTCCACATACTCACCGGCGGCGCGTTGCTCGGCGCCATTTTCATGGCGACCGACTACGCAACTTCGCCTATGACACCCAAAGGAA
This sequence comes from Bacteroidales bacterium, assembly GCA_017960905.1. Classification (GTDB taxonomy): domain Bacteria; phylum Bacteroidota; class Bacteroidia; order Bacteroidales; family Marinilabiliaceae; genus W3P20-009. Next base: position 53,564 of record JAGCYH010000047.1, read on the forward strand.
TGATAGTGTACGGCATTGGTATTGGCCTGATAACCATACTGATACGTACATTCGGCGCATATCCCGAAGGCATGTCGTTCGCCATTCTGATAATGAACGTGGCGACACCTTTAATCAACAAATACTGTAAACCTAAAAGATTCGGGGAGGTAGCGAAATGAAAAAGTTAGAATCGTCACTGAAAAACATGACTATAGTCCTCACGACAGTGGCACTTGTGGCCGCCGCGCTGTTAGGCTATATGAACGAGATAACAAAAGAGCCCATTGCTCTGATTGAGAAGCAGAACCTCGAAAACGGCATTAAGAAAGTAATTCTGGGCGAGGCTGGCGACAAACAGATAAACGTCAAGACCGACTCAATAATAGACGGCAAGCAGATCTTCGTGGTTTACGAAGTAAGCTCGACCGACGGCAAGCCACTGGGCAAAGCCATAAAGACTTCGGTCAACGGATTCTCGCCCGACATGACGGTGCTTACCGGCTTTGCACCCGACGGTAAAATACTCGGCTACGAAGTGCTCAAACACGCTGAGACACCAGGACTTGGCGCCAAAGCCAACGATTGGTTCCAGAGCGGAGCCAAAGGCGACATAATAGGCAAAAACCCCGCCAAGGACCACTTGACGGTAATCAAAGACGGTGGCGAAATTGACGCCATAACCGCCGCTACGATAACATCGCGCGCATTTCTGCGCGCGATAAACCTCGAATACGAGAAACTCTTCGGAGGCAAGACCAACGGCAACACCGGCGCCACAAGCGCCGCACCGGCACCCGAGCCTGCCGCACCCGACACTGCTGCGTGCGCCGCACCTGCCGACTCAACATTAGTAACCGAATAAAACTCTACAGAAATGAACAAAATAAAAATACTGCTCAACGGCATCGTAAAGGAGAACCCGACATTCGTGCTACTCCTTGGCATGTGCCCTACTCTGGGCACTACCACATCGGCCATCAACGGACTGGGCATGGGACTGGCCACTGCCTTCGTACTCATCTGCAGCAACGTTGTCATCTCGCTACTCAAAAAGATGATACCCGACAAGGTGCGCATTCCGTCGTTCATTGTGATAATTGCCACCTTTGTCACTGTGCTACAGATGCTTATGCAGGCATACGTGCCTGCATTGTACGCATCGCTCGGACTTTTCATACCGCTCATCGTGGTCAACTGCATAGTGCTGGGCCGCGCTGAAGCCTTCGCCGCAAAAAACACCCCGCTCGACTCGTTCTTCGACGGACTGGGCATGGGCTTGGGCTTCACACTCGCGCTGACGCTCTTAGGCGCAGCGCGTGAGATACTCGGCTCGGGTAAAGTGTTCGACATAACTCTCTGGAACGAAGACTACGGCATGCTGGCATTCGTGCTCGCACCGGGCGCATTCATCGTTCTCGGATATCTCATAGCTATCATGAGCAAACTAAAAAAGTAACGCAATAAACTGACAATTAACGATTTAAATAGTACATTATTATGGAATACATATTAATAATCATATCGGCAATATTTGTCAACAACGTAGTACTCTCTCAGTTTTTGGGAATATGTCCGTTCCTTGGCGTATCGAAAAAGATAAGCACGGCGGCCGGCATGGGCGCCGCCGTTACATTCGTGCTGACATTGGCAACAATAGTTACATACCTCATACAGGCGTACATACTCGTTCCGCTCGATCTAAAGTACTTACAGACAATAGCTTTCATACTTGTGATAGCCGCTTTGGTGCAGATGGTTGAGATAATACTCAAGAAAGTGTCGCCTTCGCTCTATCAGGCACTTGGCGTATTTCTGCCGCTCATAACAACCAACTGCTGCATACTTGGCGTAGCGATAATGGTAGGCGACGGCACCTACAACACGCAAGGTCTTGAGCCTTCGCTACTTAGCGGCATTGTGTTTGCCATAGCCACCGCCATCGGTTTCGCGCTGGCTCTCATATTGTTTGCCGGCATACGCGAGCACCTCGAAATGATGAACATACCCAAAGGCATGCAAGGCATGCCTATAGCACTCATCTCGGCCGGCATCATGGCGCTGGCATTCATGGGCTTCTCAGGACTGGTGTGAGAGGATAGAGGATGATTACCCGAAAAGATAGAAATGTTTAGTAGCTTTCGACTCTGTAGAAACTGTTTCCAAAAAGGAAATAGTTCAAACTTAAGAAGTACGAGTTCAGGCTATATAACATAAGGAAATGCGAAAACTATTCGGACGTAACAATAATGAAACAGAATAAATCAGGACCTGATTATTTTGTTTTCTCTAAGAAAAGAGATAATTTTGAAACGAACAAAAAACAATGATGCCTATGGCAAAATAAAGATGAGACTAAACGTTTGAAAAACAACATATTAAAGCATTAGGCTTTTTTCTTTCTACTTGTGAAAATTGGCGTTTTTAGATACTGAAAGAAATAATGTTCAAATGCCACGCTTAGGCGTGTGCTTGACTTATTTCGTAGTATCAAGGTAACGCCAAAACACCTACAAGTAGCGAGATACGGTTGAGTATCACGTCTTTTTTATTCATTAGCATTAAAATAACTACAAATATATAATTAACTGAATATAAACAAATTAATTATTATACCATGAAAAACATAATAGCAGTTTTTGCCACCCTGATGTTTGCCGCGCAAGCATTGGCGGAAGATTTTACCATTGGCGGCTTAAAATACACCATTACCGATGCCGAGAAACATGAAGTTTCTGTTAGTAAAGGTTCAACCGACCCAACAGATGCGCTTGTTATCCCTGCCTCTGTAACCTATCCAGAGAACAATGGCGTTGATTATACGGTTACAACAATTGGTGAATATGCGTTTCGTGATTGCAGCGGACTAACTTCAGTCTCCATTCCCAATTCAGTTATTAGTATTGGCAAGATGGCGTTCAGGAAATGCAGTAATGTGACAGAAATAAATGTTGGAAGTGCCAACTCTAAATATACATCTAAAAATGGTGTATTATTCAACAAAGACATGACAACTCTTATATGTTACCCAGCAGGTAAATCAGGATCATATACCATTCCAAATACAGTTACAAGCATTGGCGAATATGCATTCTATTATTGTGACGGCTTGACATCCATCTCTATACCCAATTCGATTACAACAATTGGCGACGGGGCATTCTCAGGGTGCAGCAGTTTGCAATATAACGAATATGATAATGCATTGTATTTGGGTAACAATGGAAACCAATACTTGTTACTTGTATATGCTAAATCTGACAATATAAAAACATGCGAAATAAACAGCGATTGCAAGTTTATTCACAGCAATGCATTCTATGATTGCAGCAGTTTGACTTCTATCACTATCCCCAATTCTGTTACAAATATTGACGAGAGTGCATTCTGGGGTTGCAGTAGTTTGAAGTATAATGAATATGATAACGCATTGTATTTGGGTAATACAGACAATCCTTATTTATTTCTGTTTAAGGCTAAAGATACTGATATAACTTCTGTTGAAATAAATAATAATTGTAAGTTTATTGAATACAGTGCCTTCAGTGAATGCAGAAGTCTTGCTTCTGTCACCATCGGCAATTCGGTTACAACAATTGGCAACAGGGCGTTCGTTTTTTGCAGTAGCCTAACATCTATCACCATTCCCAATTCGGTTACAAACATTGGCGACTGGTCGTTCGCTAATTGCAGTAGCCTAAAATCTGTTACTATCCCAAATTCGGTTACAAGCATTGGCGAAGCAGCGTTCAATTCATGCGAAAGTTTGACTTCTGTCACCATCGGCAATTCGGTTACAACAATTGGCAACTGGGCGTTCGCCTATTGCAGTAGCCTGAAATCTGTCACTATCCCTATTTCGGTTACAAGCATTGGCGTCAATGCGTTCTCAAGTGCAAAAAGTATTAACTATGCTGGCAATGCCACGGGTAGTCCTTGGGGCGCTAAATATTTCAATTACGAGGCTGACGAAAACGGTCTTTTATTTGCTGATGCCGAAAAGACACAGGTCGTTGCTTATATAGGCTATGGGACTGATGTGTCTATCCCCAAAACAGTAACCAGCATCAGCGACGATGCATTCTCTGGCTGCCGTATTGATACGCTACGATTCGACACTAACGCTATCGGAACGTTGTTTCAATACAAGAAGCAACTCAAAGGTATATACATAGGCGCATCGGTAACAGAACTTTACCAAACTGCTTTTTGGGGATGCGACAGCGTATCGACTCTGTGGGTGAATACCGACGCACTGGGAACGCAGTTCGCTGGCAAGAAATCGCTCGAAAGCTTAACCATAGGCGACAATGTCACCACCATTCCCGAACGGGCATTCTACAATTGTTACGGGCTCGAGAATGTGGTTATACCATCTTCGGTAACTAAAATAGGCAAAGATGCTTTCGGCTGCGATGGCCATGGCACCTGTGGCGACGACGCTCGCTGGACATACGACATACTGTCGAGAACCATAACCATAAGCGGAACGGGTTCGCTGTATGACTTCAATTTTAAATCTGGGAAGGAACAACCCTGGGAAGAGTTTAAAGATAAAATAGAATCGGTAGTGATAGAGGAAGGCATCAACGACCTCGCTAACGGTGCTTTCCAGAATTGTAAAAATCTCAAATACATCAGTCTGCCGAAATCGTGCTCAAATTTTGGCGGTTCGCCTTTCGCTTACTGCTGGAATCTGCAAAAAGTAACTGTAAGGGCAAATCATGTATCACATGTAACCGACCTTTGCTTCTCGAACTACGACAAATGCACCCTGTATGTGCCAATGGACATGCTCGATTACTACAAGGATGAGATTGTATTCAAGGATTTCTCAAAAATAGTAGGGTTCTACGAAGTAACCATCGACGCTGACATTGAGAAGGGTAAGGTAAAAGTGGATAAAGCCGAAATACTACCCGACGAATCGTTTACCATAACCGCAATACCCGACAAAGACTACTGTATTGATTCGGTTTACGTAGATGGCAAAGCCATAGCTGCGAAAGACGGCAAATACACTGTAGATAAAGTGAATAGCGACAAGGTAGTGGGTGCGGCGTTCAAGCTGATTACAAGCGGCAAATGCGGCGAGAATGCTATGTGGAATTACGACGAGGAAACAGGCACGCTCACAATAAGCGGAACCGGCGATATGTACGATTACGAAAAGAATTGTGCGCCTTGGATTACTCTGAAAAACAATTGTACTATAAACAAACTTATCGTCGAAGAGGGTATTACCAGTATAGGCGACTATGCGTTTTACTTAGTTAGCTACAACGACTATGCAGAAATAGCATCAACTGTCAAAAAAATAGGAAAATATAATTTCTTATATGGTACCGGCCTCGGCTACAAACTCTACACTCCAGTTTATATTATGGGTGTGCCAACAAGCATAGACGAAACATCTTTCATGTCCAAAACCGAAATCGAGGAACTCAGAATTCCTTTCGACAATATGAATAAAATAATAGAGAGCAAGGTATTCGACGGTTTTGTGAACTTAAAGGCTGTTTGCACCATCGGCATAGCCGATGGCATTGAGAATGGTTCTATTAGTGTTTCCGAAAACAGTTTTGTTCTTAATGGGAACGAATATGAAAAAGAAAGAATATATGTCACACCCGACGACGGATACGAGTTGGAGAGTATTACAGCTAACGGTGTGGAAATAGAACCAGACGAAATGGGCCTTTACGAAGTAACAGTTGACAAGAACATAGTGCTCAACGCAACATTCAAGCCGATAGGCAACCCGATAACATACATCGAAGCCGACGGAATAAGCATCAGCACCGCTCCGGGCTCTATAACCATAATCAATGCCAACGCCGCCATATCGGTTTACGATATGGCCGGGCGACTGATTATGCAGCAAAAGCCTCAAGACCAGAATGTTATCACCGTAGGCAACAACGGATTGTACATAGTACGTATTGGGTCGAAATCGGTGAAAGTAATGGTGAAATAGAGACGTGTAGAGACGCACGGCCGTGCGTCTGATAGAGAGATAATGCATTTTACATAAAAAAGTTTGGGCGGAAATCCGCCCAAACTTTTTTGTACGTGTAATTGGTTTATAATAAACAATTTACCAATAATTACGTTTTTTTTATGAAAAAACTCACAGACATTTTTGGATTTTCTGACCGGAATTTCATATTTTTACGCTGCAATAATAATCAGCAAAAATCCAAAATGTTATTATCTACAATACATAGATATCCCATACTCAGAGGCTTGGCAGCATTCATGCTCGGCATCTACCTTCACAATTACATAAGCGACACAATAGCCATCTGTGCATCGGTGTTCATTGTGCTTTCGCTCATTGCCGCGTTTGTTTTCCTCAACCGACCGTCGTTCCGTGCGCAACCTGTTGTGTGCTGCACGCTTCTGGTGGCGTTTTTCTTTGCCGGTGCATTGTACACCAACGTGCGCAAATGCGAGTTTATCGACTCATACAAAGGCACTTGCGAGATTCACGGATACGTGAAGAAGATTGTGAAGAAAAGCAACGGGACAGTAAGAACCGAGATAGCGGCCGATACGTTACTATTTGACAATCAGCTATATACCAGTATCGACGGCATGGCTGTCTTTGCCGACAGCCTCTACGAGCCGCGCCCGGGCGACGTGGTACACGCCAAAGCCTACTTAAAACCACCTACAAAGATGCTTTACGCATCTTTCGACTATAGCAATTATCTGGAAAACAGCGGATTGCAATTCATTGCCGAAATCAACGAGGTAAGCGTTGAGAAAGAGCGGCGCATGAACCTCAACACCATAATAGGGTCGGTGCAGGCCTCGGTCGATGAGCGGCTCTCGGCTTGCGGCATAGCAAGCCGCAACATGCAGCTGCTCAAGGCGCTCTTCTTGGGCGACAAGAGCGAGCTTAGCAACGACACACGCAGTAATTTCAGTACTTGCGGTACGGTGCACATACTGGCAGTGAGCGGCATGCACGTGGGCATAATATACCTGTTTCTGAGCTATGTGTTCGGCGCTATTTTCCGCGGGCGGAAAATAGCCATAATTGTCACACTGCTCGGCGTATGGTGCTACGCACTCATAGCCGGCATGTCGCCTTCGATATTCCGCGCGGCAGTGATGACTACATCGTACGATTTGTCGCGCCTCGCCGGACGCAAGTCCGACGCTTACAGCACGATAGCGGTGGCAATGATGATAATACTGCTTGCCGACCCAATGAGCTTATACACAATAGGTTTGTGGCTCAGCTTCGCAGCCGTTACTGGCATCATTGCCTTGTACCGCCCGCTGAAGATGTTCTTCCCCACAACCAACATCTTCAAACGTTTCATAGTCGATTCGGCCATCGTAACATGCTCGGCGCAACTTGCCACACTACCCATTATCCTGTACGTATTCCACACATTTCCAACGTATTTCGTCATCAACAACCTTGTCATAGTGCCTATGGCGTCGCCGATAATCATCGGCGCGCTTATCACGCTGACAATGAGCACCTTGTCGGTTTGGCTGGCCTCGGTTTTCGGCGGACTGGTCGATGGTTTGCTCGGCTTCATACAGGATTATGCCGCTTGGGCCGCCTCGTGGCCCAACGCGCTGATAACCGACATCTCGTTCACCGCCATCGAAGCCATAACACTCGGTGTGGCTATTATCTGCTTCGCCAACTGGATAAGCTGGGGTGGCCGACACAGAATGCGACTTCTGATATACTCGGCGGCAACGTTCTGCGCAACAACTATCGCAATTGACATTATCTCACTGAACAGCAGCGAGATACGCATTTACGAAACCTACGGAAAAATAAACATCAGCGTGAGGAACGGTGCCACGGCCACCCACCTGCTCGCCGACACGAGCAGCACTGCGCCCTACTCGGCCGCCTCGACGATAAACCAAGCCGAACGCGCCGCAGCGGCATGTTACATGCCGCTGCGCGACGGCACTAAGATAATAACGCCCTTCGACACGATAGTGGTTGTTGCCACACGCGAAACCGACAAAGCAACGCACGGAACAGTGAAAATAATATGCACCGACTTTGCCCCGCAAAATGCCACCAAGGGCAGCAACGCATACACAATTCTCGGAACAAATATCTCTGCGCCAAACATTTGGAAACGTGAACGATGCGATGCCGATGTGGCAATATTGCAATCGGGAGCGAAAACGAATGGAATAATAATAGACCATGGCGAAAAAAAATATGTATATTTGCAAGATAATTTTTACTGACAAATGCGAATATTCATAGCAGGTGCAGGCGAGGTGGGTACCCACTTGGCAAAACTCTTTGTCCACTCCGACCATGAGGTGATACTCATGGACGAAGACGAGAGCAAGCTCCAGCAGATGGAGAGCCACTTCGACCTGATGATAAAAAAAGGCTGTATGACATCGCTTCACGACCTGAGTGAAGCCGACGTCAGTTCGGCCGACCTGTTCATTGCCGTGCCGCCCTACCCCGACATGAGCGTATTGGCCTGTATATTAGCCAAAAAGCTCGGCGCCAAGACAACCATCTCGCGCGTCAACACACTCGAATACCTGCAACCCGACAAACAGCAACTCTTCCGCCAGCTTGGCGTCGATGAGATAATATACCCCGAACAGCTTGGTGCAAAAGAGGCTGTCGACTCACTCAAATTAGTTGGCGTACGCCAACTGTTCAAATCGTCGGACGGCAACCTGGTGCTCGCCCTCATCAAAGTGCGCGACAATGCACCGATTATCGGCAAACCCTTTGCCGAAATCAGCTCGCTGCGCAAAGAGAACTACAACATAGTGGCCATCAACCGCGGCGACGAAACCATCATACCGCACGGCAACGACTGCCTGCTGCATGAGGACTTGGCCTACTTCGTAACCACCAACGAGAACCTCGAGCAAGTGATTTCCGACGCAGGCAAAGAACAGCACGACGTGAACAACGTGATGATTATTGGCGGAAGCCGCATCGGAATGCAGATAGCGCGAGCCATTGAGCACAACTACAATGTGAAACTCATTGAGAAAGACCGCGAGACATCGGAGATGCTCGCCAATGAACTCGAGAACACATTGGTAATCAACGGCGACGCCCGCAACCTCGACCTTCTGCGCGAAGAGGGCATCGAAAAGATGGACGCACTCATAGCCGTTTCCGACAACTCGGAGATAAACATTCTGGCCTGCCAGCTGGCAAAAAAAATAGGCATACTGAAAACTGTAGCCGATGTTGAGAACCTCGACTATATACCTCTGGCAGAGGGAATTGGCATTGGCACACTGATAAACAAGAAACTCATTGCAGCAAGCTACATATACCGTTACACGCTCAACGCCCACGTGGCGTACGTCAAGTGTCTGACATCGACCAACGCCGAGATGCTCGAGCTGGTGGCACAGCCCGACTCGAAAATAACACGCGCGAAGATCAAAGACCTCGACCTGCCCAAAGACATGAACATCGGCGGTGTGGTGCGCGGCAACGAAACTTTTATCGCTACAGGACACACACAAATTGAACCTTACGATAAAGTTGTTATATTTGCAATGCAATCGAGCATAAAACGAATAGAAAAACTCTTCGTATGAGCAGGATACTGGCCATAGACTACGGGAAAAAACGCTGCGGAATAGCAGTGACCGACCCGTTGGCAATTATTGCCAACGGCCTCACCACCGTAGCCACACACGACCTGTTCGACTACATAACAAAATACGTGGGCACCGAAGACGTATCGACAATCGTCGTGGGCTATCCGCGCAAGGTGACGGGCGAAGAATCGGAGACAATGACCTACGTGAGACCGTTTGTCAACAGGCTTCGCAAATCGCTGAGCAACATCAAGATAGAACTTTGCGACGAACGGTTCACAACCATCATAGCGCAACGCGCTATGATAGACGCCGGACTGAAAAAAAGCGACCGCAACAACAAAAACGGTACAATTGACATGGTGAGTGCCACCATTATTTTGCAAACTTACATGGAATCAGTAAATTACGCAGTAAAACAATAATAGACAGAGAATAATGTTATTACCAATCGTTCAATACGGGCATCAGATACTGCGGCGCACATCGGAAGACATAACGCCGGAGTACAAAGACTTGAAAAAACTCATAGACGACATGTATGAGACGATGTACAAGTCGGAAGGCATCGGCATTGCCGCGCCACAAGTGGCGCGGAACATCCGAGTATTTGTCATCGACGCCGACCCCTGCAAAGAAGACTACCCCGAAGTGGCGGGCTTCAAGCAGACATTCATCAACGCCCATATCCTCGAACGCAGCGACGACACGCTCGAGACAGCCGAAGGCTGTCTGAGCCTGCCCGGCATCAACGAGAAGGTGAAACGCAGTAAACGCATCAAGATAGCCTACGACGACGAGAACTTCAACCACCACGAAGAGGTCTTCGAAGGCTACCGCGCCATTGTCGTGCAGCACGAGTACGACCACCTCGACGGCAAGTTGTTCATCGACTACCTAGGCCCGCTTCGCAAGCGTATGCTCAAAGGCAAACTGGCCAAAATAAGCAAAGGCGAGATGAAGACAAGTTATAAGACAATATTGCCATAACATACTGAATAATAATAACTTAAAAATATACAATATGAAATTCAAAGTATCGAGCGGCGAGTTGCTTAACCGCCTGCAAGCGCAAAACAGAACCATCGACAGCAAGAGCCCCATTCCTATTTTGGAGAATTTCCTCTTCGAGCTCAACGATGGCAAACTCACCATCACAGCCTCCGACTCTGAAACAACAATAGTATCGGAGCTGGAAGTCAGCGACAGCGATGGCAACGGCCGCATAGCCATTGCCGGCACTCGTCTGACCGACTATCTGAAACGTCTGCCAGAGCAACCGGTAACATTCAGCATAAACGACCTCGAAGTTGAGATTTCGACCATGTCGGGCAAAAACACACAGATGGGTTTCAACGCCGACGAATACCCTGTGAATCCGAGACTTGAGCCCGACGCCAACAACTTCTCGCTCGACGCCGAGATACTGCTGGCGGGCATAGGCAAGACCGCCTTCGCTGCCGGCAACGACGACCTCCGACCCATAATGAACGGCATCTACTTCGACATCGAAGACAACATGCTCACATTTGTCGCAACCGACTCGCACAAGCTCGCTCAGTTCAACCGCTCTGAGCTGTCGATAGGTTTCACCAACTCGTTCGTTCTGGGCAAAAAACCGGCCAACATCATTAAGAATATTTTCGCGAAAAACGACGGACCAATATCCATCACTTTCGACTCGAAATACATAGTTTTCACCTCAACGACATTCACGCTCTACTGCCGCCGCATACAAGGCACATATCCGGCCTACAAGAGCGTAATTCCGAACAGCAACCCGTTCTGCGTTACGGTGAACCGCAACGACCTCGTCAACGCCATCGGCCGTGCGGCTCTCTTCACCGACGGCACTGGACTGATAAAGTTTGATATTCAGCCGAATATCATTCACATTGTGGCTCAGGACCTCAACTTCCAGTGCGGCTCCGAAGAGACCATCGCATGCCAGTACGACAGCACACCAATGTCGATCGGCTTCAAAGCGACGATACTCAACGACTTGCTCTCGAACTTCGACTCGACCGACATTCAGATCAAACTCTCCGACCCGACGCGCGCAGGCATCTTCACACCTGCTACGCAGAAAGAGAACGAGAATGTGCTGATGCTCGTTATGCCTATGAAGATTTAAGCTGAAAGCTGAAGCATAAAAAAAGCGTTTGAGCCTTCGCTCAAACGCTTTTTTTTATCTCTATCTGTTATATCACTCTATCACTACTTTGCGGACCTCTTTGCCGGCCTTCACTACGTAAATGCCGCGCTCGGGCACCACGATATCGGTGCGTGGCGATGTGGCTGTCTGGTTGATGATGTTGAGGCCGCGCAAATCGCTGATAGCGATTTGTTTACCTTCGGCACCGCTGACTGTTACCACACGGCCGTGCGCAATTATGCGCACGGTAGGTTGCGCATCTTCGTCGCTCACACCGGTAAGTGTCGAATCGAAGCTGAACTGGACTTTCACAATGCCTTTATTTACAGGCGTTCCGGGCACTTTAAACGAAGTTGAGCTCTCGCCAATCTCGCCAAGTGGCGAACCACCAACCACTATCGATTTGGGCTTGTCGGTATACGACACGCTCGCCTGAGAGCCAACTTTCACAAATTGTTTAGTATATGCGAAGCCGTGAGAGTCGTTGTTGTCCTCGTTGTAGTACTCGAGTTTGACCACATATTTGTTCTTTTCAGTGGCCAATATCGGATGCAGCAGACCTTGGCTCCACATCTTGTTGTAGTTGCCGGTGAAACCAGGGTCATCGTAGTTGAGCCAGTGGGCGGCATAGCCCGAAGCGAACTCTTCGGCGGTGCATTGCATCTCGGTCAGAGGCGCATTCTCGTCGTACGGATTGAGCAGGATAGACTTGTTGCTCTTGCCGCTTGGTGCAGAGCAAACCTTGTGTGTGCGGCCCTTGCCCGGACTCTTGCAGAGGTTCTGCGTGGCTACGACGGCAACTTCGTTGCCGTCGCCGCCGGCCTGTGAGTTGGCGTAGGCCTCCCATGCGGCAGCATCGGCAGTGCGAAGCGCTGCCTGAGCCTCGGCGCTATACCACGCTTCGAAGTCGGTTACCAACGGCAGCAACTCGCTGTCGTCCTCGAAGTTACAGTTTTCGATAGTCTCGGTGAATATAGCAAGCGTCTCGCCAGTAAGTTGCTTATACCAAGCCACAAACGACTCGAACGTGGGGCAAGTACTCTCTTCCTTGAACGCCAAGAAATACTGCGCGAAGTTGCACCAATAGAAGTAGGCATTATAGAAACTAACACCAAGGTAGTATCCGCCGTTATTTGACCACAAAGTTTCCAAATCTTCATACGATTTGTATTGCAACCCGCCATTGGGCAAATAAACTGCCACATTGTTTATAGATGCTTGTTTGCTCTCGTCTTCTTCGCCATTGTCGAGGTTAGCTACGAGAGATAGATTGATTTTGGGAGTGTAAGAAATCCAACCGTCATTATAGTAAGAAATATCACTAACAAACACAAGAGATGAGATAAATATGTTTGATATACTACCAGCGCAATCACCAGCCAGAATACCCACACTAATTGGCTCATTTCTATAATTAGAGAAAACGTTATCATTAAAGTCAAAATTCAAACTGACATTATGCAACTCCAAAGCAGAAACAGAACCATTCGTACCAATACTACCAAAGAGTCCAGTATTAGCAGCTACAATAATAGTTTTATTAGCATCATTGGGGTCTGTGAGTTCTTTAATACCATCTAAATAATTAGATACAACCAACCCTGTAATTTTATGATTGTTGCCATTGAATGTTCCTTCGAATGGAACATCATCAGTACCCAATACTAAAGAGGTGGAACCGCCAACATCACTAATATCGTTTTGCAAAACAAATTCAGCCGTATTATAAACCGCTGGATAATATTTGAGTCCATGATTGATATTCTTAATATCATTAATACTATTTATATCTACATTGCTAACCACTGTTTTATCACCATCGACCGAAAATGCAATATTTTCTATTTCATTATTACTTAATCTGAAGCGATAGAATCTACACATACTATTACTTGTTGTTACACCTAGATTGTATTCTATCCCTGTTTCCCATATTTCGGGATTAGAGAAAAGTGTCAGCACTTTTGATGCTTTCAAACTGAAATGCGAAACAGGGTAATCTAATGGTAACGCGCTTGGGCTGTCATACTCATTTATTACATTCGCTTCATATCTACTATTATAAACTATATATACGTGTTTGTAATCGTCACCATCTTTAAGTATAGCATTTTGGGGATTGGCATCAGCTACATTCTTCACCAACGTCCATTCATAAAGCAAAGTAATATCTTCAGCATCGGTACGAGATACCAGGAATGCCTCAACACTACCCTTCTTCACAGTACTATTGCTAGCATCTGTAGCAGTACCTATAGTCCATTGTTTTTTTTCTATTCTATATTCTTCCCCTTCCTTCAAAACCTTTTTAAAAGAATTAAATTCATTAAAGTCAATATTAATATTTGGCACACAATTATTATTGATAATAGGACGATTATTTTCGTTATCATAACTAAAATCATCTCTAAAATCAGCTTTCTTTATAATAACAAACGCTTTATTTAAACTACCCCCTTCTGATTTGCCGACAAAAATCCCTCTATAGTCGGTTCTATCATTATTTGACAACTGATTATAATAGTCCGAATTGTAATCCAATGCAATTAGTCTTTTTATCGAAGGTGGAACATGATAATCCATGTTTATCCAAGTGTAACTTGCTTCTGAAATGACATCTGAAATAGTGCCACTATTCTTGCCTGCAATAAGTCCGAGATTAAGCGATTTTGCACCATCTGATTGAGGAATAATATAGAAATTACAAAAAGAATTCTTAATCGTTGCCCCAAAGCTATTTTCGCCAACAAAACCACCTAAATTTGTATGCTTATCCCCAATTTTGCAAGAGAAAACGCGATAATAAACATTCGAAGAAGGATCACCCAAACACATAATCAAGGAATCCAATCCACATCTATCTATGGTCCCTTCATTTTTATATGCCAAGAAACCAAAATTCAAATACTGGTTATTGTTATTATCTGTTTCTTCATTCCCATCGACCTCCAACGCAGGAAGATTATATTCGTCTTTGCCCGTGTAGTCATAAAGCGAATGTATTTCAGATAATTTCAACAATAACCTCTTTACAGTACCTTTTATGGTCGAAAAAACAGGTTTGATAACACCATCTTCATATTCTACTTCATGTTCTGAGCCCATGCCATCAATTGTACAACCTTCAGGGACTTCAATTGCTAATGCAGGAACACTATATGAATTAATTAAAAATGTACCAGTCACTCCATTTTCCATCATAGTAGCCATAGTTTGGAAATCTACGGACTCTTGAACTAAATAATTGTTTGATTCGTCTTGTTCCAAAGACCCTTGCGCCTTGGCATTAGAAAAACAAGAAATAAAAACAGAAAAAACGATAAAACGGGAAAAGTGAAAGTGGTTAAAAACAGAGATGTTTGTTTTCATTATTATGGTTAATTATATTATGGTTCAATAACACATTACTATACGCAGAACGCAGGAAAAGTTATGGGGTTTAACGATATTTAATAACAAAAAAAATGCCGCCCCATGAGGGACGGCATTTATAATTCACAAGCAATCAGATTATTTCACTTGAATAACCAAGTATTTCGAAGCGCTCCAGAAGTCGCGCTGGTCTTTGATAACGAGCACCACATTGTCGTCGGAACCTGTTTCGAAGCCGTAAGAGCTTGAGGGGTGAGCGCTCAGTATAGTAACGTTCTTCTCTTTCTTGACGTTGAGCGGAAGGCGCTCAAACTCAGTGGTATTCACTTTAGTGAATACCGAGTTGTCGTAGTCGCCCGAAACTTTTTTAGCGAAGAGTCCGGCCGAAGTAATCACGCCTTTGTTCTGCAGGTCTTTCTTCGAAGCTACGATGTAGTAAGCTGTCTGTATCTCATCGGTAGCAGCAGCCAGTTCCTTGTCGGTGTTGGCTTTCTCCATAGCGAGCGAATCGACCGAAGTAGAAAGTTTGATGATGGCGGTGTTGAGGAAACCGATTTCGATGTTCTTCTCTTCGAGCATCGATTTAAGGTTCTCTATTTCAGTGTTTTGCTGGTCGATCTGCGCCTGCATCACATTGATAAGGCTTTCGAGTTCCTTGTTTTTCTTGTTCGACTTAGTGAGTTGCGCCTGAAGGTTGGCCACTTTCTTTTTGTTTTCTTGAAGGAGGTCGTTGATGGCGTCGATGTCGGATTTGATAAGCGACGCCGGATTCTGGTTTTCGCTCACGGCAACCGAAATGATTTTCTCGCGCTCTTTGATGGCGTTGATGTTAGCCTGCACATCGGCCATGGTGGTGGCGAGAAGCTGCATGTTGTCGTCTTTCAACTGACTTACTGCGCGAAGCGAGTCGTTCTGCTGTTGCAAACGGTCAATTTCCTGCTGGTGATTGTTGCACGCTGCCATTGCTAATGCAAGCGAAGCAACTAAAATAACTTTTTTCATCTTAGTTTAGAATTTTATTATTTTATTAGTTATAAATTAATTACGAATTTTGAATTACGAATTACGAGTTACGAATTTTCAATTTTCAATTCTTAAAACCTTCTACCACAACGACAATTTCGCCTTTGGGCGGTGTGGCGGTAAAGTGTTCAACGAGTTCGGCGAGAGTACCGCGGACGGTCTCTTCGTACACCTTGCTTATCTCGCGCGACACGCTTGCGTGTCGCTCAGCGCCAAAAGCTTCGGCGAATTGAGTGAGAGTTTTCACGAGTCGGAAAGGCGACTCGTAGAAAACCATAGTGCGCGGCTCGCTAGCGAGCGCGGCAATAGTAGATTGGCGGCCTTTCTTGTGCGGCAGAAAACCTTCGAAACAGAAGCGGTCGTTGGGCAGTCCGCTGCAGACGAGGGCGGGCACGAAAGCCGTTGCGCCGGGCAGGCACTCTACGTCGGCACCTTCGGCAATACACTCACGCACAATAAGATAGCCCGGGTCCGATATTGCCGGTGTGCCGGCATCGGACACGAGGGCGGCGTTTTCGCCAGCGGCAATGCGCTTGGCGAAGTTGCCTACAACGCTGTGTTCGTTGAACTTATGGTAGCTAATGAGTTTAGTATCGATACCAAAATGGCGGAAGAGGTTGCCTGTGGTGCGTGTATCTTCGGCCAGCACGAACGAGGCCTCGCGCAGCACGCGCAAAGCGCGCGCTGTGATATCCTCAAGATTTCCTACCGGCGTAGGCACAACAGTCAGCTTTCCCATTTTGCAAAAAGTTCTAACTATTTATAAATCTACGATGTACGGCACGCATAAACGCTTCGACAGTGGGGTCGGTTTCGTCCCACTGATAAGCCTGCATCAGATATTGGTGCGCCTCGCCGAACGAGTGGCAGGCGTTGATGGTGTCGGTAACTGTCTTAAACTGAGCGCTGTCGTTACCGAAAAGTTCGCGCTGCAGGAAGAAACGGTCGGCAATGCCAAAGGCTTTGCAGACATCGTCGACGGGCAAGCCGTACTGCTTGACGTCGTTGGCGTAGTTGGCGCTGTTGGTGTGCTGCACGGGCGCTTCGGCCTTCGGCGAAGCGACCTCAGCAGGTTTCTCAACAACGGGTTCGGGCGTTGGCACTTCTACTTCCGCAACAGGCTCAACAACCTGTGGCTCAACTTGTTGCTCGGGTTCGGGCTGAACTTCAGGTGCCACGGGTTCGGGCTCTGCGGCCACGGGTGCTATATTCTGCTCTTCGACAACAGCAGCGGCGTTGTCGGCAGGTGCTTCGGCTGGTTGAACATCGTCTGTTTTGGGCTGTGTTTGCTCGGCCCAATGGCCGAGCAAACCTATCTCTTTGGCCACTGCGGCGTGTTTTTCGGACAGAAGATTGATGAAATCCTGATGAATATAATCTGACTGCCGAAAAGAGTTGAGCAGTAACTGTATCTCTTTCAGGTCGTTATCAATAATATCGATAATGGTGTTCTTTTTCATCGCCAACGATTATGATTATTTTTTACCTTTGCAAAGGTATTGAAAAATATACCACGATTAATCAACTTTTATATAATAAATTTGCTAAAACGATATGTTTCTTGAACATACAATGGAGAGCAGCGGTCGGAAAGGCTGGATAGAGGTGATAACGGGCTCGATGTTTTCGGGCAAAACCGAAGAGCTTCTCCGCCGATTGCGACGCGCGAAGTACGCCAAACAACGCGTAGAGATATACAAGCCGCAAGTTGATACGCGCTACAGCGACGACGAGGTGGTGTCGCACGACTCGAACTCGATAATGTCGACGCCGGTAGAGCTGTCGAGCAGCATATTGCTGCTCGCAAACGACGTAGATGTGGTTGGCATCGACGAGGCGCAATTCTTTGACAAACAGATAGTAAGCGTATGTCAGGAACTGGCCGGTCGTGGCATACGCGTGATAGTTGCGGGTCTCGACATGGATTTCCGCGGCGAGCCGTTCGGCATGATGCCACAGCTAATGGCTGTGGCAGAGTACGTTACGAAGGTTCACGCTATATGTGTCAACTGTGGCAACTTGGCGCAGTACTCGCACCGCCTGTCGACCGACGAAAAGTTGGTTTTGCTTGGCGAAACCGACAAATACGAACCATTGTGCCGTTCGTGTTATGAGAAAGCAATAAATAACGAAAACACTATAAAACAATGAAACT
The DNA here is from genome assembly GCA_017960905.1 of Bacteroidales bacterium. GTDB lineage: Bacteria > Bacteroidota > Bacteroidia > Bacteroidales > Marinilabiliaceae > W3P20-009. Next base: position 71,830 of record JAGCYH010000047.1, read on the forward strand.
AAGCAAGATAGCCCAGATATGCGACGGACGCACAGTCAACGCCCAGCCGATAGAGATAACCCGACTGCTCACCGACAGCCGCAAACTTTTTGTAGCGCAAGGCACGCTGTTCATAGCCGTACGCGGCGCACGCCACGACGGCGCACTCTTCGTGGCCGACCTGTATGCGCGAGGCATTCGCGCATTCGTCTGCCACACCGGTTTCGACACATCGGCATTCCCCGAAGCGTCGTTTGTGCTTGTCAGCGATACGACACTGGCACTGCAGCAAATAGCAGGCGAACACCGGCGCGAGATGAAATCGGACGTTGTGGCGATAGTCGGCAGCAACGGCAAAACCATTGTAAAAGAGTGGCTTAGCCAGCTCATAGGCGGCGACCGCCGCACCATACGCTCACCGCGCAGCTACAACAGCCAGATAGGCGTGCCGCTGTCGCTGTGGCTCATAGAACCCGAGACCGAACTGTCGGTCATAGAAGCGGGCATCTCGATGCCCGCCGAGATGGCAAGACTCGAATCAATAGTAGCGCCTAACGATGTGATATTCACAAACATAGGCGACGCGCATCAGGAGAATTTCTCTTCGTTAGAAGAAAAACTGAACGAGAAACTGGTGATGTGCAAAAATGCGAAACGCATTTTTTATTGCAAAGACCAAAAGATGGTTGCCGATGCCATTGAGAGAAATTTCGGCAACGCCGAAAAAATATCATGGGGCAAAAACGCCGATGCCACATATAGGATAACTGCCTCTGTATTAGGCTCTACAGCCAACCTAACAGTAGAAGGCAACGGCAAGAAAATGCTCACTTCGCTCAACCTCACCGACACTGTTTCGATAGAGAACGCCTGTCACGCCATCTGCTACGCGCTGACGTTGGGCATTGATACAGAGCATATTGCAGAACGAGTAACCAAACTGCAAAGCATCGGAATGCGCCTCGAACAAAAAGAGGGGCACAACAACTGCACCATCATCGACGACGCCTACAATGCCGACATCACCTCGCTCGAAATAGCCCTCGACATGCTGCACGTGCTTGGCGACAAGAAGGGCTTGTCGCGCACGCTGATTCTGTCGGACATGCAACAGACGGGGTTGGACTCGGCGGTGCTTTACCAACGAGTTACCGAACTGCTTAACGAGAAGAAAGTCAACAGGTTGATAGGCATCGGCGGGCAGATTTCGCAGTCGATGGCAAACTATCCGAACGCGACATTCTTTGCCACGACGAAAGACTTTCTGGCATCGATGTCGACAGGCGACTTTGCCAACGAGGCCATACTGCTCAAGGGCTCGCGCAACTTCGGCTTTGAACGCATAGCCGAGATGCTTGAACGCCGCCGCAACCGCACCGTGATGGAGATAAACATGAACGCACTAGCGCACAACATAGCATATTTCCGTAAATACCTGAGTAAGAACACGAAACTGCTTGCCATGGTAAAGGCATACTCGTACGGCACAGGGTCGTTCGAGATAGCCAAGCTGATGCAAGAGCAAGGCGTTGATTATCTGGGTGTTGCATTCGCCGACGAAGGTTACGACCTTCGCGTGGCCGGCATTTCGCTGCCAATAATAGTGATGAACCCCGAAGAGCACAGTTACGACCTGATGCTACAGTACGACCTTGAGCCAGAGATATATAGCGTAGAGTCGATATTCAAATATTCGGCTGCCGCTGCCAAGTTGGGCATCGGCAAGGCCGGAATACACATAAAGATAAACACCGGCATGATGCGGTCGGGCTTTGAGCCCGACGAGATGGACAAAGTGGCTCAGACACTTGCCCTCTGCCCTAACCTAAAGGTCATCTCGGCCTTCTCGCACCTCGTCGGCAGCGACGAGGCCTGCCACGATGAGTTCACGCACACGCAGCTCTCGCGCTTCGACATGGCCTGCCGCCGCCTCAACGAGTGTTTGGGTTATTCGTTCCTTCGCCACGTGCTCAACAGCGCTGGTATAGAGCGTTTTAGCGACCATCAGTGCGAGATGGTGCGCCTTGGCATAGGTCTGTATGGAGTGTCGGCCATCGACAATTCGCGCCTGCGCAACGTGGCTACGCTGAAGTCGTACATCTCGCAGATACGCGACATAGAAGCCGGTGAATCAGTGGGTTACAGCCGCAAGACGATACTGAAACGCAAATCGCGCATAGCGGTAGTGCCCATCGGCTATGCCGACGGGCTCGACCGCCGTTTGAGCAACGGCGTAGGCGTGGTTTTGGTGCACGGCAAGCCGGCACCTATCTCGGGCAATGTGTGCATGGATATCTGCATGATAGACGTTACCGACATACCCGAGGCGCAGACCGGCGACGAGGTGGTTCTCTTTGGCGACCAAAACCCCGTGTGGGACATGGCCGACAAGATTGGCACCATCTGTTACGAGATTCTTACCGGCATAGGCCGCCGCGTGAAAAGAATATATTATTTTGATTAACCAGCGAATTCGCTGAGTTCGAGCCAGCGCATCTCCTTGGCGTCGAGGTCGGCGCTTACGCGCTGATACTCCTCCGATAGTTCGGCAATGCGCTGAGGCGTGAGCGGCTCAGCTGCGTTGCCCGACAAGTCGCTCTCTATCTGTTGTTTACGTTCGGCCAGAACGGGCATTTCGGCCTCGATGCGCTCAAACTCCTTGCGTTCGGCAAATGTCAAGCGACGACGGTCGCTTGACTGGCGCTGTCGCTGCGGCGCTGGTTTCGGAGCCTCGGGTTTCGTCTGAGGCGCGACCTTCGGTTGCGCCTTCGACCAAGCAAGGTATTCGCTATAGTTGCCTGGGAAATCCTTTATGCCGCCTTCGCCATTGAGCACAAAGAGGTGCTGTGCGATTTTATCGACAAAGAAACGGTCGTGCGAGACAATTATCACTGTGCCGTTGAACGACAACAGATATTCCTCTAACACATTGAGAGTGAGTATGTCGAGGTCGTTTGTGGGCTCGTCGAGAATGAGGAAGTTCGGGTTGCGCACCAGAATGGTGAGCAAGTAGAGGCGTTTGCGCTCGCCACCGCTGAGCTTCGACACCTGCACATGGTGCATCTCATTGGGAAAGAGGAAGTAACGCAGGAACTGAGCGGCAGTCATAGTCTTAATGCCGGCGTTGACCTGCTCGGCAATGTCGGTTATGACTTCGATGACAGTCTTGCTGTCATCGACCACAATACCTTCTTGTCGGTAGTAGCCAAACACCACAGTATCACCCACTTCCAGATGTCCGTTATCGGGCGCGAGGGCGCCCGTGATCATATTAAGCAGAGTGGTTTTGCCGCTGCCGTTGGCACCTACAATGCCAACTTTTTCGCGTGGGGCAAATTTGTACGAGAAGTCGTTGATGAGGCAACGCCCGTCGAAACTTTTGGATATTCCGTATATGTCAACTACCTTACGCCCAAGACGTTGCGCCTCGAATTGCAGGTTGAGACTGCGCTCTTCGGGCGCAGTCTTGGCTTTTTCCTTTAAGTCATAATAAGCATCGATGCGGTACTGAGCTTTAGTGGCACGGGCTTGCGGCTGGCGGTTCATCCAATCCTGCTCCTTACGGAGCAGGTTGCGGGCCTTGTCGGCCTCGGCACGCGACGCATCCTGCCGCTCCTGCTTTTTCTCGATGAAATACGAATAATTGCCTTCGTAGTGGTAAAGTTGCTTATTATCAAGTTCATAGATATCGGTACAGACACGATCGAGGAAATAACGGTCGTGGGTAACCATGAGCAGCGTGATGTTGGAGCGGCGTAGGTACTCCTCGAGCCACTCGATGATGTCGAGGTCGAGATGGTTGGTGGGCTCGTCGAGAATGAGGAAGTTGGGCTCACTTATAAGCAAGGCAGCAAGCGCTACGCGCTTCTGCTGGCCGCCCGAGAGCGTTGCCACGCGCTGGTCGAACGCATTGATGTGCAACTGCGAGAGAATCTGTTTTATACGCTGCTCGTAATCCCAGGCGTTGAGAGCGTCCATACGGTCGGTGAGCTTCAGAATCTGGTCGGTATTGTTAGCGAAAAGAGCGGCTTCGTAGTCGCGAATAGTGTCGGCAACTTCGTTGCCGCAGTCGAAAACTTGCTGAAGCACAGTGTTTTCGTTATTGAAATATGGGCTTTGCTCAAGATAACCGACGCGAATGTCGTCGTTGAAGACGATGCGGCCCGAATCGGGCTGCATACGGCCAGTGAGCATGTTGAGCAAGGTTGTTTTGCCTGTTCCGTTGCGCGCTATGAGCGCCGATTTCTGCCCCTCGCCGATGCCAAACGTTATATTGTCGAAGAGGCGAAATTCGCCCCAATCGTAAGTTAGATTTTCAACTGAAAGATAATTGAGCATGGAGAGAGAGTAAAGTGTAAAGTGTAATGAGTAAAGTGTAAAGTGTAATGTTTAACCCATTCTCGAAATGCGTTCGAGGGCAGGTTCGTTGAGGATGTAAATCTCGCGCGAGTGCACATCGATAATCTTCTCACTTACAAAGGCGGCCAGGGTGCGCACTGCATTAGATGCCGTCATGTTGCTCAAGTTGGCCAAATCTTCGCGTGAGAGGCTGATATTGAGCTGATTACCTTTTATATAGCCATATTTATCGCGCAACACGAGCAAGCTCTCGGCCAGTCGGCCTCGAATCTGTTTCTGCGAGAGCGACACACTGCGATAACGGCTGAAACTGAGCTCTACAGCAATAGATTTGACAATGAAAGTGGCCAATTGACTGTTGGAATTGAACAGTTTGAAAATGGTGTCGGAAGGTATGAAAAAGAGTTTCGAAGGCTCGAGCGTCATAGCCGACGTGGTATGCAGTTCTTCGGCAAAAACAGCGCGGTAGCCAACGAAATCGTTGGCACTGGCCATTTTAACAATCTGCTCCTTGCCGTTGATGCCTCTTTTGAAAATCTTCACCTTACCGCAAATGAGAAGTCTGATGCCATCGGCTTTGTCCGACTCGTTGTAAATGAGCTCACCGGCATTGAAAAATTCAACCGTATGAGTGCGTTTCACCAATTCGAACTCCTTGTCGTTGAGTACATTAAACGGGACACTGTCACGTTTGAGAGATAAATCTGCGTTGATTGTACTTACTTCTGCCATGCTTTTCATTTAATAACAATACTGCAAAAATAATACATTTTTGCCAATCAGCAAAATGAGTATAATAAAACCTTCGAAACAGTGAAGCCTATATAAGTTCCTGAAGCATAACCGATTAAGCCAACCGCAATACCCGGACCGATGATCGTTTTATTCTTCAGCGCGCTCGAAATGACAGGCACGAATGGCGGACTGCAAATAAGCGAGATAGACGTTGTGAGCGTAGTGTCGGTATCGACACGGAAGATGGCACTCAGAAGCACGTGGACAAACAGCGCGCCAAGCGTTACCAGCATTGTGTACCAGAAGAATGTGAGGTCGATGTTGCGAAACATATCGACATTGACCTGCGAGGCGACGGCCATGCTGAATACGAGTATGAAATAAGTTCCAAGCTCGAAGGTGCGCAACGTGTTGCGCACTTTTCGGTGCAGCGACGCCAGCACCGAGAGCAGCGAGATGACTAGAATGAACACAGCCTGAAACATCTCTTTCGGGCACAGCAAAGCTATGCCCGCGCCAACTGCCACAATAAGCACCGTAAGCCCCAATGCTCGGAACAAGTGCGGCATATTATCGCGGCGGAAAAGACCATAAAAAAGTTCGCCATCGTGGTTTTCGAGCGTCGGTTCTACCGAGCTATCACGCTTATTATCAGCATTTTTTGCCGCAAAACGCGGCAAAATGACATTGAGGACACGCTGACCGAAAACAATGACAAAAATCAGATACAAGGCACTCACCAAAATGCTGTAAGTATTTACCTGTAAATAAGTTAAATCGTCGACATCGAGGGCTATCTTGAGCGATGCCAGGTTGGCATCGCCGCCGGTGTATTTGCCAATGAGCATACCGCCGATGGCGGAAAAACGTTCGGGGTTTTCGAGCCCGAACAGATAAAAGCCAAGGAACACGGCTGCGATGCAGCCTAAAACGCCGAAAATAAGCGACTTAACAAAACTCGGTGCGAGCGAAGCCCACGATTTGACATTCGACGAAAAAAGCATCAGCGGAATAGCGAACGGGATGGTGGCCGAGGCTATCGTGGTTTGCAGACTGCGAACCTCATCGGTAGGCTCAATAAGCCCCGAAAGTCCTATCAGACAGCCTATTATGTAGGCTATTATCATGCAACCTATTTTGCTGAGAAAACTATATTTATAAGTAAGCCACAAAATGAAAAGCGGTGTGCCAACGCACACCGCTATTATTAAAATCTGCTGTATCATTCCAGACTGAAAATGTAAGTTATTGTACCCTTTTGCGTTACAGCCGCCGAAGGGTCGCTGTTGAACTTAACTTTGAGGGCGGCCTCTTTCGCCGCCAGCCAAAGATTCTTATTTTGAATAGTGGTGCCGTTCATCTGCACATCGGCGTTGGTCACTTTGCCGTAGCGGTCGACCACGATGCTGACCACCACAACGCCCTCTTCCTGAACCACATAGACTGGTTTCGGGAGTTTTTCGCCCTGCGCCAGACTACGTCCGGCGAGGCTGTAGCTGTTGCCTTTGCTGCCCGCGCCCTTGCCGTTCGACGCGCCGCCAGTCAGACTGCCTTGGTTGCCCGTCTGTCCACCGTCGCCTTGCGAGGCGTTGTTGCCCACGCCGGCACCTTGGAAACCGCGCATCACATTGCTACGAGCTGCAGCGGCTTGCGCCTCTTTGCGAGCCTTCTCTTCGGCTTCGGCCTTTGCTTTTGCCTCGGCTTCGGCTTTAGCTTTGGCTTCGGCCTCAGCTTTGGCCTTCGCTTCAGCTTCGGCTTTAGCCTTTGCTTCGGCACGGGCTTTGGCCTCGGCCAAAGCCTTTTCTTTCAACTGCTGAGCCTCGGCCTCTTTTTTAGCTTTCGCTTCGGCATCGGCGCGTTTTTTTGCCTCGGCGAGAGCCGCGGCTTCTTCAAAGTCCTGAGTATCCTTTACTTGGCCATCGCTTTGTGCAGGTTGCTGCACTTCGGGTTGCGAAGGTTGCGGTTCGGGTTCGGCGGACTGTGCAGGTTCGGCAGCCGCAGGTTGCGGCTGCGACTGCGCCATCGACGGTGCGGGTTCTACACTGCCCTGCCCTGTGGCGTCGGTGCCGAAATTAACGAGCAGTCCCTCTTCCTCCTCGGGTATTGCCGTCATCACCGAGAACGCCAGTATGAGCAGCAGCACCGCGTGGAACAAGATGGTACCTGCGATACCAAAACCTTTATTTCGTTTATTTTTATCTTCGTACATGTCGGCCTTTATTTGGCTCTGGTAGCCAATATCAGTTTGTACTTGTTCTTTTTGGCGATATTCATCACCCTCACCACTTCTTTCATCGGCACTGTTTCATCGACGTGCAATGAAATATACATATCGTCGTTTTCGCCGAGCTTGCCGACGAGAGTCGGTTCAAGTTCGTCGAACTCAACGCGCTTAGACTCAACATAATAGCGCAAGTCGGCGGTTATCGACACCGACGTTTGCGGCTTAGCCGAAGTCTGGTTGGCGCTTTGCGGCAAGAGCAGCTTGAGCGCGTTGGGATGCACCAGCGTCGACGTCAGCATGAAAAAGATGAGCAACAGGAAAATAATGTCGGTCATCGACGACATGCTGAAGTTGGAGCTTATTTTAGATATTTTCTTGAGTGCCATGCTGTTACTTTGATGGTTCGTTGAGAAGATCCATAAATTCCATCGTGCGGGCTTCGAGGTTGCGTACTACCTTCGACACGCGCGAGACGAGGTTGTTGTAGGCAAAATAAGCAATAATGCCCACGAACAAACCACCGACGGTGGTAACCAAGGCGGTATAAATACCGCCTGCCAACATGCTGACTTCGATGTTGTTACCGGCGTTCGACATTTGGAAGAAAGCCTGCACCATACCAGTAACGGTACCGAAGAAACCAATCATAGGCGCGCCGCCCGAAACCGATGCGAGACCGGCCAGACCTTTCTCGAGGCGGCTCACTTCGATGTTACCGACGTTTTCGACAGCCGTGTTGATGTCGTTCAACGGGCGACCGATGCGCGAGATACCCTTCTCTACCATGCGAGCCACCGGGTTGTCGGTAGCCTGGCAGAGAGTAATGGCCGATTCGATGTTGCCCGAATGGATATAATCCTTAATCTTGCTCATGAAGTTTTTGTCCTCCTTCAATGCACGGTTGAGCGCAAAAGTGCGCTCAACATACACGTATACAGCGTAAACCGACAGCACTAAAAGCACTATCATAATCCAACCGCCCTGCATTGCAAGGTCGACAATATTGATTGAAACTTCTTCGGTAGCCTCCTCAACGCCTTCGGCGAGAACGTCAGCTTGTGTTGCTAAATCTTGTATCATTGTACTTTATGAATGTTTTATATTTTGCTAGTTTATTCGACTTGCAAAGATAGTAAAAACATGAAACCACAAAGCGCTTGGCAAGAAAAATATGGTCGAAGAGCAATTATTCGTACGAAACGTGGGTCAGAACGCGGCGGTAAACCGAGAAAATCTTTGATTTTGAGACGAAACCGACATATTTGCGGCCGTTGACGACCGGCAAATTCCATGCGCCGGTCTTCTCAAATTTGTTCATCACGCTTTCCATCGGCTCGTTTTGCCCCACAAAGGCTGGCGGAATAATCATCAGATCGCGCACTAAAGTACTGTCGTACAATTCTTTATTGAACATGATAGAACGTATATCGTTGAGCAGGACAAGGCCAATCAGTTCGTCGCGGGCATTGACAACCGGGAACAGATTGCGCTGCGAGCGCGAAATATCCTGCACGAGCTGGCCGAGAGTGGCATCGGAATGCACTGTAATGAAGTCTGTCTCAATAACTTTGTCAATGTGCATAAGTGTCAGAACGGCTTTATCGCGTTCGTGAGTGAGCAGTTTGCCTTCGTCGGCAAGTGGCTTCGTATAAATGCTATGCTCCTCGAAGTGGCATATCGTCAGATATGCCACCGTCGATGTAATCATCAGTGGCACAAGTAGTTCGTAGCCGTTAGTTATTTCGGCAATGAGGAATATAGATGTAAGCGGGGCGTGCATCACGCCCGCCATCACGCCAGCCATACCGACAAGGGTGAAATTGGTGGTAGGAATCTCGTGGAAGCCCAGCGTATTGTTGAGTTGCGAAAAGAAGAAGCCCGCCACACCGCCAAGGAACAGACTTGGCGCGAAAGTACCGCCAACGCCACCGGCACATGTTGTGGCGGCAGTAGAGAATGTTTTGAAAATGAGCAGTCCGCCCGCGAACGCCAAGAGCGTCAGTCCGTCGACACCGAAAGCCGACAGCGGCGAGTTGTTGAGAATATTGGCCGGCTGCGACGTAAGCAACTGTGATATAGTGGAATAACCTTCGCCATAAAGCGGCGGGAAGAGGAAGATAAGCAAGCCGAGTATCAGACTGCCGACAATCCAACGCACATAGACATTGTGTATCAGATTGAATTTTCGCTCGAAGAACCACTGTCCGCGCGTGAAGAACAGCGCCACCAAGCCCGTGAAAATGCCCAGAACGATGTAGAACGGAATGTTCGACATCGAAAACGACGTTTCAGAAATGACATCGAACTCGACATCGCGCCCGAGGAAATAGTAAGTTATTGACGTAGAGGTAATTGCCGAGACAAGCAACGGAATTATCGACGCGAGAGTAAGATTGAGCATCAGGATTTCGAGAGTGAAAATCATGCCGGCGATAGGCGCTTTGAACACGCCTGCGATGCCGCCTGCGGCACCGCAGGCGATAAGCAGTGTAACAGTCTTATAATCAAGACGGAACAGTTTCCCGATATTCGACCCCAAACCAGCGCCAGTGAGCGCGATAGGCGCCTCAGCACCTACCGAGCCGCCAAAACCGATGGTGAACGTACTGGCCACAATCGACGAGAAACTGTTGTGTTTCTTTATGTTACCATTGTTTTGCGAGATGGCGTAGAGGATTTTTGTTATTCCGTGTCCGAGACTGTCGCGAATGACGTATTTGACAAACAGAAACGTGATGAAAATGCCGATAGCCGGGCTTATGAGAAGCAAAAGGTTGTAGCCGCCACCCGACATGCCATCGACAACGAGAGTCTTGACGAACGCCACAGCGTGCTTGAGCAGCACAGCTGCCAAGCCGCTGCACAAACCGACAAAGAAACTCAGTACCACGACGAAGTTCCGCTGTCCGAGATGGTCGATTTGCCACCGGCCAGAATAATCGGATATGCTGTACAATATTTGGTTCAACTTTTTCACATCGCAAATTTATTCATAGCAGATATTAGTTGATATCTTTTTACGGTTAATCTTTAAAAAAATATATTTGAAATGTTAAAAAGCGCAGATAACTATCTGATTTTCTGCATAATAAACCCTACAGATTCTATACATCCATACTACATTTTAGGTATTTTGAAGGTCATTTTTAGTAAAAAATGACTATTGAACGCCCTCGGCGACCGCTATAGTTTTGCACCCGAAAAAAATTATTAAAAATAATAGTTATGAAATTACAAAAAATCATGGCCATGCTTTTTATGGCAGCCACAATTACCTGTTTTACAGCATGTAGCGACGACGACGATGATGATCCGATCGAGACCGAAATTGCAAAAGACTACACTTGCAAGAGCAATCTTGAGAACAAATTCATGCCACTTGGCACTTACGACACATCCGACCGCACGGTGCAACTGAAATACGCCGACGGCAAGCTCGGCGGAACATTCGAAACCAGCATCGGAAACATTGCCTTTGAAGATATTAAAGTAACGAAAAACGCTGATAAATACACAATTAGCGACGACAATGGCAGCATAGCCGTGTCGATGCACGGTAGCGGTGACGCCAAAAGCTATGTGGCCACACTGGCGGGCGAAGTAGTGAACAACGAACTCACAGCGACCTGCAAAATATCGATGGGCGGCATGGGCGAATGGACCGTTTATTTCAACAACGTGCCCGACTTCAAGAAAAAATATGTCGGAACGCTTACCATGTCGTCGATTACATGCAACGACTACGCTGTGCTCGTTTCGACGCCCGCCGACGGCAAAGTGTCGGTTGCGTTTAGCGAAATAGCTGGCGGAATGGCAACTATAGCTGCTTTTGAATTCGCCGACGTAGCGTACACCGAAAACGCGGACGGCTCGGTTACGCTCTTGAAAACCGACGCCGCCACAACCGTTACTGTCGATGGAGCTGAAAAGAATGTGGGCGCATCGGCACTAGCAGGTACGATAAAAGACGGTGTGCTCGAAATCACTTTGAGCGACTTTAAATACGGAAACATGCCAATGACATTTACAATTGCCTTTAAATCAAACAAATAGTTTTGATACAGATGTCTAATTATTTTACTTCGATTTTTGCCGTTGCCACGCTGGGAATAGCGATTACGCTATTCCCAGCGTGCGACGGACTTTTCGACGACATGTACGACAACGGCAAAACATCGGACAACAACGGGAAAAATTCTTCCGAGGGAAAAATCCGTCAGTTCAGCATCGACGCAACAGAATATACGCAGTGGCAATACGTTGATTTAGAGAACGATGAGATTTCGTTTGTTACATCATTGATAGAAAATGATACTACCGAAACCGGCGTGCCCGACAAGTGGACTATAGCTCTGCACCGGTACGATGTGAAGACAAACAACTGCACAGTCGCACCGACTGATTATCAGTCGGTTAGCGAACTAGCAGAAGCAGTCAGTGCCGACAAGTCGGCACTGGAACAGCTCGATTACAAAGCCGATATTTTTACCGATAAAAAAATCACAATCGACATGAGCCACATGATGGAAGGGCGCATCGGCTACGCCAAAAGCTACTATAATGAAGTGATTTCGAGCTGGTTGAATATCGACATGAGTGTCATGCCGCCCATCTACAGCATGACGCACACAATATTTGTGCTCAAAACGTCGAACGGACGTTTTTTCGCGCTGAACCTTGTGAATTATATGAACGACAAGTCGGAAAAAGGCTATATGACAGTCGAATACGCACGTCTCGACTGACTTGATACTGAAAAAGAATTGACATGAAAAGAATTACGATAATTTGCATGGCAGTCGGCGCAACGTGCGCCGACATGTTCGCGCAAAACACTGATACAGACAGCATTAAGACACTCGATTTGGACCAAGTGGTGGTTACGGCCACGCGCACACCAAAGACGCTCAAGAGCGTGCCCGTAGTTACGCGGCTGATAACCGAGGCCGACATAAAAAAAGTTGACGCCACCAACGTGCAAGACCTTCTTGTACAGGAACTTCCGGGCCTTGAGTTCACCTACTCAATGAACCAGCAGACATCGATTAATCTGTCGGGCTTTGGCGGCAATTCGGTGCTGTTCCTGGTCGATGGTGAGCGGCTCGCCGGCGAGACGCTCGACAACGTTGATTACTCGCGCCTGAACCTCGACAATGTTGGCCGCATAGAGATAGTAAAAGGCGCCGCATCGACCCTTTACGGGTCGAATGCCATTGGCGGTGTGGTCAACATCATAAGTCGCTCATCGTCAGAACCTTTCACACTAAACCTCAACACGCGTTACGGCCGCCATAATGAATGGCGGCACGGACTGAACACCTCGTTCTGCGCTGGCAAATGGACCAACAACATAAGCGTGCAGCGCACTTCGGTAGACAGGATAAAGCTGTCGGACAACCCCGAATCGAGCATCAAAAACGTCTATTCGAACAACACTTGGAATGTGAAAGAGAAGTTCGTTTTTGCGCCGATACCAGCACTGCGACTGACCGGCCGCGCCGGATTTTTCTTTCGCGAACGCGAAAGTTCCGAGACATCACACGACCGCTACCGCGATTACTCGGCTGGTCTGAAAGGCGCTTGGAACATCACCGACCTCTCGTCGGTGGAGCTGTCGTACTCATTCGACCAATACGACAAAAGCGACTATAACACCGTGAGTCACAACGACATACGCGACTATAGCAATGTACAGAACATCACACGTATGATTTTCAATCAAAAGATTGAAAATCATACACTTACCATAGGCGGCGATTATTTGCGCGACTATCTGATGACCTATCAGTTTGCCGACGGCGGCGAGCGCAGCCAGCACAACATCGATGTCTTCGGGCAGTTCGACTGGCAGGCAGCCGAGCATTGCTCGCTGCTCACCGGCATTCGCTACGACTATTTTTCGGAAGCCGACGCCAACAGCGTTACGGGTAAAGTGGCGGCCATGTACAACACGCCACATTGCTCACTACGAATGAATTACGCCGGCGGATTCCGCGCACCGACGCTCAAAGAGATGTACATGGAATTCGACATGGCATCGATTTTCATGATTTACGGCAACGACAAACTGAAACCCGAGAAGAGCAACAATTTCTCGGTTTCGGTTGAGCACGCATCGAACATCAAGCACCTGCATCACAACTTTGTGGCAACGGGATATTACAACTTTGTTTCGAACCGCATCACAACGGCTTGGAATCAGGAACTTAACGGCATGAAATACATCAACATGAGCGCCATAAAAGTCATAGGCGTCGACGCCGCTTACACAGCGAAAACTGATGCCGGCTTTGGGCTGAAACTCTCGTATGCCTTTGTGCATGAGATAATTAAGAAAGGCGAACCCGAGACGTCGAACACGCGTCCGCATACGGCCACAGCACGCATCGACTACGACAAGCGCTGGCGCAACTATGGTTTCAATATTGCGCTGAGCGGCAGATACTTATCGCCGGTCGATGTAGAAGAATACAACTCAACGCAGGACAACAGCGAGACGACACGCGTGAGCTACGACGGCTATTCGATTTGGAAACTCACGCTGACGCAACGCATCTGGAAAGCCATCAGCCTTAGTTTCGCCGCCGACAACATATTCAACTATAAACCAAAGGTTTACTACAACAATTCGCCATCGACAAGCGGTTTGGTTTGCCAGGTCGGTTTGTCGGTCGATGTTGATAAATTATTCTGATAATCAATAACATAGATATATGAAAAAGAGACGGCTGATACTTAAAGTGTTTCTGATACTTTGCGCCATAGGCGCAACGGCGTATTTTTGGAAAAAATACTGCTCACCGACGCACATCGCGTTTGTCAATTATCAGGCGCTGCAACTGGGTGAGATAGCAAGGGCTAACGACAATCTGATGATTGAAGTATCTGACCTTCAGTTAGATAACATCGACAAAATTGACGATTACGACATGGTTTTCGTCAACGGAATGGGCTTGCGGCTCACCGCCGAACAACGTTCGGCGATAGAAGTGGCCGGGCTTTGCGGCGTGCCGATTCTGACCGTGTCGTCTACAAACCCCGACAACTACATCGTTTCGCTTAGCGAAACCGATGCCGACACGATAGTGGACTATCTGAGCGGCGGACGGCGCAACATACGCTCAATGCTCAATTACATAAGGACTTACATCGACAAAAAGAAAATATTCTGCGGCGAAATAGAGCCCGTTGTTGAGCGGAAAAACTATATGATAACGCACACCGACATGGAAGACGCTGATTCAGAGGACGTTGGATTCAACAGCATACGCGAATATCTTGAGTATATGACGGAACATCTCGACCCGAATTACGGCAATCGGAAAGCGATTGTCGTAACCGGTCAGATGGGCGACGCAGCCGACTTGTCGGCTGCGCTTGAAGCTAAAGGGCTGGCAGTCTATTACTTACAGTCGCTTCAGTCGGCCATAAACCGCCACACTATCGACTCTATAGCACCGCGCGCTGTGGTAAATATGGCTCACGGACGACTTGGCGACGGTGTGGTGGAATATTTGACAAAGTCAAATATTCCGTTGTTTTGTCCGCTGAATGTCAACACATTAGACACCGAATGGCAGTCGGACAAGATGGGCATGAGCGGCGGTTTCTTGAGCCAAAGCGTTGTGATGCCCGAGATAGACGGTGCGCTACGGCCGTATTCGCTTTTCGCACAGCGCATTAACGGCGACATTCGCGAAGCATACACTATGCCGCATCGTTTGAGCGACTTTGTAGAAACCATCTGTAACTATCTGAGTTTAAAAGAGAAAGCCAACAAAGACAAACGTGTTGCGATAGTATATTTCAAAGGTCCGGGACAAGCGGCACTTGCGGCAAGCGGGATGGAGGTTGTGCCGTCGCTGTACAACCTGCTTGTGAAAATGCGTCGCGAAGGCTACAATGTCGATGGCTTGCCATCGACAGCCGCCGAACTCGAACGGCAGATACAGGCGCAGGGCGAAGTGTTTTCGACCTACGACGATGCTGACTTTGAGCATTTTATGCAAAACGGCAATCCAGAACTCATTGACAAAGAGCAATATACAAGTTGGGTAAAGAAATCGCTAACCGACGAGGCTTACAACGAAGTTGTAAGCCAGTTTGGCGAATTTCCGGGCGAATATATGTCGACTGCCGACGGACGACTTGGCGTGGCACGGCTTCAGTTTGGCAACGTGGTGCTCATGCCGCAGCCGCTGGCCGGCAAAGGCGATAACGCCTTTGCCATAGTTCATGGCACCGACGCCGCGCCGTCGCACGTGTTCATTGCGCCATATTTGTGGGCTCGCTATGGTTTCGGCGCCGATGTGCTGGTGCACTTCGGCACACACGGCGGCCTCGAATACACGCCGCGCAAACAAGTGGCTCTGTCCGATTCGGACTGGCCCGACCGGCTCGTGGGCAACATGCCGCATCTGTACATTTACACAATATCCAATGTGGGCGAAGCCCTCATTGCCAAACGCCGCTCGTACGCTGGCATTCAGAGTCATCTGACAGCGCCGTTTCTCGAAAGCGGTTTGCGCCAGCAATACAAAAAACTCGACGATGCCATTGCAAATTACAACAAAAACGTTGATTCTAAGAACGTTAGCACAACAAAAAGCGCATCATTGTTGGTGAAAAAAATTGCTGTTGAACTTGGCATTGCATCGGAATTGCAGCTTGATACAACGGACTTATCGGTGCCATATTCCGAAGACGAGATATCAAAAATAGAGTCGTTTGCCGAAGAAATAGCCAACGAAAAGATTGTGGGTCAGCTATATACGCTTGGTGAGGCATACGAGCCCGACCGCATAGAAAGTAGCGTGAAGGCTATGGCGACCGAACCTGTAGCGTATGGCTTACTGGCTCTCGACAAGCAACTTGGCCGCGCCAAATACGACACCGAGAAACACAAATCGCTTTTCACCCGGAAATACCTCGAACCGGCACAACGACTGGTTGCGGAAATATATAAAAATCAGTCGGTTACGACTGATGAATTTATCTGCAAAACAGCCGGAATAACCATGGCGCAGTTACTTCGCGCACGCGAAGTAACCGACGCCCTCAGCCGTCCGCGCGACCAGATGTCGATGATGATGAACATGCAGAAAAAAATGCAGCAGGCCACCGACACCGCTCGAAAAGCACCTATGGAAATGCCTGGAAATAAGAAAGATACAACGACTGCAAATAATCAGCCCGATAGTGCAAAAATGGCGGGAATGCGTGCCATGGGCGAAAACACCGACCCACGCAAGGCTTTGCAAATGGCCAAGATGATGGGCGCTTCCGACGAATCGCTCAAAAAAATGGCGGCTGCAATGGGCGTTACAAATGCAAAGCCCAAGAGCGACGGGCTGTCGGACATGATGAACATGATGGCCGCTCAGAAACAAGATTTTTCGCTCGAAGAGCGAAATCTTGCAACGGCGATATGCGAGGTTGAACGGGCTTTGAAAAACATAGGCAAATATCGTCAACAACTGCTCGAAAGTCCTGTTGCTGAGCTAAATAGCATGATGAATGCGATGAATGGCGGCTATACGCCGCCATCACCTGGCGGCGACATAATATGCAACGCTAACGTATTGCCAACGGGACGTAACATGTTCGGTATCAACGCCGAAGCAACGCCATCGGAAGTGGCGTGGGAGAAAGGCAAAGCGCTTGCCAACGCCACTCTTGAGCAATACCGCGCAAGCCACAACGACAGTCTGCCGCGCAAGGTTAGTTATACGTTATGGAGTGGCGAATTTGTTGAAACAGAGGGCGCAACGATAGCGCAAATTCTGTATATGCTTGGCGTTGAGCCAGTTCGCGATGCATTCGGCCGCGTGACAGACCTTCGCTTGATTCCAAGCGAAGATCTTGGCCGCGAGCGCATCGATGTCGTAGTGCAGACTTCGGGGCAGCTGCGCGACTTAGCCGCATCGCGGCTTTTCCTCATCACGCGCGCCGTTGAAATGGCGGCCAACGCAGCCGACGACAAGTTCGAGAATCAGGTTGCCGAGGGCGTTCTCGAAGCGGAGCGAACGCTTACCGCCAAAGGTCTTTCGCCCAAAGAGGCCCGCCAATTATCGACCCGAAGGGTCTTTGGCGGCGTTAACGGCAATTACGGCACCGGCATTCAGCAAATGGTACAGCAAGGCGATAAATGGCAGGATGTGAGCGAGATAGCCGATGTTTACATGAATAATATGGGCGCATACTACGGTTCGGAAGATGAATGGGAGAGTCATTCGAAATTGGCATTCGAGGCGGCACTCACTCGTGCCGACGCAGTTGTGCAACCTCGCCAGAGCAACACTTGGGGCGCGTTGAGCCTCGACCACGTTTATGAGTTTATGGGCGGAATGAATCTTGCCATAAAAACCGTTACGGGCAAAGACCCCGACGCATATCTGGCCGACTATCGCAACCGCAACAACGCACGCTTACAGCCTCTGAAAGAGGCAGTTGGAGTAGAAAGTCGAGCCACAATTCTGAATCCGGTGTACATTGGCGAGAAAATGAAGGGCGGTTCTTCGGCTGCAGCAAGCTTTGCCGAAGTGATAGAAAACACTTACGGCTGGAATGTAATGAAGCCAGAAGTTATCGACGAACGCCTCTGGAACGACATTTACGACGTTTACATCAACGACAAGTACGACCTCGGCATCAGTGAGTTTTTCGAGGCGAAAAGTCCGGCTGCGCTGCAGCAGATGACATCGGTGATGAAACAGGCTATCGACAAAGGGCTGTGGAACGCGACGGAGGTTCAATCCGAACGGATTGAACGGATTGAACAGATTAACGCTCAGATGCAAAAACTAACTCAGCCACAAACAGTTAGCAACGCACAAAACGACGGCACAGTACTCAAAAAAGAACGACTCGACACTGCCGAAAGCCAGACAACATACGTGTCGACGGGCGCTGTCGCAGGCGTTGTCATTGTAGCTATTTTACTGATAATCATCATTGTACGGAAGCGCAGAAAAGAAACAGACGAAGACTAAATGGAGACTCTGGTATTCATATTGATGTTGTTGGTCTGCTTCAATTTCGCTCTGAAACAGACATTTATGAAGCCGTGGCACGTTGTTCTCGTGGCTGTAGCGTTGGCTGTGGCGGTTGGCTGTTCGTGGCCGTTGGCCATCGAACAGTCGAAATCGCAAATCGCGCAATGGCTTGCAAACAAGCAACTTATGCTCGACACTTCGGTCGTGCTGACTCTCGAAGTGGCGTGGCAAATGGCATATTGCCTACTTGCCACGCATATAATGTTCGAAGACAAGATGCCGCGTAAAGTGCTGATAATCTACCGAATACTAAGGTTTTTCCCGGGAATACTCATTCTGCCAATTCTTTTCGCAGCTCTTGTCGGTCTGATTTATCAGTTCACAGGATTCGACTTCAAAGCGGTGGCATGGTGTTTCGCGGTGTCGGTGGCTGTGGTTTTGCCGGCAGTTTCGTTCGGATTGAGACGTCTGCTGCCCGAAAAGATTCTGCGCCTCGAAATACTGTTTCTCACCAACGCGCTGCTGCTCATTTTGGGCATTATCGCCACAGTCAACGGCACTACAAGCTTTCACGGGTCCGACGAGGTGAACTGGAACGCCCTGTTTGCTTTTATCATATTACTGTCAATCAGCGCATTATGTGGATTTTTAATATATCGTCATAAAACAAAAAACAATTAGTATGGAGACAATTTCAGACATTCTGTATTGGATTTCGACGGGGCTGCTCGTTCCCGTCATAGTAGCACTTATTTTCCTGTTTATCAGAGCGTTGATGCTTATTGGCACTTTTTTCGGGCAATATGTAGCGCTTCGCAAATCGTCGCGTCAGATACGGCAGGCACTCTCGTGCACCGACAATTCGGCACTTGATGATGTCGTGGCAAAATTGCCACGACGCACTGGTACTCTGGTAGTTACGTACGCTAAAAAGATGATTGAAGCCCGCGCCAACGCTGCCGAAGTCGACCGTTTGTTCGCCGAGTACGAGATAGAGGCCGACCGCGACCTTGGAACCTCAAAAATGCTGTCGAAACTAGGACCGATGCTCGGCCTGATGGGCACGCTCATACCTATGGGTCCGGCGCTCGCGGGGCTCGCTTCGGGCGATATAGAATCTATGGCGCGCAATATGCAAGTGGCTTTCGCAACGACAGTTACGGGCCTCGTGGCTGCAGCTATCGGCTACATCACACAGCAAGTAAAACGCCGCTGGTATCAGCAGGATTTGATAAATCTTGAATATTTGGCACAAATAATCAAAAACGACAAGCGATGAAAAAACGGCATTTCCTATTTTCTGACGACGACGGCGACCCTATGTCGGTGGTTTCCAATCTGTTCGACGTGTCGATGGTTTTTGCCGTGGCACTTATGGTCGCACTCGTTACGCGCTTCAACATGACCGAAATGTTTTCAAAAGAGGACTTTACAATGGTTAAAAATCCGGGCAAAGAGAACATGGAGATCATCACCAAAGAAGGCACCGAGATAAACCGCTACACACCAAGCGAGGACCAGGATTCCGAAGGACAGAAAAAAGGCAAACGAGTAGGCATAGCCTACGAGCTGGACAATGGACAGATAATATATGTACCTGAATAACAATTATTTACATCAGAAATATTTCAAAACTAAAAACTTACAAAAATGGAAAGAAAAGCAAAAATCATCGTCTTCTGGATTCTCACCATCGTGGGATTCCTTACACATTCGCTAACTGACGCAATGCCAGCCTTTTGGGGCGTGAGCATTGCAGCTTTGGAGCCGCCTGTTTCGACCGGTATGATAGCCTTTATGATGACAATGACATATCTGATTCCCGTCATCGGCATTCTGCTCACTATGTACGGCGGCCGTATATGCCTCACAATCAACGCCGTATTGGCTTGCACGATGGCACTTTTCACAGTCTTACACATGGCGGAGCTCATCGAAGAGTTCTACGCAGCACAACTTGTGATAATGCCTATGATGGCTGTAATTGCCATAATCATGGCAATTAACTCGCTGAAAGTGAGGAAGGAAGAAAAGGTTTAAACCCAAGATCTTTAAAACCATAGGGCATCGAATTGTGCAACCTGGTTGCAGAATCGGCGCCGTATTTTTGCGATGGAATTAAAAATTAAACTATGCAGGAAATCTGGGATTTGATTAACAAGATGTCGCCCTATCTGCTGCTTGGTTTCGGCGTTGCGGGGCTGCTGCACACATTTGTGCCGTCGGGGGTCTACCGCCGCTACATTGGGCAGAACAACTTCCGCAGCGTTGTGTGGGCGGCGCTGATTGGCGTTCCGCTGCCGCTATGCTCGTGCGGCGTGATACCCACGGCCGTGTCGCTTCGGAAAGAAGGCGCGTCGAAAGGTGCGGCCACGTCGTTTTTGATTGCCACACCACAGACAGGTGTCGACTCGATACTTGCCACCGCGTCGCTGCTAGGCTTGCCGTTTGCCATTCTGCGCCCTGTGGCGGCACTCGTAACCGCCTTGTTCGGTGGTCAGTTGGTGACGCTCGCCACCCGCAACGAGCCCGCCGAACCCATATCGCGCCGCAGCGAACAAACCACGCAACACACTTTCCGACAGAAACTTACGGGCGCTTTGCGCTACGGCTATCTGGATATGATTCAAGACATTGGCCTTTGGCTTGTGGTGGGTTTGGCTGTGGCTGGGCTGATAACCGTGCTCGTGCCCGACGGATTCTTTCTGCGCTTCGCGGACACGCCTGTTGTGAATATGGCGGCGATGCTGGCCGTTTCGGTGCCGATGTACGTCTGCGCCACAGGCTCAATCCCAATTGCCGTGGCTCTGATGCTCAAAGGCCTGACGCCTGGCGCGGCTCTTG
Source organism: Bacteroidales bacterium (assembly GCA_017960905.1). Classification (GTDB taxonomy): domain Bacteria; phylum Bacteroidota; class Bacteroidia; order Bacteroidales; family Marinilabiliaceae; genus W3P20-009. The sequence continues at coordinate 92,965 of JAGCYH010000047.1, forward strand.
TTCTGCTGATGGCTGGACCTGCGTCGAATATGGCTTCGATATTTGTAATCCGCAAGGTGCTCGGACGCAAAACGCTGTGGCTCTATCTGTTATCGATAACGGCGGGTGCCGTTGCTTTCGGTTGCGGAATCGATTATCTGCTGCCGCGCGAGTGGTTCACAAGCCATTTGGTGCAGTCGCGCGCCTGCTGCAACGGCGGCTCGGCCATATTCAGCACCATTTGCAGTGTGGCAATGTGCGGTCTGCTTGTTTTCGCGCTGATTAACAGATTTTTACCTAAAAAACATAAAATCGCTATGGACAAAAGAGTATTCAAGGTCGACGGTATGATGTGCAACCACTGCCGCGCCAATGTCGAGAAGGCTTTGCAATCGCTGCAAGGTGTTGATAATGTTGTGGTTGACCTTGCCGCAGGAACGGCTACAGTCACAGGCACGGCCACCGACGAAGCCATTGTTTCGGCCATTACTGGGATAGGGTACGGGGCGGTAAAAGCGTGACCGCACTTTGCAACGTTTGCCACGAGCCACACGACAGACTTCAATTGGCTTCGAGTCTATGCAAAAGAACTCTTCGCCACCATCAATTGTGTTGGCCACGCGTTTACGTATTTCTTCACAAAGGCCACTTGTCAACTTACGTCTGTCGTTGAATTGGCGACGAGATATGATATTGGGAATCAGACTGTTAATCTCTTTCAGCTTGCCTTTGAAAAGCCAGTTTTCACTGTCAATTTCTTCCGATTCGGCAGCCATACTCAGAGCAATGACTTCCAAATCTGAGAAATGAAGTATTGGGCCTCGTCTTGGTATGTTTCCACGTTCGTCGACCAAATCTGAAGAAAAATGTTTGCACATTTCAAGAAAATTAACGAATTTTGTATACAAGTTGTTCATATTAGTGATTATTATTTATGTTTTTGACACCGCTAAATTATTAAAAATCAATAACATAAGCGACTTTTTTTATTAAGATTTTACAAATTTTTTAGATAAAAATAATTCCGCCAACGGGTCAATATATATACAAAACCATATTTTTTTACCTAAATATGAAAAGAGTACTGATTACATCAACTATGCTTCTGACCATTGCGTTAGAAACAGTTTCGGCACAGACCGAGACACGGCAACTGAGTATCGATACCAAATCGCTCGGCATTGAGATTAGTCCTACGCTAAGCGGCATCTTCTTTGAAGACATCAACCAGTCGCTCGATGGCGGTATCTGTGCGCAGATGATTCAAAACAACTCGTTTCAGGCGTACAATGTTCCCGACGGACCCGCAAATGAGTTTTGCAATGGCGATGTTAACACCCAATGGGGTAAGTTGCGTGCCGAAATGGGACATCCCGCGCCGTTCAACCTCAAATACCTCGGTGTGGGCAACGAGAATCAGGGCAAGGAGTTTTGGGAGCGTTTCGACATAATATATAAGGCTGTCAAGGCTAAATATCCCGACATTATCATCATCTCTACCGCCGGTGCCCGCGAGGCAGGACGTGAGTTTGACAACAACTATGCTGAAATCGACGAGAAATATCCCGACACATACGTTGATGAGCATTACTACAAAGGCGACGACTGGTTTCTAAGTCAGGGCAACCGTTATGCACCTGGCTCACAACGTGGAAGTCAGGGACTTACCTACGACCGCAGCCGTCCCACCCGTGTGTTTGTGGGAGAGTTTGCCAACAACCGCACCAACAACGCCTACTGTTCTACCATTGCCGAGGCTGCATATTGGCTCAGTTTGGAGCGCAATTCCGATATGGTAGTGATGGCGGCGTATGCACCGCTTTTCTGCAAAAAGGGTTACAACAAGTGGGGTTCAAACCTTATCTGGTTCGACAACCGGGGTCTTTGGCGCACCACCAACTACTACTATCAGCAACTTTTCTCGCTCGGAGGCAACCGCGCTTTGAAATATCAGGATGTGTTAAATGGCAGCCAAGTTGACGAAACAGTCTACACCTCGCCAACCATCGACACCAAGACCGGCACCATCTATCTGAAATTTGTAAACGCCGAGGCTAAGGACAAGAGCATCACCATAGACCTTAACTCTGACGATAGTTATACCGCCGAGATTGAATATATGACCTCTCACGATACCAGCATCAAGAATCAGGGCGATCAAAACTACTATTCAAATCATCCCGACGTGCCTGCCGATTTCAGTTATGCCGAGGCAATTACACCCAAAAAAGAATCAATCGGCACAGTACGGAAGTCGTTCACCTTCTCGATGCCCGAAAACTCGGTGGGCGTGCTGAGGTTGAGAAAATAAAACCATAAATATATTAAGATATGAAAAAGACAAACATTCTGTTGCTACTGTTTCCATTGCTGAGTATTATTGCCTGTTCACACAACTCTCAACCCGTGGCATACGCGGTATTTGAAGACGACACTTTGACTTTTTATTATAATGATAAAAAGCCGCGAGGTGCGTATGATGTGGAAAATTTGGCAAAAGACAGTTACGGTTTTGAATGTAAAGAATGGGAACCTGTATTAAACAAAATCAGAACAGTTGTATTTGACAATTCATTTAAAGAATACAGACCTAAAAATTGTAGGCGTTGGTTTGATAATTTTCAAAATCTTACTTCCGTAATAGGTATCAAAGAAAATCTTAACACCTCAGAGGCTACTGATATGAGTAGTATGTTTTACGGTTGTGAAAACCTTACAAGCCTTGATGTTAGCGGGTTCAATACAGGAAAGGTTACTGATATGAATTGTTTGTTTTTTGGTTGTTCCAACCTGACAAACCTTGATGTCAGCGGTTTCAATACAGAGAAGGTTACTGATATGGGAGGTATGTTTTTGGGTTGTAAAAACCTTTCAAGCCTTGATGTCAGCGGTTTCAATACAGAGAATGTTACTGATATGGAGGGTATGTTTTGGGATTGTAGAAACCTTACAAGCCTTGATGTCAGCGGTTTCAACACAAAGAATGTCAAGAGTATGGCAGGTATGTTTTATTGGTGTGGAAAACTTAAAAGCCTTAATGTCAGCGGTTTCAATACTGATAATGATACTAATATGAGAATTATGTTTTTTGGTTGTGAAAACTTGACAAACCTTGATCTCAGCAATTTCAACACAAAGAATGTAAATGAGATGGGGGGTATGTTTTCGGCTTGTGAAACCCTTAAAACAATCTATGTGGGTAACGGTTGGAATATCAGCAATGTAACAAACAAAGATATGTTTAACTATTGCCCCAACCTTATCGGCGGAAAAGGAACAAAATACGACCCATCCCACACCGACGCATCATACGCCCACATCGACGGCGGAAAGAAAAACCCCGGATATTTTACGAAGAAAACAAAATAAAACCATAAATATATTAAGATATGAAAAAATAATCCCCCAAAACCTCTGATATGCTACTATTAAAAAAATAAATAAACTAAAACATAAATGATGAAAAGACTTTTATTAATGACATTTTTGGCGGTTGGAACTATTGCCAATGCCCAAAACGAGTACGAAATCAAGGTTGAGAGCAAAAAGCCGTCGGGTATTATCGACGAAATGCTCTACGGACAACTCTTTGAACATATTTATTTTAGCGCCAACAACGGCGTTTGGCAGGAACTTGTGCAAGAACGTTCGTTTGAGCCGGAGCAGTATCCGGGCATACATCCTCGCGACGGATATTTCGACGGATGGTTTATGGACGACAACATGGTGCTTCATTCGCCAACCCGCTACGAGCAACCGCTAAAAATCGACAGCATAGAAACCTCTGACTTTGACCTTACTATGGAGGTGAACTGGCGTGCATACAAGTTGGCGCGTCGCAGTTGGAGTGGCGGATTGATGGATATTCGTTTTGCTGTTCGCAACAAGAAGGATGGAAGTCCATATTTTGTGCGCATCCACGATCCGTATTACGAGAGCCGCACATTTACTCCCGCGCAGACAGAGGCGCAGATTGCAGCCGCAAAAGAGGCAGCCGACCGTGCCGCGTTGCAAGCACAGAATTCTACGGCAGATTTTTCTATCTGTACTTTGGAAGAACGTGAGATGCAAGGCTTTGGCGGTCGCCC
>JAGCYH010000048.1 GCA_017960905.1 Bacteroidales bacterium
AACGGGCTGGACTATCGCGAAAGCGCCCAACGTGAACGCACCTGTGTTCGGCGAGTTCCCAATGACGCTTGAGTGCCGCGTGAAGCAGACGATTGGCAAAGACGCTAGCGGATTCAACCTTGTGGCCGAAATTGTCAACATTCTGTGCGACGAGAAGTATCTGGCCGCCGACGGCAAACCCGACGTCGAGAAAATGGGCATTATCACCTTCGACCCTGTGCACCACACATATATCGAACTTGGGAAGAGTGTCGGCAACGCCTTCGCCGATGGCCAAAAACTGAAATAACCGCACCGAACAATCGGTTCTGCTTTATAATCCGTCCCTGCACAAGGGGCGGATTTTTTTGTTGCCGCAGCCATTCAATTGGCGTCAACTAAAGCCGGCATTTTACTTTTGATAGCAATATATACTTCATACCACTTCGAAAACGGCCATTGCGACAAGTAAGAATTGAAGCCTTTATTTGCATTTTGCCATAAATCGTTCACGCTCAACGATGTATCTCACGTGTGTGCCTTTGCCTATTATCGTTTCGCCCTGACGGGCTACAACGTCAAAAGACAGTTTGCGGCCATCGATGGCGGTGAGCGTGGCTTCGGCTTCTATGGCAGCGCCTATCGGCGATGCCTTCAAATGGCTGATTGTCAATTCGGTGCCTACTGTAGTGGAGTCGGAAGGAAGTTGTGCCGCCACAACGTTCATAGCAGCATTTTCCATAAGTGCCACCATGGCCGGCGTAGCCAGTACGGGCATATCGCCCGAGCCTATCGTTTGCGCTGTGTGTGAGTCGTTTACAGTCATTCTGCTCACGTATTTGTCGCCTGTTTGCATTACTTTCTGTTTTTTTTGCTTCGCAAAACTAACCTTTTTTGCCTTAAAAGGCAAAAAACAGTTGGAGTAACGGCGCGAGTAGTATTCATTACGCCTAAAGTAATATTTCTGCGGTTTTGAATGGACCTAATCTTGTAAAATTGCGCAATGCGCTGTATTTTTGTCAAAAACACAACATTTGATATGAAAGCACTCATGTTATTGGCGGCCTTGTCGGTCGCTACTTTTGCAGTGGCCAACGACACAACTTACGTCGTTAGTCCGAACAAGCTGACCGAAGTGTGCGTCGTCTTGAACGACGAAGGCGAATTATCGTATTCTGTTAAACATCTGGGTAACATTATTTTAGAACCGTCGCCATTGGGACTGAAAACCAACATAGGCGACTTCGACAAAGGTCTGAAACTGATTAAGTCCGAAACGATATGTGTTAACGGTGGCTACAAAGCGGTGGAGAGGCTCAAAAGATCTGCCGACCGTTACTTGCGCGAAGGACGTATGTTTTACTTTCAGAACCCCGAAGGGCTGACATTTAGCTTGCAATTCGAGTTAGATGACAACACGGTCGGATTCAGATACTGTATAGAACGGCAGAAAGGAACAGGCAGTATAGTGATTAACAAAGAGTTAACAGGTTTCCGTTTGCCTCAGAAAACCACAGCCTTCATCACGCCGCAAAGCGACGCGATGATTGGCTGGAAACGCACCAAACCAAGTTACGAAGAGGACTATCTGTTTGATGTCCCGATAGATACCCGCTCGAAGTATGATCACGGCTGGACGTTCCCCGCGCTCTTCAAAGTAGGCAACGACGGCTGGGCGTTGGTGAGCGAAACGGGTGTCGATAGCCACTACTGCGCATCGCGCCTGAGCGACAGCGAAGGCGGCTTGTTCCGCCTGGAATTTCCAATGCCTGAAGAGAACAACGGCAACGGCACTGTAGAGCCGGCGTTTGCCTTGCCGGGCAACACGCCGTGGCGTATCATCGTACTCGGCAAAACGCTGAAACCGATAGTTGAGACCACAGCACCGTGGAATTTCGTAAAACCACTATACGATTCTGAATATCAGTATCCTTTTGGCAAGGGTACGTGGAGCTGGATACTTTGGCAAGACGAGAGCATCAACTATGACGATCAAGTGAAATTCATCGACTTGGCACACGAAATGGGCTTTCAGTTTACGCTTATCGACAACTGGTGGGATACGAAAATCGGTGTCATCAGAATGGAACGGCTTATTAAATACGCTCATAGTAAGAACGTTGAGCCTATAATATGGTACAGCTCGAGCGGCTATTGGAACGATATAGAGCAAGGACCGGTGAACATAATGTGCGACCCCATTTCGCGCAAGCGCGAAATGAAGTGGCTGCAAGAGAACGGTGTGCGCGGCATAAAAGTAGATTTCTTCGGTGGCGACAAGCAAGAGACCATGCGCCTCTACGAAGCCATACTCAGCGATGCCGACGACCATGGCATAATGGTCATCTTCCATGGCTGCACTCTGCCGCGCGGCTGGGAGCTGATGTACCCCAATTATGTTGGCAGTGAGGCAGTTCTGGCTTCCGAAAATATGATTTTCAGTCAGGATTTTTGCGACCGTGAGGCGCAAAATGCCTGTCTGCATCCGTTTGTGCGCAACGCTGTTGGCTGTATGGAGTATGGCGGTTGCTTCCTCAACCGCCGCATGAGCCGCAGCAACGAACGCGGCAACATCCGTCGTACGACGGATGTCTTCCAGCTTGCCACCACTATTCTTTTCCAAAATCCCATTCAGCATATTGCCATAGCGCCCAACAACCTTACCGATGCACCTGCGTATTGCCTTGATTTTCTGCGCGAAGTGCCCACTACGTGGGACGATACGCGCTTCATCGACGGCTATCCGGGTCGCTACGTAGTCATTGCGCGCCGACATGGCACGCAATGGTATATTGCAGGCGTAAGTGCTTCTGATAAAGATATTTCTGTAGATTTGGATATCCCTGCCGAGGCAAAAGACCTCTATCTGCTTGCCGACAACAAGGCTGAGAAACAGACCGTGAAGACCAAAAATGGCAAGTACCGAGCGACAATAAAACCGCAGGGCGGATTTATTATCGCTTTCAAAATGGAGTAAAAAAACAAGGCGCATCATTGATGCGCCTTGTTTTTTGTGATCCGCCTGGGGCTCGAACCCAGGACCCCAACATTAAAAGTGTTGTGCTCTACCAGCTGAGCTAGCGAATCGACCTCTATGAAAACATCTAATCAAAAATCTTTGTGATCCGCCTGGGGCTCGAACCCAGGACCCCAACATTAAAAGTGTTGTGCTCTACCAGCTGAGCTAGCGAATCAACCTAAATGCCATTCTTCCGAAAAGCGGTGCAAAGATACTTGCTTTTTTTTGTTTTGCAAAAAGATTTGCAAAAACTAATGTTATTTTGTCTTAAATCTCATCAAGCGAATATGGAGTCGCTTGATATACGTAGTAGTTCAACCAATTGGAATACAGCAAATTGGCGTGCGCGCGCCAAATGACTTGAGGTATCGAATTGATATTATTGTCGGGAAAATAATTGGCCGGCATGTCTATCTCGAGCCCTTTGTTCTTGTCGCGTACGTACTCGTCTTTCAGCGTGTTGCGGTCGTATTCTGAGTGGCCCGTGACGAAAATCTGACGTCGGTCGGCCGATATGACTATGTACACTCCGGCATCTTTCGACTCAGCCAACAGGCGCAGGTCGGGGCATTTGGCAATGTCGTCGCGCAGTATTGTCGTGTGGCGCGAGTGCGGCGCGAAGAACACATCGTCGAAACCGCGCATCAGAGGTTCTTTACGGTCGACTACTTTGTGTGGAAAAATGCCGAACATCTTTTTTCTTGTCGGATATTTCTCAATGCCGTAGTGGTAGTACAGACCAGCTTGCGCGCCCCAGCAGATGTGGAACGTGTTGGTGACGTTGGTTTTCGACCATGCCATTATCTCGGTCATTTCGGGCCAGTAGTCGACATCTTCAAACTTTATGTGCTCTACGGGTGCGCCGGTGATTATCATTCCGTCGTATTTCTGATGGCGAACCTCGTCGAAACTTTTGTAGAAAGTGCTCAAATGCTGGTGCGACGTATGTTTCGACTCGTGCGAACTCGTCATCAGAAACTCCACATCGACCTGCAACGGCGTGTTCGAAAGAACACGCAGAAGCTGCGTTTCTGTGGTTATTTTTACAGGCATCAGATTGAGAATCAGTATCTTAAGCGGGCGAATGTCTTGCTGAAGAGCGCGTGTCTCGCTCATCACAAAGACGTTCTCGCCTTCGAGTATCTGCCGTGCCGGCAAAGTATCTGGAATTCTTATCGGCATGTGTCAAATCATTAAAAACACCGCAAAATTAATTAAGAAATTAATATTTGCCGATAAGATTTTGATATGTTTTGACAAATAGACTATTTTTGTAGTGAAATATTGCGAGAAGAGATTGAGAGTATTAAAAACAATAATATACTTTTTGGCCGTGGCGTATAGCGGTACGGTCGCAGAGGCATCGCAGTTTGTCGATTCGCTGAGCATCGAGGTGCGCACGTCGGCAAGCGTGGCTACAAACGGCAGTTTGCAGCCGCTTTGGTCGTATTCTAACCAATGGGGCCTCTTCACGCAGTATAAGCAGGCCGAGGTTGTGGCGTACGCCAAGGCGAAATACAACATTTGCCGCTTCAAGTATTTCAGTGCCGAGACTGGTCTGGCGCTTGTGGGCAAGAGCGAAATCAAAAAGAGCATGATACACGAGGCCTATGTGGCCGGCAAGGCGTTCGTGCTCGACTATTCCATTGGTATGCAGGCTTTTTCGCCGTTGGCGAAAAACGACGATGTAACTTCGGGCAGCTACCTTATGTCGTCGAATGCGCGGCCTACGCCGCGCATCGGTGTCGGATTCTTCGACTATTGGTCGATTCCCTATACCCGCGACTGGCTTCAGATAAAAGGCGCTTTCTACGTTGGCCGCCTCTTCAACGAATACGACGCCGACGATGAATTTGCCTACAACTTCACCCGCGATGTCGTTCTGCACGAGAAGTTAGCCTACGGACGTTTGGGCGGCTGGTATGCCAAGCCGTTTTTCGGCTTGGTACACAGTGTGATGATTGGCGGTAAAATGCCCGACGGCACCGAAATTCCTACCGACTTCTGGGCTTCGTTCAGAGGCAAAGGCTCCGAAAAATTCAGAGACAATCCTGCGTTTCGCGGCGAAGCCACGAACGCCGCTGGCGCCCACCAAGGACTTTGGGACATGGGCATCGACTTCGACATAAAAAATGTCAGCGGTTCGCTGTATTTGCAGCGTATGTTCCGCGACAACGCCGGCACCAAGCCTTTCTCGCAATTCAACAAAGACTTCATCATTGGCGCGCGCGTTGAGACTGATGTTAAATGGCTGAAAGCCATTAATATAGAATGGTTCAAGACTTCGTATCAGTCGGGCGAAGGCACGCCCGACCCGACAGGCTACGACAAGTATGGCGTGCAGATGTACGTCTATCCGGGCGATGTGCCGACAAACCCAGACGCATTCAATAAATGGGTGAACGATCATTTTAACCAAGCTGATATAACTCAATGGGAATCAAAGCTTAACGCGAAGTTTACACCCGAAAACTCAACATGGTTCCTGCGTCAGATGTGGCACAATGGCGACTGGGGCGGCCGTAAAAACTACCTCGACAACGGTCTTTACCGCCAAGGCTGGTCGCAAGGCGGCCTCTCGATGGGCACACCGCTCTTCCACTCGAAGCAGACCGTGGCAAAATACATCGACAGCGGACATTGGACGCCCGGCCACAGCTTCTTCCCGAACAGCCGCGTGAACGCAGTGACGCTGGGTGTGAAGGGTTTTATTTCTGAAAAAATAAACTATCTGTTCAAATACAGCGTATCTAAGAATCATGGCAGCCTTAGCGAAAAGTTCAATGGCGCTTTTGGTCTGAAAGAAATTGATAATTACTTCTTTACGACCTCGAAAATGGAGCATTACGCTATGTTGGATTTGAACTATAAACTGTCGGATAATATGATTATAAACGGCCGTATATCAGCTGATTACGGCGAATTGTACGACTCGTTCGCATTGCGGATGGGCATTGCATATAACATTAATGGGAATCGAAGATGAAAGTCAGCATAATAATGTCGGTTTACAATACGGAGTCGTATCTGCGGAAAGCTCTCGACTCAGTCGTTGCACAGACGTACAGTGACTGGGAGTTTATTATCGTCGATGACGGCTCGACCGACAAGTCGGGCGAGATAATTGACACATACGCAAGCAACGACAGCAGAATCAAGGTTGTTCACAAAGCCAATACTGGTCAGGCCGACAGCCGCAATATCGCCCTCAAAATGGCTGGTGGCGAGTACATCGGTTACATCGACAGCGACGACTGGTACGAGCCGAATTATATCGCTACGCTTGTCGAATTTGCTGAAAAAGAGCAACTTGACATTGCCATGTGCGGACATTTTATCGAGTATAAAAACACATCGATAGTCAAAAACGGTGATTCAAGTGTGAAGATTTATGACCGGAAAGAGGCTCTGAATCAAATCATTATCGATGAAAAGACCCAAAGTTACCTTTGGAACAAGCTTTTCAAGCGCGAAATGATCACCGACGATTTCCCCATCAATTTCTTCTATGAGGACTATTCCACTGTTTTCAAATGGTTTATGAATGCCAACAAAGTTGGCCTCGTCGAAGTGCCGCTCTATCACTACCGACAGCGCAAGAGCAGTACCGATCACCTGAAAATCGCCGAGGTGGAGTTCCATTTCTTCCTGGCCGACTATAATCGCTTTAATTATCTGATTGATAATAATATAGCGCCCGATCTCAACGAGTGGCTCAAAGGCAAGTTCGCGCGTACATCGTTGAAGGAGGCAAAGAAACTGGCGCGTTTGTCGCCTTCGTACCAAGTGTTTAAAAAATACAGAACAGAAATTTATAGCAAGATAAAGAAATACCTGACAGGCAAGGCTTTCCCGTTCCGCAAAAGATTCAGATTGCTGCTTTTTGTGCATTTCCCAGCTTTATATTACCTCGACATGAAGGTAGGACGCTTCTCTCAATCGCTCTTCAAGTCGGAAAACACGACAATGCTCTATGACTAACAACGGGGCTAAAATACGTGCTCTGGCATTCTATCTGCCGCAGTTTCACCCGATACCCGAGAACGACCGCTGGTGGTCGAAAGGTTTTACCGAGTGGACCAATGTGGGCAAGGCTAAGCCGCTTTTCCGCAATCATTATCAGCCCAAAGTGCCTGCCGACTTGGGCTACTACGACTTGCGCGTCGAAGAGACGCGCATAGCGCAGGCCGAGCTCGCCCGCCAATATGGCATCGAGGGCTTCTGCTACTGGCATTATTGGTTTGGCAATGGCCGCCAACTGCTCGAACGCCCGTTCAATGAGGTACTTGCGTCGGGTAAACCCGACTTCCCGTTTTGCCTGGCTTGGGCCAATGAGTCGTGGCGCGGTTTCTTCCACGGACTGAAAAGCAACGACACGCTCATCGACCAGCTCTATCCCGGACAGGCCGACATTGAGGCGCACTTCTACGAAGTGCTGCCAGCCTTCACCGACAAACGCTACATTTGCGTCGATGGCAAACCGCTTTTTATGATTTATCACCCGTTCGACGGTCCTGATACAAAGCAACTTATAGACACCTGGCGCGACTTGGCGCAGAAAAACGGCCTTAAAGGCATATTCTTCGTCGGGCAGACTTACGATCTCGCGCTTGAGCGCGAGAAAATCTACAACATGGGATTCGACGCCATCTCGGTGGTGCGCCTCTACAACTTCGAAAACCACATTCAGAGCGATGTCCGCATGGCACGCTGGAAGCAGAAGATTTTCAAGCGCCCGTACGTCGTTGAGTACAAAAAAGCGTGTCGCTTTTTTGTTACAGACGAGGAGAAAGAGCTGAACGTGATTCCGACCATCATTCCCAACTGGGACCACACGCCACGCACTGGCCGTCGTGGTCTGGTGCTCAACAATGCCGAGCCCGAATACTTCGACCTGCATCTTTGCGATGTGGATAATGTGCTAAGAGACAAGCCATTGGAACATCGCATTGCTTTTATAAAATCGTGGAACGAATGGGCCGAAGGCAACTATCTGGAACCCGACTTACGTTACGGAACACGGTATCTTGAAACACTTAAAAAGCACATCTATGGCCTCGAATAGCTCTGATAATCCGTTAGTTAGCATTATAGTGCCTAACTACAATTACGCCCGTTTCCTGCGTCAGCGGATGGAGAGCGTCTTGAACCAGACTTATTGCAATACTGAAATAATAATTCTCGACGACTGTTCAACCGACGAAAGTGCCTCTATTATAAAGCAATACGTCGGGACCGACGACCGTATAAAGTGCTTCATAGAAAACTCTGAGAACTCAGGCAGTCCCTTTCGCCAATGGGCGAAAGGCATCAGTTTCGCCAATGGCGAATTCATCTGGATTGCCGAAAGCGACGACGATGCCGACCTGACGCTTCTTGCCGAATGCGTAAAACTGCTGGTGGCTAATCCGCAGGCATCACTCTGTTACACAGGTTCTTATACTGTCGATGAGAACAACAACCCAACCGACATCGAGTACGATAATTGGACCGAAGAGCACCTGAAACACCCTTTTGCCATCTACGATGGCAAAAAGTTCGTTTCGCACAACATGTATTGGACCAACTACATATACAACGCAAGCTGCGTTGTATTCCGCAAAAGCGCCTACGACAAGCTGACCGACACAAGCTGGCAGCAAATGAAGTCGTGCGGCGACTGGCACTTCTGGACTATGATGGCCACCGTTGGCGATGTGATTTCTATTCATCAGAAACTCAATAAGTTCCGGCGTCACTCAAATAGCGTCACGGCTCGCTCGACAAATCTCGGCGAGCATTTCAAAGTTGCCATGACCGAATGTATGAATCTGACTTTTTTCATTGAGAATAATTTCGGCGTGAAAAAAGGCCGCCGCCGACTGTCGCACGGTTATTATCTGCTTCTTTACAAACGTAAAAAAATTGCCCCGGAGTATAAGAACAGCCTTATTGCCGATCTGCGCAACCGCGTGCCACACCTTACTTTCGACTATATCTATTATCGTATTTACCGCTTCCTGAAGAAATTCTTCAAATCGATAGACGCAATCAAAAACGACCGACTCTGCAATTGACGTTGCACGCATGTCGTATGTCTTTTTCAATTCTCAATTTTCAATTCTGAATTGTCAACTCGCTTGTTCTTCATCAGAAGATAAACCGTTGCCAGTGTGGCTATTACTGACAGAATGGGCAGCAATGCGCCAGTAGCTTCGGTCGGACTGCTGAGGGTTTGTTCTATCGGCGCGTCAGAAAGGGATATCATCACCAGAGCCAGAATGTTATTGATGGAATGTATTACTATGTTAATGAGCAAGTTGCGTGTGCAGTAAAAAACAATGCCCAACAAAATGCCGAGCAGCAGCAGAGGTATGAGGCTTGCCGTCTGGCCGTGCATAAGGGCAAAGACTAACGCGCTCGCCACTATGGCGTAGCGCGGGTTGTGTGTGGTGCGCTCGAACGCAAGTTGCAGTGCGCCACGGAAATACAGCTCTTCGCATAAGGCAGGCACAATGCCGACGACAATTATTGTCGTCGTCCAGCCGCCGATGCCGTCGAACGAAATGATACGCGACATCAGCCGCACAATCGATTCATTCTCAGCTATATAATCTAAGCCAAAACGAGTGCAGAGGCTTTCGTTTATCATCGACGCCCACTCTATGAAGTACTGGCACACCACAATTGCCGCGATGGCGAGCAGCAAAAGATTGAGTTTGGGGCGCTGGTCGCCCCAAACGGCTCTGAATGAGCCAAATGCATACTTCGAAGTGATGAGCGCCGCCACACCGAACGATACCACGCTCGACATCAGCTGCAGAAGCACTATGGTGGAGTAGGGCACCGACTCAATCTGAAAACCTGTGCCTAAAATACTGATAACCACCAAGTTTGCGATAGAAGTGCACGCAAATAGCGCTGCTATGGCGAAAAGTAGCCCGCCACGTCTGACAATCGGATTTTTGTCAGTGCTGTCCATTATTTGCTATCGGTGTTTTTCTCGTTCGAGATGCGCTTGTCGCCAGCGTGGCTTGGCACGCTGCCGTTGAGCAAGCCGCGGTATTTGTCCATGTCGTTGAGTGTGGCTATGGCGCACTCAACGTTTTTGTCGCTCTTCAGCGCATGCGCCGAAGAACCACCACGGTAGTAGTAAGATGTAAGTATCTCGTCTTCAATGAATTCTACAATGTCTTCCTTCGATGTCGCAAGGTCTTTCTCCAACTTCGGCTCGAGCGATTTCTCCAGTCGGTCGAAATCGGCTTTGTTGTCGTCGTAATATTTGTCGGCTTTGGCGGCGGTAACGAGCTTCTTCAGCGCCTCCGACGACTGGTTCTTGTAAGTGAACGATTTCTGATTTGCAACAAAGTTGCAAAAATCGTCATAATCGGCATCGGTTATCTTGAAGTTGTCGGCATCGGCAATTGATGCGTGACGTATGCGGTAATCGACAGCGTATCTGAATATTACATCGTTCGATACGAGCGATGCAGTTATGTTAGAGTACTTGTCGAGGTCGATTTTGATGTCGGGCGACACGCCGCCACCGTCGAAGACGGTGCGGCCCACTTTGGTCTTGAACTCATGTATGAGCGAGTCGGGCACATAGCCCACAGCACCGTCTTTGTCGCGGTGCGAATAGTCGAGCGCCTGTATGCATCGGCCCGAAGGTATGTAGTACTTCGCGGTAGTCATTTTCAGCGCGCTCTTGTAGTCGAGTTCGCGGGTGCTCTGCACAAGGCCTTTGCCGAACGAGCGCTGTCCGATGATTACGGCGCGGTCGAGGTCCTGCAGGGCGCCGGCTACAATCTCGCTTGCCGATGCTGAGCCGCGGCTTATGAGCACCACAAGCGGCATCTCGGTGTCGACAGGTTCGCGCGTAGCGCGGTAAACCTTGTCGTACGATTTTATCTTGCCTTTTGTGCTGAGCACTTCAGAGCCGCGTGGCACAAACATATTGACGGTTCGTATGGCCTCGTCGAGCAATCCGCCCGGATTGCCGCGCAGGTCGAGTATCATCTTCTTGGCGCCGCGTTTCTGCTTGAGTTCCAGAAAGGCCTTCTTCACCTCCGACGAGCAGTCCTGTGTGAAGTTCGAGAGCGATATGTAACCCGTTGTGGCATCGACCATTCCGTAGTACGACACGGGGTTTATCTGTATCTTTTCGCGTTTGGCCACAGTGCCGAAAAACTTCGGTTGTCCGGGTCGCCAGATGGTCAGTTTCACCTCTTCGCCTGGCTTGCCGCGCAGCTGGTTGCTCACCTGGTCGACCTTGAAATCCTTGACACTCTTGCCATTGATTTCAACGAAATAATCACCCGGACGAAGTCCTATCTTGTCGGCCGGCATGCCTTTGTATATCTCGCGCACCATGATGTAGCACGTGTCACTGCGCGAAATTATGGCGCCAATGCCGCCATATTCGCCAGTTGTCATGAACTTGAAGTCGTCCATGTCCTCTTCAGGGATGTAGTTGGTGTACGGGTCGAGCGACTTGAGCATCTCGTCGATGGCTGTGCGTATGAGTTTCTCGGGGTTTATCTCGTCGACATAGTAGTTGTTCAACTCTTTGAACAACGAATAAAAAATATCGAGGTTCTTTATCACCTCGAAGTTGCGCTTGTCGTTGGTGAAGCTTAATGTGCTGAAAACCATTGCAAAAGCTGCAATGCATATAACAAGTGTACGAACGATTTTTCTTCTTATCATCTTTGTAAAATCTATATCAAATTTGAGAGCGCAATTTACACATAATAATTGTAATTTACTTATCCTCTTTTTGCAAATCTTCAATATTTATTTCGCGTTCTGCGAACGACTGCGGATTCGCCCTTATCGTATCGGCCAAACGCCACAACTCTTCGTAGCCCGACTCGGTATCTGACTCTGACAGTGTGAAATAACGGCAATAACCACTGCTCTTGTCGCCGAACACTACAGATATTACCGTGCGTGCGTCATCGGCATATACTGAATAATTCATTTCGTCGTAATATTTGAGATTCCCTTCGCAGATGAACCCTTCTGGCTCGTCGTAGCATTCTTCTATAGTGTTTAGAATATTAATATCTGCAGTGTCTTTATTTTCAGGTTGTTCCGCCTTTAGGCATTTCTGCGGTGCGAAACGTCTTTTATATATGATAATGAAAATGAATTTGGTAATAAAAATAATAAGAAAGAGTATATAAGTATGCCAGCAAGTAGTTTCAAAGCTATCATTATAATGATTCGGGTAACTACTACGACTACGCCCCAACATAGCCACCACAATAAAAAAGCAAAAGATACCTAAAGGTACAATAATATCAGCGCTGCAATATAGTACGACTTTAGCCTTGCCCCATAGTGATTTGCCAGAATTCTGACAATAGTACCAACAACTCAAGAAAATAAAAACTTGTATTAAAATGCCAACAGTTTCTGCAATGCTAAAAAGAAAAACCTGTCCCCACTTTAACAATTTAGGGTAAAAGACTAAAGAACAAATGATGAAAAAAACGAAGGCTATCGCTATTTCTATCAGTTGGTACTTAAGAAATGCGCGAAGCAGTTTGTTGTTATCGCTCTTGTAAGTATTCATGTCGGTGCTTTTTAATGCTTTGCAAGGCTTCAGCCTTGCAAAATGTTCATACTCAGCGCGGCTGCTACCAAATACAAAGATAGTGCTTTCTCTCAGAAAACAAACTTTTCTCGCTATGAAAAATGATTATCCTTTCCCTTTAAACAATTTCTTTTTTAGCCATTCTCTTACAGGCAGGTCGTAGAGTTTTAAGGCACCGTAGGCTAAGCCGATGGCGAGGAAGAAGATGGCAACGGCTACAAAAATATGCATCGAAAGGGGTGCGTCGGGATTGTTTTTTACCCAACCCATCTGCATGTAAATCAGTGGATAATGTGTAATGTAAATCGGATACGAAATATCGCCGAGAAACTTGTTGATTGCTTGCGATTTGCCTCCTTTTACGCTACTGCCTGCACCTATTGACACTATCAAATAATATCCCGTCAATAAACCACATGGCAATGATTTTATTTGTTTTTCTCGTTGTTATATGTTCTCTCATATCGTCTTTTGGCATCGGCCCAGGGCGCAAGCTTGTCGTAGTTTTTGTCGAGCACGGTGCAATAGGGCTGGGTGTAATAATCGTCATCGGCCTCAAACAGCGAACGTCCGTTGCCAATGCATCTGTCAGCACTGTCCCTCGTCGCGTCGGTTCCAAGTTTATTATAGGTCACCTTGTTGATTTCACAAAGCTGATAAAAGCCACGCCAGCTGCGTTCTGCTGTATAGAGATTCCTTCGGGCGTCGCGACAGGCTTTCCAGCCTTGACCGAACTTGAAGAAAATCATATTTTCTTCATTTTTCGCCTCACCCTGACCGTCGCTCGCCACGTTGCACTGCTCAATCAAATTCGCAAGTTTGTCTAATGACGGATACACCACGTCAAGATCGGGCTTCATGTATATCCTCGTAAGCACTTTGGGCTTTTTGGCCAATTCTGTAAGTTTCTGCAGGAATTGTTTGTCTTCCGGGAAAAAGGATTTTTTCCAAGGCAGCTCATCTATATCTAAGAAAACGCTCTTTTTGTTGCCGATAATCATATCTATTCTTTCCTGAATAAAATTGATCAAAGCCATCTGCGATTCTGTAAGCTCCAAAGACTCGCAAGCATTTACCAGTAAGGCAATAAGACCTTCCATGTCGTAATCCGACATGGAAATCCATTCATCTTCCGATGCCGTGTCGTTTAATCTTATGATTAATCCCATAACTCTTTTGTTTTTAAGGTATTATAAAATCAACGGAGAGTGATTATCTCTCCGTGCTTACGATGTGTATATCTTTCGCAAATTCTGATAAAACACTGGGGTCATGATATTATCAAGCCAGTCGGCGAGGCAGCCGATACACCGACTACACACTCTTTACCAGAAGATTGACATTGCAAATCTATAAAAAAATAACTTTAAAGCATAGTAATTGGCATTTTGTGCAACGTAGAACTATAAAATCGCTCAATTTTATGCAGTGTGGAACTATAAAATCGTCTGATTTTATGAAATATTTAAATAATAACAAACGTACCATTTTTTGAAATCGTCGGGTGTTGCGTAATCATTCCAATGGAAATAACGGTTGAACAATAACGATTTTAACGAAATTGGCACACCGTCATTTGTGTTGAAATCGCTCATTCCTGAATGAATGTAATCGTATGTCATCGCGTCTAGGGGATTATCATCTAAGTCGTTGTGTTGGTAATACCAATCAACCCATTTGCGCTCATAACCCCAGAACATCGTTTTGTTGGGGTCGTTGTCGGTATATGGGTTTTCTTTCTCGCCTTTGAAATACCTGCATTGTTTGATTAAATCATCGCGTTTCATGGCTTTTCGAGTGGTATTATAAATCGCTTTGCGTGAAATCTAAAAGTCTTGCACTAAAGAAGATAATATCCTTTTATCTTTGATTTTATCATAATAATATGCAGCCTTTTTTTTTATCACCGCGAGAATTAAAAAGAATGCCTAAATGATAATAAGCGTTGTCTGCATTGTTGTAAATGCCAATTTTAATGGCATAAATAAGGCTTTGCCTTCCGCCAAACCGGTTAAGCTCCTGGTCAGTCGGATTGTGGTCAAATATCGTTTCTACTTCTTTCCCATTGATTATCATATTCTTATAGTTTTTAATGTGTTATAACTCGCATTTTTAAGTATTATCATCTTATAAACTACTTCCTCCTATCATTGATTTAACTATTAATACAATTACTGATATAAATGCTATTGCCTGTATTTACAACAATACAACCATTGTATACAATATAGGCTTTGACATTTCCTTTCCTTTTTGTGCCAGCAATATTATTACCAATACAAAAGTGGCTATTGTTATTATTTCCATGACTTCTTCTGTTTTTAAGTTATTACTTGCAATACGTACAACTCATAAGTGTTATTTAGCTCAAATGTAACGAGATACAGTGGGATACATCAAAAAACACAGCAAAACAAAAGGTTTTGCGAGTTTTTTGTTTTTGCGCCTACCAATATACTGATACGAGCTCTCGTTATTATAGTTTTTTGAGCACGCACTTATTATGTTTCATGCCGAAAAATCGATATATTTGCGAAGCAAATAATCAAAAAACCAGGACACTATGGAATATGTATTTTCGATAATGATGACGGCAATGGGCTGCGGACTGCTGCTCTGGGCCGGGCTCTCGTTCCTCTCGGGAAAGATTCTGCTGGCGAGCATGTATGCCAATGCGGCGAAATCGAAAGACAAGAAACTCTACGCACGCCAATTCGCCAAACTCATAGCACTGATAGCTTGTGCGTTCTTGCTCAGCGCGTTAGTGGGGCTTACACAACAGTATCTGATTGCTTTTATTGTTTTTGTGGTGGCTCTTGTTTTTGCCATCAGAATAGGCTGCCGACTGCTGAAGAAGGCTACCGAGTAACACTTTTACTTCTCGTCTTTCCCGCCGCCAAAGTCGCGGCTAAGCTCTTTGAGCTGGAAGAGGAACAATAGTACGATGCCTATTGAAATTGCGGCATCGGCAAAATTGAAAACTGGGTGGAAGAATGTGAACGAATCGCCACCCACGCGCGGGAACCAGTCGGGGAAGTGCCCCTCAATCATTGGCATGTAGAACATATCGACCACGCGGCCATGAAGCCACGTGGAGTAGCCGCCTGATTCGGGGAATAGTGTGGCAATTTGTCCTACGCTCGAGTCGAATATTACACCATAGAACACCGAGTCGAGGATGTTGCCTATTGCGCCAGCCAGAACAAGCGAGATGCAGACCACCAGAAATGTGCGCCCGGTCTGCCGGCAAAGCTTTGCAAGATAATACGTTATGAAAAAGACTGCCACCACACGGAATACCGACAGGATTATTTTGCCCCACGAGCCGCCAAGTTCCATGCCAAACGCCATGCCGTTGTTCTCCACAAAGTGAATGCGGAACCAGCTGCCGAAGACGCAGAACTCGTCGCCAAGCGCCATGTGGGTCTTGATCCATATCTTTATTATCTGATCGATAATAAGGACTAAGGATACGATGCTTATCGCCAATATAGCGTTCTTTTTCATCAACTGTTATATGTAACTTTCTGATAATTTGCAATATGCAAATTATCAGAAAGTCGTTGGTTCGTTTTTAATTCTGTTTGTTTTTGGCTTCGATGCTGAGAGTGGCGTGCGGCACGAGGCGCAGGCGCTCTTTCGGTATCAGTTTGCCTGTTGCGCGGCAAATGCCGTATGTCTTGTTCTCGATGCGTACGAGCGCGGCGTTGAGGTCGTTGATGAACTTCAGCTGGCGCTGTGCCAGTTTGCCGGCCTCTTCTTTCGAGAGCACTGTGGCACCTTCTTCGAGCACGTGGAACGTGGGCGAGGTGTCCTGTGTGTCGTTTTCATCGCCATGCGTGATGGCGTTGCGGAATAGTTCGTAATCCTTTTTAGCTATTTCGAGCTTTTCCAGAATTATTTCCTTGAACTCTTGGAGTTCTTCATCGGAATAACGTGTCTTTTCTGTCATAAGATCAGCTTTTTTTAATTCAACTATCTATGCTTTGACGATGCTGACGTAGGTCGTTATATCATCGTCGATTTCAACTTTTATTGCATTGCTGTCGTTAAGTCCCTCGCTCAGAGCCACTTCTACGGCGAGCGTTTGCGAGCCGATGTAGTTGGCGAAGTGCTCTACGGCTTGGTTGATTGCCTCGTGCGGGGCAATGCGTACACGCACTTTGTCGGTAACGTCGAACCCTGAATCCTTGCGGATGTTCTGAATGCGGTTGACAAATTCGCGTGCGATGCCCTCCTCGCGGAGCTCGGGGGTAACGTTGATGTCGAGAGCCACGGTCAGTTTGCCTTCGGTGGCTACGAGCCAGCCCGGTATGTCTTCCGAGAGTATCTCGGCGTCTTCGGGCGCAAGGGTTATTCGCTCATCACCTACGGTGATGTCGAACGCGCCTTCGCGTTCGAAAGTGGCTATGTCGTGCGACGACATCTTGGCTATCTCGGCCGCTATGCCTTTCATCAGCTTGCTGTATTTCGGGCCGAGGGTCTTGAAGTTCGGTTTTATCTTTTTGACCAAGACACCTTCGGTGTCGGTCAAAAATTCTACCTCTTTAATATTTACTTCGGTGAGTATCAGGTTTTTAACCGATTCTATCTGCTCTTGGAATTTGTCGTCGAGAATAGGCACCATAATCTTGCTCAGCGGCTGGCGAACCTTCAGGTTCACCTTGCGGCGCAAGGCGAGAATCATCGACGAGAGGCTTTGCGCATAGTACATGCGTTGCTCGAGAGCCTTGTCGATGAGCGACGTGTCGGCTGTCGGGAACTTAGCCAAGTGGACTGTTGTCTCTTTGTACAAGCCTGCGACGGCGTTGAGGTCGCCGAAGATGCGGTCGGTGATGAACGGCGCTATAGGTGCGCTCATGAGCACCACTTTGTTCAGACACTCGAAGAGTGTCTGATATGCTGCAAGTTTGTCTTGGTTCATTTCGCCGCCCCAGAAACGTTTGCGGTTGAGGCGCACGTACCAGTTCGAGAGGTTCTCCATCACGAAGTCCTGTATTGCGCGGCCGGCGCGTGTGGGCTCGTACGAGTTGTAGGCGTCGGTAACTTCGGCTACGAGGCTGTTGAGCAGCGAGATAATCCAGCGGTCGATCTCTGGCCGCTGTGCCACTGGCACTTGCGGCTCGTTGCCTTTGAATCCGTCGATGTTCGCATAGAGTGCGAAGAACGAGTATGTGTTGTAGAGCGTTCCGAAAAATTTGCGTTTCACTTCGTCGACACCTGCAATGTCGAATTTCAGGTTGTCCCACGGCTGCGAGTTGGTTATCATATACCAGCGCACTGCGTCGGCGCCGTAAGTGTCAATTACTTCGAACGGGTTGATGGCGTTGCCGAGTCGTTTCGACATCTTATTGCCGTTCTTGTCGAGTACTAAACCGTTGGAAATGACGTTTTTAAATGCTACGCTGTCGAAGCACATTGTTGCTATGGCGTGCAGTGTGAAGAACCATCCGCGTGTCTGGTCGACGCCTTCGGCGATGAAGTCGGCCGGGAACGGCAGATCGTCTTTATGCTCAAACGGGTAGTGGTACTGTGCGTAG
The DNA here is from genome assembly GCA_017960905.1 of Bacteroidales bacterium. Classification (GTDB taxonomy): domain Bacteria; phylum Bacteroidota; class Bacteroidia; order Bacteroidales; family Marinilabiliaceae; genus W3P20-009. The sequence continues at coordinate 18,119 of JAGCYH010000048.1, forward strand.
GGCATAGCGCCCGAGTCGAACCATACGTCGATGAGGTCGCTCTCGCGGCGCATGGGCTTGCCTGTGCTCGAAACAAGCACAACCTTGTCGATGAACGGACGGTGAAGGTCGATATTTTTCGGGTCGTAGTTGGCGGCTGAATAGTCGCCAACTTTGAAATTCTTGTACGGGTTGTCGCTCATTACGCCAGCTTTTATGGCTTTATCTATTTCAGCCATGAGTTCTTGCATAGAGCCGATGCATATTTCCTCGTCGCCGTCTTCGGTACGCCAGATAGGCAGCGGAGTGCCCCAGTAACGCGAGCGCGAGAGGTTCCAGTCCTGCAGATTTTCGAGCCAGTTGCCGAAACGGCCGCTACCGGTATGCGCTGGTTTCCAGTTGATAGTGTTGTTGAGCTCAATCATTCGCTCACGCACAGCCGTCGAACGGATAAACCATGAGTCGAGCGGATAATAGAGTACTGGCTTGTCGGTGCGCCAGCAGTGCGGATAGCTGTGTACGTGTTTCTCGATTTTGAAAACTGTTCCTGCGGCCTTCATTTTCATGCAAATGAAAATGTCGAGGTTTTCGGCTTTTTGCGCAGCCGCCTCGTCGTACTTGCCGTCGACGGTGAATTGCGGATCGTAGGCGTTTTTCACCCAGCGGCCTTCGTATTCTTTGTAGATATCGAGATTGATGAAGTTTTTAACAAACTCTGTATCAAGCTGTTCTGTAGTGTAATACTTGCCGGTCAAATCAACCATCGGGCGTGTCTCGCCCGCTTTGTTGATCATGAAGAGCGACGGGATGCCGGCGGCTTTCGCCACCTTGGCATCATCGGCACCGAATGTAGGCGCTATGTGCACTATGCCTGTACCGTCTTCGGTAGTTACGTAGTCGCCCGGAATGACGCGGAACGCGTCATTCTTTTTGTTCACAATCTTCTTATCGTCAGTCAGTTCGCACGGGTCGACCCACGGGAAGAGCTGCTCGTAGCGGATGCCCACGAGGTCGGAACCTTTCATCTCGGCAACGATGTTGCCCGGGTTCTTGTCGTTGAAGTAAGCGCCGAAACGCGCTTTGGCAATAACGACGGTGCATTTCTGCTCTGTATAAGGGTTTTGCGTCTCAACAGCCACGTAGTCGATTTTCGGCCCGACGCAGAGTGCTGTGTTCGATGGAAGTGTCCAAGGTGTTGTCGTCCAAGCTATTATGTATAGGTTTTTGTGCTCGGCATCGACTTTCGACAGAATGTCTTTAACGAGTTTGTTGTCGGGGTCGGTAACCTTGAACTGCGCTGTGCAGGTAGTGTCCTTCACGTCGCGATAGCAGCCGGGCTGGTTGAGCTCGTGCGTGCTGAGGCCGGTACCCGCCGCCGGCGAGTACGGCTGTATGGTGTAGCCTTTGTAGAGCAGACCTTTGTTGTAGATTTGCTTCAGAAGCCACCAGAGAGTTTCAATGTAGCGGTTGTCGTAGGTGATGTAAGGGTCGTCCATGTCGATCCAGTAACCCATTTTGTGAGTCAGGTCGGTCCACAGGTCGATGTATTTCATCACATCTTTGCGGCAGGCTTCGTTGTAGCCGTCGACAGAGATTTTCTTGCCGATATCTTCCTTTGTGATGCCGAGCGATTTCTCGACTCCGAGCTCCACGGGCAGTCCGTGAGTGTCCCAGCCGGCTTTGCGTTTCACGCTGAAGCCTTGCTGCGTCTTGTATCGGCAGAAACAGTCCTTAATGGTGCGAGCCATTACGTGGTGAATACCAGGCGTGCCGTTAGCCGAAGGCGGTCCGTCGAAGAAGACGAACGACGGGTAGCCTTCACGTTCCTTCAGGCTCTGCTCGAAGGTGTTGTCTTTGTTCCATTTGTCCAATACCTCTTTGTTGATTTGCGAGAGGTCCAATCCCTTGTATTCTGTAAATCTCTTGTCCATTAATGTTGTTTCTTGTCTTTGTTCTGAAAATTCGTGCAAAGATAGTGGTATCTTTTTAAAAAAGCATTATTATATTGTCTAAATATTTCTCTTTATTTTAAATGATTGAATTACAATACATTGTATAAAAACGCAGCTTGCTGTCGTTTTTGTGGAAAAACTAAAAAAAGTGACTAACTTTGACCGTTGAAAAAAACGTCGTGTAACATTATTTTTTCCGCTCAATGAAACGAATACCGACCTCGCTTGTGATATCGACATACAACAAACCGCAGTATCTGAATCTGTGCCTCAAAAGCGCAATGAATCAGACTGTTATGCCCGACGAGATAGTCATTGCCGACGATGGCTCTACCGCCGAGACGGCCGAACTTATTAAGCGTTACGCGGCACAATCGCCAGTGCCGATTGTGCACGTATGGCAAGAGGATTGCGGTTTTCGCAAATGCGAAATCATGAACAAGGCTTTTGCCCGATGCAAAGGTGAGTACATCATCCAGTCCGACGGCGATATCATTTTCGGTCGCCACTTTGTGCAGGACCATCTGTATCTGGCCGAGCGGGGTTGTTTCGTGTGCGGCAGCCGTGTATATCTGACGCCCGAAGGAACGCAGAAAATGTTTGACCGCGAGCGCATTACGCCGCGCATTAGCTATATGCAGTCGAGCCACGTGCTCAACTCGGTGCGTATCAAGCCGTTGCAGAAATATTTCGCTTGCCGTTACGGCAAGCGCATTGATAAGCTGCGCGGTTGCAACATGGCGTTTTGGAAAGACGACATCGTGAAGGTGAACGGCTACGACGAAAGTCTGACGTTCTGGGGGCACGAGGATGGCGAACTGGCTTACCGCTTGCATTTTGCAGGCGTCAGGAAGAAGTTTCTGAAGAATGGCGCTGTGTGCTTTCACCTCTACCACAAAGAGTCGTCGCGCGAGAACGAAGAGGCGCACATTGCGCTTATTAAAAGGGTGATTGACAATAAGTTGCAGCGATGCGACAATGGCATCGACAAGTATTTATAGCAGGTCGGAGTTCTTTTTTGCGTTGTTGCTCTCCCAAATCTTCACGAGGGTGTAGAATTTGTAGTTGGCTTCGTTGATCGACAGCACGAGGCCCGAAATGCCATGAAAAATGCCGCCTTTGAGTATGTAATGTCTGAAAAACCTGAATGTGCACGAAGTGAAAATCTTGAACAGGTTGACTTTCTCGTTGGCCCTTTTCTCTATCTCGTTTTGCGTGTAGATGTTCATCTTTGCCAATTTCGTGAAAATTGTCATCGATTTGTGTATCATGGCCAGTTCGTGGCGTGCGGCCGGTATCTTCTCCACAGTGCCGTCGATGGTTGGCTTTATGTGTATTATTGGAGGCCATGTGGCTTTGTCCTGTCTGAAGAAACGCAACTGGTAATCGGGGTATGAGTTTTTGACGAACTTGTTCATTACGAAGTTCTTACGCGGAATGAGCAGTCCTTCTTTGCAGTCGGGTTTTGCTATGTATTCGTAAAGATATTTGCGCAGCTCGTCGGTGATTATTTCGTCGGCATCGACCACGAGCACCCACGGATATTTGGCCGAGTGGATGGCAAAATCTCTTGCTGGCTCTACTATGTTGTAATTTCCCTTCGGGAAATTAACAACACGGCAGCCATAGCTCTCGGCGATTTTGACGGTGTTGTCGGTACTGTCCATGTCGCACACAACAATCTCGTCGAAATCTTTCAAGTGTTCCAGAATCTCGGCCAGCTGGTTCGCCTCGTTGTATGTGTTGATTACTACAGATATTTTGTTCTCCATCGAAAAACTCATTTTTTGATTTTCCCAAAAGTCTTGATACTGGTGTATTTACGCCAGATATTGAGTTTGCGTTTCGCCGGCACTCCGTGCCGGCGGATATAATCCGCCGCCTCTTCGAGCATGCGCGCGCAGCATTTGCCGTCGAGATGCGGGTCGTAGTTGTCGATAATCCAGCGGCGTTTTGCAATGCTCTCGGCATCGTTGTATGCCTTGTTGTAGGCCGCCAGCAGATTGTTCTCGTCGGTGATGTCTTCCCAGTAAATGTCTTTGGCAATGGTTCGGAGAGTAACAACGGGCCGGTCGAGCAGCAGGAATTCGTAAACCGCCGACGAGGTGTCGCTTATCATCAAGTCGCTCATCATCTGATATTTAGTGACGTTTTCGCCAGCTTCAATGTAGATGGCGTCGTTGCGGTCTTTAGCCCATTCGCGGTATTCGTCGGTCCATTGCTGGGCCGTGAGCGGATGAAACTTCATGAGCAGAAGCACATCGGGCTCTTTTTCAAGCAGTTGCTCGAGCGGTCGCTTCATGTATGGCAGCGACGTCAGTTTGGGCGAGAATGTTGGAGCGTAAATCACTATGCGTTTTTTGCCGTGCTTCTCGAGCATCGACAGCTTTTCGCTGTCGAAATCGTGCAAGTGCTCTTTTATCCAGTCTTGTTTTGTCCAGCCTGTTTCGCGAACTTCGAAGTCGCCGTATTTCTTCGCGAGCAGCTCGAAGTGCGATGTAAAATACGGTCCCTGAGTGAAATACGTGTCGAAGTAGCGGCGTATTACCCAGTGGTCTTTCTTTTCCGCGGCATAGCCGTGGAAAACCTGTATTTTCACGCCTGGCAGATAGTACGGCACAATGTTGCCCGGCACGAAGATGGCTTCGGGCTTGAAGTCGTAAACCTCTTGTATAGAGTCGGTCCAGCGCACTTCGGCAGCGAGCGGGAAACTCTTGATTTTCTTTGTGTGAATGTACCACAGCACCTCGTGCCCGCCTTGGCGGGCCGCTTCGGTGCTGAGCGGCTGGAGAATGTCGACCGCGTATCGGTTTTCGCAGAACAGTACTATTCTCATTTCCTGTTTCCTCTTACGTCAATGTCGTTCGAAAAATGGTTGTCGGCCTTTTGCTTCATCTGCTCGTAGCTCTCGTAGATGCGTTGCTTCAGATTCGTGGAGCTCACGCCGGCGCCATACGGGAAATAAACCACATCGACTCCCTGTTCCTTCAGATAGTCGTATTTGCCAGTCCAGTCGTCGCCTACAACGAAGACGTCGAAGTTGAGTTTCTTCACCTTGTCGGTATGGTCGAGCGAATGTTGCGGAATGACTATGTCGGGGTATTTCAGGGCCTTCATCAGAGCTATGCGCTCCTCGAAGGGAATGATGGGTTGCGACTTGTAACTCTCTACGAGTTCGTCGGTGTTTACACCGACGATGAGTATGTCGCCCAGCGAGCGGGCGTATTCAATCATTTTGATATGGTTGGCGTGCAGCATGTCGAATGTGCCGCTTGTGTAAACCACTGTCTTTCCTGCTATCATGTCAGATAATTTTTCGTTTTAACAAATCGTCGAATGCCGCTATGAGGCTGTCTATCTCCTGCTCGGTGATGTTGCCGATGTGCCCCACGCGCAGAACTTTCTCGGCAAGGTCGCCGCCATTCGGGCAGACCCAAATGCCGTATTCGTCTTTGATGATTTCAAAAATGCGATATGCGCTGACACTTTCGCCGACAGGCGAAAGTGCTGTAACACAGTTCGATGTGGCGTTTTCGGGTGTAAACACCCGAAACGGCAGATGCTTGATTCTGGCTCTGAAGTATTCGGCGCGTTGCCGTATCAGTTTGTTGGCGTATTGTGTGCCGCCGTTGCGCACTATCCGGTTGAGCTTCTCGTTGAGTTGCAACAAAGTTGCAACTGCCGGTGTGAACGGCGTCTGGCCTCTCTCACCGTTTCTGAGATAATCGGCGTAATTGAAATACATGCTTTTCACTTTGTTGGCGGCGCAGCGTCGCTGCGCCTCGGTGTCGAGCACCGTGAAGCTCATCGACGGTGGCAGCGAAAGTGCTTTCTGTGAGCCTGTTATGGCTGCGTTTACGTGCATCTCGCTCATCGAGAAATGGTCGGCAAGGAAACCGCTGACGGCATCGACAAAGAGGAAGATGCCATTGCGCTTGCAGAAGTCTCCAACCATGTTCATGTCGTACAGAATGCCGGTCGATGTTTCGCAAAGCTGAAGCATCATGCCTGTAAAGCCCTTATTCTCAAATTCTTTGAGAATATCGGGGCTCAATGGCTGCCCATATTCGAGATGTATTTCGGTGAATGGTATTTCGTGTATCTGGCACAACTCCACAAAACGGTGTCCGAAACTTCCGCCGTTGACAACCAACACTTTGTCGTTGCCCGAGAAAAAGTTCATCACGCCGCCTTCCATGCTTGCCGTGCCTGAGCCGGTCATAAATACGACTCTTGAATTTTCGGGCGCGTCGAACAGTTGGCACATGAGCTTCTCGTTCTCTTTCATTATCGCCGAAAATTCGGGTGTGCGGAAATACGGTATCTGCTCCGCACCTATCTTCTGTGTCTCCGCGTCCGTCTGGACGGGACCTATCGTAAAGTTTATCATTGGGTTGTTCCCTTCTTGTTTTGCCGCTGTAAATAAGATGCTTGTTTACAGCGTGTTCAGCGCGCTTCTCCGACAGATTGTCAGTAAGTGTGATTTTTGTCTTTATTCTTGAACATAAAAAATAGTAGTGCTTTCGCACTACTATTATATATAAGGTATAAAAAACGTCTTATTTCTTTGTGAAGTCGCCTTGTGAGTTGTCGAAGTTGAGGTAGTACTTGCCCTTCGTCAGTCCCGAGATGTTGATGTTCGTTCCGTAGCCTTTGAAAACTATGCCGCCGTACTGGTCGTAAATCTCGTACATCGTCTCGGCCGAGAAGGTTATCGAGTTGTCGGTAACTTTGAAAGTGATAGGCGGGTCGGTAACCAGCGCCACAGCCTCTTTCGAGTAAACCGAAATCTTCTTGTTGTCGGTCTGGCGCACGCGGAATTTATTAGGTCCGGTATGAGTGCGCACTTTCACCTCGTAGTCGTTGGGGCGGTTTTTGCCTTTGCCGCGCACTTCGCCAACTTTCACCCATTTGTTCCAGCGGAACTGCTCTACTATGAATGGTATTGAGCCCGTTTCGCCGCTTGTCGAGAATGTCAGCACGCCGTTTTTAACGGCGATGCTCTCGAATTTGGCCGGTGTCTTTACTTTCAACGCATCGGAATTGAGCACCATTGGTACGCAGTCGTCTTTGTATTTTATGGCTACGCTTACTTCGTCGCCAACTACAAAGCCATATACCGACAAGTCGACTTCGAATGCGCTTGAGTTGATCTCATCGGTCGTGATCATTCCATTGACGGTTACTTCGTACGCGCAGAAACCTACGCCCGACGGTGCGAACGGGTTGCGTACGTAAATGTTTTCCCCTTGATAAGTGCCTTTTACTACCAATTCTTCGGCTTTCACTTGGGAAACTGTTGCCACCATCAATGACAACACTATTATTTCCAAAAGTTTCTTCATAGTTAATAGTCCAATTCTCAAACTGCAATTTTAGCAATGTTTTTTGAAATCTCCAAATATTATGCCAATATTTTTCAAAAACTTTAGTTTTCAACCCATTTGCCGTCACTTTTTATTATGTCGACGAGGGCTTCTATGGCGTCGGTTTCGGGTATGGCTTTTTTCACGAGTTCTTTGCCGCGGTAGAGCGAAATGCGCCCATGACCCGCGCCCACATAGCCGTAGTCGGCATCGGCCATCTCGCCAATGCCGTTTATCACACAGCCCATGATGCCTATCTTAAGCCCTACCAGATGACCGAAGCGCATCTTTATCTTCTGCGCTGTCTCCTGCAAGTTGTACTGCGTGCGGCCGCAACCCGGACACGAGATGAACTCGCATTTGCTGAATCGCACCTGTGTGGCCTGAAGTATCTCGAACGAAGTTCGAGTTACTTCGGTCTGCGTGATGTTGTAGTCGCTCAGCATAAGCCCGTCGACGAGGCCGTCGATGAAGAGCAGGCCTGTGTCGGCCGCCGCTTCGAGCTGGAACACGTCGGCCTGTTTGGCGTCGTAGCGTATCCACGGCACGATGGGCAGATGTATGTCGTACGACTCCATGGCGAAGACGAAGGCGCGCAGCTCGGCAACTATGTTGACGTTGCGCGGACGTACTGCAATTATCAGATTGTCACGGCTTTGCAACTCGCTGATGACTTCGTCGGTAAGCTCGTCGAGTGACAAACGGACGAAGGCCGTTTGCTTGTAGCCGAAGAAGTTTTTGTTCGACAGCATCGGACAGCAGTTCGGCCGTTTCGGGTCGAACGACGAGAGGTCGGCTATGGTGAGACCGCCGTCGGTGTAGTTGTCGTTGGTATATACAAACTCGGCGCCGTTGCGTTCGGGCGATTTGCGCCCCGACGCGTCGGCAATGATTACTGGGCGGCGGTCGCCGCCCACGCCAAGTATCTCTTTGGTTTTACGCTTTTTATATTCGTAAGGCGAATAAGTCGTCGTTGGGTAATGCTCAATTTTGGCGTGACCTTTTTTTGCAGTGATATAATCAACAAGTCGCTGAGCCACAGGAATTTCGCACTCAGGGTCTTCGGTGAGCGACACGCGAATCGTGTCGCCAATGCCGTCGATGAGCAAGGCGCCTATGCCGGCTGCCGACTTAACGCGCCCTTCGGTGTCGCTGCCAGCCTCGGTAACGCCCAAATGAATAGGGTAGACGCGCTTCTCGGCGCGCATTGTCGCGACGAGAAGCCGCACCGTCTCGACCATCACACGGGTATTGCTCGATTTGATGCTAAGCACCAAATCGTCGAACGCAAGTTGCTGAAAGGCTTTGATGTACTCCATGCACGATGCCACCATGCCTTGAGGCGTGTCGCCGTACTTGGCCATGATGCGGTCCGACAGCGAGCCGTGGTTGACGCCTATGCGTATTGTCGTCTCGTGCAACTTGCATACTAAAACCAACGGTTTCAGCTTGTTGACGAGGAACTGCATCCACTCGTCGTCGGTCATTGTGTCGACATCGTTTTCGAAACGTTTGGCACCGCCAGTGTAGTTGCCCGGGTTGATGCGTACTTTCTCGACGTATTTCGCAGCAATTTCAGCGGCGGCGGGCGAGTAATGCACATCGGCTACGAGCGGCGCAAGGTAACCCTGCGCCCGCAGCGACTCTGATATCTTGCGCATGTTCTCGGCCTCTTCGCGCCCTTGAGTGGTCAGACGGACAATCTCGCCGCCAGCTTCGATGATGCGAATGCACTGTGCCACAGATGCTTCGGTGTCGTTAGTGTCGGTGGTCGTCATCGATTGTATGCGTATGGGCATTTTCGAACCTATTGCCAGTTCGCCCACAGGTACACTGATTGTCGGTATCCGTTTGTATTCGAATAATGATTCACAATATGCAGTCGGGTTCATTTTTCTTTTTGTTGTTTTATGCAAAAATACATTTCAAAATGCAATTTCGCAAATATTCCGATTTGTAAATGGACAATTTAGTTTATCTTTGTTCGGAAAAATGCACGAACAGATGTCGGTACGCATATTAAATATTAGCAAGACATACGGACGCCAGAAGGCTCTCGACGATGTTACTGTAGAGATTGGCGAAGGCGAAATAGTAGGTTTGCTCGGCCCCAACGGTGCCGGCAAATCAACTCTGATGAAAATCACGACAGGTTATCTGGCAGCCGATGCCGGACATGTCGAAGTGTGTGGTTACGATATTGATACTGAGCCTGTTCGGGCGCGTAGCCTTATAGGCTACTTGCCCGAACACAATCCGCTCTATCCCGATATGTACGTGCGCGAATACCTGACCATGGTGGCTCATCTGTATAAGATAAATGCTCCCGAAGCCGTGGCCGAAATAATTGAACGAACGGGACTTACGCCCGAAAGCCATAAGAAAATAGCTTCGCTGTCGAAAGGCTACCGCCAGCGCGTGGGCATAGCCCAGGCGCTCATTGGCAACCCGAAGGTGGTGATACTCGACGAGCCCACCACCGGCCTCGACCCGAATCAGATTGATGAGATTCGTGCTCTCATACGCGAGATAGGCCGCGACAAGACGGTGATACTATCGACGCACCTGATGCAGGAGGTGAACGCCATCTGCGACCGCGTGATAATAATCGACAAGGGCCACATTCTTGCCGACGGCAAAGCCGCCGCCATCGCCGACAAAGTCGGCGGAGGCATGGCAGTAGAGGTGCTTTTCGATAAAGACATAGATGTGATATCGGCTGAAAAACAGCTCAATGCAACCATAACGCCCATAGGCGAACATGAGTACCGCGTCGAATCTTCGCAAAGCGAAGATTTGCGCGCTAAGACATTCAACTATGCTGTGACTAATAATTTGGTGATACTTAGTCTGTTGCGTACCGACAATAACATTGAGAGCATATTTCACAAGTTGACTCGCGGATTATAGGTTGCGAATATATTTCATGGATTTAAATCATATTTTTGAGTAAAAAATAAGCCGTCGGCAGGACTTTCGCTCTGCCGACGGCTTATGAATCTAATTCTCCGTTTGTTATTTCTTAGTAGTTGTCGAAGTTGTCTTTGTGGTAGTCTTGGTTGTCGTGGCTGTTGCGGGCGCATTCTTCACGAGGCGCACAGCTACGCCGCAGTGGCGTTCGTTGCACGAATCGACAGTCTTGCCTGTCTCGTCATCGGTCATAGTGCCAGGGCGGAGGTCTTCGGGCATGAAGAAGAGAATGACTGCC
>JAGCYH010000049.1 GCA_017960905.1 Bacteroidales bacterium
CGGCATACGTATGTATGCCGCCTGCCGCTACCGACATGGTGCACATAGATGCGCCACAGTCGGTGGTCTTCCGCACCGACTGCGGCATAGAGCTGGGCGTTAACGCACAAACACTAGACCTGCGCCTCAACTCGCCCAGCCAGCCACGCGAGGCCGCAACCTACGCCTATGACCCCGAAGGCAACATCGTTGGCAAGCTCAACGTGCTGACATTCAACGAGAAAGAGATACGCGTTCACCTTGTGAGTGTGAACGAGGCCACGATGCCCGACATTAAGAAGCTGCAAGACGAGGTTAACGACATCTTCCGCCAGGCGGTGGTGAAGGTTACCATGGACATGCTCGACCCGGTAACCATAGAATACGCCAACGGACAAAGCTTCGTGCATGGCGGCAAGGGCACGCTGCGCAACTACAACCAGGACCAGAAGTCCGCCATACAGGCCTTGCCGAAGTCGGCAGACCCCAACGACTACTACCTCTTCCTCGTAGAGTGCTACGACCGCTACGACACCGAAGGCCAGAAAACCAACGAAGTGGTTTCGGGCTACATGCCGGTAGGCCGCCACTACGGCTTCATATACAACCAGTACGACAACGCCCGCACTATAGCGCATGAGCTTGCCCACGGCGCACTCTCGCTCTCGCACACGTTTGCCGACGGCAGCGAGTCGTACCTCGGGCCGCGCAACACCAACGACAACCTTATGGACTACGCCGGCGGCACCCACCTCAACCACCTCCAGTGGAAGTGGGCGCACGAAACGCATAGAAATATATTGGGATTCTTGGATGATGAGGAAGAAAGCGAGGAAAACCAGATAACATCAGCTCCTATTTGCACACAAAAATTTATTGAAGCATTCAGGTATGCCTATGTAAACAATAAAACTCTAAATTATAAGGGCGACATATCTCCTTATATGGGACATTATGCAAAAGAATTGAAACTGCTTGATGGTGTTGTATATAAAAAGCTGTCTGTTAGAGTATCGCAAAAATTAGGCACAAAAATAAGCAAACAAAGTATTACGCATAAACAACTAAACGGACTAACTGTATATAATTCATCGGATGGTAAATTCAAAATCACGACTAGCGACAAATTCGACGAATTTGATAAATACCTTTATCCCGATTACGACGAATGGAACCAGCAAATGAATGGTTTTGTAAAGCAGATTTCAGCATTATCGGAGCGGTCAGAAATATTGGAATATCTAACGATTTTGCCGGCACCTCTTTACGAACGACTTGACATTCAAACCAGGATAAAATTCTTGAAAAAGATAGCGGACGGAAAGATTCTGGAAGATTATATGGGCTGTGTCAACGACGAAGAGGTTGTAATAAACCTTGTCGGTTATATTCCAAACGAACAAATAACCAGTTTGTTTGACGAATTGTCGAAAAACAATTTAATGCAAACCTTATGCTCTAAAATTGAAAATATGGGTGGTATTGACAATTACTCATTATTCATAGCGGCCTTGTTAAAAACATATATGGCGGTATATGCAGGCGACTTGCAAAAGGCACAAAACTCTTACAAAAAAGGTTTTAAGGATTATAAGATTTTTGTATGGAATAAGAAATTTGATACCAGAGTACGAGTGTCATATAAACAAGAATATCAAAACAATAAAATAGAAGTAACTTCGTGGACGGGCGACAAGACATTTGGTGATGTACACCCCGGAACCCAAACAGTAGATCCTTTTGAACCTATTATATTAAATTGCCAAACTGCACCCACTCACGTTGAAGGAATAAAAGAGAAAACCGTGCTGGCTATGCCTGGCTTTATGTTTGAATGGTTCCTTAACGAGAAAGACAACAAAAACATAGTTGACGCGATCGATCTGTCAACTTCTGTATTCTCTTTTGGTTTGGCAATCAAAGCACTTACAAAAGCTCAAAGGTTTATAGAGATTGTCGATATGATTTTTGCAACTGGTAATTTAGCCTTACAAAATGACGCAATAAGAGACTATTTTAAAACTATTGATGAAAAACTGAGACAGGACGGAATTCCAGAATTATTAGAAGTATGGGACACTGCATCTAATTTATGGAGTAGTGTAAGCAAACCTATACTATTATTAAAATATGACGAATCGATAAAGGCTTTTGATGCCTTTATAGTATTATGGAATAATTTTAAGGGCACGCCAGATTATCAAACTTGTCCCGATGACATAAAATCTGCTATCGATCAGTTAATAGATGAATATAAACCTATTAAAGATGAATAAAAAAAATAATGAAGATTGGGCATTAAAGCGGTCACGAATAGGAGGATATTGCCTGCCTTTCATATTGATTATTGCTGGATTATCACCTATCATAAAATCGTCACATGTGGTTAATTCAAAAATCAAAGCCCAAGGTGAGATAGTTTCTATATCTGCCGATACGACAAAAATAAGAATTGAAGGGAAAGAACAAACCTTTCATATACCTTCTTATATATTTAATCATATAGATAAGTCAAAAATTAATAAAGGTGATTTTGCTAAAATTCTGTATAGAGATCATAGGAAGAATACAGATAATAAAGATGTTTGCTGTATTATTGAGGAATTGGAAATCAATAGGGAAATGCTATATGAATACAGATGGTGGATGAGTTTTTATGATGCTTATGTTGTTTGTATATGGTTTATATTAGTTGGTATTATTTTGATTCCATTTGTAATAAGGTCTCGCAATAGAATTGTTCGCGAAGGCGGATTTGACCCCGCTGGGCCCATTACAAGAGCATTAATAAAAGTCTATCCCGAAGAAGACGAGAATGAGCCAACAGATATAGATTATAAAGAGCATGCAGTAATAAACGAGGATAATCTTGTCTATAACAGCGATATGAACTATTCAGTTTATAAAACTGAAACGACTGAAATATTATCCGTAGTGTTTAGCGATGACAAAGGTGCTTATTGCCGTTATTTCACGCTGTCGGAGTCCGATACCGAGTCGGGCTACGAAGAGTTATGGCGTTTGGCCGATACGATAAGGGCGAATCCGCAGTCGTTCGCAGAATGCGAAATAAATATAGAAGATTTGCAAAAAGAGAACAAATAAGCGGGCATCCCGAATGGCCGGCACGGCCACGCTACCGCAAGAGCTGGCGAGCGCCCGAAGAATTTACAAGTGAGGCGACAAGCGCAAAACACCGTTCAAACGAAGCGTAGCGAAGTGCGTTTGTTTTGCGCCGCCGAACGAAGCAAATTCTTAGCGAGGCGGGTCCGCGGCGAGTTCTTTTGCAACTTTTCTCACGGCGAGAAAAGTTCTTTTTTTGAAAAAAAAATCAACCACGCAGCACACGAAAAACACGGAAAGTTTGTTTTCTTTCAGAAAACACTATCTTTGTAATTGTTATCTCGCGAAACATCATGACAGCAGCTGCAAAACACATAAACCATTTGCAAGGCAGGAGCCTTGCTTCTAGCAACGACGTAGGCAAGAGCCTACGCCGAACGAGGGAAGTCATATACCAAAGAAATACAATTGTTAAAAGATTTAGTATTTCAGAAATATTATAAAACTGCCGTTTTTATAAAGGACGGCGAATTATGGAGGTTATCATGGTAACAAAATTCAAAGTAAATGGCGTTGAACGAAATGAACCTTATGTAGATTACATAAAGGAACAAGTAAAAATGTTTTTTCCATTATGGGAAGAGAATTATTGTATATATGAAGATAAGTGTAATTGTAATTTTGGAATTGGTTACAAATACAATGATATAGAAATTGATTTTGTGCAAGATCGAGGTAGTATTGAACTTCATGTTACAAAAAAAGGAAATGAACCGAAGAATTTTTCATGGGAAAATGATATTCGTCAAGGAATCATTAACGCCATTCCTGACGTTAATCCTGAATGGTGTTGTTTGTTATGCAAAGAAATTATAGATTTTTACATCAATTTTCTAAAAGAGCGGTTTGACACTTTTGTTTGGGAAGACTAATTAATACCCTGTCACAGTTTCCATATATTGCTATTACTTGGTTTTGCGGAAATTACCAACAATAAAACCAATAAGACATAAAACCAATAACAACCAAACTATTCCAAAACCTAAATAATCCATTATCGCAACGCTGCGATCTACATTAGGAGAATTATTTGTGTAAACCCAAACAGCTGAATCATACTTGTTTACAGTGTCGTTGTGCAGGAAGAAATCGGCTTTTACCTTTGCATACGGAATTTCTTCAATGCCGATAACACCAGGCAGGCCAACCCCTTGTTCGGCGTAGCCTAAAGGCTACGCCGAAACAAGAAGCAAGGCTCCCGCCTTGCGAATAAAAGATTGTGTCGCCCCATCGGGGCTCTGAATGTGTATATGGCATTGTAACAGGGGTTTACACCCCAGCCTATGTTATATCGCCCCTTCGGGGCTATAAAAAATATCAACCACGAAAAACACGGAAACGTGCTGCCTTACGGCAGCGAAATAACATAAAAGGCTGAAACCTGCAAGCAGGTTTCAGCCTTTCTATCTTATAATCAGGCAATTATCCCTTGATATTTTCGCGCAGCGAAGTGAGGAATTTCTTCATCTTCTCCGAGTCGCGCTCTTTGATAATATCGAGCAGGGCGGTCATCTGCTTAATGATATTCTCAACTTGCTCGGGCGTATACGGGTTGAAGAGAATTTCGGAGAGCAGGAAGTCGTCTTCTGACAGCACACCCTGCGCCACCTCGAAATGCTTCTGAAACGTAGTACCTGGCGCGTCCTGATGCTTCATGCAGGCGGCAAAAGCCATTGTCGATACGAACGGTATCGACAGAGAGTAGGCAATGGTCTCGTCGTGGCCCTGGAACGAATACTCGTGGAGGTTGAGGCCCAGACTGCCGTAAAAGTCTTTGAAAAAGACTTTACCCAAATAATCACCTTCGGTGATTATTATCGCGTGGTTTTTGCGCAGTTCGCGCAGGTTGGCGAACGTCGGGCCGAACATCGGGTGCGTGGAGACGTAGCGGTGGCCGCATTTCTCGTAATACTCTTTGAATCCGGTCTTTACCGATGCGATGTCGGAAATGATGCAGTCTTTGCCAATGTATGGCATCAGCTCGTCGAACGTCTGCAGGGTGTACTTGAGCGTTACGGCGTTGATGAGCAGCTCGGGGTCGAAATCGCGAACCTCGTCGAGCGATACCAGGCGGCGTATGTTGAACACATACTGCAAGCGGCGTATGTCGCGGTCGAATACCGCCACTTCGTGCTGAAAACATAGCGCGTCGGCAAGGAAACCGCCCATTTTGCCGGCACCAATTATGCAAATTCTCATGGCCGTTATTCTTTATTTTGTTCCTCTGCAAGTTGCTTCATCACAGCGGTTTGCGTATTAACTGACTCCTCGTGAATGTCTTCATAAACCTTAATCACGAACTCGGGATTGAGCTTAAACTGCTCGGCCTTCTCGCGGCGGCTTTTCAGAATCTCGTCGTAGCGGCGTGTCTGAAGCACGGTGATGTTGTGGTCGTATTTGAATTTTGCAATCTCTTTAGAGATGTTCATACGTTTTGCCAGCGACTCAAGTATCTGTGTGTCAAGCTTATCAATCTGAGCGCGAAGTTCGTCGAGCGTTACACGCGACTTGTCGCCGATGGCGTGGTCGCGCAAGATGAGCGAGTTGAGAATAATCTTGAGGTGAGCCGGAGTAACCTGTTGGCTGGCATCGCTCCATGCGCGTGCCGGGCACTCGTGCGACTCGATAATAAGACCGTCGAAGTTAAGGTCCATGGCATCTTGCGACACCTCCTGAATGAGGTTGCTGTTGCCGGTGATGTGGCTCGGGTCGGTGAAGATGGGCAGTTGCGGAATGCGGCGGCGCAACTCGATAGGAATCTGCCACTGCGGGTGGTTGCGGAAGCGCGACTTGTCGTAAACCGAGAAACCGCGGTGTATGGCGCCAAGGCGGCATATACCTGCGCGGTTGAGGCGCTCGAAAGCGCCAATCCACAATTCGAGGTCGGGGTTGACGGGGTTTTTGACGAGCACAGGCATATCAGAGCCGCGCAAAGCGTCGGCTATCTCCTGCACTGCAAAGGGGTTGGCTGTGGTGCGTGCACCAATCCAGACAATATCGACACCGAATTTGATGGCTTCGTAAACGTGCTGTGCTGTAGCCACTTCGACGGCAATGTACATGCCAGTCTCCTGCTTAACACGCTGGAGCCATGGCAGTCCGGCTGAGCCTACGCCTTCGAATGCCCCCGGACGGGTGCGTGGTTTCCAGATGCCGGCACGGAATATCTTTATTCCGTTTTCAGCGAGCTCGCGAGCCGTATTCATCACTTGTTCGTCGGTCTCGGCGCTGCACGGACCGGCTATCACTATCGGGCGTTTCATCTCCACGCCCGGCAATTCTATTGGTTTTAACTTAAGTTCCATTGTATTATGTATTTTCTTTATTATCAATAAATTAAATTGCTTTTATTTTTTCCAATGCTTTTTTGAAAACATCTACTTTTGCGCAGAGCGAGATGCGCAGGAAACGCTCGCCTTGAGTGCCGAAGATAAATCCCGGCGTGATAAACACGCCGGTTTTGTTCAGAACCTCATCTGACAGCGCCTCGGCCGAAGCCCATTTGTCGGGAATGCGCGCCCACACAAACAATCCGCCCTGATGGCGGTTGAACGTGCAGCCGAGTGTCTCCATTATCTCGAAAGCGTATTTCTGACGCTCGCGATACTCGGCATTGATTTTCTCGAACCAATCTTTGTCGAGCGAAAGTGCCTCAACAGCAGCACTTTGCATCGGGCGAAAAACACCGCTGTCCATGTTGCTCTTAACTTTGAGCACGGTAGAGATGACCTCGGCGTTCGAAATGGCCAGACCAAAGCGCCAGCCTGCCATGTTGTGAGCTTTGCTCATCGAGTTGAGCTCTATGGCAACATCTTTTGCGCCCTCGACAGCCATTATGCTGATAGGCTTCTCGTGAAGTATGAAGCTGTACGGGTTGTCGTTGACAATCAGTATGTTGTGGCGACGGCCGAAGTCGATAATCTTCTTGTACAAATCCATCGAAGCGGGCGCGCCGGTAGGCATGTTGGGGAAATTGGTCCACATCATTTTCACACCCGAGAGGTCCATCTTCTCCAATTCGTCGAAATTGGGCTGCCAGCCAAATTCTTCGTAAAGTTTGTAGCTTATCACATTGGCACCCACCAAGTTAGCCACAGCAGCATAAGTCGGGTAACCCGGATTCGGGATGAGCACGCCATCGCCCTGGTTGATGAACGCCATCATGATGTGCATGATGCCCTCTTTCGAACCGATGAGCGGAAGTATCTCATTGTCAGGGTTTAAGCCGACTCCATACCATTTCTTGTACCAATCGGCGTAGGCCTTGCGCAGTTCGGGAATGCCCACATAGGGCTGGTATCCGTGAACGTTGGCTGCTTTGGCCTTTTCGGCCAAAGTGGCTATCACCGAGTCGGCGGGCGGCATGTCGGGGCTGCCGATGCCCAGGTTTACAACATCGACGCCTGCCTTGCGCATGGCGTCCAATCTGCGGTTGTTGCGCGAAAAATAATACTCTTGAATATTACTAACTCGCTGTGCTGCTGGAATAATCATATATTTTATTTTAAATTATTTATTATCAAATAGTTAATCTTCGTGACTCTGACGCCCCATCTCGTATTCGCCGAGCACCTTCAGCGTGGTGCAAAGCGGCCGTACGGCATCGATGGCCTGTATGTAGCGTGTGTAGTTTTTGAACGAGAGGTCGATGTAGAAAATGTACTCCCACTCGTGCCCCACAATGGGGTTCGACTGAATCTTGGTGAGGTTGATGCCGTAGAAGGCAAGCACGGTGAGCACTTTCGAGAGACTTCCGACCTCGTTGGCCTGCGGAATTGAGAAACAGACCGACGAGCGGTTGATGCGGTTGAGCGCCAGAAGATCGTCCATCTCAGTCTGGTTGCGGTCCGACACGAAGAGGAAACGAGTGAAATTCTTCTTGTTAGTTTCAATGCCGCGGTTGAGAATGTTGAGGCCGTAGAGTGTTGCGGCATGTTCGGGCGCTATAGCGCCCACATGACGCAACTGCTTGTCGGCCACCTCTTTAGCCGACAGCGCGGTGTCGTCCGACTCGATAAGGCGGATGTGCGGATACTGACGGAAAAACTCCTCGCACTGCGCGAGGGCCATCGGGTGCGAGTGCACCTCGGTGATCTCGTCGATGGTAACGCCCGGAAGCGCCATCAGATTGTGCTTGATGCGCAGTTTGTACTCGCCGATAATCGACAGCCCCGAATCTTTCAGAAGCGTGTAGTTCGACTGAATAGAGCCCACCAGCGTATTCTCGATTGCCACCGCACCGTAGAGCGAACGGTCCTGCTTAACGCGGTTGAAGAGCTCGGCGAACGTCATGCACGGCACTATCTCGACTTCATATTGGTCGAAGAACTCACGCGCCGCTATCTCGTGGTTGGCACCGCCGACGCCCTGTATCGCCACTTTTCGTATCTCTTTCATATAGTTTGTTGTTCATAAAAAAAAGAGCCCTCCGCAATCGGTGGGCTCTCTTTTAATTTCTTCTATTTATCATTAAACTAAATTCAACACCCACCCTTTTCATGGCAATAACCATAAAAGCTAAAGTAAAAACCGAAGTAAAACCAATTGGTGAGCATGTATTTAATTCTTTTTCCAATTTTTTCGGCGACAAAAATAATGGTTTCTGCAATACGTTGTACGGTTTGGGCGTTTTTTTTCATAAAAAAAATTCAGAGGCGGTTGGAAATATATTTTCAACCGCCTCTGAGTTAGTATTTTACACCAGAGCGATTACCACTTGAACGAAATGCCGAAGCCGAAGAGTTCCTTGAACTGCAGGCGTGCGCCGCGGTCGCGTATGGCGCTGTTGCCGTCGGCATCGATGTAGCTCTCTTTGTACTTAATGTCGTCGTCGAAGAGGAAGTTGCATTTGATGTACGACGAGAGGAACTTGTTGATGGTGAAGTTGAGGCCCGTCTCAGCGTCAACGTCGATGTGCTGCGGATTGTCGCAGAGGTTCGAGAAGAAGTCGGCGCGGAGGTAGAAGTCAACGTTCTTTACAATGTCTTTCTTATTGATATTCAGCTTGGCCGAAGCACCATATTCCGAACGCAGCTTCTTGTTGGCATCGACACCGTAAGAGGTTGAGAGCGTGGTATCGTTGACGATGGTCAGGTGGCCGGTAACGGGCGAAACGAAGAGCGAGAACACGTCGTTAGGCTTGTAGAGCAAGCCTAACGACAGGTTGATGTAGGCCGGCGCGAAGGCTTCCGACACATAAATTGTGTCGGTGGCTGTGTATTTGTAGCCTTTGGTAAATTGGCTCTTGAAGTCGGCGTTGGCCGAGTAATAGAGTTTCTGCTTGTAGGCGTTGTAGCCATAGGTCGACGAGAGCATAATCTTATCTTCCGATTTCTGGAGGTCTTCGTCTTTGTACTTTGTCATACCATAGCCGAGATCGAGGGTGTTGTCCCAAGTCTGCATCTCGGTTTTGTAGTTTGCAAATGTTTTGAAGAGGAAAGTGCCGGTAACAGAATTCTTACCACCGGCGGCCCAGTTCTTGAACGAAATCTGGTTGAACGTCAGCGAGGTGTTGCCTCCTTTTGTCCAATTGCTTGCTGGTTTGTCAGCTGCTGCTTCATCTTGAGCCGAAACCACAAACGGCATTGCTGCAAAGAGCAATAAAAAAACAACTTTTTTCATTTTAGGTTTTATTTTAAAGATTAAATATCATTCAGATAAGGTCTTACATCGGTAGCAATCATATTGGCGGCGCGGGCTGCGTCGAGTCCGAGTTGTCCGTCTTCGAACACCTGGCACTCTTCGGGGCGCACGTTCATCAGTTGGGCGCAGCGCAGGAACGTGTCGGGCGCGGGCTTGTGATTATCAACATCTTCGGCGCACACAAGTGCGTCGAACATGCCGTCGATGCCGGCGTTGGCGAGCATCATGATGGCGCGGCGGCGGTCGCTGCCCGTGCCGACTGCCATTGGCAGCCGGCCATAGTTGGCTTTGACAACATCGACCACGGCCGGGAAGATGCCTACCTCATCAATATGCTGATACACAAAACGTTCCTTCAGACTGACTATTTCGTCAGCTGTTGTCGGAATGTTGTATTCGTCTATCAGAATTTGAGCTATTTTGCCGACAGGCTTGCCTGTCAGCGAGAGGAAAAACTGGTGGTCGGCCTCGGCGCCGAAATGACGGCAAGCGCTGCTCCACGCCTGCCAGTGCAGGTCGAGGTCGTCGATGAGTGTACCGTCAAGATCAAAAATCAAACCTTTTGACTTTGGCGATGCCTCAAGCCGCTGATGTTGTCTTTTGCCGGTCATCTTGCTTGTCCGAAAATCGGTGCAAATATAGCAATTAATGGTATTAATGATGTATCAAGTGTCGAAAATAGTCAATACATTTGTCGTTATGAAACTCAAGGGACGATTTGCACCGTCGCCAAGCGGGCGGATGCATCTGGGCAACATATACAGCGCACTGCTGTCGTGGCTGTCGGTCAAGAGCCGAGGCGGCGAATGGCTGCTGCGCATCGAAGACCTCGACCGACAGCGTTGCCGGCGCGAATACGCCGAGCAATTCGAAGACGATTTGCTCTGGCTCGGCCTCGTGTGGGACGAAGGCGGCAGCCGCGGCGGCGACTGCGGACCTTATTATCAAAGCCTGCGCAACAACATATATATCAGCGAATTAGAAAAAATCAGAGCAAAAGGGCTGCTCTATCCGTGCTATTGCCGCCGAGCCGACATATTGGCGGCGCGCGCACCGCACGCCACCGACGGCAATGTGGTCTATCAGGGCCGGTGCCGCCACCTGAGCGATGCCGAACGGCAACAGCTGGCCGCCGAAAGGCAGCCAGCCACTCGCATCATGGTGCCCGATGCCGACGTCAGCTTCACCGACGGGCACTACGGCCTGCAACGCGCCAACCTGGTCCGCGACTGCGGCGACTTCATCGTCCGCCGTGCCGACGGCAATTTCGCCTACCAGCTGGCCGTCGTGGTCGACGACGCTCTGATGGGCGTCGGCGAAGTGGTGCGCGGCTGCGATCTGATAAGTTCTACTCATCAGCAAATATATCTGTATCAGCTACTTGGGTACGAAGTACCCAAGTTCGCACACCTTCCGCTTCTAGTCAATGCCAACGGCCAGCGCCTCTCGAAGCGCGACGCAAGCACCGACATGGGTTATCTGCGGCAGCATTTCACACCCGAAAGGCTTCTCGGTTTTTTGGCCTTTAAGGCCAAAATAATCGACTCATACACAGACATTTCGCTCAGCGAACTACTGCAAGTATTCGATTGGGGGCGCATTCCGCACGACGACATAAAAATAGAGGCTGAGTAAAATACTCAGCCTCTTCTGTTTATGCTTGTAAAACACTTTAAATCAGCGGAATATTATTCTCGGCGCATTTTTTCTGCATATCCTCAGGCCAGATGCTCGACTGAATCTCGCCAATGTGAGCTTTGCGCAGATAGAACATGCAAAGGCGCGACTGGCCTATGCCGCCGCCAATCGAAAGCGGGAGCTGGCCGTCGAGAAGGCGTTTGTGGAAGTAGAGCTCTTTGCGCTCGGGCACACCGCAGATGTCGAGCTGGCGCAGAAGTGCCTCTTTATCAACACGTATGCCCATCGACGAGAGTTCGAACGCACGCTCGAGAATGTTGTTCCACACGAGTATGTCGCCGTTGAGGCCTTTGTAGCCGTCGGAGTTGGGCGTCGACCAGTCGTCGTAGTCGGGAGCGCGGCCGTCGTGCGGTTCGCCATTGGCGAGCTTGCCGCCAATGCCCATGATGAACACGGCTCCGTATTCTTTCGTGATGGCGTCTTCGCGCTCTTTGGGCGAAAGATTCGGATATTTTTTGAGCAACTCCTCGGCATAGACGAAATGTATCGTCTCGGGCAGTTGCGGACGGATATGCGGATAACGCTCATACACAACGAATTCGGCGCGTCGCATCACACCGTATATACGGCGTACAATATCTTTGAGGAACTCGATATTGCGGTCTTTCGCATCGATGTGCGCCTCCCAGTCCCACTGGTCGACGTAGAGCGAGTGAATGTTGTCGAGCTCTTCGTCGGAGCGGATGGCGTTCATGTCGGTGTAAATGCCGTAGCCTTTTTCGATGCCATAGTCGCCCAGAATCATGCGTTTCCACTTAGCGAGCGAGTGAACCACTTCGGCTTTCTGGTCATTGAGGTCTTTTATGGGGAACGTCACAGGGCGCTCCACACCATTGAGGTCGTCGTTGAGGCCTGTGCCCTTAAGCACGAAAAGCGGCGCCGTAACACGGCGCAATCGAAGCTCTGCAGCCAGATTATGCTGAAAAAAATCCTTAATACACTGTATTCCAAGCTCTGTCTGACGTATGTCGAGCAGAGGTTTGTATCCTTTAGGTATGAATAATTGTCCCATTCGGTTAATTCTCTTTGAAAATCGAGCACAAAATTATTATTTTTTGCACTATTGAGTTTTGAATAGATGTTTTTTTTTCGTTTTAAACCAATATTTACGTAAAAACGCATATATCTTTGCAAAATTGTGTACTTTTGAATTAGAAAAAAACAACATGAGAAAAATATTTATCTTATTGATATTATGCGTTATAGCTTTTGTATCGTGTTCAGAGGTCAAAAGAATCTGGACCACGTACGACTATCTGCGCCCAGCATATTACACGCTGCCGGGCAACCCCGACAGCATTCTTTTAGTCAATTGCCTTACCGAAGTCAACGCCTCGGGGACAATATCCGTGGCCGACGCTGAGCTTTTTCTGCACTACGTGAATAACATCGCGAGCGAAGCGAACGACACAGCGGCAACTTCGGCAGCGGATAGTCTGCAACTTTCGGCAAGCCGGAAAGATTCTTTGCAGCAAAACAACAACAACAAGGCCATCAGCGAAGAGCTGCTCATGACAAAAATATTCCGCTCGATACCGCAAAGCTTGTGCTTCGGCACGGCACAGAAAGTCAACGACAGCAAATACATCAGCATGAAAGTCAGCCGGCGACGTATGCCACTTGACACTGTCATTGTCAAAAGCGACTCCATCTGTCGCGCCAATGGCGCGAAAGCCATCATAGCGCTGACCAACGTCGGCGTGAGCTACAAATGCGAAGACCAGCAAGCGTACGTAAGCCTTCAGACGCTAATAAACTCGCAATTCGCGCTTATAACGCGCGATGGATCAATTGATTACTTCGAAGAAGACAACGACTCGCTCTCGATGCAAATAGAGCGCCACGTATTCTTCGACCATGGCGACCGGCCTGCAATTCTCGATTTCAACGAATACAGCTTTGCCGACAAGCTCTACCCTATCTGGGATTCCACTTCGCGCCGAATACTCTACACATCCACCCAGTGCCTCCACGATGCCGCCGTGTGGGTGAGCAAAGATGAGTGGACCGAAGCCCGGAACCTGTGGGTAATGGCCTACAACAAATGCAAAGACATAGAAAAATTCTGCGCCGCATACAACCTCGGTGTCTACAACGAATGCCTCGACAGCGCCTATCAGGCGTCGCGCTGGTACTCCGACGCGCTCGACATACTGCAGAATTGCAAAGGCGGCTCATTTTACGAAGAAGAGAAAGAGCTGGCCGAGAAGGGTTTCGAGCAAGCCGTGGCTAGAATGAGAGAGCTGGAACGCCTCGACGAACAAATGTATTGATATGAAAAAACTACTGTCAACAATCTGTATATCAGTCATTTGCGCAGCATTAAGCGCCCAGCCGCTCGCCCTGTCGGGCGGCGAGACGCAGGCCGCTGTCATCATCGACATCGAAAGCGGCGAGACCATCTACAGCTACAACCCATCGACGTGGATAACACCGGCATCGCTTACTAAGCTGTTCACTACAGCCGCCGCGATAGAGAAATTTTCGCCTACGGCGAAAATCAAAACGCAAGCCTTCTACAACGAATCGACCAACGAGCTGACCATCGTGGGCCACGCCGACCCTACTTTCGACTCGAAGAATTTTGTCTGGCACTCCGCCGACGCATTTGCCAACGATATTGCTAAAGCACTGAAAAACAAAAACATAACACACATCAGCTGCGTCAATTTCGACTGCGGATTCATTCAGGGCGAAACTCTTTCGCCCAAACGCATCTGGGAGGACATGGGCAACTACTACGGCTCGGCACCGCAGGCTTTCAACATTTTCGACAACACGCTCCAACTGACACTCGTCTCGCCCAAAGAGATTGGGAAAGATTGCACTATAAAAAGCATAACACCACAAATTATTGAGTCAAAGGCAATTACATCATACGTCAAGTCGTACGCTAAAAATGCCGACAGCGTATATGTTTTCGGCACAAGTGCCGAAAACGGTCAGATGTACGTCAGCGGCGCCATGCCGGCCGGCCGCACCGACTTCCGCGTGAAGGCCGCACTGCCCGACCCCAACACGGCCTTCGCCGACACGTTTTTATGTCTGCTGACCGAAAGAGGCATTAAGGCAAACAGCAAGAAACTCACCAACAACCTTTTGCCTTCGGCAAAAGGCTCATTATTAACCACTTCCGAATCGCCAAGCATCGAAGCTATCGCCCAAAAAACCAACCACGACAGCAACAACCTCTTTGCCGACGCGCTGCTGCTGCAACTGGGCGGCGAACCTACTTCGTGGAACGGCAGTATTGCCGCTTTGCGGCAATACGCAAAAAAAGCAACAGGCTCTGAACCACGCTTTTACGACGGCTCGGGTCTTTCGCCGCTAGGCAAAGCCACAGTGCTGCAATTTGCCAACTTGCTGATACACATGCACAAAAGCAAATATCAGAAGCAATATGAGGGCACGCTCGCCATCGCCGGACAAACCGGCACGCTGAGATCTTTCGGCCGCGGAACCCGACTGGCCGGGAAAATGATTGGCAAAAGCGGCTCTATGACTGGCGTTGTGGCTTACGCAGGCATAGTGAGCGGCGCCGACGGAAAACAGTTTGCCGTGTGCGTCATTGTCAACAACCACTCGGAGACGAGCGCCTCGGTGAAAAAAGCCATTGCCAACTGGATTGAGAAACAAATAAAACTATAAAATAATGTCGAAAACTATTATTTATCAACTGTTTACCCGACTCTACGGAAACAAGAACACAACACGCAAACACAATGGCACGTTAGCCGAAAACGGTTGCGGAAAAATGAACGACTTAACCAACGCCGAACTCAAGAAAATAGCACAATTGGGCGTCACACATATTTGGTACACCGGCGTGATACGCCACGCCTCGACAACCGACTACCCCTTCATTTCGCACAAAAGCAACGCCAACGTCGTGAAAGGCAAAGCCGGCAGCCCGTACGCTATCTGCGATTATTACGACATAGACCCCGACCTCGCCGAACGACCCGAAAAACGCCTCGACGAGTTCAAAGCGCTCGTCGAACGCACTCATGCAAACGGCATGAAATGCATCATCGACTTCGTGCCCAACCACGTGGCGCGCAACTACTTCTCCGACTCGCACCCCGAGAAAGAGCAACTCGGCGCTACCGACAACCCCAATGTAGCTTTCGACCCGAATAACAACTTCTACTACATACCTGGCTGTCAGTTCGTTGCACCACAAACCGACAAAGACGCGCCTTACATCGAAAATCCGGCTAAAGCTTCGGGCAACGACGCCTTTACGGCGTCGCCTTCGATCTACGACTGGTACGAAACAGTCAAACTCAACTACGGCGTCGATTACTCCAACAAAAGCCAACACTTTGAACCTAAGCCTAATACTTGGTTCAAAATGCGTGACATACTCATGTTCTGGACTTCGCTCGGCATCGACGGCTTCCGCGTCGATATGGCCGAAATGGTGCCTGTGGAATTCTGGACCTGGGTCATCGGACAAATCGTCATGCGCCACCCTAACACCATCTTCATCGCCGAAACCTACAACCCCGACAAATACAACGAATACATCAAGGCTGGATTCAACCTGCTCTACGACAAGTGCAACTTCTACGACACCGTGCGCGACATCATGCAGCACCGTCATTCGGCCCGACACATAACCGACATCTGGCAGCGAACGCCCGAAATAAGCCGCCACATGCTCTATTTCCTCGAAAACCACGACGAACAGCGACTCGCTTCCGACTTCTTTATCGGCAACGCCGATAAAGCCAAAGCCGGCGTCATTCTCACAAATACCTTCGGCAACGGAGCTTCCATGATTTACTTCGGGCAGGAACTCGGCGAGCGCGGCATGGACGAAGAGGGATTCAGCGGTCGCGACGGACGAACCACCATTTTCGACTACTGGGCAGTCGATTCGGTGCAGAAATTTATCACCGGCAAAGCCGACAAACACGCAAAAGACCTGCGACAGTGGTACGCCAACCTTCTCAACACCGTTCAAAAACACGACGCTCTCGCTCATGGCAAATTCTACGACCTGATGTGGATAAACCAGAAGATTTTTGTCGACCCGACAAAAATCTACACCTTCCTGCGCTACAACGATAAAGAACGTTTCCTCATCGCCCTCAACTTCTCCAACGACGACGTGCAGACTAAAATCTGCATCCCAGAACACGCATGGCAAGAGATGGGCAGCACATGGAACGAAAGCCTTCAACCCGTAAACATCTTAAACACAAAGCAATACCACCAGCGCACCTCGGTCAACAATACCATCAGTTCCGGCATCGAACTCTTCATCCCCGCTGACGATGGGATAATACTGAAGCTGTGAGGAAAAGATGTGCAGAATGCTGTATTGATAATTGTAAAACGTCGAAAAAAAGGGAACCATGACATTTCATATTAATGAAATATCATGGTTTCAAATAAAAATAAGAAACAGAATTATATACTTATGTTATTTAAATAAGCTATTACTAACGCATGCTATCCTATTGTTAGCTATTTTTATATACTCTTCTGAAATGTCATAACCGACAAATCTTCGTCCGTTCTTAATCGCTGCAATGGCCGTCGTACCGCTCCCCATAAAGGGATCGAGAACAACGTCATTTTCGAAACTATATAAGTTAATAAGTCTATGAGGCAACTCTTCAGGGAAAGGTGCTGGATGATTGACTCTACGTGCGCTCTCAGTATTCATTTTCCAAATACTTTTTGTCCATTCCAAAAAAACTATTTTACTTATCGTATCAACTCCTTTTACTCTTTTTAAGCTACCTTTACTATATACTAAAATATATTCGTGAACATCTCTCAAACTCGGATTCGAAGCACTTTGCCAACTTCCCCAAGCACACGAGCCTCCAGCGGAAGCAGCTTTATCCCATATTATTTGTCCCCTATTATTAAAGCCAATTTCTGTCATAATTTGGTTTATGTAGTCTGTAAGAGGGATATATGGTTTCCTTCCAACATTAGCAATGTTTATGCATGCTCTGCCTCCATTTATAAGGACACGATACGTCTCTTTCATAACCCTTTCTATCAATGACAAATATTGTTGCAACGTAAGGTTCTCATCATATTCTTTTGTTACATTATATGGAGGCGAAGTAATCATCAGATGAACGGAATTGTTAGGCAATTCTATCATTGATTCTGAAGAATGAAAGAATATTTTATTAGTTATGTCTGTATTTAACCTATTAATAGTAAAATCGGTTTCTTCTGTAAGTTCAATTCCTTTATAAAGGTTCGACTGGTAGAATTTATCGGCGTTATGTCCAATCCGTGCTGAAACGCCAAACGATGATGTTTCTGTACCTTTTCTCATAAGTTTAGCATTTCTATAAAACGTTGTCCTTTTAATTCATCTGTAGTTTCTCTGTTGGCAATTGAAATAATACGTCCCAAATCCTTATTACTCATCATCGAACTGAAATAGTTCATTTTGTCATTAAGAATTCGTGAAATGTATTTTTCTATCTCCTCTGGAGAATCATATGTCTCAAAACCTTTTTCAGGAGTATCTCGAATGAAATCATGTTCAGTTGGATTTGGATATAGAGATATAAACTTTTGAATTACACCACTTTGTTTGAGACAATCAACCTTTTTTATATAATTCGTTGTTATTGGCGAATTGCCAAGTACTATAATAGGAATTCTTTTTGCTTTTGTACTATCAACTCTCAAGTTTATTGATTTACCAATAGCTTTCAACATACTATCAGAGCGTAACAACGAAGGATTTCCTTTGTGTGTTTTATAATCACCAAAGAAAACAAAATCAGCATTATCGTTAAAATAATAGTTATTGACAATCCCCATTTTGATTTCAAATATGACTTTGATATTATCTGGTGATTGTTGTACGTCAGGTGAAGTACACAACGCTAAGTCCGCAGCACTTTGTCGCGTCAAACCTATTTCATCACACACTACACCATTAACAGCGTAAAGATCATTCTGCCTTGCAATTTGAGTAAATAAATCCTTACACCATTTCTCTGTTCTTGCGCCTACTAGACCGTTTCGCGCTTGAGGCGTGTTAACTTTTGCTTCTTCATTTTTGGGCTGAAAGGCATAGTATTTCCCTTTTACATTAACCATCAGATTCTCAATACTTGATAATTTGATGGCGTCATTGAAGAAGTCTAATTCATCATTTTTAGACCACATTTGCTTTGTTTTTCTGCGAAAGCTTATCATCAGCTACGGGAATACAAGGCCAAAAAAAGACGTGAACTTCGCAAATCCACGTCTTGAGGCCTTAGGATGCCCGTATAGTCAGATAAGTCAAAGTCCACGCCTAAACGTAGACATTTGCAGCTTATTCTCGACTATACCTTTTGAAGTTTCCTAAGTTCCAAGACGGTGCCGAATAGAAAAGCAAACGCTATGATTATTAATATGTTATACTATTTGTTTTATTTGTTTTAATAATTTCGTTATTTTTTTTGCCAAATGTATGGAGTTTTTAACAAGATTCAAATATTCGCGCATAAAAATATCCGCGTAAATCTGTCAAATCTGTGTCATCTGTGTTCTAAAAAACTGACGCCAGCGATTTAGCAAAAATGATACTCATTTTTTCCAACATACATTGTATCTTTGCAGCCGAAAAATAAAACACAAAAGAATAATGGCAAAAGAATTGACACCGCGAAGCGAGAACTACTCGCAATGGTACAACGATCTTGTTATGAAAGCCGACTTGGCCGAGCAGTCCGACGTGCGCGGCTGCATGGTCATCAAGCCTTACGGCTACGCTATTTGGGAAAAGATTCAGCGCACTCTCGACGACCGTTTCAAAGAGACGGGCGTGCAAAACGCTTATTTCCCGCTGCTTATCCCGAAATCATTTTTGAGCCGCGAAGCCGAACACGTTGAAGGCTTTGCCAAAGAGTGCGCCGTAGTTACCCACTACCGCCTTAAGACCAACGCCACTCACGACGGCGTAGTGGTCGACCCCGATGCGCGCCTCGAAGAGGAGCTCATCATCCGACCTACTTCCGAAACCATCATTTGGAACACTTATAAAAACTGGATTCACAGCTACCGCGACCTGCCTATTCTCTGCAACCAGTGGTGCAACGTGATGCGCTGGGAGATGCGCACACGCCTTTTCCTCCGCACCGCCGAATTTCTCTGGCAGGAAGGCCACACAGCACACGCTACACGCGAAGAGGCTGAGGCCCGCGCTAAACAGATGCTCGAAATATACGCCGATGTAGTCGAAAACGTCATGGCCATTCCGGTCATCAAAGGCGTCAAGAGCGAAACGGAACGTTTCGCCGGCGCACTCGACACATACACCATAGAGGCCCTTATGCAAGACGGAAAAGCCTTGCAGTCAGGTACTTCGCACTTCCTTGGCCAAAACTTCGGCAAGGCCTTCGACGTGCAGTTTGTCGATCAGAACAACCAGCTGCAATACGCTTGGGCTACGTCGTGGGGCGTATCCACCCGTCTGATGGGCGCTCTCATCATGACCCATTCCGACGACAACGGACTCGTGCTTCCGCCTAACTTGGCGCCTATTCAGGTGGTCATCGTTCCTATCTACAAGAAAGAAGAGGAATTGGCAGCGATTTCGGCAAAAGTTGCCGAAATCATGCCCCGACTCAAAGCCAAAGGCATTTCGGTCAAATTCGACGACAACGACAAGAAAAAACCGGGCTGGAAATTCGCCGAGTACGAACTCAAAGGCATTCCCGTCCGTCTTGCCATCGGTCCGCGCGACTTGGAGAACAACAGCGCCGAAGTTGCCCGCCGCGATACGCTTACCAAAGAACAGCTGTCGCTCGATGGCATCGAGGAAAAAATAGTTGCGCTTCTGGCTGATATTCAGCAGAATATCTACAAGAAAGCTCTCGACTACCGCAACGAGCACATCACGAAAGTAGATACTTACGACGAGTTCAAACGCGTGCTTACCGAAAAAGGCGGTTTCGTGCTCGCCCCGTGGGACGGCACTCCCGAAACTGAAGAGCAGATTAAAAACGAGACAAAAGCCACCATACGCTGCGTACCGTTCGGCAATCCGCTCGAAGACGGTGTGGATATGATTACTGGCAAACCGTCGAAACAACGCGTTCTGTTCGCCATTTCTTATTGATAAAATTCTCAAAATCAAACAATAAAAGGTGATGCCCAAGGGCATCACCTTTTTTAAAATAGACGCATTATGAAAGGTTTTTACACTATTCTGCTCCTCGTCATATCCAACACTTTCATGACTTTCGCATGGTACGGGCACCTGAAGTTCGGCCAAATGAAAGGCTTCAAAGAGTTGGGTCTGTGGGCAGTCATACTCATCAGCTGGGGCATCGCGCTGTTCGAATACTGCTGCCAAGTGCCCGCCAACCGCATCGGCTCCGATATCAACGGCGGCCCGTTCTCCCTCATCGAACTCAAAGTGATTCAGGAAGTTATATCGCTGTCGGTATTCACTGTATTCACGCTCGTTTTTTTCCAAAACGAGACTTTCCGCTGGAACCACATCGTCGGATTCACCTTCCTCATTTTAGCTGTTTATTTCATTTTCAAAAAATAAAACATCTTACTGACTGCCAACGTAAAACGATTGTTATATAAAAACTTACAACTATGAGAACAACACTGATTTCTACCTGCCTCTGCGCATTTGCTTTCGCAAATGCGACGGCACAATTCAATGCTGAAAAGTACATCAACATGGTGCCTACTCTGCCTTCGGTCAACGACCTCACCGAACAACATTTCACCGACGACGGCGAGCTGCCCGCAAGCATTCAACGATTTGAAAACTCGCTAAACTCACTGACAGAGCAAGTAAAATCGATAACAGAAGGTAGCGCCAATACTATCAAAGAGGCAAGCATCAGCGAAGCCGATGCCGATTTGAAAAACAAATACGGCGTATCGCTCGACGAAATAACAAACATGTCGGACGATGAGTTGTCGGCCTTTGCCAACAAAGCTTTGGAAAATGCTCTCGGCAATATGAGCATAAACATTCCAACAGACGTTCTCACTGGCTCGCGCGAATTGAGCGAAAGCGAAATAAACTCAATTGCAGAGTCGGCCGTCAGTGCTCAAATGAACGCAATGGGCCTTAACCTTAGCGCGCAAGACATTAAGGCTATGGAGAATATGTCCGACGCTGAAATTGAGGCCTATATGAAGAAAAAAGGTATCGGTGCCGCACAAGCGCAGCCCAAACCTACGACAAAAGCAAGCACTGCAGCCGCTTACGAGGCTTCTACTAAGCTGATTAGCGCTGGTCAGAATATCTCTGGTCTTGTTCAATCGATAAACCAACAGAAAAATGCCGCACACGCAAAATATGCCAACATCTGGAAAACAAAATACAAACAACGCTACGACGCGCAATATGCTGTATTTCAGAAATGTATAGCCGAAGCTGAGGACAACTACAGCGAAGCGACACAAAAGAGATACGAGGCGGCTAAAGCCAATCTCAACAACATAGAACGCGAATTCTACAACGAGATTTATCCACAGTGGACTCAAGAGACACAGAAGTGGCAAAACACTATCAAGCAAGACGGCGTAAAAGCGGCTAAAGAATTAGAAAAGAGCAGCATACAAGCCAACAAAGCTATGGGAAACACAATGGGTAACGCCATCAACAATTCCGGCATTTATCAGATGGGTATTTTCGAACTCTACACCGATGCATCTAGAGACATTGTCGAATTCGACATCCGAGACTACATCGACGAATTAGAAAACGGGAACGACTAATTGCTTGAATAACAACAATATGAAAAAGCCTGCACGCAAGCGTGCAGGCTTTTTTATTTCTCTTCGAGCACTATCTGTCCGTCGTCTTTTACTACAAGTCGGCCGCTCTTTTTCAGTCCGTTTTCGTCGACAAAACCACTTATCGAGGCCGTCATACGTTTGTTGGCAAGCACCGATAAGTGCGTCATTGTCAGTTTCTTATGCATAAATTCAAATGGCACACAGAATTTGCAACCGCTCGCATAGTTCGAGCAGCCCCAGGCTGCTCGACCCGTCAGCAATCCGCCGCCGCACAACGGACATTTCAGTGTCGAAATGTCAACTGGCTCATCCTTAGTGGGTTTCAGTATCAGATTGAAATCGCCGTCAAACATCAGTTTTCCGCCCACTGTTTTCCCATCGACCACAAAACCTTTTATCTGAGCTGTCTCGCCTTTGGCGAGCAGCGTTTTGAGCTGACTCTCAGTTATTTTCTTGCCCGAAAATTCAAACGGCACAACCATTTTGCAGCCTTCTTTGTATCCGCTGCAACCCCATGCCGCTTTCCCTTTAAGCATCGGGCGTCCGCATCGCGGACAAACCAACTCACTAGTTTTAGGCGCTTTATCTGTCTTCGCACTGCTCTTTTTCGGCCCGGCGGCGGTCGCCGCCTCAACTGTATCTACTCTCACCAATGCGGCATCGTTCCTAACGGCCTGAACCACTTGAGTCACCATCTGGCGCATCTCTTGCATGAAGTCGGTAGTCTTGTACTGCCCTTTCTCTATCTGACGCAGTTTCTTCTCCCAAATGCCTGTCAGCTCCACCGACTTCAGTAACTCTATCTTTATCAGACCGATAAGCTGAAGCCCAGTTATCGTTGGAACGAGGTTTTTCTTCTCTTTGATGATATAATGACGCTTGAAAAGAGTTTCGATTATCGCCGCCCGCGTCGACGGGCGGCCAATGCCGTTGTCTTTCATCAAGTCGCGCAACTCTTCGTCATCTACCTGTTTACCAGCTGTTTCCATGGCTCTGAGCAACGTTGCCTCGGTATATGGCTTAGGTGGCGTAGTCTGCTTCTCTTGCAACGCCGGTTTGTGTTCGCCCTGCTCGCCTTCGGCGAAGTCGGGCATCACAGTCTCTTCCTCTTTCTGCGAGTCCTCGTCCTGAGCCATACGCTGACCAAACACCACTCGCCAGGCCGGGTCAAGTATCTGTTTTCCAACGCTTTTGAACCCAACACCCGACACATCACCGACAACTGTCGTTGTCGAGATTTTGCTGTCGGGGTAAAAATTTGCTATGAAACGCCGCGCCACCAAGT
The DNA here is from genome assembly GCA_017960905.1 of Bacteroidales bacterium. Taxonomy (GTDB): domain Bacteria; phylum Bacteroidota; class Bacteroidia; order Bacteroidales; family Marinilabiliaceae; genus W3P20-009. Next base: position 23,477 of record JAGCYH010000049.1, read on the forward strand.
CGTAAACCAGCTTCTCGTTGTGCGCAAGCCCCGACGACGGCGTAACGCCTGTCGGTATTATCGCATGGTGGTCGGTAACTTTCGAATTATCAAATACTTTCTTGCTTTTCCTGATTTTTGCCGCCAACAACGGTTCTATGTAATTCATATATGGCGTCAGACCCTTCATTATCGATGGTATTTTCGGGTAAATGTCGTCGCTCAGATAAGTCGTGTCGACACGCGGATATGTGGTCAGTTTCTTTTCGTAGAGCGACTGAATGAGGCGCAGGGTCTCATCGGCCGAGAAAGCGTATTTCTTGTTGCAATCGACTTGCAGCGAGGTCAAATCGTAGAGGCGCGGTGGCGCCTCTACACCTTCCTTCGTCTGTACGCTTTTCACCACAAACGGCTGATTGTTAATCTTTTGCAAGGCCACCTCTGCGTCTTCCTTTTTCTGGAAACGCCCCGAGACGACCGAAAAGGTTATGCCGCGGTAAACGGTTTTCAACTCCCAATAAGTTTCGGGCACAAAATTGCGTATCTCGTTGTAACGCTGCACTATAAGTGCTAGCGTCGGTGTCTGCACACGACCTATTGAAAGCACTTGGCCCGGCCGCGAGTATTTCAACGTGTACGCACGAGTGGCGTTCATGCCAAGCAGCCAGTCGCCTATGGCACGCGAACTGCCTGCGGCATACAGCAAGTCGAAGTCGCTGCCTTCGCGCAACTGCGCGAAGCCCTGACGTATCGACTCTTCGGTAAGCGACGATATCCACAACCGCTTCACCGGACATGCCACATGCGCCATTTGCATCACCCAGCGCTGTATTAGCTCACCCTCTTGTCCGGCATCACCGCAGTTCACTACCTGCTCGGCTCGCGAAATGAGGCCTTTTATCACTTCAAACTGATGCGGTACGCCTTTGTCAGTCTTCAGCTTTATTCCGAATTTTTCCGGAATTATGGGCAAATCGTACATGTTCCATTTCTTCCAATACGCAAAGTAGTCGTGCGGCTCTTTGAGCTCGCACAAATGGCCGAAAACCCAGGTAACGCAATAGTTATTGCCCTCCAAAAAGCCGTCGCGCTTCGTTGTGGCGCCAAGCACGTTCGCTATCTCGCGCGCCACCGACGGTTTCTCGGCTATACAAACAATCATGATTACAAGTCTTTAACCAATATTTGCCCCTTCGCCGACATCTTTTCCGACAACGACTCATCGAGATACGCCGACAAACGCTTAAAATCTTCTGTCTCAAGATTATAACTTACCGTTCCGCGCTCTTCTATCTTTGATATCACAAGCGACAGCGTCATTACATTTATGTCAAACGCCGGCTGATATCCATGATCCGTATTCTCGCCTCGTTTTACCATATTCACCAAACCTGCATCCACCAAATGACGCAATAAGTTGGATGTCAATTGCATAGGTATTTGCAATTGTTCCGACAAATCCGCTACCGACATCACTTTCTCGCTCGTTTGGAATCGCTTAGCCAAAGTTGACAAAATGTATATTGATATTTTCCTGCGCAACGATATACTGTAGCTGCTTGTGTCGGCATCGTAACTGTTGGCATGCTGGAAAGCATACGCTATCTCGCAGCCCAGTATCACAATGTGCCACGACAGCTGCAACCATATAAGGAACAACGGTATGGCAGCAAAGCTGCCATACACGGCATTATTCTTCGTCATTCCTATCTGGAAATACAAATACACAAACTGCGTCACTATCATAGCTATTCCGGCTATTGTTCCGCCAACCATGGCCGCTGAGAACTTCACTTTCGCCGTCGGCATTATGAAATATACCAATGCCAGTCCCAGACATATCAGCAGACATGGCGAAACTGACAACAGCAGCCCCCATATATGCTGAAACTCCGACGTACGCAACGCGCCCGTCATATTCACCGTGAAACTACTGTACGCCGCTATGGCCAATATCGCTATTAAAATGATTGATATATAATCGCTGAATTTACGCACTATCGTACGCGATTTCTTAGTCTCCCATATCTGATTGAATGTCCGCTCTGTATTGCCAAGCAGACTCATAACGGTCCATATCAACATGGCAAAACCGATACCGGCTACCAGTCCGCCTTTGATATTTGCCAAATACGAATCGGCAAACGACACGATGTATTCGGCTACCTCTTCGTGCCCTTTGAACATATCGTTGATAGAATTCGTCAGCGCAGGATAAAAGCCAAAGGCTTTGGCTATGCCGAATGCCATAGCCGCCAATGGCACTATCGACAATACCGAATAATACGTCAGCGCCGACGCCTTGTCCTTGCAGTTGTCGGCCGTATACTTCTTCACAGCCAAAACTATCACGCGGGCGATCCTCACAAACGAGAACGACCGCTTGTTCATCTGATCCTTACGGACATGCCATATATCCTCAGAAACAAACTTTGTTCCCCGTTCTATTAAGCTCTTTATATTCATAACACCAACATTTACTTCAAACTAAAACCGCCTCATAATATATGAGGCGGATAATAACACCAGCAAGTCTATAAGCCGAGTTCTGTACTTCGGCAAGCCGAAGTGTCTATCATTTATCTTGGACCGCAGTCACCTGCGGCCTCTAGCGACCTACCCCTTCCGACCTTTCGACGCAGCGAGCAGCCACGATGCTTGCGCAATCGGAATATACATGGTCTTACAATCCATCAGACATACAGCGTCGTCTGTCACCAGAGACCTGGTAGGCTCTTACCCCACCTTTTCACCCTTACCTTTTCAGGCGGTTGTTTTCTGTTATGTTACTACCACCTCGCGGCGGTCTTCCCGTTAGGAAGCATGGTGCTCTTTATTGCCCGGACTTTCCTCTTTAAAAAGCGATAGACCGACCTACTGATTATTCTATCTTGAACGGTGCGTATCTGTCGTAATCAACGATGAAGGCCTTGGCATAGCCCTTGCCCTTCATCTCTGAGAGCACCGACTCTACTTCACTGCCTTTGCATGGCGGTGTAGTGTAACGGAATATCTTGTCGTTCAGACGATATTCATACACCTCGTCAACATTCTCAAAGAACGACAAATAAACCGGATAACGGAATGCGGCCAATTGCACGACATAGTCTTTGTTTGGCGAAATGACCAACTTGCCACTTCTCGACGGGCTATAACTTACATCCGAAGCCGATACCGAGAACTTCTTAGTATTAGCCACAAACGCTTCAGAATAGCCTTTATCGCGTATCTCCGACAAATGACTGTTAGCCTCCGAGAATGTCGAATAGCTGCCCACACAATAACGCACATAACCGTCTTCGCACGGATACTCCTTAACCACGTCCAACGAGCCAAAGAAATTAGCGTCAGAGGGCGGCAACTTCAGTGCTAATACTTGTATAGTATAATACGGTGCTGTCGGTTCGTCAACCGTAATAATCTGTTTCGATGTACGCAAACCGGCCAGCTTGTCCTGAGCTGTCATGTTTAGTTGCATCGCTACTAAACATACTAATATAAATATTATCTTTTTCATTAGTCAACAAGCTTATATTTACTTTCTTACATTCCAAACTACTACTTCTATACGACGGTTCTCAGCGTGCTGCTCCTTGTCGCAGTACTTGCCTCGATGACAACGATTCTTCAGATAACGCTCGCCATAGCCGCGGCATATCATCTGGTCTTCGTTCACGCCCTTGGCAACTACGTAGGCCTTAGCCTTCTCTGCCATCTTCTGCGATACGTCAAGGTTGCCGTAGCGGTTGCCCTTAGCCTCCGTATGTCCGTTGAGCTTAACTACTATATTCGGATTCGACAACAAATATGCTGCCAATTTATCCAATGTACGTTTAGCATCTTCGTCCAAATCGTTTCCGTATGGTATCTCCATTCCCGAAATGTCATCAAGAACATTGTCGTTGAATATCGGAGTAAGAGCTATACCGTCTTTGCTCAGCATTTCCATCTCCGAAAGCGATGTTACAAACGACTTGTCGTTGTAACCGCTCTTCGTAACCGAAATATTGTAATCGGCATCGTCCGATACCGATTTACCCGGTATCGTTACTATCACGCGGCCCTTCTCATCCGACGAGCCCGATGCAATCTGCGAACCCGTCGCAGCATCGGATACCACCAACGAAGCACCTTCAATCTTCGTGCCATTGTATGTACTTGTTATCGTTGTATTGAACAAGTAAGGCTTCTTCTCAGGCTCAACAGGTTTCGGCTCGTCAATGACAACCGGTGTCGGTTCCTCAATAACAGGTTCAGGCTCATCAAAATCAAGTATCATGAAATCGCTGTCAGCTTTCTTATTCTTTTCTTTTTCAGCCTGCATTTCCTCCTCAGTCAATCTATATACCAAGAATATGACATCGGCATCTTTATTACCATAGTTGTTCGACGACAAGAAACCACGCGACGGATTGTTCGGGTTTATAATATAACCAAAGTCATCACTACTCGAGTTAAATGGCTTTTTCATATTCTGAATGTTCTGCCAACGATCATCGATCATCTCAGCAACATATATATCCAAACCACCATAACCATTTCGACCATCTGAACTGAAGTAGAATTTACCATCGGGGTTAAACACCGGATAAACCTCTTCACCAAATGTATTGATGGCGCTACCGCAGTTTTTCACAGGTCCGAACGAGTTCGGCCCTTTTCTTTCGCAATAATAAATATCCTTGCCGCCAAAACCGTCAGGACGGTTCGACACGAAATACAAGTATTTGTCATCGGGAGTAATTGCGGGGTGAGCGCAGTCGTATTTATCACTATTGATGGTAAGCTCTCTTTCATTTCCCCAGTCTTTGCCATTGTACTCTACTACGAAAATCTTTGCGGCATCACCATCTCTCGTCTGAACCATTTTGGTATAATACATATACTTGTAATCGCTCGTAAAAGCAACTGCACCAACGTGCGTTGGTGCTTCCAAATTTTTGGATAACAATTGCGGCTTAGAGCCATCCTTTACAGGCGACTCTTTCGGGTCTGTAACGTTTTCTTTCAAGTCTGAATAGAACAGATTCAATACTTCTCGACCGTTTTTATCACGAACATTAGAGTTCTGGTTCGTCGAAGAATAAACCAACTTATTATCCTTGTAGTACTGCATACCGAACGACTGACCTAAGACAGCCAATTCGAAACACGGGTTTACACGGACATCAGGCAGCTGCATTACATTATTTTCTGCCCACTTACATGATTCTATAAGATTCGAAATATACTGATACGATTCTGAACTCTGCGATTTGGCTTTTTCAAACCAGTCTATAGCATCGGAATAAAGCTCCATCAATTGGTTACAACGTGCGTAATAGAAAACGTCGTCACCTGTAAGACTTGACTCTAACTCTGAAAAACAGTCGTAAGCATCTACCACATGATTCAGATGATAATGACATCGAGCCTTTATCTTCTTATCATTCACATCCAAAGTCGCACCCAAACCTTCAGCAGCCTCATAACTCTGTAATGCTTGATAATACTCCTCATCATCAAAAAAGTTCCTCGCTTTTTTGAGTTCTTTCTTTTGAGCTTCTATTCCGCTACTTACCAACACTGTCATCAGTAAAATAGCAACTGTCAGAATGTATTTCATGATTTACAACACGATTATTCTTTAACTCCGCAAATGTAATAATTATTTTTAAAAAAAAATATATTTGTTTAAAAATATCTTATCGAACGCATACCAGGACGCTTCTTGAACGAAAAATCGAACTGAACTCCCAACTCATGCGACCCCGCTTTGGCATACTTGTGTATCTCACTTATCGGATAGTCGAACGAGTAACGGACAGCCCACTTGCTGTCAATTTGATATTCGGCAAGCAGCACAAGATCCGATACCGTACGGTACGACAAGCCTACCCACAACTTCTCCATAAGCAGCACCGTACACGACACATCCATCTCTATTGGCGCGCCCGGAACAATTCTTAACAAACCTGTAGGCTTTACTTTCAAGTCGTTGATTGGGAATACATATCCGCCATAGGCGTATATGTGCAAATCTTTAAACGAAACGGTATTTTTAATCTCCTCCTTGTTCGAGTCGTATTTGTTCTGGAAAAAGCGCGGTATGCTCAAGCCTGCAAAATACTTCGATGAATACAGATAACCGCCGAATCCGAAGTTGAAACCGAACTTACTTATACGTTCAGTGAACAACGGGTCGCCATAATCAACTGTAACGGCTTTGGTGCCATCGTAAACAACGTTTTTAAAGCCCATCTGCAAACCAAGCGACAAGGTATTCTTTCTGTCCAACTTAAGCTTGTACGAAGCCGCTGCCGAAAACTCGAGGTTATTGGTGAAACCGATGTTGTCGTTCTGAAGAACGACACCTACACCCAAGTTCTTCACCTTGTCTATCGGGCCGTGAACATTCAACGCCCCCGTATACGGTGCCCCTTCGAATCCGGTCCATTGCGACCTGAACACCATCAAACCACTGATAACATCTCGTGTTCCGTTATAAGCAGGATTCAATATACCTTGGTTGGCGATATAATGGTTATATACCGCTTGGTCTTGTGCGCGACCTATGGTCGCTGCACCAATAAAACCAAGCATCACAATATATCTAACTAAACTTCTCATATCCTTCATGTGTTTAATCATCATACTTTATAATAATACCTTATCGTCTTAATTCTACATATCCGCTAAACTTACGTGATATCACTTTAGTACCATCGTTGAACTTTATCTTGAATACATAGAAATATGTTCCCATAGGTAATTGGTTGCCTGCGGTCAGCATGTTCGCAGTCTTCGAGTTGCCATCCCACCACGGGCAATCCCTGCCATATTGCAGACCTGAAGATCTGTAAACCAAGGTTCCCCAACGGTTGAATATCTGAAGCGACGATACTGAGTTGTCCTCATATATTGTCGGCAACAATATTCTGAACTCATCGTTGATGCCGTCGCCGTTCGGCGAGAATGCATTCGGTATCAGGAATACAGTCGACGAGTCGCCTACTGCCTCATTACCGCAGAGTACAACAATCTTAGCACTGTTCGACCTGCGAACATTCTTCAGGTTCTTATTGTATATGTGGTACGTGAACTCTTCCTTACCATAGAAATTCGGACTCTTACCATAGATAAACACACCTGTGTTACTTGCATTAGCTGTTTCTCTATCCGGGTCAGAGAAGCTGCCCAAGAATCCGTATTTACCATAATAAGCCTTATCATCCACGCGTTCCTCTTTATGTTCACCAACTGTAAAGTACTGATACAAATCAACTTTCACAGAGTCGCAGCCTTCTTGGCGCGTCGGATAGTATATTATCGTATCGTTAGGTATACCGTTTTCAGGATCGGCACTCAACTGTTTGAAATAGTTGTACTTCGACATGAAGTAAACCGAGTCGCATCCTTGCTCATAATTCGGTATATACAAGGTATCGTTCACCACAACTGTCTTATACTTCGGTTCCAACTCGAATACAATATTCGACTTCTCAGGCAACGAAGTATAACCAGATCCCTTTTCGAAGGTTTCTATACCTGCGTCAATATCTGACAGCATACCCTCTTCAGTAAGTTTCGGTGTGTAAGCACGGTCTATCTTCGAGCTCCAATCGATGAACTTATGGTTACCCTTGTTCGGATACTGAGGTATCAGTTGTTTCGATATCGATACTTCATCCTTGTTCAAGAAGATGTATACATCGTAAGCTACAAGCTCTTCGGCCACGAAGTCGAGATAACCTACTTCCGATGTACAACCTGTCTCATCGTTGGTTGCAAGTATCGTATATGTACCTTCGCCCCACTCTTCGTTCTCCAATTGCGGTGTGGTAGCCGTCGAATCTGTCTCAAGTTCCACAATAGCTTTTATCGGGCCGAAGAACAACGACTGTCCATCGTAGTTGGCTTTGCGAGTTTCGAGCAAAGCGTTATTCTCTATGTGCAGCAATTGGTAAGTTATGCCAACCTTAGCATTATCGAGTACAACTCTACCGGCTTCGAGCAAGCCGTATTCAGAGCTCTTCGTAGTCTCATCAACAACCGGAACACCAGTCTCTTCGCTCACGAATGCGTAGAACACATGTGTCGTTGTATCAACAGGAAGCGGGTTCTCGATGATTTCGAGAACATTGCTTCGCAATACACAACCATTAGGTTCTTCAACATCAACGTAATACTTGCCTGCCTTAGCGTATGCGTTGTATTCGGTAGTCTTACCATTGCCCCAGCCGTTGAGCCACAAGCTGTCGACTTTAGCTACCGTGTTGTACGAAGGTATTTCCTGTATATCCATAAGCTCTACCATGTTGTTTTCGAGCATACGGTACATTCTATACATATAACCCTTCTCTGCATTCAAGTATGCAATTCTTACTCCAGCATCGCCTTCGCAATATTCAGGATAATTGTTAGCGGCAACAAGCGGCGCATCTGTCATCTCGCCCGACTGTACTTTGAACGATATTGAGTCGACATTGTCGAACTGGCAACCGTTTGCTGTAACAAGCGAAATCTTCAACTGATATACTCCGCTCTTCGCATCCTCAAAGTTGCGCATCAGCGTGTTAGTCGAATTGTGCGACTCTTCAACGCCATTGATGAAGTACTTGTAGCTCTTCACATTCGAATTGCCAACATTCACTACGAATGATATAAGCGAACTTGAGCAGAATTCGGCTGTATCGGTACCCGCATACTTCTCACCTTGTATGTACATGTCGAGTTTAGTCTGCGGAACGGCAACCTGGCCGTAGTCAATTGTCGTTGTACCGAGCGAAACCTCTTTCGATGCTCCGTTCTTAGCAGTCACTTCGTAAGTCTGAACACCAGTTCCGGTGAAATGCCATACAAGTTCGTCACCAGTACCCGGCGTATTATACGCCGGATCTGAATTCACGGTATAGGTAATACCTATCTCAGAACCCGAAAGGATAACCGAACCGGTTCCGTCGCAATCAAGCGAAGAAGAAACATTGAAGTTGTTAATCTGTTTCTCTGTAAATACCACATTGCCTATTGTTACCGAGCAGCTTGTAGCTGTATCGGTTGCCAATACGTAATATGTACCTTCGCCGTACTTAGCCGTCGAGGCGTCACCTTCGACTGCCGACGGGATAACACCGAAGAATATTCTCTCGCCATCAGTTTCAACCCATTGGGTTGAAATGGTGGCATTGTTATCTTCATGTATCAATTGATATTCAATGCCTTTGCGTGCGCCATCGAATACGAGGCTTCCGCTGTCGAGTACACCGAATCTCTCATTCTTAGAAGCTTCGTCGATATTGTTCGACTCGTCAACCAAAGCATAGTAGAGTTTGTTGTCGGCGAATACTGGCGCCGCAACTTCAAATATCTCAAGTACATTGCTCTTGGCAACGCAACCATTTGTCTCTTCAACTTCAACATAGTACTTACCAGCCTTAGCGTAAGCTTTCGACTCTACGGTTCGGTCATCGCCCCAACCGCTCATCCACAAGCTGTCGACAGAAGCAACTGTGCTGTAATAAGGTATCTCCTGAATATCCATAAGTTCCGGATAACCTGTCTCATCGTCGACTTTATACATTCTGTAAGTGAAGCCTCGCTGAGCGTTCAGATAGCATATCTTCACGCCCATCTCCGAAGAGCAATATGTAGGATTGTTGTTCTCGGCCACGAGAGGCATACCTGGCAGTTCAGCACTCATCACTTTGAATGTTACCGAGTCGATATCCTCAAATGTGCAACCATTGACAGTCTCAATAGATACTTTCAGCGTAACCTCGCCCTCTTTGCCTTCGAGCGACGGCGTATATACGTTCGATGCCAATGTTTGCGGCGTAGCGCCTGTCATGTCGAACTTGTAGTTCTTAACGTTCGAATTAGAAACATTCACAACGAACGATACGAATGTGCTTGCGCAAACTTGAGCTGTATCGGCTGAGTCGTATTTCTCACCTTGGATGTACATATCGATTTTGCCGGTAGGTACAACCGTCTGATCGAAATCGATTGTTGTTGAGCCTTGCGAAACAACGCATATATCATTTGTAGCTACTACTTCGTAAGTCTGAACACCAGTGCCAGAAACTTCCCAAACTATCTCGTTGCCATCGCCAGTCTTCTCTGATGTCGGATCGGCGTTCAATGTATATTTAACGCCTGCATCAGAGCTTACCAACTTAACAGAACCCGTTCCGCTGCAAGCCAGTTCAGAAGAAACGAAGTAAGTATTTATTTCATTGAACGAAACATGTACATCGCCCATCTTCGTAGCGCAAGCGTAGTTGTCGAACGAAGCCCAAACGGTGTAGTCGCCTTGTTTGCTGAATGTCAGGTTGATTGGCGTACCTTCGTAAGTGACTGACATCTCGGCGGCTTTGGTCTCAGGCGATTCATCGCCTTCGACAACATAATAAGTAACGCCGTTCATCAATCCGCTGCTCAGAGCCAGCTCGGCTGGCTCGCCGCAGGTTGCCATTGTAGAATCAATTGCCAAATCATTAATACCAGCAACATAGGTTACCTCAACGCGACCCATCATGCTCGAAGTACAGCCAGTTGTGTAGTTGCGAGCCGAAGCAACATATACGCCTTCGGCGAACTCACCAGGGAACTGAACTTCGAAGCCAGTACCAGTAACCGATGCCTGAAGTATAAGCGAAGAACCTTCTTCTTTATAGAGCGAGTAGTTAACGCCAGGCTCGCTACCATTCAGTCCAAGAGTTACGCCTGTCGATGCGGCACAATATTTATCATTACCTACTATCTCGTAAGAAACAGGCAAGCTATTAACCTTGAAGTCGATATCGGGTGCCATACGTGTCGGGCATGCATTTGCAATACCAATTTTTATACCTTCGACATAATATACGCCTGTCGACATCATTGGAGTTATAAATGTAAAGCCATCTGTAGTCGCTGCTTCGTAATAGTCCATTTCGTTGCCTTGCGGGTCAAAAAGCGTATATCTAACACCCACTTCGGCAGCCTGCAATGAAACGTATTTACCAAGCTCACCATGACACATTGATGTCTCCGCAAGCACTGTCTGAATAGTTACATACTTATCATTTGTTACGTCAACATCAGGTATTAATTTATCTTCACAAACGCCATTGCTTACATATACTCGATATTTACCGTTATTGTCTCTAATATCTGTAAATCTATCTGTATTAACATCTCCTGTTGCAGTAAACTCTTGACTTGGCGCAGAGAGTTCCACACCAAACTCATCAAGTTTATACAACTTATAGATTAAGTCAGTTTGAGCATTCGTAACAACTATATCCTTACCATAACATGGATCACTCGCTAACTTATCAGCAGGTTCTTCAGTGCTTAATCCTTCCAAACCAGTAGCAGGACGAGCTAATACTGTAAGTTCTACTTTTGCATCGAATGTAATCGGACAAAAACTTGTAGCCGAACTTGGCATTGTATACTCTTTGTTTGCTTTTACAGTATATTCGCCATCATCGGTTATATTGTCGAAGATAATATAATTATCAGCAGTACCAACTTTCGCGATTAACGGAGTGCCATCGAGATACAAATCGTATGTAACACCTTCCTCGGTGTTATATATGGTTATCTTCGTAACCTCACCAACACATATCTTGTCACGCTCGATAATCATATTAATATCCTTAGGCAACTTAACTTCTACCACATCGATAGATGTGGTAAGAATTGTTTCACAACCATCGTTCACAACAGGAATTGTTACGCCGACAGTATAATTGCCGGCACCAGCAAGTGGACCGAAATCAAACGATGTGCCACTATCATCACCAGTGTGAGTATAGCTTGTAGCAGCGCCATCTCTATATAGAGTATACAGATAACCTTCCTCTTGACCACCCACGGTGAATACTACCGACTCATCGCCTTCGCAGTAGTAACCTTCATTATTTACAACGAATGTCTGGTCTGCAGGTTTTGCATATTTCTTGATATCAACCGAACCAATCATCGGCGACAAGCAACCGCTAAACTTACAGCTAATTGTATATGTACCATCCTCCGATACAGGATCGAAAGTAAGACTTGAACCTGTACCTGCTATCATAACGGTATCACCCGGCGTCGGTATAATATAGTCACCATTCTTCAACAAATAGTAAGTATTACCGACTTCAGAACCATCAAGAGATATTGTTACCCCTTCGGTATCTTCACAGAAGTTACCATTATCAGGTGTAGCAGTCAAATTGAACTCTTGCGCAGCAGGAACATCTATAGTATATGTTCCATCCATAACCACAGGACATACATTATTCAGACCATACTTAGATGTGGCGACAACCGTATATTCTCCTATCAACTTAGGCGTATAGCCTAAGTCAAGTTCGCCTCCATTGCCTTCTATTTCAGCTGTAAGTGCAGTTGTACCATTAAGCATCACTACATAGAAGACTCCTACTTCACTATTGTCAAGTTTCATTTGACGTTCAACTTCACAATTGGTATCAGTAATGTTATATGGCTGTATCTTCTGTACAGCTGGCGTCTTAACTTCGGTAATTACCACCGAATTCGACATATAGACGAACTCAGTAGGCAGAGCCGCATAGTATGCTTTTACTTTAAACTCTGTCGGGTTCGAACCGTTAATCTTAACGTCGTCCCATGCGACGGCAGAGCCATCGCATTCAATTGCTGCACAGGTCGCACAACCTTCGAGTTCGTAAGTGATACCCGCTTGCGGGTCAACAACACTGATTGAAACACCATCGGTGTTGTCGCAATAGTAGTCCGAAGAGGTCTTAACCTCTTTCTGTACAATTCCTTCGAGAACTTTCACATCATATTCTAAGGTCTGAGTACAGCCGTGATCGCTGTAAACTACAACCTTGATATTAGAATCTTCGGTGATGCTGAACGAATAGCTGTTAGATGAACCAGATTGAACAGAAGTACCATTCACAAAGAAGTCATATTGTGTATAACCAGTTGTAACATCAGCATTTACTAATGTTCCAGTTATCACAAGAACACCAGGTGTTACAGTAAGTTCAGCTTCGGGCAACGGATATACCTTAACAGTTAATTCGTATGTATCGTAGCACTCACCAACGCTCACATCGTAGTGGAATACGTATTCAGAGTATTCGGGATGACCGGCTGCAGTAGCCGAGGTCTTATCGTACACAAGTGAGGTCTCATCCGAGAAGGTCTCGCTGGTCCACGACAAGGTAGAGAACTCAGACGAAGCATCGTTGCCATCACGGGTAACCGTGAGGTCGAATTTAGTGGCACCAGTGCCACTAAATCTTACTGACTGATCGCTACATGCTTCGTATTCGTGCGAGCCACCATCAGGTTGGTCGACAAATGAGCCATCGACATCTTTAGCGAACACCACATTAGGTACAGGCGCAGCAAGAACTTCAATTGTAATGGTTTCTGAACAACCATTGTCAGCTATTATCTTAATATCATCTCCAGCAGTCAGCACGCTAGCGTTGTACGTAAATGATGTTACACCAGTAGCTGCAGAAGAACCATTAATCTCAACATCGAACGATGTTGCATCGGCCGATGTAGAAGTAATAGTAACGCTATTGCCGAGGCAAAGCGTCAGTTTGCCGCCGGTAATAGTATATGGTGCAGATGCTGTGAGAGTTATCTTATCGTAGAACTTGTATGAGAATGTCGGAACGACATTCTCGCAACCCGTAGTAGGATCAACAACGGTAATGTCGATATTGTGAGTGGTATTATCCACAAACGATACTACCACATTGGCCGTCGAGCCCGAAACTGCAAACGAGTTGAACAAATCGGCAAGCGAAGCGTCGACTACAGTTGCGTTATTCCAAGCCGAACCATCGTATTCGTAAGTTCCGAAGTCGTTGCTATCGACAGAGAGTTTGAACTTAGTAGCATTGAGGCTAAATTGAAGTTCCTCTTCACTACACAGCTTGGTCGGATCTGGATTAACAATAGTAACTGTATTGTCGGGCAAGTCCTTAACCTCAATTTTTATTGTATTCGAAGCTGAGCAATCGGCATCAATATCGCGAGCAGTAACTAATACTGTATATGCACCAATCGTAGACAAATTGAAATTGAACACATTCGACGACTGGGTTACGGGCGAGCCAACGCCATAAATTTCGAAAGTATACTCGTAATTATCAGAAACAGCGCCCGAAGCGGTAACAATAATATCGGTAGAGCCGCCGAGACAAATATTCTCATCATAGGTAATATCGTCGAGCTTTATATGGCTAACTTGTGGTGTGATGGTGCTGGTAGTAAACTCGCAACCATACTCACTCTCCAACTTAACAGCAATCGTGTAATCGTCGGCAGCGCCATTATAATTGAATGTGAAATCAGTGACAGCAGGCGAAAGTTCTTCGCTTGCGCCTTCCACTCCATTGATTATCAAAGTGTATTTAGCAATATTCTGAGTAGCAGACGATACTTTGAACTCAACATCTTCGGCTTCGCAAATCTTATCGTCGCCGGATGAGATGGTAAGGTCGGCAGTGAAATCGGGAGCCACTTCAACATCTTTAAATACCTCGTCGCTTACGCAACCAGCAGCGCCGGTGTAAACCAAACCAACGGTAAACTTCTGACCGGCGGTTAAGGCCGACGCGTCATAAGTGAATTGCTGATCGGTAGATGGGTATTCGGCACCATCGATAGTCCATTTATATGCGGTACCAGCAGCGGCCGATTTGATTTCAACAGCCGTAGAACCCACACAAATCTTTTCGGGTGCTACGATTTCGGCAGTTGGTTTTGACGAAACAGCCAAATCGAATGTCTTCTCGGTATCGCAAGAACCATTGCTTACAACAAGTTTGTAAGTGCCAGCGTCAGCAGAAGTAAGACCTGTTAAATCCAAATGGTTCTGACCTGCTGCAGAGGTTATCTCCGCACCTTCAAAATACCACTTGTAAGAAGTTACTTCTGCTTCGGCGGTAGAGAAACTAAGAGTAACACTCAAATCGCTGCCTTCGCATAATACAGGCGTAACACCTACGAATTCGAATTCAGGTTTATCTACGAAGTTGATAGTAAATTCCTTTTCATAAGAACAATACTGTGTTGCATCTTTCATCTTATACTGACCTGCAACAGAGTATGTCGAAGATTTTTTAGGAATAAATGTAGTAGATGACAACCAAGAGCCATCCTCATAGAAGTCGAATACAGGTGCACTATCAGAATACTCTGAGTCAATGGTTATTGTACCACCGAGAGTTACCTCCTGACCTTCACAGATAGGGTCAGGCAGCTGCGTAACAGCAACATCAGGCTTCGGGAAAACTTTAATACTATATATTACTTCATCCGAATAGCAGCCTTCGCTGTTCTTGGCAACAACTTTTATTTGGTAAGTCTTTACAGCAAGCGTGATTCCAGTTACATCATCTGGAAATTTAAAACTATTTACATCCGTTCCTTCTTTTACTGGTGTAGCAAAACCATCTTCAGACCAATACCATTCGTAATAAAGGTTTGAAATAGCGGAAATTGTCTTCATCTCAACCGGATTCTTCGCTGATTCACAAAGTTTTTTATCGAGACTACCAGTGTTATCAGCTATCTCGGGTGATTCAGTAACTTTTATTTCCAACAAATCCGATTGTTCGCTTGCGCAACCATCCAACTCGCCAACTACATAGTATTTTGTAGTTGCCAAGGGGGTAACAGCTACGCTGTTACCTGTACCTACCGGAGTATTGTCGGCTTTGAACCAATTATATGTAACGCCGGTCTCAGGTGTTTCAACACTGAGATTGACTGGCGTGCCACTCGTAGAGCAGAGAGGCGTAGGCGCATCGGAAGTAGCAACTGGTTTGGTCGGAATTGGTTTCACGGTGAAATCAACCTGCTTTTCATCCGACTCGCAACCGCTCGTCTTATCGCGGGCAATAACGAAATACGTCATAGCTCCATCGGTCGTAGGAGTATACGAAATCGTATTAGTACTTGACGTTGTTACTGGGTTATGAGAGCCATCACGCAATTCGTACTCAAGGTTAGAGCCTGTTGCGTCGATTGTGAATGTAATCTCAGAATTTGTGCAAACTTCTGTAGCAGAAGGCGCTACTGTGTTAACAACTGGTTTTGTATTAACGGTAACGATTACATCAACCGGGTCAGAATCGCAAGTACCGTCGTTGGCAGTTACTTGGAAAGTATTATTAGACGACGACCAAGTCTGGCTGACTTTATATGTGCCATCGCCTACGGCGGTGGCCGTAGGAGTCCAAGTGTAAGTAAGGGCAGTATTCGATGGAGTGAAGATAACTTCAGCGTCTTCGCCGTCGCAAACTGCGGCGGGCGAAGCTGTCATAGTAAACGTAGGTTTCTTGTTTACTGTGATAGTCTGCTCTGCCTCTTTGCTCTTGCAACCGGTTGTCTTGTTGGTAACTACGAGTTTGTATGTAGTAGTACTTGTAGGTGTAACTGTTATCGATTCATCGGTGTCACCCGTAGACCATTCGAAGTCGTAGTCGGCGTTAGTTCCAATGGTTACGCCACCGTCAAGTGTAACAGTCTCACCCTCACAAATATTGTCTTTATCAGGTGTTATAGTAGCATCGGCTACTGGATTAACTGTAATATCGATAGTGAACGATTTAGAGCAACTAGTTGTTTTGTCGGTTACGACTACCTCGAATGTAAGAGTGCCTGTAGTAGTAGGCTCATAATTTTTAAGTTCGCGGCCCGTGCCCAAAGACGACCCGAGCAAGAACCACTCGTAATTGTACTTGCTATTGTTGGTTGCTGTGAGAGTTACCTTCTGACCAAAGCATATTTCGGTTTCCGAAGCCGAAACAGTTACTTCGGGAAGTGGATTAACCACAGCATCCACAATCTTTTCTTCGGAAGAACACGAAGTAACGGGGTCGGTAGCTATTATACTATATTTATATGTACCGTCAGCGCCTATCGAGTTAACAGTATAAACATCGCCAGAAACAGTTCCCGCAGGCGCACCCGATTGCGGTGTAACTACATAAGTATATGTACCAGCTGCATCGGGATTAATATTAATTACAATATTTTCGCCTACGCAAATAGGATCAGCCGAAGGATTAATCTCGGGCAATGTCTTGACTTCGAACGAGAATGCGAAAGCAGTTGGGCTTTCGCAATTATTAGTATCAACTGCCTTTACAGTACCACTTATAGTACCGTTAAAATCAGCAGACGGAGTAATATCCAATTGAGGATTGCCACCAGTAACTGTTTGAGTTTTATGGCTACTACCCTCGTCCCACTCCCATACATATTGCAAATTGGCACGAAGAGCAGCCGGGTATGTAGATTCTACTTGTGCAAGAAGACTAGCAGTACCGCCCGCGCAAATATCAGAAACTGTTACATCTGTGATTTCGGGCAGTGGATTAACCTTTACATTAATGGTAGCTTCTTTAGAAGTACAGCCTTTATCGTTAGTCGCAGTTACTTTGTAAACCTGGTCGGCAGCTACATTAGTAAGCGACTGCTTATTATCCGTCGGATTTCCATCGGCTACAACCGGATCCCACGTGTACATAGTAACCGCTATATCCGAAGTAACCTCAATATCGAGGTTTCCCCCATAGCAAACTTCAGGATTGGCATCTACAGGAGTAAGAACAGGTAGCGGGTTAACCGCTACCGAAACATCCTTCGAAACCTCGCAACCTTGGTTGCTGACGGTGAAAGTATAATTGCGCGTGGTTGGAGTCTTGGTTACATCCTCATCTGTAAGTGAAGTCGATGTAAGACCGCCTGGCGCATTTAGCACTGCATTGTCAGATGACCATTGATAGGTGTAAGTTCCTATATTTTGTCCTGTAACAGTGGCGGTTATATTCACGTCGTCATCTTCGCAAACCTCGGAAGGGGCCGAGAATACTATCTGCGCACTTTTCTCGAGAACAGTAACAGTGAATGTCTGTTCTGAAGTACACGAACTCTTTACAGCTTCTTCAAAATTATCTTTTGCTACTAATTTAAATGTATATGTGGTGTTTTTACCATCTTTGGCTTTATAGACATTTTTGTCGAGAGTAAATTTGAGGTCGTTCATTGTTCCATCGACAATTGACTCAACCAAGACAGGCGAACCAGAGGAGATGTCATAAAGATCCAAATCCAACTCATTATAGAAATCACCATCTTTTTTAGCTACAATTTCAACAGTCGATTCTTCACCATCGCAAAGAAAAATCGATGTTACATAAGCTCCTCCATTGTTAACTTTCAAATCAATATGAGAATCATATTGAGCGGCATAGCCAGTGTATGGCTTTTTGAGTGAGAAAACCGAAGTACTAACAGGATCAGAAGGATCGCCAAACTTATCATAAGTATAAGAAACCTGCGGGATAATTGTATAGACATCGGAATTGCCAGAAGTAATGGTTGTCCATGTATATTCGGTACCGGGTTGTGTTTCAATAACACCGCCACCATTACCACTCAAGAGCTGCAATTGATAAGAAGCAGTAAAAACGTGCCCGAGTTCCGACGGCGTAGCACCAAAAGGATATAAAGTATTATCAATTTTAACATTTATCGGGTCGCCTTCGCAAAAACCGTTGACATAAGCGTCGTAATAATCATTAGCAGTCCATCCAGTACCATCAATTAAATCAGGAGCGCCAATAACATCATACTTATATACAAAAATGCCAATCGTTCCTAATTCGACACTAATGGTAATAGTCTTTGCGTAATACTTTGGGTCTAACAATGCTGGCTTTATTACCAAATCCTTCAGACGACACTTTAGTTTTCCTATGGTAGTACTACTTGCACGAATATACTGAACAGCAGTGTGTCCTCCGCCATCAGTGTCGTCAGATAACAATTCATCAGTAACATCACCAAATCCCTGAACACTTACCGTAATGCTCTTAAGAGCATAAGCATTCATCGACTGCAATGTGATATTAGAATAAGCAGCATTTAAATTACCATCCTGAATTAATATCTCGCTTGATAGAGCTCCCTCATTTTCCACTACACCTTTTTTCTCCGGTTCATCGGCTTTGGCGTCAATAGCTGAAAATAAGAACATATTGACGATGAGCGCCAATACTGATATTTTTATGTTTCTACTCATAATCTATTAATTAATAGAGTTTTGTAATAATTTTGTCTTGTCAATTCACTTTGTAAAGTACAAAGGTAGTTATAAAAAAAGTACAAATGCAAATTTTTGACAAAAAATTTACACTTTTAGTGCATTTTTGTCATTTCAGAGTTTTAGTTGATATTTTTTATACGATATTTTTTGGAAGAGGGTTGCCGTTTTTCTAGTAGAATGGCGCAACATTTTAAGCTAAAATAATCACCGAATTAACACGGAATTAAACTATCAACAATAATCCGCCAAACTATAGAGAATATGAACGCAGATGACGCAGATGACACAGATTGAACAGAATAATGATGTTTTGAGAGCAGTTTGAGAGAAAAACAACGTATTTTTGGCAAAAAAATTGCATTACATAGTACAATTTAGAACAATTATTCGTATATTTGCGTACTGAATAATAAAAATAAACAGATTTGTACAAACTTAAAATATAGTATTATGAACAGAATTACACATATATTATCTACACTGCTGTTACTTGTATCGGCAAGTGCCTTTGCTGAAGAACAAATACAAATAACAGATGTGGCATCAAGTTATAACAATACGAATTATGCTGATGTTGAATATTTTGAACTTAAAATGCTCAAATCGGCTGCCTTTGATTCTGAAGACTTTGTACTAAACGATAATTATTATGCACAGACTTTTGGCTATCCTGTCAGAATTTTAGGCGCTGGAGGTGATAAAGCATTGTTTGGTTCTTTACCAGATCCAGAGCCAGGTAACATTGAAAAGAATTACAAAACCATAACACTTGGTAAATACATAACAGAAATAAAAAAGAATGCTTTTAAGGGTTTTGTAAATATAACAACCATAACATTGAATTGCGAGGCCGTGCCCACTGTCGCATCTGATGCTTTTACCGACTGCGCGGTAGATGAAATCATAGTGAACGTGCCAGATGCGTTGTATTCACAATACAAGTCGAGCACTTGGGCATCGATATTCGCACATATTGTTAGTCCATCGAACCCGACGGCAGTGGAAGAGGTAAGCATAGAGAATGCTAAGGTAGTGAATATGAAGATATTGTTTGGTCAGGAAGTTGAAGTGGAGGTTTACAGCATTACCGGTGCACCTATATATAAAGGTATAGCATCGGAGGTATCGCTGCCAGAGAAGGGCATATATATAATAAGGAGTGGCAATAAGACGAAGAAAGTGGTATGTAAATAGTGTAAAGAGTAAAGTGTAAAGTGTAAAGAGTAAAGTGTAAAGAGTAAAGTGTAATGAGTAAAGAGTAAAGAGTAAAGTATAAAGTGATGAAGGCTGCCTACGGGCGGCCTTCGTTGTTTTTGGTGGTATGCACGGTGAAAAATAATCAGATTACGCCGTCGTCGATCATTTCGATGATGTATTCGATGGCTTTGTCGTTGCCGAGTGCGTCGTACTCGGACTTGAGCGACGAGCCGAAGAGGCGGGCAACGCCCTGCCAGAGGAAGGCCGAGAAGCGGCCTTTGAGCAGCTTGATGAGTTCGTAGCTGGTGTCGCCGGTCTCGCGGTCGATGAGCTTGATGAGGATGCGGCCTTGCGAGATGGTGAGCTTGCGCAGTGGCTTTTCAAATTCTTTGAAAAGCTTATCCTCCGACTCTTTGATGTATTTTTTGCGCAGTTTGGAATCTTCGATTTTGGCGAGGCTGTCCTGAATGAGAGCGAGCCGTTCGCGAGCTATGCGAGCGTACGGCAGCACCTTCTTCACATTGTAAATGAGGCGAGTATATTGCTTGAAAGCACGTTTCGACTTGAACTTCCAACGTGCGCGCACGCGCACTTCGGGCAGGCGGACATGCGGAATAGTGTCGCCATCGATGATGCGGCCACGGCGAACGATAGTAGGTTCACCGGCCTGCGCCAGTGGCGAAGCCACTGACGTAGAGCTTATTAGCACCGTGAAAAGCAATATGGCGACAAGACACCTCAAGGCAAATACGTTTTATAAAAAGACATGCAATTATCGCTCCGCAAATTGGCGGAGCATACTAATCTCTTCGGACCAGAGGGTTTCGTCGGGCGTTTCGAGAATGAGCGGTATATTGTCGGTGCGGCTGTCGCGCAAGAGGCGCTCGAAGGTTGCGAGGCCAATGCAGCCTTGACCGATGCTCGCGTGCCGGTCGACACGCGAGCCGGCAGGTTTCGTAGCGTCGTTGAGATGCATGGCGCGGAGGTACTTGAGGCCGACAATGTCGTCGAACTCCTGCCAAGTGCGCTCATACTCGTATTCGTCGGCAATGTTGTAGCCGGCGGCGAAGGCGTGGCAGGTGTCGATGCAGACACCGACACGGCTTTTATCATCGACACGGTCGATGATATGGCGCAAGTGGCTGAACGAGAAGCCCATATTGGTGCCCTGCCCTGCCGTGTTCTCAATAACGGCGCAGACGCCATGCGTCTGCGCGAGAGCAATATTGATAGACTCGGCAATACGGTCGAGGCAATCGTCGGGGTTGGTCTTGAGGTGGCTGCCCGGGTGAAAGTTGAGCAGCGAGAGACCGAGCTGCTCACAACGCCGCATCTCGTCGAGAAATGAGTCGCGCGACTTTTTCAGACCTTCGGCATCGGGGCTGCCGAGGTTGATGAGATAACTGTCGTGCGGCAGAATCTGCGCAGGCGTGAAGGCAAACTGCTTGCAGTTGGCCTTGAACGCATCTATTTCGCTTTGCGACAACGGATTAGAAAACCACTGACGCTGGTTTTTGGTAAAAAGCGCGAACGCCGTAGCGCCAATGGCGTTGGCGTTGACGGGTGCGTTCTGCACCCCACCCGATGCACTGACGTGAGCTCCTATATATTTCATTTCGCGATAGTTTTTAATGTACAAAAGAGTTGATTGTTTTAATAGAATTATGACGCTTGAAACCGATAAGGCGGTCGTAAGTGTCGGAATATGAGCGGTAATAGACCGCGATATAATAGTCGTTTTCGGTTTCGGGGAAGGAGTTTTCGATAAGCGTGAGCTGCGGCTCATGGCTGGCATGCGGAACGGCCATGTACTGGTAGTTGTGCAAGCCCTGCTTAAGTTGCAGAGTAAGAGTATATTGCTGCAGGCCAGCATCATACGCCATCTTGTTCGACTGAGCCAACTGCCAGTTGGTGAGTTCGCCATAGACGTATATGTCGGCGTCGTCGGTGGGGCGCGGGAGGGTGAAATGCACCAACGTGTAGTCGGCGGCGATGCGCGGGTCGTCGTGAATGTCGCGCGCCTCGATGTAGCGGAATCCGTTAAAATCCTCGTGATAATAGTAGCCCGCCGGCGTGCCGTCGGGCGCCAAAGTGTAGTGGTAGAACGGGTCGTGGAACGAGATGCCGGCGCTGCCCGTCATGGTGTACTTGAGGCTGCGGTTGTCGAGCCAGCGGCCTTCGTTGGCGGCCTCGAAAGTGAGTTGGTCGGTATTTTCGTAGACGAGTTCGTTGTTGCGCACGAAAGTAGGCACCGACTCTTGCCGCGCCTCGCTCATACGCATATTCTGCCAGACGTTGATTTTGATTTCAGCAGAGGCTGACGACACTTTGACGGCCGGATGCTGCACGGAGAAGCTAAGTCGCTGCCATGCGTCGCCGGGTCGACCGTCGTAAACGACGCGCGAAGTAACGCCCACTGTGTTTTCGCACACCATGAACGGCCGGCTGATGAGCAACTGCTCATCAGTGGCATCAAAGACGCGCAGGATATAATTGCCCGAGATGCGAAGCTCGGCCGTAGGAATGAGCATGTCGTAATGAACGTAATCGGTTGTGGTATTGAACGATAGGCGGCTCGTCTCGGCCTCGTAGAACTTATTGAAACCGCTGATGAAATCGAGTTCGATGATATTCGACTTCTGCCAGTCGGCGTCGCAATGTTCGAACTGATACATGAGGGTGCGCGTGTTGCCGTAGAGCTCGTCGAACTGCAGCGAGAGGGCCTCGTCGGCACCCAAGGTGACGACAGGCACCGACATCATGTCCTTCTGCGGATAGAAGAGAACCGTCTGAATGCCGTCGGCATCGAAGAAAGCGCGACTGACTTGTGCGTTGGCGTTTTTGCCTGCAAGCAGGCAAAACAGCAACGCGATGATTGTCAATATGTTATTACTTACAGAAGTCACTTTTTACGTTTGTGTCAAAAAAAACAATGGCAATAATTATACCATAGCATTTGCAATTTTTCTACGAAGTTAGAATAAAAAAAGGAAACAGCCAAAAGTAACGCCGAGAGATTTTGCGAAAGCGGCATAAAACACTAATATTCAGCGCATAGCGAAGAGATAGAGACAGAGCCGGCATTGATTTAGAAAAATTAACATTACGAGGCAAGTTATTAAAGAATTTTTTCCATAAACAATTGGCAAAACAATTAGTATTGAATTACCTTTGCACTCAAATTATAAGAAGATCAATTGTATTGATAATTATAAAATTATAATCATTTCATATCATAAAAATGTCTGAAGTAATAAAACTCAAAAAAGGCCTCGACATCCGTCTGGTGGGCAAATCGGAGACGGTTTTTGCCCAAGTAGCCTTGCCAGAGTTGTATGCAATCAAGCCGGGAGATTTTCACGGAATGACCCCGAAGATGGCAGTCAAAGTTGGCGAGAAGGTACAGGCAGGCGGAGTGTTGTTTTTCGACAAGCAACGCCCCGAGGTGAAGTTCGTTTCGCCGGTAAGCGGCGAATTAGTCGCAGTGAACCGCGGCGAACGCAGAGTTATACTTGAGGTCGTAGTCAAATCGGACGGCAGCAAGGCTGAAGCCGACTTTGGCAAGATGGATTTATCAAGTATGAACCGTCAGCAAGTAGTTGACAAACTGCTGGAGACTGGCACGTGGACTTATTTCAAACAGCGTCCGTACAATGTAGTTGCCGACCCGTCGGCAGCGTTCAAGTCGATCTTCGTATCGACGTTCGACACGGCGCCGTTAGCTCCCGACTTTGATTTCATCATCAAAGGCAACGAGGAGTATTTCCAGAAAGGTATTGACGTGCTGGGTAAAATCGCGCCGGTATTTGTCGGTGTAGACGCCAACGGCAGTTCGAAAGCGTTCTCGCAAGTGAAAGGCGCAACGGTAACTCAGTTCAAGGGCAAGCACCCGGCAGGCTGTGTGGGAGTACAGATCAACCACGTACAGCCCATCAACGCAGGCGACAAAGTGCTGACAATTCAGCCCCAGGAAGTAGTAGCGATAGGCAAACTGTTTGCTACAGGCGTACTGGATTTCGCCCGAGTAGTAGTGATGACGGGTTCTGAGATTAAGAAACGCGGCTATGTGCGCACCGTAGTAGGCGCGCAGTTGTCGACAATGGTGAACGGCAACCTCGAGAGCGACAATGTTCGCATCATCAGCGGCAACGTGCTCACAGGCACCGAAGTGAAAGCTGACGGATTCTTAGGCTATTACGACAGTCAGATAACAGCGATACCCGAAGGCGACCACTATGAATTTATGGGTTGGGGCATGCCCGGCTTCAAGAAATTCAGTGCATCGCGCACATTCTTCTCTTGGCTTACAGGCAAGAAAGAGTACAAGCTCGACACCAATATGCACGGCGAGCACCGCGCGTTCGTTGTAAGCAACGAGCTCGACAAAGTGTTCCCGATGGACATTTATCCTGAGTTTCTCTTCAAAGCCATCATGGCGAAAGACATCGACAAGATGATACAGCTTGGAATATTCGAAGTTGTAGAAGAGGACATAGCACTGTGTGAGTTTGTCTGCACTTCGAAAATCGCATTGCAGAAAGTACTGCGCAACGGATTGGAGCTTATGATGAAAGAAGTCGGTTAGCCAAGCTGACCGACGGATAATAATTTGCTGAATAGACAATTTACTAAATAACAATAAATTGAAAGCATTAAGAAAATTTTTGGACAACGCGAAACCCAAGTTTCAGGAGGGTGGTAAATTTGCGAAGTTCCGTTCGACCTTTGGTGCGTTCGAGACATTCCTGTTTACGCCGAATGAGACAAACAAAGGTGGTGTTCACGTTCGCGACGCCGTTGATTTGAAACGAACAATGATCGTCGTGGTAATGGCTCTCATGCCGGCATTCCTGTTCGGCATTTGGAACACAGGTTTCCAGCATTTCAGAGCATTGGGGCAAGAGGCGACAGCGACCTTCGGCGACATAGTCTGCTACGGTCTGGCCACCGTATTGCCAATAGTAGTCGTTTCATACGTAGTAGGTCTTGCCATCGAGTTTGCTTCGGCACAGATGCGCGGCCACGAAGTTAACGAAGGTTTCCTGGTATCGGGACTTATCATACCGTTGGTAATGCCGGCCGATGTGCCACTGTGGGCGGTAGCAGTAGCTACCGCGTTTGCCGTAATCTTCGGCAAAGAGGTGTTCGGCGGAACAGGCATGAATATTTGGAACCCCGCACTCATAGCACGTGCGTTCCTCTTCTTCGCATATCCGACAAAGATGTCGGGTGAGTCGGTTTGGTACGGCGCAGAGCAAACTGTAGATGGTTTTTCGGGTGCCACAGCACTTGCTTCGGCAGGCGCTACGGGCGCAACAGGCGTTTCGGTCGAAGATGCCATCTTCGGTTTCATACCCGGTTCGATAGGTGAGACGAGCGTAATAGCAATCGCCCTTGGCGGATTGCTGCTTCTCATTACCGGCATAGCAAGCTGGAAGACGATGTTCTCAGTATTCGCAGGCGGCATAGTCATGGGCCTTACATTCAACGCATTGGCCGAGTCGGGCAGCTTCCTCGATGAGAACGGCGTAGTGCTGAAAGGCTACGAAGCCGCTCGCAACCTTGCGCTTCTGCCTTGGTATGAGCACCTTGTGATAGGCGGTTTCTGCTTCGGTGCTGTCTTCATGGCCACCGACCCTGTAACATCGTCGCGCACCGAGACAGGTAAATTCATCTACGGATTCCTCATCGGCGCAATGGCAATAATAATCCGCGTGCTCAACCCGGGCTACCCCGAAGGCATGATGCTCGCTATATTACTCATGAATACATTCGCACCGCTGATCGACTATTGCATAGTACAACGCAATATATCGAAACGCGCTAAACGTGTAAAAATTAAAGCTTAATACGACAATGGCTAATAAGAAATTCAAATGCAACGTATGTGGATACGTCCACGAAGGCGCAACGGCACCAGAGTCGTGCCCGACTTGCAAAGCGCCTGCATCAGCCTTTGTTGAAATTAAGGCTGAAAAGAAAGGCCTCTCGACCAACAGCAACGCATATACAATAATATATGCTGCAGTATTGGTAGTGATAGTAGCCTTCCTGCTCGCGTTTGTATCTTCGTCGCTCAAAGAGCGACAGGACACGAATGTAAAACTCGACACCATGAAGCAGATACTCGCTTCGGTGAATGTGCAAGCAACCGATGTTGAGGCAGAGTTCAACAAGAACGTGAAAGACATGCTTCTGCAAGCCGACGGCACTCTGAAAGAGAACGATGCGGCCTTCGCCACATCGTACGGCGCAGAGTTCAAGAACGAACGCTACCACGTATTCGTAGTCAATACCGACAAAGGAACCAAATATGTGTTCCCGCTTTCGGGCAACGGCTTGTGGGGCGGCATCTGGGGCTATGTATCGGTCAACGACGACAAAAACACCGTCTACGGCACATATTTCTCGCACGAGAGTGAGACCCCGGGTCTGGGTGCCGAAATAACTACAGCAGCCTTCCAGCAGCCTTTCGTAGGCAAGAAGGTGTGCGACGCCAACGGCGTCGCACTGACAGTAGTGAAGAACGGCAACGCCCAAGGCGACAGCCAGGTTGACGGCATTTCGGGTGGCACACTCACATCGAACGGTGTAGCCGACATGCTCAGCAGCTGCTTGAATAATTATAAGAGTTTTTTGAACAAATAATGTGGAGGATTGAAAAATGTCAAAGAAAAATAAAGAAGCGTTCTTGAATCCACTTGGAATCAACAACCCTGTTACAGTACAAGTACTCGGTATCTGTTCGGCGTTGGCTGTTACAGCCAAGCTCGAGCCGGCACTTGTGATGGGTTTGTCGGTAACCATCATCACGGCATTCGCCAATGTGGTTATCTCGCTCTTGCGCAAGACAATACCTAACCGTATCCGCATCATCGTACAACTTGTAGTTGTGGCTTCGCTTGTAACAATAGTAAGCCAAGTGCTTAAAGCATTTGCATACGACGTAAGCGTGCAACTCTCAGTATATGTGGGTCTTATCATTACCAACTGTATCCTCATGGGCCGTTTGGAAGCCTTTGCGATGCAGAATGCACCATGGCCGTCGCTCCTCGACGGTATAGGCAACGGACTTGGCTACGCCAAGATACTCGTCATCGTGGCTTTCTTCCGCGAGCTCTTCGGTTCGGGCACACTGCTCGGATACAACATTCTTAACTACGACTGCCTGAAAGAAGCCGGATATGTGAACAACGGTCTTATGCTGATGCCGCCTATGGCGCTCATCATCGTTGCCTGCATCATCTGGTGGCAGCGCGCACATAACAAGGATTTACAAGAAAAGTAACAGGTAAACAGTAAGAATTATGGATACATTAAATCTGTTAGTCCGCTCGATATTTGTGGACAATATGATATTCGCGTTCTTCCTCGGTATGTGCTCGTACATAGCAGTATCGAAAGACGTGAAAACGGCACTCGGCTTAGGCCTTGCAGTAACATTCGTGCTGGTCGTTACTTTACCTGTCAACTACCTGTTACAGACGAAAGTACTCGGCGCCGACTGTTTGGTCGAAGGTGTCGATTTGAGCTTCCTGAGTTTCATACTCTTCATTGCAGTCATCGCCGGCATAGTACAACTTGTGGAGATGATAGTAGAGAAATTCGCGCCCGCGCTGTACTCGTCGCTGGGTATCTTCCTGCCGCTTATAGCAGTGAACTGCGCCATCATGGGTGGCTCGCTCTTCATGCAGCAGCGCATCGGCCTCGACACGAGCGATGTCAAATGCATCGAAGATGTATTTGACGCTCTTGTCTACGCCTTTGGTTCGGGTATCGGCTGGCTTGTTGCCATCGTAGCTCTGGCCGCTGTTCGCGAAAAAATGCAATATTCTAACGTACCACCGGCTTTGCGCGGTATTGGCATCACCTTCATCGTTGTTGGTCTGATGGCAATGTCGTTCATGTGTTTCTCTGGTCTTAAACTTTAACTAAAGGAAGGAACAAAACAATGAATACAAATTTAATATTAGCGAGTATAGCAGTTTTCCTCGTGATTATCCTTCTTCTTGTTGTCATACTGCTTGTGGCTAAGAAATATCTTACCGCATCGGGCAATGTGATGATTACTATCAACGGAGAGAACAAGCTCGACGTAGAAGCAGGTTCAAGCCTGTTGGCGACACTTGCCGCCAACGGCGTATTCTTGCCGTCGGCATGCGGCGGCAAAGGCTCTTGCGGACAGTGCAAATGCCAGATTCTTGAAGGCGGCGGCGAGATTCTACCGTCGGAGAAGGGACACTTCAGCCGTAAGCAACAGCTCGACCACTGGCGTCTGGGCTGCCAGGCCAAAGTGAAGAACGACCTCTCTATCAAAGTGCCCGAATCGGTTATGGGTGTCAAAGAATGGGAATGCGAAGTTATTTCTAACAAGAATGTTGCTTCGTTCATCAAAGAGTTCAAAGTGAAACTGCCAGCAGGCGAACACATGAACTTCGAACCAGGTTCGTATGCCCAAATAAAGATTCCGAAATACGACATCAAATATGCCGACTTCGACCGCAGCCTAATTGGCGACCTGTACGTACCGACATGGGAGAAATTCGGCCTCTTCGGCCTTCACCAGAAGAACGACGACGAGACCATACGCGCATACTCTATGGCCAACTACCCCGACGAGGGTGACATCATCACACTTACAGTGCGTATTGCCACTCCGCCTTTCAAACCGAAACCACAAGTTGGCTTTATGGACGTACCTTGCGGTATAGCATCGACATACATCTTCTCGCTCAAACCGGGCGACAAGGTAACTATGAGCGGCCCTTACGGCGAGTTCCACCCGCACTACGGCACCGGACGCGAGATGATTTGGGTTGGCGGTGGCGCCGGCATGGCACCTCTCCGCGCGCAGATTATGCACCTGCTCAAGACTCTCAAGATTCGCGACCGCGAGATGCACTACTTCTATGGCGCCCGCGCCATAGACGAAGTGTTCTTCCTCGAAGACTTCCTCGAACTCGAGAAGGAATTCCCGAACTTCCACATGCACTTGGCTCTCGACCGTCCGGACCCGAAAGCCGACAAACTTGGCGTGAAGTACACTCCGGGATTCATTGCACCGGTGATGGGCGACACTTACCTCAAGCAACACGAAGCTCCAGAAGATGTCGAATACTACCTCTGCGGTCCTCCTATGATGGCCAAGACAGTGCTCGACTTGCTGCATAGCTTAGGCGTTGAAGATGAAATGATTAGCTTCGATAACTTCGGAGGTTGATAATTTCAAGCCTTATATAACGACACGGGGCTGTCCGCATTGCGGACAGCCTCGTGTCGTTTTTTTATGCGGGTATGTTCCGTGGTTGAATTTTATAGCCCCGAAGGGGCGACAAAACACAGACAGGTGTGTAAACCCCCGCGTTCGGCGTAGGCTCTTGCCTACGTCGTTGCTAATAGCAAGGCTCCTGCCTTGCAACACTGTTTTTCTTTCAGAAAATAAACTTTTCTCGCCGTGAGAAAAGTTACAAAAGACCTCGCCGCTGGACCTGCCTCGCTAAGAATTTGCTTCGTTCGGCTTTATGCCCCCCCCCAAAAAAACAGCTTTTATTTCTCTAAATCAGCAAAAAAAATCACGATTTAGAGAAATAAAGACCTTTATTTCTCTAAATCATATTTATTATATATCTTTGCAGAGAAATAAAACATCATACGCTATGAAACTTATTGGTCGAAAAAATGAAATTAATAATTTAGAAACACTATATAAATCAGATAGTTCTGAATTTGTTGCTGTATATGGCCGACGGCGCGTTGGAAAGACTTTCCTTATTAAAGAAGTTTTTAAAAATCGCCTAACATTTTGGCATACAGGACTTTCACCTTACGATAGAACTAAGACTGACATGCTACACGACCAATTGCAGGCCTTTTTCTACACATTACAAGATTATGGGCTTATTGGCGGTCAACGTCCAAAAACCTGGCTCGAAGCATTTCGGTTATTGCAACAACTTCTTATTCAGAAAGATGACGGAAGAAGACAAGTGGTCTTTATTGACGAAATGCCATGGATGGATACAGCAAGGTCGAGATTTATCCCCGCTTTTGAAAATTTTTGGAATGGTTGGGCGGTCAAACGTAATAATATTTTGCTAATTGTTTGTGGCTCTGCAACTTCTTGGATAGAAAACAATCTGATAAACAACAAAGGCGGACTTTACAACCGGCTTACAGCTGAAATAAAATTGTCGCCGTTTACTCTAAAAGAGACCGAAGATTTT
This sequence comes from Bacteroidales bacterium, assembly GCA_017960905.1. Taxonomy (GTDB): domain Bacteria; phylum Bacteroidota; class Bacteroidia; order Bacteroidales; family Marinilabiliaceae; genus W3P20-009. The sequence goes on from JAGCYH010000049.1 coordinate 53,963, forward strand.
TTTGCGGCCAAGAATATTTCAATGAGCCGTTACGACATCGCCGTCTCTTATATGGTGCTTGGCGGAGTTCCTCATTATCTCAACCTCTTTGAAAAGAATATGAGTGCAGCACAAAATATTGATAATCTGTTTTTTGCTAAAAATGCGAAACTAAAAATAGAGTTTGAGCGTCTGTTTGGCTCACTCTTTAAAAATGCCGATGACCATATTAAAGTTGTCAAATTTTTGTCATTTCGTCGCGGTGGATATACGAGGAAAGAGATTCTCGAAAACACATGCATCAAAGACGGCGGAGGCGCGACCGAAATACTCAAAGCATTGAAAGAGAGCGATTTTATCACAGAATACCATCCTTTCGGCTGTAGTAAAATTTCGAAATATAAACTCACAGATCCGTTCTGCTTATTTTACCTGCAATTTATTGACAATAAGACTAACAACGATTTTGACTTTTGGCAACACAATAACCTTTCGCCAAAACTTTCAACTTGGCGAGGTCTGGCGTTTGAGTTGCTGTGTTTTTCTCATATAAACAAAATTAAGAGTGCATTAGGCATTTCGGGAGTAAGTTCCACACACTCAGCGTGGATTGTTGAAGAAGATGGCAAGGTCCAATGTCAGACAGATATGCTCATTGACCGCTCCGACAATGTGGTTAACCTATGCGAAATTAAGTTTTATTCAAAGCCTTTTTCTATCGACAAAACTTACGACAAAATTCTGCGTTTCCGTACGCAAACTTTGATTGAGAAAATTTCGCCTAAAAAAACAGTACATCTCACTCTTATAGCCACTTATGGTTTGAAAAACAATCAATATTCGGGGCAAATACAAAGTGTGGTAACTCTTGACGACCTGTTTTAGTATATCAAACAAACAAAAAAACTCTATCTCTTTCCGCAGATTCGTGTTTTTCGCTGACGCCGGAAGGCGTCATTCGTTTCGTTTAAAATTCGTTTCATTCGGTGATAGATTTCCTTCCGTGCTTTTCGTGTGTTCCGTAGTTATTATTTTTTTTCAAAAAAGAACTTTTCTCGCCGTGAGAAAAGTTGCAAAAGAACTCGCCGCGGACCCGCCTCGCTAAGGATTTGCTTCGTTCGGCGGCGCAAAACAAACGCGCTTCGCTTGAACGGTGTTTTGCTCTCTCCGCCTTCCGCGCAAATCCTTCGGGCGCTCGCCTGCTCATGCGGTAGCGTGGCCGTCCCGGCCATTCAGGACCCGCTTTGCGTTCAATGATTGTTTTTTTTCATTTTTAATTGTTCATTGTTAATTTTTAATTGTTCATTATTCATTGTTGCTTTTCATTTGCAACACAAATAATTATGCACTATTTTTGTAAAATGAATTGACTAAACAAAAAAAACTATGAAGGAACAGACAACACCTGAATATTGCGAATATAACTCACATATTATTAGCAAGTTACAACAGTTAGGAATCAGATTTGCCTCGCTCGTTTCCATTATTATACTCTTATTGTTTGCCGCCCAGAATGCGCAGGGGCAGAGTTTGCTTGGAATGGAAATTCCCGAGATCTTTGTATGGCTATCGACCGATGGTAAAACACTTACCTTCACCTTCGAAAAAAAATCATCGGTACAAGGCACTAAGTATGAACTCAACACAGGGGAAAACACCCCTGGTTGGGTGAGCGATGGCTCGAATAAAAACATAACCAAAGTTGTTTTCAATGCTGCATTTTATGCCGCGGCGAAGCCTACTTCTTGCTACTATTGGTTTTATGGTTTTGAGAACCTGACGGAAATAGAACACCTTGATTTTCTCAACACCTCGGAAGTAACTACGATGGAGGGAATGTTCTTCCATTGTCTTAAACTTAAGAGTCTTAATTTGAGCACATTCAATACTGAAAAAGTAACAAATATGCACAGTATGTTCGAAATGCGATATGATAAAAACGAACTTGAAAATCTTGACGTGAGCAGTTTCAATACTGCAAAAGTAACTACAATGGACCAAATGTTCGTTGGCTGCGACAAGCTTAAGAGCCTAGATGTTAGTAAGTTTAATACTGCCGAAGTAACCAATATGCACTCAATGTTCTATTATTGCAAAAGCCTTGAAAAACTTGATGTGAGCAACTTCGATACCAAAAAGGTAAAAGATATGCACGCGATGTTTGATATGTGCTGTAGCCTTGAGAGTCTCGATGTGAGCAACTTCAATACCGAGAATGTGGAAACAACACAGCAGATGTTCATTGGCTGTAGCAACCTCAAAAGCCTCGATGTGAGTAACTTCGACACTAAAAAAGTAAATAATATGGAGCTTATGTTCGAAGATTGCAGCAGTCTCGAAAGTCTCAATTTGAGCGGATTCGACATTAGAAGTCTGGTGTACATACAGCGTATGTTTTCGGGCTGTAGCAATCTTACCTACCTCGATATAAGCGATTTCGATATGAGTGGCTTTAACTTCACAAACAATTCATCTCATGGCTATAAAGGATTGTTTAAGAATTGCACAAACCTTACCACTATAATAGTAGGCAATGGATGGAGCATTACTGATTTTGATAGTGACGATATGTTTCTCGATAGCCCCGAACTCATTGGCGGTCAAGGCACAACTTACACAGATGCCAACCCCACCGACAAGACATACGCACACGTGGACGGCGGCACTGCCAATCCCGGCTACCTCACACACAAAGGTGACCCGTTTGTTATTCTCTACGACCTCGATGACGGCACTAATGCCGCCAGCAATCCTGCTTCGTTTCCCTGTAATCTGACAGAAAACATAACACTCGCCGAACCGACTAAAGAAGGTTACGAGTTCATCGGTTGGACTGGCTCAAAAATAACCGGCCTCACCGAACCTACCAAGAATGTAGTTATACCTGCCGGTAGCATTGGCAACAGAAAGTATGTGGCAAACTGGAAAAAAAAGATACCGAAGATTAATGTCGGAGCAGGAGTGCTTATACCGACTATGACAGAGGTAAAAGACAATTATGACTATGATAAAAAGAACAGAGTAACTACGTCTTTCACAGTGTATTATGGCACCGACGAAGCAAAGAACTGGCTTGTCATTGGTAATAATGGGACTGGTGCAGTACAAATTGCAAACACAGTTACACTATTTGCTTCCGATGTATTAATAGACAATCAAGAATATGATGATAAAATTCCAAGTCTTAATTCTTATGCTAATTCAAAAATAAAGTCTGTAGTTGATGCCTTATATGACAACAAGGAGACAACTAATGGTTTACCTTTGACTTTGTTTTCAGATGAAGAACGTTCTGCTATAGATATAAGAAGTCTTGCATATGGTGAATACAGTTCTGATCGTAGCAATTATTGCGACGGTGTATCTGATGGTAATGGCACAAGTGGCTATTTATGGCTTTTGTCAACCAAAGAAGCTGATCTTGTGGGATATAACTTCCGTGCAATAGGGAATTATTCTTGGTGGCTACGCTCGCCGGGTGACCTTGCAATGCGTGCAGCTAATGTAATAAGTCCTTATAGCATATTGAACTACTCTGGTGTCAATGTAGGAAGCTGCAGCAATGACTGCGTGCGTCCCGCTTTTAATTTAAATCTTTCATCCATCATCTTCACATCCACCGCCGTAGGTGGCAAATCATCAGGCACCGTAGGTGCCTCTGCACTTACGCCCATTGGAGATTATACGGGTGATGAATGGAAACTGACCATAAAAGATGCCAACCGAAGCGGTTTCACGGCTTCGCTTACTAAAGGTGCAAATGGCGTAGGAGTCGGTGAAAATGTAACCATCAGCTACAGTGGTGCACTCACTGGCGAGAATGAATATGTATCGGCACTGCTTGCAAACGAGAGCGGCAAGCCGCTATACTATGGCCGCATAATCAATAACAGCGCCTCTGGCGAAGCCGATATAACTATGCCTCAAGATATTGCCGTAGGCAATTACACGCTCTACATCTTCTCGGAGCAATACAATGGCGACAAGAAGACCGACTTCGCAAGCCTTCCGGTGCAAATTTCTATCAGAGTGAAACAAATAGCAACCGTTGCTCCCACGCTCACCACCACCGATGAAACAATTGCCGGCAAAGCCGATGGAAAAATCAATGGTCTGACAACTGAGATGGAGATAAGCACCACATCGGCTACGAGCGGCTACGCCGCTGTAACCGATGCAAATATTACAAACGACTTTGCGCCAGGCACTTACTATGTACGCTACGCCGAATCGGCCAACTACACAGTTTCACCCGCCACAACTGTAACAATCGGTGCCGGGCGTCAGCTTGTGGTAACTTTCATCTGCGACGTTGCCACTTATTCGCCAGTAGAAACCACCTATAACACAACCATTTCGGCACCGACTGACGACCCCGAGAAAGACGGCTACACCTTCACAGGTTGGTACGATGGTTCTGTAAAATTCGACTTCGAAAACACTAAAATAACTGAAGATAAAGACCTTTCTGCTGGGTGGCAACCTATTAAGTACACTATAACCTACAACCTCAACGGCGGTGCACTGAAACAGGGCGAGAACAACCCGCAAGAATACACTATAGAGAGCGACGATATAACGCTCTATAACCCTGAGAAAGAGGGATATACGTTTAGCGGTTGGAACGATGGCACTAAAACTGCCGCCACGGTAACAATAGCAAAAGGTTCAACAGGCAACCGCTCATACACAGCTGTTTATGAGCCTGTTAAATACAAGATAACCTTCGATACCGATGGCGCTGGCGCCATCGACCCGATAGAAGCAGAGTATCAATCGGCCATCACAGCACCGAAAGACCCTGTAAAAGAGGGATATACATTCACAGGTTGGGAGCCGCAAATTCCAGCTACAATGCCGCTTGACGGCTTAACCGTAAAAGCGCAATGGAAAAAGAATCAGTACACGCTGAAGTTCATGACCGACGAAACCACTGTATATAAGCAATTTGCGCTCGACTTCGGTGCGGCCGTCGCCGCACCGGCCGACCCCGATAAGTACGGCTTCACCTTCGGCGGCTGGCAGCCCGAAGTGCCGCAGACAATGCCGGCCAACGACCTGATTGTAAATGCTATATGGCTCGCTCAAGGGCAGTACGTCATTCGCTTCATCACGCAGGGCGGCACAGTTATCGACCCCATCGTCGGCTTTGCCGGCGATGCCGTAACGCCGCCAGCCGACCCCACGCGCGAAGGCTACACCTTCATGGGCTGGGACAAGCCCGTGCCAACGGTGATGCCCGAGGCCAACACCGAAATAACAGCGCTGTGGAAAGCCATCTCATACACAGTAACTTACAACACTGGCAACGGCAGCGAGCCTGTAACAGTAAGCTACGACTTCGGCGCGGCCATAGCCACGCCGCAACAACCTACGCGCGAAGGCTACACCTTCGACGGCTGGGATGCAACCATCCCAGCCACCATGCCCGCCGCCAACCTCACCTTCAACGCGCTCTGGAAGATTAACCAGTACACGCTGACATTCATGGCCGACGAAGCGACTGTATATAAGCAATTTACGCAAGACTTCGGCACAGAGATATCTGCGCCGCAGAATCCGCAACGCGACGGCTACATCTTCGGCGGTTGGGACAAGCCTGTCCCAACAACAATGCCGGCTGAAAACGTCACGCTGACAGCGCAGTGGGCGCAAGGCGAGTACACCATAACCTTCATGACCGACGAAACAACGGTGTATAAGGTTGTTGCACAAGACTTTGGCACAGCAGTGACCGCACCGGCCGACCCGGTTCGCAGCGGTTACATATTCCTCGGCTGGGACAAGGCTGTCCCAACCACAATGCCGGCTGAGAACATCACGCTGACAGCGAAGTGGCAGAAGGCTGCCATAACCGTGGCCGAGCAGACTATAGAGGCCGACACGCGCAACGAATACTTCTGCAACGGCTATGCCGTTGCAGCGTTCACTGTTACAGCCGGCAATCCGACGAAGTACACAATAGAGTTTGCCGAAGGCGGAATAGAAAACGCAACAGGCTCGCTAACAGGTAGTTCGGTAGAGATTCCGCTGCCGAAAGGCCTTTCGGCAGGCACTTACACTGGCACGCTGCAACTCGCTGATGCAGAAGGCAATGCGTCGCCACGCATTCCGCTCACGCTCACCGTCAGTCTGCCATTCTACACCATTGTGCCGCTCTACGTCGATGTGGCTGCGGTGAAC
>JAGCYH010000050.1 GCA_017960905.1 Bacteroidales bacterium
CGAACGCAGATATGCCAATGCTTGTTACGCTAGCGGGAATAGTTATCTGTTGCAGTCCGCTACACTTTTGAAATGCGCCGCCGTAAATGCTTGTCAGTTGCGAACCTTCGGCAAAAGTAACCGAAGTGAGTCCGCTCTCTTCGAAAGCCCTTGCGCCAATGCTTGTTGCGCTAGCGGGAATAGTTATCTGTTGCAGTCCGCTACACTTTTGAAATGCGCCGCCGTAAATGCTTGTCAGTTGCGAACCTTCGGCAAAAGTAACCGAAGTGAGTCCGCTCTCACAGAAAGCATGTTCACCAATGCTTATTACGCTAGCCGGAATAGTTATAGAAGTCAGTCCGCTACATTTTTTGAATGCCGAATTGCCAATACTTGTCAGTTGAGAGCCTTCGGCAAAAACAATCGAATATAGCCCGCTCACATAGAAAGCACTTTCGCCAATGGTCGTAACGCTAGCGGGAATAGTTATAGAGGCTAATTCGCTGCAGTCAGCGAAAGCATAATTACTAATACTTGTCAGCTGAGAGTTCTTGGCAAAAGCAACCGAAGAGAATCCGCATAAACAGAACGCATAATCGCCAATGCTTGTTACGTTTGCAGGAATAGTTATAGTTGTTAATTCGCTACACCTATAGAACGCTCTAGCGCCAATGCTTGTCAGTTGTGAGCCCTCTGCAAAAATAATCGAAGATAGTCCACTCTCACAGAAAGCATGTTCACCAATGCTTATTACGCTAGCCGGAATAGTTATAGATGTCAGATCGTGGCATGTATAGAATGCTTTACTTCCAATGCTAGTAACTCCATCTTCAACAACTACGGTAGTAAAAGCGAAATTCCAACTGCGAGAGCTAGCGTCGAAGTAATCGCACATTGCGCCAGAGCCGCTAATTGTCAGAGTATGAGTGGCCTCGTTGTAGGACCAGGTTACATTGTCACCGCACGTGCCGCTTGTATCAGCCAAGGCTGAGATTGTTGCAAAAAACAGTGCTGAAAGCATCAGAGCAATGCTTCGCATTGCGACATTGAGGCGCATCGGCCTGCTCGAGGATAGTGTATTCATTTTGCTCGTTTTAAGTGTTTTATTAGGTTGCAAATTTAAAAAAACTATTCTGTATTATCCGCATTGCGTGGGGTGGTTTTTTAGAGTAGAGACGCACGGCCGTGCGTCTAATGAGCATTATTAATTGTTCATTCTCAATTAGTTCCAATTCGCCAGATGCAGTAAGGCGTCATTCGTTCTGCTTTGTTTTATTCGGTGATGAATTATTCCGTGTTTTTCGTGTGTTCCGTGGTCGGAATTCGTAATTCATAATTCTTAATTCTCAATAAATCCTCGCAAGAAACTGATAATGTTCGTCTTGCTCCACCACATCGCATTTTAGTCCGCACGAGGCAGCGGCGGCGCTGAGCACGTCGGGCGCGGCGAATAGCCACTCGAAGGGCTCGCCCTTCTCGCCGGCGAATGTGAATGTGTATTCCAGCTCGCCGTAGTATTTCCCCGCAAGGTCGATGTCCACCGAGCCGTCTTCGTTCTCGTAGAGGTATATCAGGTCCGACGAGTCCATCAGTATCTGGCCACCTGGGTTGAGCAGTTCTTTGGCTTTGTTCAAGAGCTGCGGAAGACGCTCTACGGTGCCGGCTATGCCGGCGCCATTCATCAAAAAAAGCAGTGTGTCGTAGCCTCTTCCTGCCAGGTCGAAGAAATTGATATTCTGAGCATTAGTAAGTCCTCTCTGAAGCATTACTTCAACAGCACCTTCTGAGATATCTATGGCGTGTGTGGTGATGCCGTTCTGGTTGAGCCACAGAGCGTGCGAACCCGATCCGGCGCCCACGTCGAGCGTCAGTCCGCGGCAGAGCGAGAGCGCTTTGCGCTCGATGGCGCTCATCTGTTCGTATGTGTGGAAAAACTCCGCCACAGGCCAGTATTCGGTCTCGGCGATGTCGCTCTCGACCTTGAATTTCGCCTTACGGTTGCCTTTGTGGTAGGCCAACAATCCTTTGCCAAAAACATCTGACATTTTTAATGTGCTTATTTTCAGTTTGTTATTATTTTTTTGCTGCAAAAGCAGTTTTTTATTGATGTAAATGTATAAAAAATGCGCGATTAAAAAGTATATTTGTAAAAAATAATTCCGATGAAGTCGTTCGACGAGATATATGCGCGAGTGCGTGAGTTGCCGCAGCCGAAGGTTGCTGTGGCGGTGGCTCACGATGTTGAGGTTCTTCGTGCGGTGTGCGAAGCGCACCGCCTCGGTCTGGCCTCGCCGGTGCTCTTTGGCAACCGACGTCAGATGTTAGAAATTGCTTCAAATAATAAGCTCGAAATATCACATTTCGAGATGATTGACCAGCCCGATGATGTAATGGCTACATACATGGCGGTGGACTATGTCCACCGCGGCAAAGCCGACATGTTTATGAAGGGCGTGATAGATACAGCCACTTTCCTGCGCGCCGTTCTCGACCGCAAAGTCGGCTTGCGCACCGAGTCGCTTCTGTCGCATGTGGCGGTGTTCGAAATCCCGCGCGTCGACCGCCTCGTGTACGTTACCGACGTTGCTTTTGTGTCGTATCCGACTCTCTCTGAGAAGGTTGCGCTTATAAGCAACGCCTGCAGTGTTGCGCGCGTGTGCGGCATCGACTGTCCGCGTGTGGCGCCTCTGGCGGCCGTAGAGGTTGTCAACCCCAAGATGCAGGCCACTGTCGATGCTGCGAAACTCACCGAGATGTGCACCAAAGGGCAAATCAAAGGTTGCGTGGTCGACGGCCCGCTGTCGTTCGACCTTGCAATGTTCCCCGACGCAGCACAACATAAGCAATCGGCTGACCGCCAGATAGTTGGTGATGCCGACATTCTGCTCGTGCCTAACATCGAGGCTGGCAATATTCTTTATAAATGTCTGGCCGGACTCACCGACAGCCGCTGTGGCGGCATACTTGCCGGCACAAAGGCGCCCGTGGTGCTCACTTCGCGCTCCGACAGTGCGGCCACGAAGATTGATTCGATAGCTTTGGCGGCCCTCGCCGCCAAAACCGACAAACGTAAAAAGAAACTCTGAAAATGAAGGTAGTAATACAACGTGTACGACATTCAAGTGTTACTATAAATAACACCATTAAACGTTCTATAGGCAAGGGACTTCTTGTACTGTTTGCAGTTGAGGTTGGTGAGGACAATTCCGACATCGACTGGCTCGTCGGAAAGGTAGTCAACCTGCGCATTTTCGACGACGATCAGGGCGTGATGAACCGTTCGGTTCTCGACATTGACGGCGAAGTGATGGTGGTGAGCCAGTTCACCCTTTTTGCAAAAACGAAGAAGGGCAACCGCCCTTCGTACATCGATTCGGCAAAGCACGAGACCGCCGTGCCTATCTACAACGAGTTTTGCCAGCGCCTGTCAGAGGCTCTGAATAAGCCTGTTCCCACTGGCGAGTTTGGTGCCGACATGCAGGTCGAGCTCCTTAACGATGGTCCGGTAACTATCATCATCGACACTAAACGAAGGGAGTAAGCTATGGCCGACAGGATTTTCAAGATTATGCAAGGCATTGGTGTTGTGCTGATTATAGCATCTTTCCTGCTGTGGTCGTATAAGTACCGACTCTCCGATATTTGCTTCTGGACGGCTTTGGCGCTTATAGCGCCAAAGATTTTCTACGACGCCCGGCAGATGCCTCTGAAAGTCCGTGTTGTCAGGGTTCTGGCTTTTGCCGGACTTATTCTGGCGGCTCTCTGGTTCTTCAACGGACCAGTTGTCAGATGCAACATCCCCGGACTGCCGAAAATCACTATTCACCGACAATAAGCAGAAAATCATGACATTACAAGAAGCGCAACAAACAGTCGACAATTGGATAAAGACCTACGGCGTTCGCTACTTCAGCGAACTGACCAACATGGCAGTGCTCACCGAAGAGGTCGGCGAGCTGGCGCGCGTCATGGCGCGCCGCTACGGCGACCAGAGTTTTAAACAAGGCGAGAGCGACAACCTCTCCGACGAGCTTGCCGATGTGCTCTGGGTGCTCATCTGCATCGCCAACCAGACTGGTGTCGACCTTACAACAGCGCTTGAGCAGAATATTGCTAAGAAAACTTCGCGCGACGCAACTCGTCATAAGTTAAACCAAAAATTGAAATAACATAATTTAAATATTTGATAAAATGGCAGATATACTATCAGAATTTCCTATGCCGAAAGTGATAGAAAACATGGCAGAGGAATTGAAAAAAATCAAAGAATCATCGGCGGCGTACGCCACCGATATCGATGCTTTGCAGTCGATGTTCAACGCCATCGACCTCACCACGCTCAACACCACCGACTCCGAGAAGTCGGTAGCGGCATTCGTCGAGCGCGTCAATCAGTTTGCTGTCGATTATCCCGACCTGAAGAATGTGGGCGGCATCTGTGTCTATCCGGTTTTTGCGCCGGTGCTCAAGTCGGTGCTCAAGCAACCCGACGTCTTCCGCGCCGTGGTGGCGGCTTGCTTCCCGTCGTCGCAGACATTCGTCGATATCAAATGCGCCGAGGTGAAGGAGGCTGTACAGAAGGGCGCCAACGAGGTCGACATTGTCATCTCTGTTGGCGAGATGCTCGCCGGCAACTACGACTTTGTGCGTGAGGAGGTTGAACAGCTCAACAACGCAGCCACGCCCGCCCGTCTCAAGGTCATCCTCGAGACAGGCTCGCTCGAAACGCCTGAAAATATCTGGAAGGCCAGCATTCTGGCCATGTCGGCAGGCGCCGACATGATAAAGACGTCGACCGGCAAAAACGGCGTTGGCGCCACACCCGAAGCGGCTTTCGTGATGTGCCAGGCCATCAAGGCTTTCAACGAGAAGAAACATCGCAAAGTGGGCTTCAAACCTGCCGGCGGAGTGCGCACCGTCGAAGATGCTTGCTTCTATTATAGCATCGTACGCACCGTTCTTGGCGACGAGTGGAGCGGACCGAAAATGTTCCGCATCGGAGCGAGCGGTTTGGCTAATGCTTTACTTAATCAAATACTTAAAGTGAAGACTGGCAAAAAGCAGTCGGTTAAGTATTTCTGATGTAGATGATATTATAAAAAAATAGGCACCGTAAGGTGCCTATTTTTTTATTCGAACCAAATCTGAAAGTCCTCAAAACTGCTTGTTTTTTGCAGTTTCACATCAGGAAAAGAGCTGTCCTCTTTGTACTTGATGATGTCCGACGTTGCAAACGACTTGTCGGTTGCAACCTTGATTTTGTAGTCGGGAAAACTGTCGACAAATTTGATTTTGATGTCGGGAAACGAATTGTCGCGCTTGAACGTGATTTTCTTCCCTTTGAACTTCGCTAAATCTTCTTTTCGCATAGTGTATTTGTTTTTGGTTAATAATGCAAAGATAGCAAAATGAGCCGACACTTTTCATCGAAACGCCATTTTAACATTTTAATATTAGTAATATCTTGATTCAGAATTAGTTCCGTATTTTGGAATTAACACAAATAAACACACAATAACATAAATTAATCCAAACGGCGAAAAAATTATGCATTCTTATATTTTTTAAACACATAAGTGACGAAAAAACCTGTATATTTGTGAAATTTCAAGAACTATGGATAACCGTGAAAAATACTATACAGCGATAATAGGCCACGAGAAGGCCGTGATAGCCCAGAATGGCCTGTTGGGGTGTTCGGTCGGCGCACATGAGTGCGCCGAGATTATCGGACACTGCAAAGAGTGTTTTTCCGCCGAGGCGGAGACATTCGCTTCCCTCAGCGCCCAGAACGATGCTGATGCTATGTTCTTCAGCGCTTACTGCTTCTACAACGGCTACGGAGTAGCCGCCGACCGCGCGCACGCCATAGAACTCTACACCAAAGCCGCCGACCTCGGCAACAGCGCGGCGCAGTACTTCCTCGCGCTCGAATACGTGCGCGGTGCCGACTCGGCCAAGAACATCGCCGACGCCCTCGCCCTGCTCAACAAGTCGGCCGAGCAAGGTTACTTGCCGGCGCAAATGCGCCTCGGCTTCTATTATACGAATAGTTGCGTTGATATAACCGACTATCCAACAGGCGAATACATTCATTCTGGCGAAAAACTCATCAGTAAGTCGCTCAATCTGTTCACCCTCGCCGCCGAACAAGGCAACGAGATTGCGCAATGGGTTCTGGGACATCACTACGAAATATGCGGCGAACTTGAGAAATCGACCGAGTATTACCGCAAATCGGCAGAGCAGAACAACACCATCGCGCTCTACCAGCTTGCGCGTCATTATCAGAACGCCATCGGTACCGAAGTCAACATCGGCCGCGCCATTTTCAACTACAAGCGCGTCCTCGAGTTCGACCCCGACAATACCGACACCATCTGCGCGCTCTTCCTCATCAACTATAACCTCAAACGCTATAGCAAGGCCATCGACTTCGTGCGTCGCATAACCGACAATAAACCAGTTAGTTCGTTGCCCGCCGAAGTGAGCGTGAAGTACGGACTGATGTGCGCCAAGTCGCTCGGGCGCGAGATGAACGCCCGCAGCGCCATTCAGTACATTGCCAATGGCATAGAGGCTTATCCCGATGCCGAGGCTGTGGTCATTCTGGCGCAGTTCTTCATGAAGGAAGGCAAAGAGATACTCGACATACTGAGTCCGTCGCAGGTGAACCGCATGATGCAACTGTTTGAAATACAGGCCGAAAACAACGACCTGAAGATGCAGTATATTCTCGCCACGCTCTACCGACGTGGCGAAGTGGTGCACAAAGACAAGCCGAAAGCCAAAAACTGGTACCAGAGATCGGCCAACGAAGGCTACGCCCTGTCGCAGTACGCTCTCGACAACATCAACAAGTCGTTTTTCACGAAGTTCTTCGGCTTGTGGTAAAACACTGACGTTCAAATTAATAACACTCGTATTTTTTCCCTAAGTCAGTGAATCGTTCATAATTCAGATTATGACGATTCGCCAAACTTGGGATTTTTTGTGCCTGCAAGCGACCAAAAGCCGAAAAATGATTGTATTTTTGTGAGTTGTAAAAAAAAACGAAGCCAATGCAGCTGAGAACAAGAACCGTCGCAGTGTTGTTGTTGTTGCTGTTGCTGGTGCCGGTGCTCTGTTTCGGAAAAATCAAGAAACGCAAGGTAACCATCGACCGCAACCAGGTGTTTGCCGGTGCCCGTCTGGGCATCGCGGCGCCGCTCGCCATGGGGCGAGCCGACGATGAGGTCAGTTTCCGCGATGTGGCTGCCTACGCCTTCACCGCTTCGGCCGACGGCATGTGGATGTACACGCCCAGCCTCGGATTGGGCGCCGAAGTGGGCTATACCAACTACCCGTACAAGAAGAGCTACTGGTCGTCGCTCAACCAGCGCGGCACCTTCGATGCCGCGTACAAAGACATTTACGCCGGCCTTACAGGCCGCGTACTCATGGGTCCTAACGACGTGAAGCCATACATCGGACTGGGCTTCGGCGCGCATTGCCTGCGCAACGCGCTCAACTTCGTCTCGACCTACGCCGGCACAGGCGCCGACGAGTCGGTGAGCTACACGTCGAACAAATTCATCATGGGCTTCGCTTTTGCCGGCGGTGTGTTGTGCAAGATTGCACCAAAGGTGCAAATCAGCACAACGATAAGACTCAATGTCATTCCGTTCCTCAAAGAGGAAGAAAAAACCATAACCGACCCGTATACTTTTGAGACAAAGCGCATTATGATGAATCCGCACGGCAACCAGAACAACCTCACAGTGTGCGTGGGCGTGCATTTCGGCGTCAACTCACCCAAAGTGAAACGCTGATTTCATTTTTCATTTGTAATTGGCTACGCCGAACTTCGTTTCGTAATTCATAATTCGTAATTCGTAATCAATCAGCCTCTTAGCTTTTTTGCAATATTTTTCGGACGAAAAAGGATAGGAAATCCAATTATAGTAGCTATCTTTGATAGGTCAAAAAAAGAGAGAAATGGCATTTGTAAATTCGCTAATTAATTTTTTTACTTCGAATCGTCTGTTGCAGATAGAGAGTTATACCACTCAATATGCTGATATACAGAAGAATGAATTGTTGTCGCTTTTGCGCCGTGCGCAAAACACTCAGATAGGTCGCCAGTACGATTTCGGCTCTATAACCGATTATCGGACATTCAGCGAGCGCGTGCCCGTGATGGATTACGAGCACTTCAACCCGTACATCGAGAAGATGTGCTGCGGCGAGCGCGATGTGTGCTGGCCCGGAATGATAAAGTGGTTTGCGAAATCGTCGGGCACAACCAACGCCAAGAGCAAGTTTATACCTGTAACGCAGGAGTCGCTTGAGTCGTGCCACTATCGTGGCGCGAAAGATGTTGTGGTGGTTTACACACACCTCTATCCTGAGACGCAAATACTTCATGGTAAGTGTCTTACACTTGGCGGAAGTAAGAAAATTAGTCAGCTGAACGAGAACAGCCAGGTGGGCGACCTCTCGGCAATTCTGATAGGCAACTCGCCTTTCTGGTCGCAGTTTTTGAAGACTCCCACGCCTAAAATCGCTCTGCTCTCGGAGTGGGAGGAAAAACTCGAGAAGATAACGGCAACGACTGTAAAAGAGAACGTTACGTCGCTGGCTGGCGTGCCCAGCTGGTTCCTTATACTTATAAAGCACATCTTGCAGAAAACGGGCAAGCAGAATCTGCACGAGGTTTGGCCAAACCTCGAGCTCTTCATGCACGGCGGCATCAACTTCACGCCTTACCGCGAGCAGTATAAGGAGTTGTGCCCCAAGGGCATCAACTTCATGGAGACGTACAACGCCAGCGAGGGCTTCTTCGGCATACAGACCAGTCCGCACGACATCGGCCTGCAGCTCATGCTCGACTATGGCATCTTCTACGAGTTTGTGCCGCTTGCCGAAGTGGGCAACCCATTCCCGCACGCTCTGCCGCTTGCCGATGTTGAGATTGGCACCGACTATGCCATGGTCATCACCACCAACGGCGGCTTGTGGCGCTACATGATAGGCGACACGGTGCGCTTCACCAGCGTGGAGCCTCACAAGATAATCATCTCGGGACGTACGAAGCACTATATCAATGCGTTCGGTGAGGAGCTAATGATCGACAACGCCGAAAAGGCGTTGCAGGCGGCCTGCAAGCAGACCGGCGCAACGATACGCGAGTACACCGCAGCGCCCGTCTTCATGGGGTCCGACAACCAAGGTTGCCACCAGTGGCTCATCGAGTTTGAGAAAGAGCCCAACTCGCTCGACACTTTCCGCGACACCCTCGACGACGCCCTCAAGCAACTCAACTCCGACTACGAAGCTAAACGCTACAAAAACATAACACTCGCTCCGCCCATTGTCACTCAGGCCCGCGAAGGACTCTTCTTCGACTGGCTCAAGAGCAAAGGCAAACTCGGCGGACAAAACAAAGTGCCGCGTTTGGCCAACAACCGCGAATACATCGACAGCCTGCTGTCGATGCAATAAGACTGATGCGTCTGCAAAAAATTGAAACTCAGGTGTTTGAGTGTTGCAGATGAATGGATTTTTATACTTGAAAAATAAAACAACGAAGAGATGTTCATAGGTATAGCTGGCAACATAGGCAGTGGCAAAACCACACTCACCAAGCTGCTTACCGACAGCTTCGGGTGGAAAGCTCACTACGAATCGGTCGACAACAACCCCTATCTGGCCGATTTCTACAACGACATGCAGCGCTGGTCGTTCAACCTGCAGGTCTATTTCCTCACGCAGCGATTCCAGTCGATACAACGTCTGCACTGGACGCAAGAGACTGTGGTACAGGACCGTACGATATACGAAGATGCATACATCTTCGCGCAGAACCTCTTCCACATGGGACTGCTCGACGAGCGCGACCACACGGCATACATTGAGCTCTTCAAAATAATGAACTCGTTCATCACTCCGCCCGACCTGCTCATATATCTGCGTGCCTCGGTGCCGACACTCATCAAGCTCATACAGAAGCGCAACCGCGAGTACGAGCTGAGTATCAGCTCGGAATATCTCATGCAACTCAACCAGCGCTACGACGACTGGATCGACAGCTACAAAGGCGAGCTGCTCATCATCGATGTTGACGACCTCAATATTGTTGATAATTCGGAAGATACAGCCAAAGTGCTCGACATTATCAAGCGCGCTGTTGAGAATCTGAAGAAATAAAAGTTATTTTTTTCGCTGCTCGTTGAAATCTACGAGTTGCAGAAGCGATTGTTTGGCGTCGCTGTCGGCGACGGCCGAGAGCGCCTCTTTAGCCTTCAGGCTGAAGTCGTGCATGCGGTTGCGGGCATATTCTATGCCGCCGTTTTTCTGTGTGAAAACGAGTGCGCGTTCTATAGTGCTATCTTCTTTATAATGAGAGCCAATAAGCGACATCATCTCACGTTTTTCTTTAGCTGGCGCCTGCCCGAGTGCATAAATCAGCGGAAGAGTAATCTTCCGCTCACGGATATCGTTGCCCGATGGCTTGCCGAAGAGGCCGGTATCCTCAAAATCGAAAATATCGTCGCGTATCTGAAAGGCGATGCCGAGATTCACACCATACTGATACAGAGCCTCTATGAGTGTATTATCTGAAGTGGCGGAATAAGCGCCCGCCTGCGTGCAGGCGGCGATGAGCGTGGCAGTTTTTTTGCGTATTATTTCGAAGTAAGTCTCTTCCTCAATGTCGAGGCGGCGGGCGTGGTCAATCTGCACCAGTTCGCCCTCGCTTATCTCCGACACGGCCTTTGAGACAATCTTCAGCACGTCGTAGTGGTCGCCGTCGAGTGCCACTTGCATGCCGCGCGCGAGGAAGAAGTCGCCCACGAGCACCGACACTTTTGAGTTCCAGATGGCGTTGACGCTGAACTGTCCGCGCCGCTGGTATGTCTCGTCGACAACATCGTCGTGTACGAGCGTGGCGGTGTGGAGCAACTCTATGAGAGTTGCTGCCGTGTAGGTGCGTGGCGAAATCGCGCCTGTAGCCTTGGCTGCGAGAAATACAAGCAGCGGGCGCATCTGTTTGCCCTTGCGTCGCAGAATGTAGTTCGTTACGACCGACAAAAGCTTATAAGGCGACTTGAGCTGTTGCTTGAAAAACGGCTCAAAATCAGACATTTCGGTCCGCACCGGAGCTTTAATCTCGTCTAACGTCATACTGAATTTTTGTGCAAAGATAGTATTTTTAATATTTAAAATCGCTTATTTTGCACTCACAATATCAAACAACAACCGCAAATTATGTCAAAACTGAGAATTACAAAGGAGTTTGGCTTCGAGATGGCGCACATGCTCGATGGCTACAACGGCCGCTGCAGCAATCTGCACGGCCATTCGTACCGTCTGTTTGTCACTGTAGAGGGTGAGCTCTGCGCCAATGGCGCTGCGCACGACAACGGCATGGTGATGGATTTTGCCTTACTCAAAAATATTGTAAATGAGGAAGTTATCGATAAGTTCGACCACTCTGTAACGCTCTGGCGTGAATCGCCCCAATGTGAGGCGATTGCCAAAACTACCGAGCGCATCAACCTCGTCGGCTACCGGCCGACGAGCGAAAACCTCGTGTGCGACTTCGCTGAGCGTATTGCGAAGCGCCTCCCCGCTGGCGTGCGCCTGTATAGCATAAAACTCTATGAGACAGCCACTTCGTGTGTTGAGTGGATTAACGATGAAGATTAACATTCTGTAAATGAACAAATTAATAGCAGCAACAACAACTATGCTGACATTTGCGCTTAGCGCAAATGCCTCAGAACCAGCCGAAAAAGCATTCGAGCCGCACGCGCGACTTTATGCCGACCTGGCCATGAGTCTGCGCGGCAACACGCATGTGGGCTACCTTCAGTACGCTTCGCTTGGCGGCACTTTCGACACCGAAAAAGCCAACTGGTGGCGCGGCGGAAGCTTCCACGCCAGTTTTGCTAACACCTTCGGCTCAAAACCGTCGGAAGATTGGATTGGCGACTGGCAATATGTCGATTTTATCGAGAACGGCAACTTCACCTTCGCCGACCAACTCTGGTACCGGCAATCGTCGGAGCAAACCGACATTACTGTCGGTTTGCAAGACTTGAACGATTACTTCAATTGGTCCGATGCAACGTATTATTACATAAATGGTTCATTTCAGTTGATTCCGACTCTCGGAATCAACTATAATGTGCCGTCGTTGCCAGTCAACGGACTCGGTGTGAACCTCGAGCAGCGCTTCGGCGACCATGTCGCCTTGCGCGCAGGCCTCTTCGACAGCGATGTGCGCCCGCTTGACGATGATAATAAATACAACTTGCAATGGCACTTCGGCACTCGCAACGGACTTTTAGCATTGCTTGAAATGCAATACTCTAACGATAAGGGTATGATACAGTTAGGCGCGCACTACGAGACCATCGAAGAAGAGGCCGGTCTCTACCTTAAAGCCGACAGGACGCTCTTCGAGAGCGACCGTCGTAAGGTTGAGGCGTTCGGACAATTGGGAGCAATGGCGAACCGTTCGGCGTTGTGTACCGCGAACATTTGCGCTGGCGCAAATGTTCACGGAATATTCGGCAAAAAAGAGTTCGACGCTGCCGGTCTGGGCTTTTCGTCAGCCTTTTTCAATGATATCAGCACCGAAACCGCCATTGAGTTTTTCTACAAAATATCCGTTGTCGATATACTTTATTTTCAGGCTGATTGCCAATATATAATCAATCCCGTCGGCGAGAAAAACTGCTATAATCCGAATGCAGTTTTTGCCGCACTTCGTTTGTGTATTGACTTTTAAACTATTACTTTAGATAGCGCACTTTATTTATTTATAATAAAAATATTTATTGCTAAATATTCAGCGTGCTTTAGCACGCTGATTTTTTTTATTTGATTGCTGCCTGATGCTATTTGAAAGTCTGAAATCTGCTGGGCATTTTTATAAACAGGTTCTCTTTTTTTATTCTAAAATACGACTTTATGTTTGTTTTTTAAAATCACGATTGTATATTTGCATAAATAAAATATAGACAACATGAAAAACAGATTGATTTATTTAATATGCGTATCGATTGCGCTTTTGTTTTGCGCAGAGAGTTTTTCAGCGCCAAAGACAAAAGCCTCAAAGGCTTTTGTGATCGAGGGCACAGTAGCGCCCGAAACACCTGACGTCGCTTATCTTGTGTACATCAGCAACGAGAATTTTCAATTCTATTCAAGACCTTCTGACACAATACGTGTTGTGAATAAGAAATTCTCTTATCGAAACACTAGCATCGATGAGGTCCGTCTTCTGAACCTTCGTGCTAAGTACCCCGACGGCTCGTTGGCACAGTCATATATAAATTTGGTGCTTGTCCCCGGCGAACTTGCCAAGGTCAGTGTGTTCAACGGTTATTTCGAGCTCGACGGCTCGAAATTCTTCCATGAGATGGGCAGTCTCGACGACGTCTTCTCGCGCAATGAGAATGAAGCGCAGTTGGTAAAAGGCAAACTGTCGATTCTGCAGCAGTCGGGTCTTACCGAAACCGACGACTTTTACGAAACGTACATACGCTACCTTGAGTTGAATATTGAAGCTATAAAGCTTCAATGGAAATACTTGCCCGACCATGGCGCCGAAGAAGGAACAGTGATGGCATTTTTATTCTCGGGCAGAGCTTCGGCCAACACAGTCAAAGAGAAAGCTGCACCAGAAGTTGTCAACGGCCGTTTGAAGAAATACATAGACTATAAGGCCAACAAAGAAACCAGAGAACGTCTTGCACAGACAGCTCAGCAAACCCGCCTTGAGAAAAATCTGAAAGAGACGCAGCCGGGCATGATGTTCAAAGATTTCGAAGTAGTATACGACGGTAAGAAACAGAAATTTTCCGACTATGTCGGAAAAGGCAAATACGTGCTTGTGGATTTCTGGGCATCGTGGTGCGGTCCGTGCCGTCAGGAGACGCCGAATCTCAAAGCCGTGTACGAGAAGTACAAAGGCAATAAGTTCGAAGTGCTTGGCGTGGCTTGCTGGGACGAGCCCGCTGACACCAAGAAAGCCGTCGAAGAGGAAGGCATAACTTATCCGCAAATATTTAATGCTCAGCAGATTGCCACCGACTTGTATGGCATCAACGGCATTCCGCAGATAATACTCTTCGCGCCCGACGGCAAGATAGTTGCCCGCAACCTGCGTGGCGCGAATATCGAGAGCGCTGTCAGCGCCGCCCTCGGAAAGTAGTCTTAACAAACAGATACTTTATTTATATAAACCGTTGTCGGCACCCTTCGGTGCCGACAACGGTTTTTTCTTGCCGCAAAAACCGTCATTTTGAAAAAACACATTTGAGATAGAGTTGTAAAACATTCAACAAATTGTTAATAAACACAACAAATAAAGTATAAAATGAACAATCGTGATATAAATTTTTCAGATAAATGGCCGAAAAATTTTGATTTTTGACAATAAGCCCGTAACTTTGTGAAAATACAATGGACATATAATCACATTTAAATCATTATGAATCTAAAACAAAACTTGGTAGCGTTACCACTGACAGCACTTCTGCTATTGTCGAGTGCCGTTGCAACAGCGCAGGCGCCACAGGCGCCGCAAGGTCCGAGACCGCAAGGCCCTATGGGACCTATGGGACCGATGGGAGGTCCGAACGGAGCTCCCGCTTTCAACATGCCGCCGCGTCAGGCCGAAATCATTCCGGGTCGCACCCCGACATCGCCGAAGCTCGACGCATACTTCGTTGAGTCGACTTTCGACGCAGTGAAACCCGACAATGACGGTTTCATCGGCAGCTGGATGCTCCTCGAGCCTATCAGCAAACCGACACGTACGAACGCAATCTTTATTGACAGTTATTTGCGTGAGACTTTCAACACGAAATTCTTCCCGCGTCAGCTGGCAAACACTCTGAAAGAGTTGCCAAAAGCCGGCCAGACCGAGAAAATCGACGGCAAGAAACTCAAATGGCATGCTCTCGACAGCAAACTGTACAATGTGAAGCTTTTCCGCTTTGCTGCGTGCAACCAGCTTGAGGTTTACGGTGTGCTCTTCTGGGCATACACCGTTATCAACTGCCCCGAAGACATGAACGATGTACGCCTCGCTGTAGGCTCCAACTCTGCTTCTATGTGGTGGGTCAACGGCAAAGAGGCCGTGCTTCTCTCGGGTGACCGCCGTATGGTGCGCGACGACTGCATTTCGCCCCGTTTGAACCTCAAAAAAGGTCAGAACATCATCTGGGGCGCCGTTATCAATGGTCCGGGCATGAGCGACTTCTGTGTTCGCTTCATCGATGCTAAGGGCAATCCTATCAAAAACATAACTATTAGCAACAAACTGAAATGAAATCAAGAATATTATTAATGGGCGTTAGCGCCCTCATGGCTTCTGCGGCTTACGCTCAGATTGGCAAACCTTTCATCCACGACCCTTCGACTATCGTCGAATGCGATGGAAAATATTATACTTTCGGTACAGGCGGCGGCGGATTGATTTCTGAAGACGGCTGGGTATGGAACGGCGGCGCTGTTCGCCCGGGCGGAGGTGCTGCACCTGACGCTATCAAAATTGGCGACCGTTACCTTATTGCATACAGTAAGACAGGCGGCGGACTTGGCGGCGGCCACGCTGGTACAGTGGTTACTATGTGGAACAAGACTCTCGACCCCAACTCGCCCGACTTCAAATTCACTGATGAAATAGAGGTTGCTTCATCGCTTGTCGATGAAGACTGCGACGCTATCGACGCCGGCCTCCTCATGGGCCCCGATGGCCGTCTCTGGCTCTCGTACGGTACTTATTTCGGCTTCATTCGCCTCGTTGAGCTCGACCCGAAAACGGGTGCGCGCGTTGAAGGCAACGAAGCCATCAACATAGCTATCGACTGCGAGGCATCGACAATGATGTATCGCAACGGTTGGTACTATCTGCTTGGTACTCACGGCACTTGCTGCGATGGTCTGAACTCGACCTACAACATAGTTGTAGGCCGTTCGCGCAACGTAACAGGTCCGTACCTCGACAACGTAGGCCGCGACATGCTTCAGGGTGGTGGCAAAATGGTCATCGCTGCCGGTGGCAGAGTGGTTGGTCCGGGTCACTTCGGACGATACATTGTTGAAGACGGCATCGAGAAAATGTCGTGCCACTTCGAAGCCGACTTCGACATGAGCGGCCGCAGCACACTCGGCATTCGTCCGCTCTTGTGGGTTAACGACTGGCCTGTAGCAGGCGACCTGATGAAAGACGGCACCTACGAGATAGAATCGCAGCGCCACGGCTACGCTCTTGAGGCAGCTGTCGACTTCATACGTATGGAAGGCATGCGCCGCGGCTGGTGGGGCGCCAACAACGACGAGCCTCTCACATCAATAGCCGACCAAAAACTCGAAGACGTGATAGGCGGCTGGCCTACTGGCGAGATCGGCGTTCGCATTGGCGACTATATGTTCCGTCCGCACCAGAAATGGACTATCACTGCTGTTCCTGAGAAAGGCGGCTACCTTGGCGGTCCGTACTTCAAAATCGTTATTGCCGGTACTAACAAAGCTTTGGCGGCTACTGCCGACAAAGAGGTTACCATCGTGCCCGAATTCACCGGCGCTGATGAGCAGCTCTGGCAAATCGATCAGCTCACCGATGGCACTTACCGCATTATGCCTAAGAAAGTTCCGGGCTGCGACAAGCGTCTGGCACTCGTAGCTATCGGCGACAGCACTCCTACGCTCGAAGAGTTCGACTCGAAGAGCGATAACTCAAAATGGCTTTTCAAGGCACATTAATAAAGAAACTATTTCATTTTTTTCCGCCGATGAAAGCATTGCTTTCATTGGCGGTTTTTTTTAATACAAAATAAGTAGTTTCTTGTTGCTCTCGTCTTTGTACCTCTGACGTGCCGTCTCTATGAAGTCTTTGAATTCCTTATTGTTGCGTACTGATTCTTTACACCAGCATCGAGCTGCAATCTTGTTTTGCGCGTCGGCATCCTTAAAGAAGTCCCAAGGAATGTCGAAACTAATCTCGCCGCCGCCTACAGAGCCGGCCGAACTTCCCTGACAGCGGTTGTCCTGATTTATATCGGCCTTGCCATTCTCGAACATGCGAAGCGTAATGATGTCGACACCTTGTCTAGTATTGAAATCGCCTTCCATAGCCAATTGCAAGTTTGAAGGCAGAAAGCGCAGATGATATTTTTTGGCAAACTCCTCGGCGTAAGTGTTGAATTTACCGCGTATTATGACGTTGTTTTTGTGCATCAGTTTTTCGAGGAAAGGGCTTACGCCTACATGTTTCACAGTGTGCTCCATCTCCACAACGGCGAGATGCGGAATACGGTCGAGGAATCCTTCCTCGACGGTTTCTACGCCGTCGAAACTGCCTTCGATACCCTCGCAGAATTTTATCTTCACATTTTCCTCTTCGAAGCGCTCGTCACCTTTATAGAGGTCTTTTTCGACGACTTTGTCGCCGTAGACCTCCAACATATCTACATATCCTGAAATGTTCATAATACTGTTTTTGCTTGATTAGTTAATGCGCTCGTTTACAGTTAATTCTCAACTTTCACTCCCAAGGCATTGTACTTCACACCGTCTTTGATGATGTATAAGCCGTCGGGACCGAGTACTTTGCGAACTGGCTTGGCTTTATCCGCGTTGTTGTGCTTTATCGAGGTCGACGCGTCGGACTCGAAGATAGCTTTGTATGGCTGGCTCTGTGCGGTACTCACCACACGCGTAGCGCCCGCTTCGGTATCATCCTCCCACTGCACAAAGTGGTAATTTTCGGCCGGTGTGGCTGTTAGAGTGGCTGCTATATTTGTAGCATCGGCCAGATACCACAGCGAACCGTCGGCAGCTTTCACTGCGGCGGCAGCGTCGTCGGCAGTTACACTGCCGTATTCCTCATCATTCACCGCAATTCTTATCACTTTGCATCCCCATTGTATATAGTCAGAACTTCTATTTGTCCAATTTGAATTCCACCCCGCAGTTTTTGAAGATTCTTCAACTTCGCAATACAAAGTGACAGAGCCGCAATCATAGAACGCAAATTCGCCAATGCTTTTTACCGAATTGGGAATGGTGACTGATGTAAGACCAATGCAACTGTCAAACGCATATTCGCCGATGCTTGTGACTGAATTGGGGATGGTGACTGATGTCAGATTGCTGCAAAATTGAAACGCACCGTCGCCGATGCTTGTTACTGAATTAGGGATGGTGACTGATGTAAGACCACTACAATAAGAGAACGCAGAGGAGCCGATGCTTGTAACCGAATTGGGAATGATATATGTTGTTCCCATTTTACCTGCTGGATAACATATCAGATTGGTTCCCGCCTTATCGAACAATACTCCATCTTCTGATGAATATGCTGTATTGTCGCTTTCCACATTTATTTCTGTCAGTTTATTGCAACCCACGAACGCTAAGCTACCGATGCTTGTGACTGAATTCGGGATGGAGACTGATGTCAGACCCATACAATCTTTGAACGCACTGTAGCCAATACCGGTTACCGAATTGGGAATAGTGACGGATGTAAGACTACTGCAACCATCAAACGCATTGTTGCCGATGCTTGTAACTGAATTGCCGATCGTAACTGATGCCAGACCGCTGCATTCAAAGAACGCATTGTTGCCGATGCTTGTTACAGAATTGCCGATGGTAACTGATGTCAAACCGCTGCAACCAGAGAACGCAAATTCGCCGATGCTTGTTACAGAATTGCCGATGGTAACTGATGTCAAGCCATCGCAATCAGAGAACGCATATTCGCCGATGCTTGTTACAGAATTGCCGATGGTAAGTGATGTCAGATTGCTGCAAAATTGAAACGCACCGTCGCCAATGATTGTAACCGAATTGGGGATGGTGACTGATGTCATAACACTGCAATCATAGAACGCAAAGTCGTTGATGCCTGTGACTGAATAATTTACACTATTATCATCAGGATCTGCGACACTTTCGGGGATTGTCAAAACACCATCTTCCGGAATTGAAACACAGCCCATTACGGTAGCGTTATCCCCTTCAGTGGAATAATTAAGACCATTGGATTCGAAATATTTGGCTTGCACATTGTTAGAAAAAAACAAAAGGGACAAAATAGCAACAATCAAAAGCATTTTGTTTGATTCTCGCTTGCGGGCGGATGTGACAGTTATGTTTCTCATTATTAATTAATTATTTTATTTCGTGACAAATCATTTTACCAGCACACGTTTTACCGTTTTGCCGACTTTTACAACGTATATGCCGCTTGCGGCAACAGATATCACATTGCGGCGTGCCGGCATCTCGCGAACGACCTCGCGACCTGCCATATCACTAACAATTATCTCATTATCAGCATTTTCGACAATTATATTTTTGCCGTAGGCAAAAATATTTATTTGGCTCTGTTCGTCAGATTTTACCGATGTTGGCGCATCAGATTCGAAAACCGCTGTGTATGTTCTGCTTGCGGTAACTGGAAGTGTTACTTGGATATCGGTAATATCGTCTTCACCTTCGCTTGTCCATTTTACAAAATGATAACCATCGGCTGGCGCTGCTGTGAGTGTAGCTTTCCCCTTTGTTGTCTCGGCCAAATACCACAATGAGCCATTATCACCTACAATAGTATGGTTTTCACCCCCTAAACTCACACTCCCATACTCGATGTTATCTGTTTCAGCCCGTATCACCTTACAACCCCATTTTACTGTTCCGCCTGAGTAATTCCAGCTTGCATCCCAATCTTCGGGCTTAGCAGATTCTTCTATCTCACAATACAAAGTGGCATTGCGGCAACTGCAGAACGTACCGGGACCGATGTTTTTAACTGATTCAGGGATGGTGACTGATGTCAGACCGCTGCAATCCCAGAACGCACAATCGCCGATGTTTGTTACTGAATTGGGAATGCTGACTGACGTCAAGCCACTGCAATTCCAGAACGCGGCGCTGCCAATGCTTGTTACAGAATTTGGAATGGTGACTGACGTCAAGCCGCTGCAACCATGGAACGCCCGTTCGCCGATACTTGTGACTGAATTACCGATTGTGACTGACGTCAAGCCGTTGCAACAATAGAAAGCATATTCGCCGATGTTTTTTACTGAATTGGGAATACAGACTGACGTCAAGACGCTGCAGTCACTGAACGCGCCGCCGCCAATGCTTGTTACATTTTCGGGAATGGTATATGTTGTTTCTGTTTTACCGGCAGGATAACATACAATAGTTGTTTTGTCTTTATTGAGCAGTGCACCTTCTTCGAATACGTATTTTGTGTTGTTCCTTTCCACATTTATTTTTGTCAGTTTGTTGCAATCGAATGCACCACTGCCGATGCTTGTAACTGAATTTGGAATAGTGACTGTTGTCAGACCGCTGCACATAGAGAACGCCCATTCGCCGATGCTTGTTACCGAATTGCCAAAGGTGACTGATGTCAGACCACTGCAACCATGGAACGCATAGCTGCCGATACTTGTAACTGAATTGCCAATCGTTACTGATGTCAAACCGCTGCAATTCCAGAACGCCTCTTCGCCGATGCTTATAACAGAATTGCCAATGGTGACTGATGTCAGACCACTGCAACTTTCGAACGCACTTCTGCCTATGCTTGTTACCGAATTGGGAATGGTGACTGATGTCAGACTACTGCAACCATAGAACGCAGAACCGCCGATGCTTGTGACTGAATAATTTACACTATTATCATCAGGATCTGTTACACTTTCGGGGATTGTCAAAGCACCACCTTCTGGAATAGAAGTATAGCCTTTTATCGTAGCGTTATTGCCATCAGTGGAATAACGAAGACCATTGGACGTGAAATTTTTGGCTTGCACATTGAGAGAGTGAAACAAAAAGAACAAAACAGCAACAACCAAAAACATTTTATTCGATTCTTGCTTGGCGGATGATGTAATTATATTTCTCATAGGTAATTAATTTATTTATTTTGAGCGAAATCACTTTACCAGCACACGTTTTACCGTTTTGCCGACTTTTACAACGTATATGCCGCTTGCGGCAACCGATATGACATTACGAGCTGCCGGCATCTCGCGAACGACCTCGCGACCTGACATATCGGTGACAAACATCTCACTATCAGCATTTTCGACAATTATATTTTTGCCTACGGCAAAAATATTTATTTGGCTCTGCACGTCAGATTTTACCGAAGTAGGCGCATCAGATTCGAAAACCGCCGTGTATGTTCTGCTTGCTGAAACATTTATTGTAATTTGGATATCGGTAATATCGTCTACACCTTCGCTTGTCCATTTTACAAAATGATATCCTTCTGTAGGCGCTGCTGTGAGTGTGGCAGTCCCATTTGTTGTCTCATTCAAATACCACAATGAGCCATTAGCGCCTACTGCAGCATTGTTTTCGCCACATATTGTTACACTTCCATACTCAATGTTGTCAGCTTCAGCCCTTATCACCTTGCAACCCCATTTTACCGTTCCGCCTGATTTATTCCAGCTTGCATTCCATTTTTCAAGTATGGCAGATTCTTCAGTCTCACAATATAAGGTTGCTTTGCTGCAACCAGCAAACGCAAATTTGTCGATGATTTTAACAAATTCGGGAATGGTGACTGATGTCAGATTGCTGCAAAATCGAAACGCATCTTCGCCGATGCTTGTGACTGAATTGCCTATCGTTACTGATGTCAGACCACTGCAAATATAAAACGCATATTCGCCAATGCTTGTTACAGAATTGCCGATGGTAACTGATGTCAAACCGCTGCAACCTTTGAACGCATTGTTGCCGATGCTTGTTACCGAATTGGGAATAGTGACTGATGTCAGACCACGGCAACTGAGGAACGCATCTTCGCCGATGCTTGTTACTGAATTGCCTATCGTTACTGATGTCAAACCTCTGCAACTGTCAAACGCTCTGTCGCCGATGCTTGTTACTGAATTGGGAATGATATATGTTGTTCCTGCTTTACCTGCTGGATAGAGTAAGATAGTTGTCTTGTCTTTATTGAATAAGATACCGTTTTCAGATGCAAATGTTGCATTACCGCTTTCAACATTTATTTCTGTCAAATTGTCGCAAAGAGAGAACGCCAAATCGCCAATGCTTGTTACTGAATTGCCGATGGTGACTGATCTCAAACCACTACAATAAGAGAACGCAGAGGTGCCGATGCTTGTAACCGAATTGGGAATGATATATGTTGTTCCCGTTTTACCTGCTGGATAACATATCAGATTGGTTCCCGCCTTATCGAACAATACTCCATCTTCTGATGAATATGCTGTATTTCCGCTTTCAACATTTATTTCTGTCAATATGCTGCAATTGAGGAACGCATAGTTGCCAATGCTTGTTACCGAATTGGGAATGGTGACTGATGTCAGACCATAGTAACAAGAGAACGCATCGTTGCCGATGCTTGTGACCGTATATACTACACTATTATCATCAGGATCTGCAACACTTTCGGGAATTGTCACTGCACCACCGTCCGGAATGGAAGTATAGTAAGTTACTGCAGCGTTATTTCCTTCAGTGGAATAAATAAGACCGTCGGACACGAATTCTTTGGCTTGCACATTGTTAGAAAAAAACAAAAGTGACAAAATAGCAACAATCAAAAACATTTTGTTTGATTCTCGCTTGTGGGCAGATGAGATAGTTATGTCTTTCATTATTAATTTATTAATTATTTTATTTCATGCAAAATCATTTTACCAGCACACGTTTTACCGTACTGCCGACTTTTACAACGTATATGCCGCTTGCGGCAACAGATATCACATTGCGGCGTGCCGGCATCTCGCGAGCAATAAGACGGCCGGTGGTGTCGTAAACTAAAACCTCGCCGGTGGCGTTTTTTACTAGTATGTTTCGGCCGTAGGCCGAAACGGCAAGGCTGTTCTGCTCCGTTGTCGATATTGCTGTGGGCTCATCCTTGGCAAAAATGGCTTTGTATGGCTGGCTCTGTGCGGTACTCACCACACGCGTGGCGCCCGCCTCGGCATCGTCTTCCCACTGCACGAAGTGGTAACCCTCTGCCGGTGTGGCAATTAGAGTGGCTGATATATTTGTAGCATCGGCCAGATACCACAGCGAGCCGTCGTCAGCTTTCACTGCGGCGGCGTCGTTGGCAGTTACACTGCCAAACGACTCGTCGTTCGCTGCTCCGCGTATCACTTGGCAACCCCAATTTGCCGGTACAATAAGATCTTCATAAGAACCACAATTCCAGTTTTCATTCCACTCCTCGGGTTTTGGCAATGCTGTTTCGCAATATATCGTTGTGGTAGCGTTAGTAAAGAATGCCTCCTTGCCAATGCTTATAACCGATTTTGGAATAGTAACCGTGGTTATGTTAGAGCACCCAGAAAATGCCTCCTTGCCAATGCTTGTAACCGAATTGGGAATGGTGATTGTGGTCAGGCCGCTGCAACCATAGAACGCACCGTCGCCAATGCTTGTAACCGAATTAGGAATGGTGACTGTTGTATGGCCGCTGCAACCAGAGAACGCATAGTCGCCGATGCTTGTAACCGAATTGGGGATGGTGACTGATGTCAGACTACTGCAATAAAAGAACGCATAGCTGCCGATGCTTGTTACTGAATTAGGGATGGTAAGTGATGTCACACCGCGGCAATAAGAGAACGCCCAATAGCCGATGCTTGTTACTGAATAATTTACACTATTATCATCAGGATCTGCAACACTTTCGGGAATTGTCACTACACCGCCGTCAGGAATGGAAGTATAGCCTGTTATGGTAGCGTTGTTTTCGTTGTCAATAGAATAACTAAGATAGCCGGACACGAATTCATCGGCTTGCACATTGTTAGAAAAAAACAAAAGGGACAAAATAGCAACAATCAAAAACATTTTGTTTGATTCTCGCTTGCGGGCGGATGTGATAGTTATATTTCTCATTTTGATATTAATTAATTAATTTATTTCGTGATAAATCATTTTACCAGCACACGTTTTACCGTTTTGCCGACTTTTACAACGTATATGCCGCTTGCGGCAACAGATATCACATTGCGGCGTGCCGGCATTTCGCGAGCGACCTCGCGACCTGCCATATCGGTAACAAATATCTCACTATCAGCATTTTCGACAATTATATTTTTGCCTACGGCAAAAATATTTATTTGGCTCTGCTCGTCATATTTTACCGAAGTAGGCGCACCGAATTCGAAAACCGCCGTGTATGTTCTGCTTGCTGAAACATCAAGTGTAACAGGGTTTTCGGTAATATCTTCTACACCTTCACTTGTCCATTTTACAAAATGATATCCTTCATTTGGCGCTGCTGTGAGTGTAGCTTTCCCATTTGTTGTCTCTTCCAAATACCACAATGAGCCATTAGCGCCTTCAACAGCATTGTTTTCGCCACCTAAACTCACACTTCCATACTCAATATTATCAGCTTCAGCCCTTATCACCTTGCAACCCCATTTTACCGTTCCGTCTGAGAAATTCCAGTTTGCATTCCATCCTTCAGGTTTGGCAGATTCTTCAGTCTCACAATATAATATGGCATTGCTGCAACCAGAGAACGCATAGTTGTCAATTTTATCAACCGAATTAGGGATGGCGACTGATGTCAAACCGCTGCAACCTTCAAACGCACCATTGCCGATGCTTGTTACTGAATTAGGGATGGTGACTGATGTCAGACCGCTGCATTCAAAGAACGCAGCGTTGCCGATGCTTGTTACAGAATTGCCGATGGTAACTGATGTCAAAACACTGCAATCATAGAACGCATATTCACCAATGCTTGTTACTGAATTGCCGATGGTGACTGATGTCAGACCGTTGCAACTAGAGAACGCATAGCTGCCGATGCTTGTTACTGAATTAGGGATGGTGACTGATGTCAAACCACTACAATGAGATAACGCATAGCTGCCGATGCTTGTAACCGAATTGGGAATGATATATGTTGTTCCCGTTTTACCTGCTGGATAACATATCAGATTGGTTCCC
>JAGCYH010000051.1 GCA_017960905.1 Bacteroidales bacterium
CTATCATCAGCACACGGCTCGTGCCTAAGTCGCACTCATGCACCACGTGACGGTGCCCGAAGATGAAATAGTCGATCTGAGCGCCCTTCTTAAGCTGCTCTTTGGCAAAGAGTACCTGGTACTCTTTGTCGTCGCCCAAGTACGAGTGCATCTTGGTGTTGCGGTTGTTGTGCTTGCGACTTTTGCGCGACCATGTTCGCGCAAACCATGTCGCTATCGTCGGATGCAGCAGCGAGTAGAGAAATTGAGCCACACGGCTCTCAAACACACGCTTCATGAAACGGTATCCGTGCTCGCCCTTGCCAAGCCCGTCGCCATGACCCACATGGAAATGCTTGCCGCAGCTTTCGAACTCATACGGACGTGTATGAACCTCCACTCCGCACTCCTCTTGCAGATAACTGAACATCCACACGTCGTGGTTGCCCGTGAAAATATGCACTTTGATGCCCTTGTCGGTCAGCTCGCACAACTTGCCAAGGAACCGCGCGAAACCGCGCGGTACCACACTGCTATACTCGTACCAATAGTCGAAAATGTCGCCCAGAAGATACACCTCGTCGGCATCGGCTTTTATCTCGTCGAGCCATTCGACAAAAATGCTTTCGTGCCGGCGTTTGTCTTTGACTGCCGGTGCACCCAAATGCACGTCGGACGCGAAATATATCTTCATAATCGGACTTATTTGAAGAGTTCGGCCAACTTATTGTCGAGGCGTGTGCCAAACAGGTTCTTGCCTATCAGTTCGCCGTCGGGCGCTATGATGTAGTTCGACGGTATCTGCTGAACGTTATATATTTGCAACGCGGGCGAGTACTCGCCCATAAGGTCGCAAACATTGGCCCACTCTATACCGTCGCGTGTCGATGCGTCTTCCCAAAGCACTTTGCTCGTGTCGAACGACACTTGGTATATCTCCAATCCTCTGCTCTTGTATTTCTTATACAACTTCGCAAGTTGCTTGTTGTACGTACGCGAAGCCTCGTCGTACGATGCCCAGAATTGCAGAATGACGGTCTTACCGCGCAGCGACGACAGTTGCTGCACGTTGCCCTGCGCGTCGGTCATCGACAGGTCGGGCGAACTGACTTCGACTGCCGACTTGAGCAACTCCTCGTTCTTCTGGTTGTTTATCTGTGCTGCGCGCACCTGAAGTGCCTCATTACAAAGCTGTTTCACACGCTCGCTGCGCGGATATGCCACTTTGAGGTTGGTTGCCACTGCATTGAACAGCACTTGGTCGTCGGGTTTTGTTATATCGAAAAACGAATAGCCATTAACTTGCTGATACAATGCATAATAGTTAACCATCGAACGTGGATTCTCAAACACGTTTTTCTTTACCGATTCTTTGTAATCCGAGATCTCTGTGTTCAGCTTCTCGACAAGCGCAGTGCGCTCGTCGTCGGCCATGCTGGCACTGTTGCCGAGCGCATTCAAATCGCGCTGCACGTCAGCCACTTTTATTACCACCGAGTGCATCATCGCCGACTCACTGCCTTCGGCAAATGCTATGCTTCCGAGCCAGTCCGTTGCCTTTGCGTCGGCCGTAACCGACACACACTCAAGCGAATCGGCCACAAATATTATCTCTTTGTTGCCCAGCAGCGTTGCTTTGTAAAACGTCGGTTCCGACACCGCCGGTGCCGCAAGCGACACCGTACCGTCGGTAGCCACTACCGCCGAATCGATAACCGAAACGCCGCTTACTCCGAACTCTTCCAAATACACTTTCTCGCCCGATGCGTTGGCTATCGTGGCTTTAAGTACAGTATCGTTGCCTTTCTTGCACGATACTACGGCCAATGCAATGGCCAATGTTATTGCTATTTTTCTCATATACACTATTTATCGCCCGCAAAGATAACAGATTTTACAATACACTATTAACATCGGCAAGCGTTGCTCTCACAATAAATCGTTTTATCACTCCGTCGGCTCCCACTTGCATGAGTATCGGCGACAGGAGCGAAAGCGTCTTCTCATCGACCACGTCGGCCGGACGGCCGACGTAAAGATTAAACTTCGGCGGCAAATCTTCGGGATTCGGCTCCGCCACAAATACACTGCCCACCTCCATGCGGTACCAGCCCGTGAGCCGCTGTATGGCCAACGCTTGGCTCACCGTATCCGACGAGCAGTAATAAATATATGGCAGATTCGGCGACACGCTTGTGTCCACCGTAGTGCCGTCGAGCTTGCGCAGACGGTACACGGGTGCCTTCTGCCCTACCTTGTTGCGGCGCATAAATGCCGCCGCCGACTGCGCTTCCGACACCAACTTTGCGAGGTCGGCAACTGCCTTATTTTCACCATGTTCGACACTCAACCTGCGCGAATACTCCGCAAAAATGTCGTAGTCGGCAAGTATGTTGTACAACTTTTGCGTTCCCCGACCAGCATTGAGTATCGGTATTACCGTTATTGATATCTCACTCTGTTCCAGTAGTTTATCAGTGCAACTTCGCGCGCCGGCGTAAATCTGCATCACGCTGTCAGTTTTTGCTTTTTGGGTCAATGCCGCATTGGCATTGACCGAGTCAATCTGCGCGTTCATTGCTGCCAGTACGGCTTGCAGGCGCCACAGCGCCTGCGTCGCGGTGCTGTTCGTCGTCGATTCGGCCAAATGGTTGCGCCGCGCATTGACAAACATCCTCATCGTGTCGCACACTACTATGTCGAGCTGGTTCTGACTGTCGATGTCGAGTGTATAAAAGCCACATTCCCAGTCGGTCATATCTACTATGTATCGTTCGTCGGGACCAATGGCCACCGTATCGGCAACGCCGCCAGTCTGCTTCGAGAAAACGCGTATAGCGTTTTCTGTCGTGCCGTTCATGTCGATAACCAGCACTCGGTCGGGCATTTTGTCGGCACAAGCCGACAAAATGAGCAGCAACAGCGTAAAAAATGCGTTCTTCACTGACATACACTCTTTATTTTTCCGCAAAGTTACTCAATAATGACGTTTCAGGAAACTGCTCCGCACGTTTTTTTCTATTTTTATCAAACTGAATATCAGTCGTTTATTATTTTTTTCAAAAAAAAAATGAACTTTTCTATACGTGTGACGGCAATTTTTATTGTCATAGGAGTGTAAACAACAAAAAAGAACGACAATGCCAACGTACGAAATAAACATACAAAGTCCGATTACAGCGATGGACAGTACCGCAATTACTGCGAAGCTCGTACGCGACCTGATTTCTCAGAAAGTATTTTCTGACAGATTTTACATGACAGGTTTTGAGTGCATTTGCATAAATGCAAATCACGCAAAACTGAGCGAATCGGTCATCTCATCAGTCGTGCCGCTCGACGGCGAACTGCTGATTATTGGCAACGATGAGTCGTGCGCTCTGTGGCGTTCGCTGTGCCACAAGCTCGATATCCTCGTCTCTTCTGTCGATGGCGACGAAGAGTACATCCGTTCGGCTCTTGAGGCTATACTCAACACCAACAACCGCATCTCGCATATCATCTGCGGTTCGCAATACAGCAACGGTCTGTTGCAATACATCGGCACCATGGCGCACCGATTCCGCTGCACCTTCATCGTCGACAACTGCAACAACGTCGTGACTATGAGCGACATAAAGAGCTGCAACATCGACTTCCTGGTTACCGCCGACGAAGCGTCGGACAACCCCACATCGATGGTGATTGCACGCCGCAGCAAACTTGTTCAGGCCGAAGGCAATGCCCGCTCTAACACCACCGACATCTACGCGCAATGGCAACAGATGGTCGAGGTCCGTCAGTCAACGCTGGAACCAATGGCATAGACAACCACTTTATTACAATCTATATATCAACCCAAATTATTAAGTTTTAATTTTTAACACAACGCAAAACGACCTGCTGGTAAGCAGGTCGTTTTTTTATATCGTTTTTAATATGTAGAGACGCACGGCCGTGCGTCTGTTGAAATATTTATTCGTTCCGTTTTGTTATATTCGGTGATGAATATTATTCCGTGATTTTCGTGTGTTCCGTGGTTCTCTCTCGTAATTGGCTACGCCGAACTTCGTTTCGTAATTCATAATTCGTAATTTTCAATTCTCAATTTTCAATTCCCCACCGGATACAGCACCGACGAATCGCCGTAACTCAAGAACCTGTAGCCGCTGTCGAGCGCATGACGGTATATCTTCTTCCATTCGAGCCCCACCAATGCACCTATAAGCAGCAGCAACGTGCTGTGAGGTTGATGAAAATTCGTTATCAATGCATTGATTATCCGAAACTTATAACCTGGCACTATCATTATTTGCGTCTGACTGTGCAGTTGGTCGTAGCCGTCGGCTTCGACCTTGTCGGCCAAGGCTGTAAGAGCCTCGGCGGCACTATACTGCTGCGGCAGACGATATGGGTCCCACTGGGCAACGCCTTCGGCGATGCCCTCGCCGCACAGCAGCCTTACGCCCATCCAGTAAAGCGACTCCAGCGTGCGCACCGACGTTGTGCCCACGGCCACCACGGGCTTCTTCATCGCTGCCAACGACCTTATGGCCTGCACATCTACCACAATGTGTTCGGTATGCATCAGATGTTGCTCTATGTCAGCAGTTTGCACAGGTTTGAATGTTCCTGCGCCCACGTGCAGCGTGAGGTTTATCATCTCGTGTCCTTCGGCCTTCAGCCGGTCGAGTATCGCCTCGGTGAAGTGCAGTCCGGCAGTAGGGGCAGCCACCGAACCCTTATGCTCCGAGTATACGGTCTGATACCGTACGGTATCGACCGCCTCCGTCTCGCGGTTGAGGTAGGGCGGTATGGGCGTAGTGCCCGCCGCGTCAATTATCTCCGAAAACGTAACACGGTCGTCGCTCCACTCGAAGAGTATCTCCGATGTGTTGTCGGCCGTTGCTACGCGCGTAGCGCGTAGCGTCAGTGCGGTGCCGCCAATGTTGAGTTGTTTCTGCAGCGCGCCGCTTTTCCACTTTTTCGAATTGCCCACAATACATTTCCACGTTGTCGCACGCCGTGCGACAAACGCCATCTGAATCTCCGCCGGCTCGATGGGTTCCAAGCAGAATATCTCTATGTTGGCACCCGTCTCCTTGTTGAAATGCAGCCGCGCGCGTATCACCTTCGTGTCGTTGAACACCAGCGTGGCATCGGCTGGCAGATACTTATCTACCGACGAGAATACCGAGTCGGTAATCTGGCCATCGCGATATACGAGCAACTTCGACATATCACGCTCTGGCAGAGGATATTTCGCTATGCGCTCTTCGGGAAGCTCATAGTCGTATTGCTTCAAATCAATATGCGGAATCATCTGTCGTGCCGCTCTATGCTTGTGTTTTCACCGAAATCTCGAGTTCGTCCAACTGCTTCTGGTCGATGACACCCGGCGCTCCGAGCATCACGTCGCGTCCCTGGTTGTTCTTGGGGAATGCTATGCAGTCGCGTATCGAATCCAAACCGGCGAAGAGGCTCACGAAGCGGTCGAGGCCATAGGCCAGACCGCCGTGGGGCGGCGCACCGAACTTGAAGGCGTTCATCAGGAAACCGAATTTCGCCTGAGCTTGCTCTGGCGTGAAGCCGAGTATCTCGAATATCTTTTGCTGCAACTTAGCATCGTGTATACGTATTGAGCCGCCGCCAACTTCCACTCCGTTGATTACCATGTCGTAGGCATTGGCGCGCACTGCTGCCGGGTCGGTGTCGAGCAGCGGTATGTCCTCGGGCTTGGGCGAGGTGAACGGATGGTGCATCGCCATAAGGCGCTGCTCCTCGTCGCTCCACTCGTACATTGGGAAGTCGATGACCCACAGGCACGAGTATTTGTTCTTGTCGCGCAAACCAAGTTGCGTGCCCATCTCCAAGCGCAACTCACACAGCTGTTTGCGTACGCGCATTGCGTCGTCGCCGCTCAAGATGAGTATCAGGTCGCCGGCCTCGGCATTCATGGCCGTTTTGAGCTTTTGCAAAGCCTCCTGCGGATAGAACTTGTCCACACTCGACTTCACCGAACCATCGGCCTCTATGCGGGCATATACCATGCCCTTGGCGCCTATCTGCGGACGTTTTACAAACTCCGTCAGCTGATCGAGCTGCTTACGGGTATAGGTGGCTGCGCCTTTGGCGCAAATGCCGCCTATGTAAGCCGCACCGTCGAACACGCCGAAACCATAACCTTTCATCACGTCCATAAGCTCTACAAAACGCATGTCGAAACGTGTGTCGGGCTTGTCAGAGCCATAGTATTTCATAGCGTCGGCCCACGTCATGCGCGGGAACTCAGGCACGTCGATGCCTTTGATGGTCTTGAACAGATGGCGGCTCATGCCTTCGAACATCTGAATGATATCCTCCTGCTCTACAAACGACATCTCACAGTCGATTTGTGTGAACTCAGGCTGACGGTCAGCACGCAGATCCTCATCGCGGAAACACTTGACTATCTGGAAGTAACGGTCGAAACCCGACACCATAAGCAGCTGTTTCAGAGTCTGCGGACTCTGAGGCAGCGCGTAGAACTGGCCCGGATTCATACGGCTCGGCACCACAAAGTCGCGGGCGCCTTCGGGAGTTGAGTTGACAAGGACAGGCGTCTCAACTTCGAGGAAGCCATGCTCGTCTAAGTAACGGCGCACCTCGAAGGCGAATTTATGCCGCAACTCAAGGTTGCGGCGCACACACTCGCGTCGCAGGTCCAAGTAACGGTATTTCATGCGAAGGTCGTCGCCGCCGTCGGAGTTCTCCTCTATTGTGAAGGGCGGAGTGTCCGATGCGTTGAGCACCGTCAGTTTGCTCACTATTATTTCAATATCGCCGGTGGCGATATTCTTGTTTTTGCTTTCGCGCTCACTCACAGTGCCAGTTGCTTGCACTACAAATTCGCGTCCGAGGTGCGAGGCTTGCTCGCACAATTCGGCATTTATGCCGTCGTTGAAAGCCAACTGGGTTATGCCGTAGCGGTCGCGCAAATCGACAAAAACGATACTGCCCATCTTACGGCTGCGCTGTACCCAACCAGCCAAAGTTACCTCTGTTCCTACATTGCTCAGGCGAAGTTCGCCACATGTATGAGTCCTGTACATTTTCTATATTTCTATTTTATTGTTTATCAATATTTTACAACAGCCAGAATCTGTCCGCTATTTCTTTGCGAAGTTACATAGTATTTTTGGATATTTTTTATAATTGCACAAAGATTATGCAGATACCTTTTTTTGTAGAGACGCACAGCCGTGCGTCTCAATCATGAACGCAGATGACACAGATTCAACAGATTCCTGTGTTCGGCGTAGACTCTTGCCTACGTCGGTATTAGGAGCAAGGCTCCAGCCTTGCAACATCCATAAAAAGAATTAAGATTTTTCTTTCAGAAAAATAAACTTTTCTCGCCGTGAGAAAAGTTACAAAAGAACTCGCCGCGGACCCGCCTCGCTAAGAATTTGCTTCGTTCGGCGGC
>JAGCYH010000052.1 GCA_017960905.1 Bacteroidales bacterium
CGAAAGGGTTGTTGTTGCGAGTGCGAGTGCCAGTGCGGCAGTTATATCTCTAAGTGTCATAATCTTTTCTGTTTATTTGTCAGTTATTTAATGTGTTTGTTCTCTGTTATTTAACAATCAGTTTGAATCCGCTCTTCTGGCCTTCGCTGATTACCGAGCCGGTGTAGTTGCCGTGCGGCAGTGTGAGCGATGTCTGTCGCTGCGCGCCGGATATCTGCTCTACGAGGGCGCCGTTGTTGCTGTATATGAGCAGGTTGTACGACTTCGACTCGTCGTAGCCGTCAATCTCAACGGTGAAGCGTTCTTCAGCCTTTGTAGGGTTGGGGTAAATCTTAACCGACTGGCTTACTGTGGGTTGCGCTGCGCCTATCACAAGCGGGCACGAGTTGTATGTGTCTCCGTTGCGGTCGGTGACGCGCACCACGTACGTTCCACCGAGCGACTGCGAGGTGTAGTACTGCTGTGTCTCGCCGGTTAGTTCGCTGCCGTTTCTGAACCACTGGTATGCAGTGTATTCGCTGTCGTGGTTGTCGGCTATGAGCACATCGCTGTAAAGTTGCACGGCAACTTTGCGCGGTGCGTTTACGGCAATCACTATCGGATATGCGTCCGACGGGCGCATAACATCGGCATCGCCTGTGAAGATTACGCTGCCTCGGTACTCGCCGTCAGGCGTGCCTTCGGGAATGCTGACTGTGATACGGTTGTCGCTGCCGAGCGCACCGTCCTGCGACGGCAGTGCGCCGTTGTCGAATGTTATGCTGTAGTCAGTTGCAACGCCTGTTACAACGCTGAAATCGAGCGTGAGCGAGGTTTCAGTGCCGTTGCAGTATTTTGCCGCATCGGTCGGGAATGTGTAGCTGTCGGTCATTGAGGCGACTATCTGCTGACGGTCGTCGCGCCAGAGGGCGGTAATGGTCAGTTGCAGGTTGTCGGCAGGCATGGTGGCTGGGATAGCCTTATCCCAGCCGAGGAAGGTGAAGCCCTTGCGCACCGGGTCGGCCGGTGCGGCTATTGGCGCACCGAAGTCGTCGGTGATGGCGGCTATCACGTTGCCGTCGCCGTCAGTGAAGGTCAGCGTGTACTGGTTGACTTCCCACTGCGCTGTTATGGTCAGGTCCTCGTCGGGCATGGTGGCCGGTATTGTCTTGTCCCATGCGGTGAAGGTATGTCCCTCTTTCTCAGGATTCTGCGGCGCGGCAATTGCCGTGCCGTAATCCTGCGTGATGGCTGCTATCGCTGTTCCGCCCTTGGTGTCGAATGTGATGGTGTGGGTGTGTATCTTCCACGTTGCCTTCACTGTTACGTCTTCGGCAGGCATTGGCATCGGGAAGTCAGCGTCCCACTTGACGAAGTCGTAGCCTTCGCGCGTCGGGTTCGCGGGAGCTTCGATAGGTTTGCCGTACTCTTCGGTCACTGAGCCAAGGTTGTTGCCGTCCTCGTCGGTGAAGGTTATGGTGTATTTGCGCACTTCCCACTGTGCTGTTATTGTCAGGTCTTCATCGGGCATGGTGGCAGGGATTTCCGTGTCCCAGCCTTTGAAGGTGTAGCCTGTGCGCGCGGGCTCTGCCGGCGTGGCTATCGCCTCGCCGTAAGCCACTGTGGCAGAGGTTGCTGCCGTGCCGTTGGCCGGGTCGATGGTCAGCTTGTGGCTGTGTATCTGCCACTGCGCCGTGATGGTCATGTTCTCGGCTGGCATGGTGGTTGGGATATCCTTATCCCAACCTGTAAAGTCGTAGTGCTCGCGTGTCGGGTCGGCCGGTGCGGTAATGGCTGTGCCGATGTCCTGCGTGATAGATGCAATGTCAGAACCGCCATTTGTGTCAAAAACAATTGTTCGGCGGTTGTCGTTCCACTGTGCGGTGAGTTTCATGTCTTTAGCCGGCATAGTGGCTGGCAGTGCTGGATACCAGCCTTGGAACACGTAGTGTTCCTTGGTCGGGTCGGCTGGCTTTGTGATAGGTGAATCGTAGTCCTGTGTGATTTTGATTTCTGAATCACCGTTGTCGGGGTCGAATGTTATTGTGTACTTGTTTGCAGTCCATGTAGCCGTATAGGCGATGTTGTCGTAAGAGCCTTGTGCTATTATGCCATCGGGGTCAACGCCTTTGCCAGTGTACCACCCTGCAAAAGAGTAACCTGTTCTCTCAGGTTTTTCGAGAGTGAATGTAGGCGTCTCGATGTTGTAAGTTTCAGGATTTGTTTTACCTTCTGGTAGTTTGCCATCGGCGTAATCTATTGTTATTGTGTAATCTACAAGTTTCCACTGTGCGGTGATTGTTACATCCTCGGCGGGCATTGTGGTTGGGATATCCTTATCCCAACTAACAAACTCGTAGCCGAGTTTGGAGGTAGTATTGATTTTATTAATTATCGGATTCACTTCGGCAGAGATATCTGTGCCCGCAGCCACAATAATATCAGCATGCACAGACGTGCCTCCATCGGTTTCGAATCTCATAGTGTAAGCCTTTACCCAATTGGCTTTGTAGATGCGGTTGCCTTTTTCGGTGGCTGATATGGTTACCGAAGCGACTTTTGTCTCTTCGGTGCCGTCGGGATATACTCGCGTCCAGCCGTCGAATATGTAGCCCGGTTTGGTTGGCGTGGTAAGTGTTACCGCCTGGTCGATGTATTCGGTAACAGCATCAGTGTATGTGTCAAATGTGTTGTCGTCTTCATCGATGCCGTTGTAGAAAATCTTGTATTTCCCTTCGGTGAGGTAGCCGTTTTCGTTCCAGTTCGCTTCCGATATGCCAGTCCCCACCTCGTCTTTAGGCATAGCACCATAGTTGCCGATAAGGTTTAAGCAGTTATCAAACATATTGTTGTCGTAAACACAATTATTCGTCGACCAATTAATTCTTGATACCAAAATAGTTGAAAGGTTTGTACAGCCGTTGAAAACTTGCTGCCATTGCTTTATATTGGCTGTCTTGAAAGTTCGCAAGTCGAGAGTTTTCAAAGTTTTACAGCCAGCAAACATGCCCAAAAGTCCTTTATCAGGTATTTCGCAAAGCGAATTGGTGTCGAAGTTGCTCAAATCCAACTCTTCGATTTTGCTACAACCAGAGAACATACCGCCCATGTTTTGTACCTTCGCGGTGTTGAAGGTGCTTATATTGAGGGTTTCCAGTTCGCAGCAACCATTGAACATATAAAACATAGTATAAACATTGTCCGTTGTAAAATTCGGATACTTTGTGAAGTCGAGCTCTTTAAAACCTATACAATCACGGAACATCTCACGCATATTCTCTGCCTTAGCGGTATTGAGTTTCGAAAGGTCGACCGTAGTCTCTGTGAGTTTCTTACAACTGTTGAACATCGACATCATTAAGGTTACATTTCCTGTATTGAAGCTGTTTGGTAATGACAGAGTTTCAAGATTTTCGCAACCACCGAACATCCAAGTCATATTCTCAACCATGTCGGTCTTGAATGTTTCGGGAAGCGTGAGATTTTCAAGAGCCTCGCATTTTTCAAACATGCCCTGCATGTTTGTAACGTTATCGGTATGCAGATAATTCAGATTGGTTATGGTCTTCAGCTTTTTAAAATTGCTAAACCAATGGTTGCATCTGGTTGGGCGATAGCCGTCGAACGAAGCGTCGAAAACCACTGTTTCTACATCGCCGCATTTGCCACTCCAGCTTAAATTGTTGTAAGAGATGTATTCTACATAGTAAGTATCGCCGGCCTTAGAGGCTTTGTCGCCATCGCAATAGAAGGTTAATGTTTTGCCATCGGCAGAGAGTTCTGCGTAGGGCTTGAATGACAAATAGCCCGGATTCGATGTGCCGCCATCCACGTGAGCGTAGGTCAGGCCTGTGTTTGATGAAGTGTACGCAGTTCCTTGGTAGCCTTTGAGTTTCGTGCAATTCTCGAACATGCTGTTACTTGCCGAAGTAACAGCGTCGGTATCCCATTTGTTTGATACATATATGGTTTCGAGGTTTGTGCAACCACTGAACATACCACTCATATCGGTGACTTCTTCGGTATTGAAATTGCTCAAATCTATTGTTTCTAGTTTTTCGCAATGAGCAAACATCTGGCTCATATCCTTCACTTCCGAAGTGTTCAGATTCTCTATATTTTCAATAGTTGTTAGGTCGTGAGCCCAAGAAAACCACCTATAACAAGTTGTTGGATAATAGCTTGCAAATGTTTTATCGAAAACGACCTTTTGGATGGTCGCATAAGCGCCGCTGTTTCGCCATTCTGGGTCGTCAGTGCCGGTGTTAAGGCTATAGGGAGTACCGCCAGTACGGGAATCACTTTGGCCGTCATAGTAGAATGTGAGTGTTTTCTCATCGGTAGAGACGAAGGCGTACGGACATTTGTAAGTCAAGTAGCCAGGTGCGCTGTTGTCCGGGTCGTCTATGCGGGCGTAGGTTTTGTTTGTATATGATGAATTATAAGTAGTGCCTTTACCGCCAACGAGGCTGGTGCAACCATAAAACATACCCGAATCATAGCCGTTTCCTACTTTATTCGTAGTCCATTCATTAGAAACATATATTGTTTTAAGACTTCCACAACCTACAAACATAGTTCTCATTTTTTCAACATTTTGGGTATTGAAATTGCTTATATCCAATGTTGTAAGGTTTTGGCAACTAGAGAACATAGCGTCCATACTCGTGACATTGGCAGTATTGAAATTGCTTATATCCAATGTTGTAAGGTTTTGGCAACTAGAGAACATAGCGTCCATTTTCGTGACGTTGGCAGTATTGAAATGGCTTAAATCCAATGTTTCAAGTTTATTGCAACCATCGAACATACTGCTCATATCCGTGACTTCAGCGGTATTGAAATGGCTCAAATTTAATGTTTCTAGTTTTTTGCAATCAGCAAACATATTGCTCATATTCTTCACTTGCGAAGTGTTCAGATACTCTATATTTTCAATAGTTGTTAGGTTGTGACCACAAGAAAACCACATATAACAAGTAGTTGGATAATAGTTGGCAAACGTTTCGTCGAAAACTACTTTCGTGAAGTATGTGTCAGAGCCGCGA
The DNA here is from genome assembly GCA_017960905.1 of Bacteroidales bacterium. Classification (GTDB taxonomy): domain Bacteria; phylum Bacteroidota; class Bacteroidia; order Bacteroidales; family Marinilabiliaceae; genus W3P20-009. The sequence continues at coordinate 5,028 of JAGCYH010000052.1, forward strand.
ATCCAATCAGGTTTGTTTGTGCCTATGTTTAGGTCGTATGTAGTACCATCCCTGCGGGAATTCGAATCCCTTTGGTCATCATAGTAGAATGTGAGTGTGCCGTCAAGGTTAGATAAGTATGCGTACGGGCCTTTATAAGTCAAGTAGCCGGGGTCGGATGTGCCGCCATCTCTGTGGGCGTAGGTCTTGTCTTTAGGGTTTGCATCAGCGTATGTAGTGCCTTTGCTGCCTTTGAGGCTGGTGCAACCATTGAACATATTATCAGATGTAGTTACAGATGTAGTAGTCCAATCGTTAGCTACCAATATGGTTTCGAGATTTGTACAACCATCGAACATATAATCCATTCCAATGACTTTAGCAGTATTGAACTTGTTCAAATCCAACGATGTAAGGTTTGTGCAACCATCGAACATATAACTCATATCTGTGACTTCCGAAGTGTTGAGATACTCTATATTCTCTATGGTAGTCATATCATTAAATCCGTAAAACCAGTGATAACAAGAGGTTGGTTTAGCCTCTTTGAACGATTCGGTAAAAACTACTTTTGTGAACTCAGCTCGATCGTCATGCCATCCAGGGTTGTTTGTGCCAGTGTTCAAATCGTAAGTATCACCACGCAAAGTACGCTGGTCGTCGCAATAAAATGTAAGAGTTTTGCCATCAGTAGATTTTAATGCGTACGGGCCTTTATAAGTAAAGTAGCCGGGATTAGATGTGCCGCCATCTATGTGGGCGTAGGTTTTGTCTGTTTTTGATGAATCATATGTGGTGCCTTTGCCGCCTTTGAGTTTAGTGCATTTAGGAAACATACTATGGTGAAGAGTTACATTTGTTGTCGTCCAATCGTCAGATGCCAGTATGGTTTCAAGTTCCGCGCACCCATAAAACATATAGCTCATATCGGTAACACTTCTCGTATTGAAATTGCTTAGATCGAGATAGGGAAGAGCATAGCAAGCATCGAACATGTGTGATATGTTCGTTACTTCCGAAGTATTGAGATATTCTATATTTTTAATGGTTATCATATTATTGAATCCGTAAAACCAGTGATAACAAGTGGTTGGTTTAGCTTCTTTGAACGATTCGGTAAAAACTACTTTTGTGAACTCAGCTCGATCGTCATGCCATCCAGGGTTGTTTTTGCCTGTGTTCAAATCGTAAGTGGTACCAGAGCGCGAAGCTCGCTGGTCATCGCAATAGAATGTAAGAGTTTTGCCATTTTTTACCGCATACGGACCTTTGTAAGTAAAGTAGCCCGGTGCGCCGTTGTCCGGGGCGTCTGCGCGGGCGTAGGTTTTGTTTGTATATGATGAATTATAAGTAGTCCCTTGACCGCCTACGAGGTTCGAACAATCGGAGAACATATTATTATGATCAGTAACGTTATCCGTATTCCATTTATCAGATACAACTATTGTTTCAAGATTTGTACAACCAGAAAACATATTAGTCATATCAAAAACATTAGCAGTATTAAAGCTACTAATGTTAAGTTCGGAAAGTTCACAACAACCAGAAAACATTGCAACCATTTTTGTTACGTTCTGAGTGTTAAAATTGCTAAGATCGAGTTTTTTGAGTTTTTGACACATCCAGAACATGTCACCCATATCTGTAACTTTAGCAGTATTAAAGCTACTAATGTTGAGTTCGGAAAGTTCTCTACAATCAGCAAACATATAACCCATACTCGTTACATTTTGAGTATTGAAGTTGCTAAGGTCTAGCTTTGTAAGTTTAGTACCGCTTACAAAAAAACTCATTTCGGTAACATCCTGAGTATTAAGATAGTCCAAATGTTCAATAGAAGTCAAATCAGAAAATTCCATAAACCATCGACAACAAGTGGTTGGTCGTGCCTGTTTGAACGACTCGTCGAAGACAACTTTAGTAATTCCTGATCGATCGTTATACCAAGCTGGGTCATTTATCCCTGTATTCAAATTATACTTAGTACCAGAGCGCGAATAGCGTAGGTCGTCGTAATAGAAAGTGAGGGTAGAGCCCTCTTTTACCGCATATTCTTGAGGCGTTCCCGCCGCGACCTTGGTGGCGAAGCCGAAAATAAGGAGAAAAACCGAAAAAAGGGAAAATAGGAATTTGCCTTTTCTCGAAGAGAGAAAACTGAAGGAGTATGATTTACCCATGTTATTAAGTTATTAAAAATTACATAATTAGCATATAGTGTGTTATGAAATTTGCCGCGCAGAACGGCAACTCAAAACGCGGTGCAAAAGTAGGTGATTTAATTATGAATTCCGAATGCCGAAATGAATTTAACACGGAGGGCACAGAGGGCACGGAGGACACGGAGAAAATTACGAATTACGAATTACGAATTCCGAATTACGAATTACGAATTACGAATTACGAATTATGAAACGAAGTTCGGCGTAGCCAATTACGAAAAAAAAAAACACGGAACGCACGAAAAACACGGAAATAATCATCACCGAATAAAACCAACGGGTCATCTGCGTTCGTGATTGAGACGTTGCACGCAACGTTTCTACACATTACACATTACTCTTTACACTTTACTCATTACTCTCTACTCTTTACTCTATCTCAGAACACGGTTGGGGTTTTTGGCGATGAAATCTTTCCAATCTTTTGCGCCGCCCGAGGTGGGTATGGGCGAGGTGAGCTGCAGGAAGTGGCAATACGCCGCAGCGAGCGCGTCGGTGGCGTCGAGGTATTTGGGCACGTCGTCGAAGTGAAGCATGCGCTGTAAGATGTTGGCTACCTGCTCTTTAGCAGCGTCGCCATGGCCGGTGATGGCCTGCTTGATGCGTAGCGGTGCATATTCATGCACCGCAAGGCCGAAGTTGAGCGCCGCAGCAATGCACACGCCTTGTGCGCGGCCGAGTTTGAGCATACTCTGCACGTTCTTGCCGAAAAAGGGCGCTTCGATGGCCAGCTCCGTCGGCTTGTACTCGGCAATGACCGACGTAACCTTGGTAAAAATGCGGTGCAGCTTGGTGTACGGGTCGCCCAAGTCCTTGAGTTCCACCACGCCCATCACCTCTACGTCGGCCTTCCGCCCGTCGACGTTTATTATCCCGTAGCCCAGCACGTTGGTTCCCGGGTCGATGCCAATGATACGTCCTTTCACAGCTCGGTTTTTTTCATGAACGACGATACGAAGACGCAGCCTTCGCCTACTTGCGGCTGGAGCTTGGTCAGCTGCCTTTCCGACACTAATCTGGTCTTTTCGAGGTCGGCGAGGCTGTGGCTTGTCCACTGGCACGAAAACGAGTGCGTGTCGGGGACGCAGATGGGCTCAACAATCTTGAACACAGTGTATTTCACATTGTCCGACGCCGCTTCGACGGCGGGCAGATATTGGGTTCGCATCCAATTGTCCCACCAGCTTAAGGTGTTCTCGTCGGCCATAAATGTCACATTATACAGGTACATGCTGTTGCTTTTTTATGCAAAGGTAGGGTTTTTCTGTGAAAAGTCATTACATTTTATTTTATCTTTGCATCAATAAAATAAGCGATGAAAGAATACGATGTGGTAATAATAGGCAGTGGTCTTAGCGGCTTGTCGTGCGGAGTGATGCTGGCCAAGGAAGGGCTGTCGGTGTGCGTGCTTGAGCAGCACAGCGTCTGTGGCGGCTGCCTGCAGTCGTTCCGCCGCGACGGACAGACGTTCGACACCGGATTCCACTACATAGGTAGCATGGCCGAAGGCCAGCTGATGCATCAGTATTTCAAGTATTTCGGCATAGCCGACCGCGTGCGCACCATAGCTCTCGACGCCGACGGCTACGAGACGCTCAACATTGGCGGACGCGAGTACACAATACCCATCGGGCGCCAACGTTTTGCCGACCGCCTGAGCGAGTATTTTCCTTCGCAACGCGAAGGAATACAGCAATTTACCAATCGTGTTTTCGAAGTAAAGGACTCAATAGGCGTAGGTTTGCTGCGGCAGGGCATAATAAGCCTCGACGGCGCTCGGCTCAATATGTCGGTGTCGGCGGCGCAGACGATAGACAACTGCGTGACCGATAGTGCGTTGCGTGGTGTCTTGGCCGGCAGTTCGCTGCTCTACGGCGGCGAACGCGCCACATCGAACTTCTACAGCTATTCGATGGTTGTGGGGTCGAACATCGAGGGAGCAAGCAAGATACTGGGCGGCACGCAGACCGTTGCCGATGCCATGGCCGACCAGATACAACGCGCTGACGGCGAGGTGCTTACGCGGGCCCGCGTAAGCCGCATTGCTGTGGCCGACGGGCAAGTGTCGCATGTAGAAGTAGCTGACCGAGAGCCTGTTAGAGCACGCTATTACATCTCGTCGCTCTATCCGGCGCATACGTTCAACATGCTCGACCGCACGCCGGCCATCAAGAAGGTTTACATCAACCGCCTCAACGAACTGAAAAACACCTACGGTGTTTTTTCGACATATATAAAACTGAAACCCAATAAGTTGCCTTATCGCAACACGAACATCTACATACACAGCGATGCCAACACATGGGCTTCGCCCGAAAAACGCACGCCGACGATGCTCTTCTGTCCGACTCCGTCGGCCGATATGCGGTGGACCGACGTGGCCACGTTGCTCATCCCTATGTATCACTCCGAGTTCGCTGAGTGGGACGGCAGCTCGCTTGGCGAGCGGCCGCAAAGCTACGAAGAGTTCAAACAACGCACCGCGCAGTGGTGCATCGACCTCTACGAACGGCATTATCCGGGCTTCCGCGAGTGCATCGACAAGGTTTACACCTCGTCGCCGCTGACGTTCCGCGACTACACCTCGACACCCGACGGCACGGCCTACGGTGTGATGAAAAACTACGCAAATCCCTTGCCTACAATGTTTTCGGTGCGCACGAAGATACCCAATCTGCTGCTCACCGGCCAGAGCCTTTTCGTGCATGGCGCGATAGGCGTAACGGTAACATCGACACTTGCGTGCGCCGAGATACTCGGCGCAGAGTATTTGGCTCGCAAAATTGGTAACGCCTGATGAAACGTCTGCTGAAAGTCATATTGCTGCTTATTGTGCTGATAATCGTGCTGTTAGCTGTGGTGCTGATTGTCGGTGGAAACGTCAGTTTCGATGCGCCGGCGCGACAGACTGTCGGGCCCGAGCATCACACACTGGAGGCCGACAGTGGCTTTGTGCGCTGCGGCGAAAGCCGCATGCGACGTTCGTCCGATGGGCTGTGGGAGCTCTACCTGCAAGGCACGCCCGAAGAGCGCGGTGCCGACTACGCCACGCTTGCCGGCGACCTCATACGGCATCAGGAGGACATCTTCATAGAACGCATTCGCAGTATCATTCCTTCTGATACGTATATTACTATGCTTCAGCGCGTTGTGCTGTTTTTCAACCGTCATCTCGACCAGTATTTCCCCGACGAATACAAACGCGAGATATACGAGATAGCGCAGGCCAACACACATGATTACGACTTCATAGGCGACGGCTATCTGCGCCAGCTCAACTATCACGCGGCGCACGACATAGGGCACGCCATGCAGGATTATATGCTCGTGGGGTGCAGTTCGTTTGCTGCATGGGGCGCACATTCCGCCGACTCGTCGCTTGTGGTGGGGCGTAACTTTGACTTTTATTTTGGTAGTGAATTTGCTGAAAATAAGATAATTATGATAGTGCGCCCGACCGAAGGGATACCCTTCGTGTCGGTGTCGTGGCCGGCGTTTGTGGGCGTGGCGTCGGGCATGAACGCCAACGGGCTCAGCGTAACCATCAACGCTGCCAAAGGCGAGATACCAACTACGGCGCGCACGCCCATATCGATACTCGCCCGCCAGATACTGCAATACGCCTCGAATATCGACGAAGCCGTTCAAATTGCAAAGCAATTTGAAACGTTCGTCTCCGAGTCGATTCTTGTGGCCGCAGATAGCGACAATAGGGCAGTGGTGATAGAAAAATCGCCCGACAAAACGGCTGTGTATCAGCCTGATAGCGATTATGTGCTTTGCACAAACCACTATCAGAGCGCCGATTTCGCACACGATGCCAACAACCTCGAGAACATTGCCACCAGCGACAGCAAATATCGGCTCGAAAGAGCCGATGAACTTGTAAAACGCTATTCGCCAATAGATTACACCGACGCCGTAGCGATACTTCGCGACCGCCGAGGCAAGTCCGACGCCGACATAGGTATCGGCAACGAGAAGTCGATAAACCAGTTCATCTGCCACCACAGCGTTGTTTTTCGTCCGCATGAGCGTCTGATGTTCGTATCGACAGCGCCGTGGCAGGCCGGCAAATATGTCTGCTACGATTTGCACCGGCTGTTCGCCGGTGCTGATTTCAGCGGCGAAATAGCTGAGCATCAGATGGATGTGCCAGCGTCGGACACGCTTGTGGCCGAGGCGGCACAGCGCCTGACGTTCGACCGCCTGTCGGCGCTCGTTAGAGCGGCCACCGACAGCGGAACCGCCATCGCTGCCGCCACCGTCGACTCGCTTGTGATGATTAATCCGAATTATTTTCGCGCATACGAGATTGTGGGCGATTATTATAAAGCTCAGAATCAGAAAGATAAAGCCGCCGAAGCCTATCGCAAGGCGCTTACGCTTGAGATACCGCACCTGAGGCAGAGAGAAGAGATTGGGTTGAAGAGTAAAGAGAGTAAAGAGTAGAGAGTAAAGAGTAGAGTGTAATGTGTAGAGATGCACGGCCGTGCGTCTGTACGGAGATTGTTAATTCCGAGTTTTTCGTAATTGGCTACGCCGAACTTCGTTTCATAATTCGTAATTCATTATTGGAATTCTTAACCATTTTTCACAGCAATAATTTGCAAATAAAATATTAAAAATCGTATCTTTGCACCGCAAAAAAGAACCTGCGGGTGTGGCGTAATTGGTAGCCGCGTCAGACTTAGGATCTGATGCCGTGAGGCGTGGGGGTTCGAGTCCCTTCATCCGCACATAGCAAGCCAAAAACCGCCCGCTGAAGCGAGCGGTTTTTTTGGGCTTCGGAATTTGATAATTTATTGGACAATAATTATTTATAAATAATAAGATGAATATTTCTAAAGAGAATATCGATGCACTCAACGCAGTGGTAACAATCGATATTGAGAAAGCAGATTACGAGCCGAAAGTAGAGGAGGCTCTGAAGAACTACCGTAAAAAAGCGTCGATGCCGGGCTTCCGCCCTGGTCACGTACCTGCTGGCATGATTAAAAGAATGTATGGCAAATCAGCTGTGGCTGAAGAAGTTAATAAACTTATTAGCGATTCTCTCAGCAAATACATTGCCGACAACAACATCAACATCTTGGGCGAACCGCTTCCGTCGGAGGACATGACGCCCATCGACTTCGACAAAGACGAGACTTTCAAAGTGAAATTCGACCTCGGCCTTGCCCCCGAAGTTAATCTGGAACTGAACAATAAGATAGAGCTGACATATTACAACGTTGAGATCACCGATGCCGACGTTGAAAACCAGATGAAATCGATCACATCGCGTTTCGGTAAGCACGAAACCGTTGATAAAGTTGGTGATAACTCGCTCATTAAAGGCAACTTGACTGGCGAGTACAACAACGAGAAAGCTATTATTTCGACCGCTGTCATCAAAGACGCTGCCGAGAAGAAGAAATTCGTTGGCAAGAAAGTTGGCGACACCGTTAAATTCGACGTTAAGAAAGCTCTTCCGAACGACACCGAGCTCTCTTACTTGCTCAATATCAGCAAAGAAGAGGCTGAGAAAGTGAGCGGCGAATACTCGTTGGAGATTGCCGAAATCACCGAGTTCAAAGAGGCCGAGCTCACTCAGGAGATTTTCGACCAGGTGTATGGCGAAGGCGTGGTAAAGAACGCCGATGAATTCAAAGAGAAATCGAAAGAATCGATAAAAACAGTAAACAACATCGAAGAGGAATACCGATTCGAGCTCGATACGAAGAAGAAACTGCTCGACATGCTCAAACTCGAGCTGCCCGAAGCATTCTTGAAACGCTGGCTCACCGTTGTCAACCACGACAATGAGAAATTCACTCCCGACGTGCTCGAGAACGAGTTCCCTCGCTTCGTCGATGACCTTAAGTGGCAGGTAGTTAGCAACGACATCATACGCAAGAACGACCTGAAAGTCGATGGCGACGCACTGAAGGCATACGCCAAGAAAGCAGCTCGCTCACAGTTTATGCAGTACGGCTTGGCAGCTATTCCCGAGCAATACCTCGAAAACTACGCCGAGAACATGCTCAAGGACAAGAAACAACGCGAGCATATCGTTGAGGGCGCCGCTTCTGACGTGGTTGCAAACTTCATCAAGACCAAGGTTAAGATTAAGGAGAAAACCGTCAGCCGCGACGAGTTCAACAAACTTTTTGAAGCATAATATTTTAATAACCAATAAATTGAAAACTTCATATCGGCAATTGCCGATATGAAGTTTCAATGCAAAAAACACTATACAATGATTGATTCGAAAGATTTCAGAAAATATGCTGTCAAGCATCTGGGAATGAACGGTTTGACCGTCGACCGCTACAGCAGCATAGCCGACAGCTACATTTCGCCTACCATCATCGAAGAGCGTCAGCTCAACGTGGCCAGCATGGACGTATTCTCGCGCCTTATGATGGACCGCATCATCTTCCTTGGCGTGCCCATCGACGACGACGTGGCAAACATCATTCAAGCGCAGCTCTTGTATCTCGAATCGGCTGACTCGTCGAAGGATATCTCATTGTATATCAACTCACCGGGTGGCATTGTATATGCCGGACTCGGCATATACGACACCATGCAGTACATCTCGTCGGACGTGGCAACCATCTGCACCGGTTTGGCCGCATCGATGGCTTCGGTGCTGCTCGTGGCCGGCACCAAGGGCAAACGCTCGGCACTGCCTCACTCGCGCGTGATGATTCACCAGCCTATGGGTGGCGCGCAAGGTCAGGCTTCCGACAGTGAAATCACTGCACGCGAAATACAGAAACTGAAACACGAATTGTATACCATCATCGCAAGCCATTCGGGCAACGACTATGCTCGCATCGAGAAAGATTCCGACCGCGACTACTGGATGATTGCTCAGGAAGCGAAAGATTATGGCATGATCGACGAAGTATTAATGCGTGATAAGAAGTAAAACTTTGACATTTAATATATTAGTGCTTTATAACCCTGCAATGCAGAACCCTTTTCGAGAGGGCTCTGCATTGTGTCGTAATAAATAAAGATATTTTTGAGCTTATGAGAGAAGATACATGCTCTTTCTGCGGACGAAACCGTAAAAACGTCAAGCTGCTCATTGCCGGCACCGACGGATTCATTTGCGATGAGTGCGCTTTGCGCGCCAGCGAAATCGTCAGCGAAGAGATTGACATACAGAACAAAATGAAAGTGTCGGAGCTGAAAATCAAAAAGCCCGACGAGATAAAGAATTACCTCGACCAGTATGTCATCGGTCAGGAAGAAGCGAAGAAATATCTGTCGGTAGCGGTTTACAACCACTACAAACGCCTCATGCAGCCTAAGAGCAAAGACGAGGTGGAGATAGAGAAGTCGAATATAATACTCGTGGGTGAAACTGGTACCGGCAAGACACTGCTGGCGCGCACTATTGCGCGCCTGCTCGACGTGCCGTTCACCATTGTCGATGCTACAGTGCTTACTGAGGCCGGCTACGTGGGCGAGGACATCGAGAGCATCCTGACCCGACTCTTGCAAGTGGCTGATTATAACGTTAATGCAGCCGAGCGTGGCATTGTCTTCATCGACGAGATTGACAAGATAGCCCGCAAGGGCGACAACCCGTCGATAACGCGCGACGTTTCGGGCGAGGGCGTGCAGCAAGGCTTGCTGAAGCTGCTCGAAGGCTCTATTGTGAACGTGCCGCCGCAAGGTGGTCGCAAACACCCCGAGCAGAAGATGATACCGGTGAACACCGCCAACATACTATTCATCTGCGGCGGTGCCTTCGACGGCATAAAAAACAAAATAGCGCAGCGCCTCAACTCGCGTACTGTGGGTTATAATTCGGCAAAAGAGAAAGACGCCATCGACTTCAATAACCTGTTGCAATACGTTGCGCCTCAAGACCTTAAGGCCTTCGGCCTTATACCTGAGATAATCGGTCGACTGCCCATACTCACCTATTTGCAGCCGCTCGACCGCGACGCGTTGCGTCGCATACTGCTCGAGCCGAAGAACTCGCTCATCAAGCAGTACACCAAACTCTTCGCCCTCGACGGCGTGGAACTCACTGTCGATGACGATGTTATCGACTTCATAGTCGATAAGGCCATCGAGTTTAAGATAGGCGCGCGCGGATTGAGAGCCATTTGCGAGACGATAATGATGGACAAGATGTACGAGATGCCATCGACGGATCAGAAGACGCTCGAGATAACGCTCGACTACGCCAAAGAACGGCTGAGCCATGTGAGCTCGGCACGATTGAGACAAGGTTGACAGTTCGGTTTTTTATTTTAAAAATAAAACAACATGAGCAACGATATAAAGATAAAATTGGGACGAATGAAACTGTCGTCGGAAGAGCAGTCGAACAGCGACGTGGTGCCTATATTCTCGGGCACTGTGGTGCTTGGCGCTGAAGAAGGCGACGTGAGCGGCGTAATGCCAATTCTGGCATTACGCAACGCCATATTGTTTCCTGGCGCGCTGCTACCCATCAACATCGGCCGTAAGAAGTCGATGGAGCTTTTGCATTCGGTGGGCGAGAACGACGGCAATTTTGTAGCTTCGCTGCAAAAAGACACAGAACAGGAAGACCCCGATGTTACCGACTTGTACGAGATAGGCACGCTGGCCCGCGTGGTGAAGATGCTCGAGATGCCCGACGGCTCAACAACCGCCATACTGCAAGGCCGTATGCGCATGCGCATCGGCAAGCAGGTGTCGAAAGACCCGTACATAACGGCCGAGGCCGAGTCGATACCCGACGTGCCGCTCGCCGACAGCGAGAAGGAGGAGTTCAAGGCCATTGTGTCGTCGCTCAAAGACATGGCTATCAAAGCCATGAAGACCGTCGGTAATGCGACGCCCGAAGCGGCGTTCGCAGTGAAAAACATCGACTCTAACGCGTTCCTTATCAACTTCATAGCATCGAATATCGATGTGAAACCCGAAAGCAAGCAGGAGATTCTCAATGCCGACTCGATTTACCAGCGCGGCATCATCTTGCTCAAACATCTTTCGGAAGAGGTTCAGTTTCAGGAACTTAAGAAAGACATACAGTCGAAGGTGCAGAAAGGCATCGACCAGCAGCAGCGCGAGTATCTGCTTCATCAGCAGATACGCACACTGCAGGAAGAGCTCGGCGACAATCCCGCCGAGCGGCTTGTTGAAGAGTTCCGCAAACGCGCGAAAAGCAAAAAATGGTCCGACGAAGTCGGACAGATTTTCAACAAAGAGCTTGAAAAACTTGAGCGCATAAACCCAAATTCGGGCGACTACTCGATGCAGGTGAACTATGTGGAGACAATACTCGACCTGCCTTGGAACGAATACACAAACGACAATTTTGACATAAAGAAGGCAGAGCGCAAGCTCAACGCCGACCATTACGGACTCGACAAGGTCAAGAAGCGCATTCTTGAGCACCTTGCGGTGCTCAAGCTCAAAAACGACATGAAGTCGCCCATCTTGTGCCTCTATGGCCCGCCCGGCGTGGGTAAGACGTCGCTCGGCAAGAGCATTGCCGAGGCTCTCGGACGCAAATACGTGCGTATGTCGCTCGGCGGCCTGCACGACGAGGCCGAGATACGCGGCCACCGGCGCACTTACATTGGCGCCATGCCAGGCCGTGTGCTGCAAAGCATCAAGAAGGCCGGCTCGTCGAACCCTGTGTTCATTCTCGACGAGATTGACAAGATAAACAACGACTTCCACGGCGACCCCGAGTCGGCACTTCTCGAAGTGCTCGACCCCGAGCAGAATACAGCCTTCCACGACAATTTCCTCGACATCGACTACGATCTGTCGAAAGTGCTGTTCATTGCTACTGCCAACAATATCAATACGATAGCTGCTCCGCTGCTCGACCGCATGGAGCTTATCGACGTGTCGGGCTACATTCTCGAAGAGAAAATTGAAATCGCGCTGCGGCATCTGTTGCCAACACAGAAAAAGAATCACGGCATTGACGATAATCTGTTCAATATCAGTAAAAAAACAATGTCGTACATAATACAGAACTACACGCGCGAGAGCGGTGTGCGCCAGTTGGACAAGACGCTGGCCAGCATTTGCCGCAAGATGGCTTTGGCCGTCGCCAAAGGCGACGCCGTGAGCGAACATCTCACCGACTGCGATGTGCGCGAGATGCTTGGCGTGGAGCCGTATTCGCACGATATGTGGGACGACGACATGATAGCCGGCGTGGTTACTGGTTTGGCCTGGACGGCTGTCGGCGGCGAGATACTTTTCATAGAGGCGAGCGCAAGCAAGGGCAAAGGCAAACTGACCCTTACGGGCAATCTGGGCGATGTGATGAAAGAGTCGGCCATACTCGCATTGTCGTGTGTAAGAGCCAATTGCAAGCAATGGAATCTGGACAAGATAGATTTTGACGAGCTCGATTTCCACATTCACGTGCCCGAAGGCGCTATACCCAAAGACGGGCCGTCGGCGGGCATCACTATGCTCACGGCCATCGTTTCGGCGCTTACGCACCGAAAAGTCAGGAAACGCGTGGCAATGACTGGCGAGATAACACTGCGCGGCAAAGTGCTGCCGGTGGGTGGCATAAAAGAGAAAATTCTGGCCGCCAAACGTGCCGGAATAACCGAAATAGTGCTGTCGGACCAGAACCGGAAAGACATTGGCGAGATAAACGAGAAATACTTGAAGGGACTCACATTCCACTACGTCAAAGAGATGAACGAGGTGATAAAAGTAGCCCTTGAAGCAAAAACAAAAAAATAATTTTTAATTTAGCACACAAAATAAAGGATTTTTATGGCAAAGAAAGTGCGCAACGCATTAATAGACACTATAGTAGACGGCATTCAAGACCGCAAGGGGACAAACATCACCATACTCGACATGCGCGATGTCGATTCGGCTGTGTGTGAGTACTTTATCATCTGCGATGGCAACAGTACAACGCATACCGACGCCATCTCTGACTCGGTTGAGGACAAAGTGCGTGAGACGCTGGGTGAAAAGCCGTTGCACGCCGAAGGGCGTACAAACGCCTCGTGGATTCTGCTCGACTTCTACAGCGTCATTGTGCACATCTTCCTGCGCCCGACGCGCGAATTTTACTCACTCGAGACTCTCTGGTCCGATGCAAAACGCACCGATATACCTAATATAGAATAATTTACAAAAAGGCTGCACATGACACCGAACGACAATAACAACAACAATACGCCCAACAGGAATAAGAAGCCTGCCAAATTCAACCCATACTGGATATACGGAGTGATAGCCATAGCGCTTATTCTGATAAGCACATTCAACAACGGCTCCACGCCACAGAATTTGCCGTACGGCAAATTCGAAAAAGAGGTGATGGGCAGCTACGCCGTTGAGAAGATTGTCGTCATTCGCAACGACCTCAAAGCCGAAGTCTCGCTCTATGCCGATTCGGTGGAGCAGTTCAAGTCGCTCTTCACGCAACCGCTTCAAATACCGAAAGTTGGCCCGCATTTCATAGTCGACATACCATCGATAGACAGTTTCGAAGAGAGCCGCAAAAACATCGAGAAGGCCGAGAACCGCAGCATTCCGCTCGTTTACGAGCAGCGCACGAGCGTTGTGGGCGAAGTGCTCTCGTTCATGTGGCCGCTCATACTGCTCTTCGCGCTCTACTATTTCCTGTTCCGCCGCATGTCGTCGCAAGGCGGAGGCGGCATATTCTCGGTGGGCAAGTCGGGCGCACAGCAGTTTAGGAAAGACACTGCCGAGCAAAAAGTAACATTCAAAGATGTTGCCGGCCTCGATGGCGCTAAGGAGGAACTCGAAGAGATAGTAGAATTTTTGCGGCATCCGCAAAAATACACCGAACTTGGTGGCAAAATACCCAAAGGCGCATTGCTTGTCGGCCCTCCGGGCACAGGTAAGACGCTGTTGGCCAAAGCGGTAGCAGGCGAAGCCGATGTGCCGTTCTTCTCAATGTCGGGTTCCGACTTCGTTGAGATGTTTGTCGGTGTGGGTGCAAGTCGCGTACGCGACTTGTTCAAAAAAGCCAAGGACAAAGCACCGGCCATAGTTTTCATCGACGAGATAGATGCCATAGGCCGCGCGCGCGGACAGCGCAGCGGCTTCTCGGCTAACGAGGAACGCGAAAATACTCTGAACCAGTTGCTTACCGAGATGGACGGCTTCGGTACAAATAGCGGTGTGATAATCCTCGCCGCCACCAACCGTGCCGACATACTCGACAAAGCTCTTATGCGCGCCGGCCGTTTCGACCGTCAGATTTCGGTCGAACTGCCCGACCTTAACGAACGCGCCGCGATATTCGAAGTTCACTTGCGCCCGCTCAAGTTGGCCGAAGGCTTCGACAAGTCGTTCCTTGCCAAGCAGACACCGGGCTTCTCTGGTGCCGACATAGCCAACGTGTGCAACGAGGCGGCTCTCACTGCCGCACGTAAGCAGAAGCAAAGTATTGATAAACAGGATTTTCTCGATGCCATCGACCGTATCGTTGGCGGTATTGAGAAGAAAAACAAAATAATAACCGACGACGAACGCCGTGCCATTGCGTACCATGAGGCCGGACACGCAACTATCAGCTGGTTGCTCGAATACGCTCATCCGCTCGTCAAGGTAACAATAGTGCCGCGTGGCAAAGCCTTGGGCGCGGCATGGTATCTGCCCGAAGAGCGACAGATGACCACCAAGGAGCAGATTCTCGACGAGATGTGCTCGACGCTCGGCGGCCGAGCCGCCGAGGAGCTTGTTATTGGCAAAATAAGCACCGGCGCCCTCAACGACCTCGAAAAGGTAACACGCCAAGCCTATGCCCTTGTGTCGTACTTCGGCATGAGCGACAAAATGCCCAATGTAAGTTACTATGACTCAACGGGTTCGGACTATAGTTTCGGCAAACCGTACTCCGAAAGCCGCGCTCAGGTTATCGACCAAGAGGCGTCGAAATACATTGAGGAGCAGTACGCACGCGCAAAGAAAATCCTGATGGAGAATAAGGAGAAACATGCGCAACTTGCTGAACTGCTTCTCGAACGTGAAGTGATTTTCAGCGAAGACTTGGAGAAAATCTACGGTCCGCGCCCCAACAACGCTCCAATGCCTCAGGTGGAGGCAAACAAAAAACAGGAAGAGACAACCGAGGCTGAAACAGAATCGGCTCAAGAGGCTGACAAGCAAGAAGACTGATATTACGTAAATACTCTTGTTTATTCTGTACTTTCTTTCCGTGGTATCGGTATCCGGTTGCTGCGTTTCACGGTGCCTATGACGAAGAAACTGTGCAGCGAGCCGATGCTCTCGACCATGCCTAACGTGTTGAGTACAAAGTCCTGATAGCGTTTCATGTCGCTCACGTAAATCTTCATTATAAAATCGTAGTCGCCCGACGTATTCCAGCACTCTACTATTTCGGGTATCTGGCTTATGGCCTCCACAAACTCTGTTCCCCAGCGCTTGCCGTGCTGCTTGAGCGTTATGCCGCACAGCACGAGCAGTCCGTTGCCCACCTTTTCAGGGTCGACTACCGCAGTGTAGCGTTCTATGTAGCCTTCGCGCTCAAGCCGTTTCTGCCGCTCAAACGTGGGCGACGACGACAGATGCACTTTCGCAGCCAACTCTTTCGTCGTCAGATGGGCGTCCTCTTGCAAAACTTCAAGGATTCTGATGTCGGTCGTATCTAATTTTGCCATTCTGTATTTTGTTTAAAATGCAGAATAATATTCTGCATTTATAAGTTTCTTTCGGCAAAAATAGCTATATTTTCTTATTTTTCAAGAAAATTTGCGCATTGTTTTTATCGGGTTCAATTTTGCCGGCAGAAATAAAAAATAATTCTCAAAATATGGCAAAAACGATAAAAACAAACGTTCTCGGTTTTCCCCGAATAGGTGAAAACCGCGAACTCAAAAAGGCCGAAGAGGCTTTTTGGTGCGGAAAAACATCGCGCGACGAGCTTTTCGCTGTCGCACGCAACATTCGTCTGTCGAACTGGGAAGTGCAGGCCGCTGCAGGCATATCGCTTATCCCGTCGAACGATTTCTCGTTCTACGACCAAGTGCTCGACCAGGCTCTCGCCGTAGGCGCAATCCCAGAGCGTTACAACGCTCTGCGTGGCGATTTACTCGAACTCTATTTCGCTATGGCTCACGGAGTTCAGCGCGATGGCAACGATGTGATAGCCATGGAGATGACCAAATGGTTCGACACGAACTACCATTACATTGTACCCGAATTTGTTAAAAATCAGACTTTTACGTTGCTCTTCAACAAGGCCGCCGATGAGTTCCTTGAGGCTAAATCGGCCGGCATAGCTACGAAGCCCGTTATCATAGGCCCGATGTCGTTTTTGCTTCTGGGCACGGAAAAAGAGGAAGGCTTCTCGCGTATCGACCTTATAGACAGGCTTTTGCCTGTCTATGTCGAACAGCTTAAATCGCTCGAAGCGGCTGGGGCTGAATGGGTGCAGATCGACGAGCCGTGCCTTGTGCTCGACCTCGATGCGAAGACGAAGGAGCTGTACGCTAAAGCGTACAGCCAGTTGCGCCAGCAGACAAAACTCAAAATAGTGCTGACAACCTATTTCGGTGGTTTGCGCGACAACGCCGAGCTCGCCCTCTCGCTGCCTGTCGATGCGGTGCACATCGACGTGGTGCGCGAACCTGAGGAGTTCGACCGCATTCTGAGCATTTTCCCGAAGGGGAAAATCCTGTCGCTTGGTGTGGTTGACGGACGCAACATTTGGAAAAACGATTTTGAGCTTTCGCTCAAAATCATCGGCAAAGCCGTCGAAAAGCTTGGTACAGAGCGCGTTTGGGTGGCTGCTTCGTCGTCGTTCCTGCATGTGCCTTACGACCTCAAGTTGGAGAAGAACGAAGAAAAGCTCTCGACCGATATAAAACGCTGGTTTTCATTTGCTTACCAGAAAACCGATGAACTCGTTATGCTTGCCGCGCTTGCCGAAGGTAGCGCCGACGCACAGCAGAAAGCGGCTTACGAGCAGAACAAAGCCGACATTGCCGACCGTCGCACTTCGCCGCTGATACACAACGCAAAAGTGGCGCAACGTGTGGCAAATGTCTCTGAGTCAGATTATAACCGCACGAGCTGTTATCCGGTCCGCAGTGCCAAGCAGCAGTCGCGCCTCGGGTTGCCGCTCTTCCCGACAACCACTATCGGCTCGTTCCCGCAGACCACCGAAGTGCGCTCGTGGCGTGCCAAAGCCCGCAAGGGCGAGCTTTCGGCAAAAGAATACGAGCAGCTGCTTAAAGAGGAGACTGCCCGCGCCATTCGCTGGCAGGAAGAGACTGGCCTCGACGTGCTTGTGCACGGCGAGTTCGAACGCAACGACATGGTTGAGTATTTCGGTGAGAAACTCAACGGATTCGTATTCACACAAAACGGTTGGGTGCAGAGCTACGGCTCGCGCTGCGTCAAACCGCCGATTATCTTTGGCGATGTGGAACGTACCGAACCAATGACTGTTGCGTGGAGCGTCTATGCGCAGAGCCTCACTCCGAAGCCAATGAAAGGCATGCTGACTGGTCCGGTTACGATTCTCGAATGGTCGTTCGTGCGCAACGACCAACCACGTTCCGCAACGACAAAGCAGATTGCGCTTGCCATTCGCGATGAGGTCAGCGACCTCGAACGCGCTGGTATTAAGGTGATTCAGATCGACGAGCCCGCCATACGCGAAGGTCTGCCGTTGCGCAAGGCCGACTGGCCTGCATATCTCGACTGGGCCGTTGCTGCGTTCCGCCTCGCGGCGGGCGTAGCCGCCGACGAGACGCAGATTCACACGCACATGTGCTACTCCGAGTTCAACGACATCATTGAGCACATCGCGCGGATGGACGCCGACGTGATAACCATAGAGTGCTCACGCTCGCAGATGGAACTGCTCGACGTCTTCGGACGCTTCAGCTACCCCAACAGCATCGGCCCGGGCGTCTACGACATACACTCGGCGCGTGTGCCGTCGGTCGATGAGATTGTCGCTTTGCTTCGCAAAGCGCAGAAACACATACCGTCGGAGCGCCTTTGGGTGAACCCCGACTGCGGCCTCAAAACACGCGGCTGGACCGAAACGCGGCTCGCAATAGCTAATATGATTGCCGCCGCCCGACAGTTGAGACGCGAAACAAAGTAATGTCTGCAATGAAATAACCCTGCGCGCCGTCAGATGGAATTAATTCCATCTGACGGCGCATTTTTTACACATAATATATGAAGTGTTGTATTTTTCAGAAAATCAAATATTTAGCAATGAAAAGTAAACAGAGTGGCGTCGAATTGTTAGCACCAATTTTGTTTTTTTTACAAATGTAGTTAATTTTGTGCTCATATTGAACGAGAATATAGATTGATGAAGAACTTCATTCAAAGGTTAATAACTGGAATACTGTTCATTACAGTCATGGGCGGTGCGCTTGTAATAAGCCCGGTGTCGTATGCCGTGCTTATGACTTGCATCATAACTCTCTCTACGATAGAGTTTTGCCGTATTGCTAAAGCGTTAGGTTATACGCCACATGTACATGTGGCGCTGCTTATCAATGTGGTTGCCTTCATGATAGGTTTTCTTATTTACTACGCCAGCCTCGATACGCGTATCTTGCTCATTATCATTGCGTTTCTGTGGTGCATTTTCTTGCTCGAACTCTTCAGCGAGAATCAGAATCAGGTGATGAACATTGCGCTGTCGCTTATGTGCATCATCTACATAGGCTTGCCTTACGCGCTGTTCAACCTCTTGGCGTTCAAAAACGGATACTACGATTATCACCCGATAATCAGCCTGTTCATCCTCGCTTGGACCAACGACACTGGCGCATACCTTTGCGGCATAACGTTTGGCCGGCATAAACTCTACGAACGCATATCGCCGAAGAAGACCATCGAAGGGTTCATCGGAGGTGTTGTGTTCACCGTTGCGGCATCGTATCTGCTCTATTGCATTTCCGACCTGAACCTTTGGTTCTGTCTGGGATGCGGCCTCATCGTCTCTATTATCGGTACGTGTGGCGACCTTATCGAGTCGATGCTCAAACGCTCTGCGAACCTGAAAGATTCCGGCACGCTTCTGCCAGGCCATGGCGGCGTGCTCGACCGTTTCGACGCGCTGATTTTCTCAGCGCCTTTCGTAAGCCTGTTGTATTTTTTCTTTTTATAAAAACTTGTAAATCAATAAAATAATGACACTACATAAAGAAGGTTTCGCAACAATATTGTTATCGGTATTAGTTTTTTTGGCAATCAATGCAGTGTGCTTTTTCTTCACGCCGCGCATCGTTTTCTACATCGTGCTGGGTGCGCTTACTGTTGTTTTGTTCCTCGTAATCAACTTCTTCCGTAGTCCGCGCCGCCGCTCGGTAACTGCCGATGGTGCAGTGATAGCGCCGGCCGACGGCAAAGTGGTTGTGATAGAGGAGACTTACGAGCCCGAAGTTTTGAAAGCCAACTGCCTTCAGGTGTCGATATTCATGTCGGTTTTCAACGTGCATATCAACTGGTATCCCATTGCCGGAAAAATCAAATACTACCGCCACCATAGCGGCAACTATATGGCAGCGTGGCTGCCAAAATCATCAACCGAGAATGAGCGTTCGTCGGTAGTCATCGAACAGCCCGACGGCCGTCAGATTCTCGTGCGACAAGTCGCCGGCGCCATGGCGCGGCGCATCGTTTGCTATGCCGAGGAGGATACCAACGTAAAACAGGCGCAGCAGATGGGCTTCATAAAATTCGGCTCACGTGTCGATGTCTATCTGCCGCTTGGCAGTAAAATCGACGTCAAACTCAACGACAAAGTGACTGGCAGTCAGACAATTCTGGGCTGGCTGAAATAATGTGATATGACAATAACTATAAAAATCGGTTCCAACGTGCTGACACAGAGCAACGGAATGCTCAACGTGCAGCGCATGGAGAATCTGGTTGCCGAGATAGCACGGTTGCACTCCGAAGGCAATCGGATAATACTTGTTACTTCGGGTGCCATGGCCGCCGGCCGTGGCATGGTGAAAGATTACGCCGAACTCGATCATGTGGCTCAGCGTCAGCTGCTTTCGAGCGTCGGACAGGTGAAACTCATCGACACTTACAAGCAGATTTTTGATCGTCATAATATCCAAATCGGACAGATTTTGGTAACAAAGCAGGATTTCCGCACGCGCGAGCATTACCTCAATATGAAAAACTGCATTCAGACGTTGTGGGCAAGCAACGTCGTGCCTGTGGTCAACGAGAACGATGCCGTGTCGGTAACGGCGCTGATGTTTACCGACAACGACGAGTTGTCGGGTCTGCTTGCTTCGATGATGGACTGTGAGAAGTTGTTCATACTGAGCAATATAGATGGTATTTTCAACGGCAATCCGGTCGACGAGGGAACGCACGTCATACGCGAGATAAAGGCTGGCACCAACGTGGCACAGTACGTGCAAGCCGCCAAGTCGGGTTTCGGACGCGGCGGTATGCAGACCAAATGCCGAATAGCGCAGAAGACAGCCGCTTCGGGCATCGACGTGTATATTGCCAACGGCACGCAGCCAAACGTGCTTACACGTTTGGCCCGTGGCGACAAGGATTTCGTCTGCACGCACTTCGAAGCCGGACAGCACAGCCCGGCCGTGAAAAAGTGGATAGCTTATTCCGACGGCTTCGCAAAAGCCTCTGTAATAATAAATAACGGTGCAAAGCAAGCTCTGCTCTCGCACGACAAAATAGCGAGCTTGCTCCTTGCTGGCGTGGTGCGTTTCGAAGGCGAATTCAAGAAAGACGACCTTCTGCTCATCGTCGATGAGCAGGGCACTGCAATAGGTGTGGGGCGCTCGGGCTTCGACTCGGCAAAAGCCCTGAAACTCATTGGCAACAGCCACTCTAAACCGCTCATTCATTACGACTATTTATACATTTATCCCGAAAACTATTAGCATTATGGAACAAGTACAACGCCAACTCGACGACGTAAAACGGGCAGCGCGCACCATGGTGGCCATGTCTGCCGACAAGAGTTCGAAGATTCTCGCTGACATTGCCGACGCTCTTCTCGCAAATTGCGATAAGATTTTGGCTGCAAACCAGAAGGATTTGTCGCGTATGGACCCGTCGAATCCGATGTACGACCGACTTTTGCTCAACCGCGAACGTATCGAAGGCATTGCCGCCGATACGCGTAAAGTGGCTACGCTCGATGCGCCTTGCGGCGAAATACTTGAGCAGCGTACTTTGCCCAACGGACTGAACCTCAAGAAAGTACGCGTTCCGCTTGGCATCGTTGGCGTCATCTACGAAGCGCGCCCGAATGTTACGGTCGATGTTGCGGCTCTGTGCCTCCGCTCGGGCAATGCCGTGGTGCTCAAAGGCGGCAGCGACGCTGCCGACAGCAACGAAGTGATTGTCGAAGTAATGCACAATGTGCTGATACAAAACGGAATAGACAAAGACATTATACAACTGCTGCCTCCCGGCCACGAAGCAGCCACGATGCTCATGAACGCTGTCGGCTACATCGACGTGCTAATTCCGCGCGGCTCGAAACGTCTTATTGATTCGGTTCGACAGAATGCGAAAGTGCCTGTGATAGAGACAGGGGCGGGCGTTGTGCATACCTATTTCGACAAAGACGGCGACCTCAAAATAGCCACCGATGTCGTTTTCAATGCCAAGACACGCCGTGTGAGCGTCTGCAACGCGTTGGACTGCCTCATCGTACATAGTTCGCGGCTTGCTGACTTGCCAGCTCTTGCGCAGCCTCTCGCCACCAAAGATGTCGAGATTCTGGCCGACGAGCGCGCCTATGCCGCGCTCGATGGCAAATACACTGCATCGCTACGCCACGCCTCACCCGACGACTTCGGCTACGAGTTTCAGGCTTACCGAATGGCCATTCGCACCGTCGATTCGCTCAGTGAGGCTCTCGAACATATCTACACTTACAGTTCGAAACATTCCGAAGCGATTATTACTGAAAATGAGCAAGTTGCAGAGCAATTTGCCAATAATGTCGATGCGGCGTGCTGCTACATCAACACCAGCACAGCCTTCACCGATGGCGCTCAGTTCGGTCTCGGTGCCGAAATAGGCATCAGCACTCAGAAGCTGCATGCGCGCGGGCCTATGGCTCTGCGCGAGCTCACTAGCTACAAGTGGATTATCGTAGGTCGCGGACAAGTGCGGAAGTAACTTCTTGGCAGCGATAATTGATGTAATACAGAATTTATTTATTATCGGATATTTATGGCAGGCAACGGTTCAAGCCCCGTTGCCTGTTTTTTGCTTATAATCTTAATAAAAGTTAAATATTATGTTAAATGTCATTTGCGAAATAGTATAAAACATTTATGTTTATACATTTGCTTGTTTTAATAATACACACAAGTCAAATTCAAAAACCAAATTCAAAATGACAAGAAAGTTTTTTTCCTTAATGGCTTCTGTCGCAGTGCTTTTAACGGCTTGCGACTTTGTTGATGATGTCAAAGACGAACTCGACGACCCTGTTGACGAAGACGTTGAAGAACCAGGTAATGTGCACGACCGCTTCGTCGACCGTAACGCGACGGTAGTCATGCAAAACACCAACATCGTTGGTACCGTTCGCGACACCGATGGCAAACCCCTTCAGGATGTAACAGTTTGGACTGGCCAGGCTTCTGTAGCCTCCCAAGCTCCCGTTAACGTCAAAACCGACGAAAACGGCTCATTCTCTCTCACCAAAGTGGGCGTAGCCAACGACCGCGCTATTATCAGATTTGAGAAAGATGGCTATTTCAAAGTTACACGTTCGGCTGAGTTTCAGGACGAACAGGTGATGAATGTAGTTTTGCAGAAAAAAGGCAATTCGAGCAATTCGGCAAGCAAAGACTTCAAAACCAACAATGGAACTTCGCTCTCGGCTGGCGGCATGAAGGTTGAAATTGGCAAAAACGCCGTCGCCTATAACGTCGACGGCTCTGAGTATGATGGCAAGGTGAACATCGACATGCTCTACCTCTCGCCCGACAACAAAAACTTCGGCGACCTCATGCCTGGCGGCGACCTCGCCGCACTTCGCACCGACGACTCCAACGCCCAGCTCGTCAGCTATGGCATGTTCCAAGTGAGCATGACCGGTGAAGATGGCGACGACCTGCAACTCTCTGAAACAGCTACATCTACAGTTCGTTTCCCCATACCCGAAAGCATGAAGAACAACCCGCCCGAGACTATGCCTCTGTGGCACTTCAGCGAAAACCTCGGTATCTGGATTGAGGACGGCGAAGCCGTCCTCGACGGCAACGAATATGTGGGCGAAGTAACGCACTTCAGCTGGTGGAACTGCGATAAACCCGAGAATACAGCGTATCTCTCTATCCTTGTTGTCGATTGCAACAATACGCCTATCGCCAACCAGCAAGTTACCATCGACCAGCGCAAGTTCACCACCAACCGCAGCGGTATTGCCACAATGCCTATCCCTGTTGGCGACAAGCTCGAGGCTTACGTGGCGCCCGAAGACTATTTCGACTATAATGATGTGAAGACATTCAACGTCACTACAACCGAGGCTGGCTCGAAGCAGAACATCACTATCACGCTTCCGTGCCAGAACAGGTTGACTGCGAAAGTAGTCAACTCGTGCGCCGAAAACACAGCTATGACGGTTTATGCCTTTACGAAGTACCAAAACTCTAAAGGACAATATACTACGCCGCTTACGATGTCGAATGACAAAGGTGAAATATCTATCGTGATAGGCAAAGACGCTACCGAAGGCACTCTTACAATCATAACGCAAGCCAATGAGCGTAAGACCGTTAGCTTTACAGCTAACGGCCAAGACCTTGACCTCGGCACAATCGACTTCTGCGCCAATCCGAACCAGAACCCCAACGGCAACGGCGAAGGCGCCCCGACTGAAGGTTGCGCCTCAATTTTTGCAAATAGCCCGTATGGGTACACCGAATCGGCATACACAGCAATAACGAAATCTGTATGGTTCTTTATGGATACATATAATCTTTATAATATCGATTACGCTTGGGATAAGAGCATATTGCCTGAATGTTTCCCCGATGAACCGGAAAATGTAATAAAAGAAACTGGTTACGAAGCAAACTATTATAGCTCTACGTGGTACAAATGTATGACTACACCTGTAAGTGAACATGAGATATTCAGCTTTGGCAAAATATATTTCCCCGACGACTATTATTATTACTACGCTACAACTTTCGCCGGTCCGATAGACGTAAGGGATAACATTTTGAAACAGCTGGAAAACAAAGGATTTTTCTTGCAAAAAGACAAAGACTTTGATACTATCTTAGCAGACATTGAGAGTAAAACATATTATAAAGATGTCTATGACCATGCCTACAGCAAAGATTACTACTTTGCCTTACGTTCGCATTATAATTGGGCATCTGACAATGGCGTTTGGTCGTACGACTTATTGTGCGTACCTAAGCAAATTACGTTACCAAAATCATTCGAGGGCATTCCTATCCCGCAATTTGGCATGCCTGAAGACGTTTGGGGTTACACCCAATATTCAAAAGATGCCGACGGGAAACCGAATGAACTGCTTGAAGAAGATGGCAATATTAATGAAAAACCACAGGCTTTGTGGTATTTCAGAGATGAAACTATACATCTCGTATCGCAGCAGGAGTTCGATTCTTATTTGAAAGAACTGGAAGATAGCGGATTCAAACAATCGCGCAAAAACGAAGGCCACTCAGATTACGACGCGAGCGATTACATCGATTATGAACTCGACAATGGCAATATATATCTGCAAGTATCTTATTATGCTGATATTAAGGAGCTAAGAGTGTGTGGTGCCAACCACTCTTATCTGACAGAAGCTTGGAGCTGGTAACAATATTATGTAATTATAAACCTTAACATTGTATCTGCAGTTGTCAATAGTCCAAGGACTATTGACAACTGCTTTTTTTACAAAGCCACCAAATAAACGTAGAAAAATCAGCAACATGCGGAGCGTAAAAACGCAACTTAATTTTCGACATATTTTTTTGCATTTTGCAAAAAGAAAACTAACTTTGCGACGCTTTTCGAAATAAGAAATGACAAATTTGAACAACATACTCGCACTACACCTTTTGGGTGGTCTTCTATTGGTTCGGCCATAAGAAGTGAGACGGTATGCTTGTCAGTAACGATACAAAGGCCCTCTCACTCGCGTGAAAGGGCTTTTTTATTGATAATGAAATAAATATAAACAGTAATAATATGGAAAACAAAGTTTACGTCTTCGACACCACACTGCGCGATGGTGAACAAGTGCCTGGTTGTCAGCTGAATACAGTTGAAAAAATACAGGTGGCAAAGCAGCTGGAGGCATTGGGTGTGGACATTATCGAAGCCGGATTCCCCATCTCGAGTCCGGGCGATTTCAACTCGGTGATAGAAATTTCGAAGGCCGTTACGTGGCCAACAATCTGCGCGCTTACGCGCGCAGTAGAGAAGGATATCGACGTTGCCGCCGATGCCCTTAAATTCGCCAAACACAAGCGAATACACACTGGCATAGGCACGTCCGACTCGCATATCAAATACAAATTCAACTCGACGCGCGAAGAGATTATCGAGCGCGCTGTGAAAGCCGTGAAATATGCCCGCCGCTTCGTCGACGACGTAGAGTTCTACGCCGAGGATGCCGGACGTACCGAAAACGAGTACTTGGCACGCGTAATTGAGGCCGTCATCAAAGCCGGCGCCACAGTTGTCAACATACCCGACACGACAGGCTACTGCCTGCCATCGGAGTATGGCGCTAAAATCAAATACCTCGTCGACCACGTCGATGGCATCGACAAAGCCATCATCTCTACCCACTGTCACAACGACCTCGGCATGGCCACGGCCAACACAATGGCCGGTCTGCTCAACGGCGCCCGCCAGTGCGAGGTTACTATCAACGGCATTGGCGAAAGAGCTGGAAACACCTCGCTCGAAGAGATTGCTATGATTCTGAAATGTCACAAGGATATTGACCTTATGACAAATATCAATACGCAGAAGATTTATCCTACGAGCCGTATGGTGTCGAGTCTGATGAATATGCCTGTGCAACCCAACAAAGCCGTTGTGGGCAAAAACGCTTTTGCACACTCGTCGGGCATACACCAGGACGGCGTGCTGAAAAACGTTCAGACTTACGAGATTATGAATCCGAAAGATGTCGGCATCGACGACAATGCTATCGTGCTTACCGCACGCTCTGGGCGTGCGGCGCTTAAGCACCGCCTTCACGTGCTCGGCGTGGAGCTCGATGGCGAAAAACTCGACAACGTATATCAGGAGTTCCTCAAACTTGCCGATAAGAAAAAAGAGGTCAACGACGACGACATACTTATGCTCGCCGGCGCCGACCGCGCACTGACACACAGCATAAAACTTGATTTTCTGCAAGTTACAAGCGGTCTGGGTACTCGCCCCGTGGCAAGTATCGGTCTCGACATTGCCGGCGAGAAATTCGAGGCGGCAGCTTCGGGCAATGGTCCTGTCGATGCAGCCATCAAAGCGCTCAAGGTTATCATTCGCCGCGAGATGACTCTCAAAGAGTTTACCATACAGTCGATCAACAAAGGGTCCGACGATGTGGGTAAGGTGCACATGCAAGTCGAATTCGACGGCAATATGTACTACGGCTTCGGTGCCAATACCGACATCGTAACTGCCTCAGTAGAAGCTTATATCGATTGTATCAACAAGTTCAGAAAATAAAAAAACTGCAAAAGTCAAAGTCCGAAGGGACTTTGACTTTTTAATAACTATTAAAAACAAAATATGGCAAATACGTTATTTGACAAAATTTGGGATTCGCACGTCGTGCAAGTCATTCCCGACGGGCCTACCCAGCTCTACATCGACCGTCTGTACGGTCATGAAGTTACCACTCCGCAAGCTTTCGACACCTTGCGTGACAAGGGTATTAAAGCCTTCCGTCCTCAGCAGATTGTTGCTATGCCCGACCACAACACGCCGTCGGACCAGCAGGAAGTCATCAACGACCCTATCGGCCGCAAACAGGTTGATACTTTGGCTGCCAACTGCAAAGAGTTTGGTATCAAGCACTTCGCTATGGGCACAAAAGACAATGGCATTATCCACGTTGTTGGTCCGGAGAAAGGTCTTTCGCTGCCAGGCATGACTATCGTCTGTGGAGACTCGCATACATCGACCCACGGCGCCGTAGGCGCCTTGGCGATGGGTATCGGCACAAGCGAGGTGGCTGAAGTTCTTGCAAGCCAATGTATCCTCCAAAGCAAACCCAAATCGATGCGCATTAACATCGAAGGCAAACTTAAGACTGGCGTAACTGCCAAAGACGTAGCTCTTTACATCATGGCACAGATGACAACTTCGGGCGCTACGGGTTATGCCGTCGAATATGCTGGCTCCACCATCCGCAACATGTCGATGGAAGGCCGTCTGACGCTCTCGAACCTCTCTATCGAGATGGGTTCGCGCGCAGGCATCATTGCACCCGACGAGACGACCTTTGAGTACCTCAAAGGTCGCGAATATGCACCCAAAGGCGCCGAGTGGGACAAAGCTGTGGCTTACTGGCGCACCCTCAAAAGTGCTGACGATGCCGTATTCGACAAAGAGGTAACCTACCGCGCCGAAGACATCAAGCCGCGCATCACCTATGGCACCAACCCTGGCGCTGGCATAGCCATCGACGAGTGTGTGCCCACACTTGACGGTCTTAGCGACGCCGAAAAAGCTCAGCTCACAGCTCAGCTCGACTATATGCAGTTCCGTCCCGGACAGAAACTCGAAGGCACGCCTGTCGATTACTGCTTCCTTGGTGCCTGCACCAACGGCCGCATAGAGGATTTCCGTGCATTCGCATCGATAGTCAAAGGTCGCAAGAAAGCCGCCAACGTAGTGGCTTGGCTCGTGCCGGGCTCGTGGCTCGTGCGCCAGCAGATTATCGACGAAGGCATCGACAAGATACTTGAAGAGTCGGGTTTCGAACTGCGTCTGCCGTCGTGCTCGTCGTGCCTCGCCATGAACCCCGACAAAGTGCCGGCTGGCAAATTGTCGATATCTACTTCGAACCGCAACTTCGTCGGTCGCCAGGGTCCTGGCGCCCGCACCGTACTCGCCTCGCCGCTCACCGTAGCTGCCAGCGCCATCACCGGTGTCATCACTGACCCGAGAAAGTTATTTTAAAGTGTAAAGTATAAAGAGTAAAGAGTAAAGTGCAAGCACAAAGTTAAATGTATAAATGACAGAACTCTTTTCATATAGAAAATTGACTGTATATCAGCAAAGTAAGAAGTACGTCGCCGACATATATCGTTTGCTCCTTAAGTTTCCATCGGACGAACGTTTTGCTTTGGCCGGACAATTGCGCAGAGCTGCTATTTTCAATAACGTCAAACATTGCAGAAGGTATGGGAAGGTTTTCTGACAAAGAAAAAATACATTTTATCGAAATTGCATTCGGCTCTTTATACGAAACAATGTCTCAACTTGAGTTGGCATTGGACTTTAATTATATTGAACAAGAAGAATTTAACACAATAGAAAGTGAAGTGATAAACATATCGAAAATGCTTTCGGGATTAAGAACTTCAATTCAAAAAAGAAATGAAGTTGCCTCGTAACTTTACACTTTACTCTCTACTCATTACTCTTTTATAATGAAACAAAAATTTAATATCATCAAATCGACGTGTATTCCAGTTGCGATCGACAACTGCAATACCGACCTTATCATTCCTGCGCGTTACCTGGCAAGCACTACGCGCGACCCGAAGTTCTTCGGCGACGCCTTCATGCACGACCTGCGCTACGACGCCAACGGCAAACCCGTTGCCGACTTCGTTATGAACAAACCTGAATTCTCAGAAGCACCGCACGAAGGCTGCCACGAGATTATCGTAGGCGGGCAGAACTGGGGCTCTGGATCAAGCCGCGAACACGCGGCTTGGGCTATCGCTGGCTACGGCGTGCGCGTTGTAATATCGTCGAGCTTCGCCGATATTCACCGCAACAACCTGCTAAACTGCTTCGTGCTGCCCGTTGTTGTTACTCCGGCTTTCCAGCAGGAACTATTCGCTTCGATAGCCAAAGATCCACAGACCATCGTAACAGTCGATGTGCCTAACCAGACCGTAACTAACGAAGCTACCGGCCATTCGGAAAAATTCGAAATCAACGGCTACAAAAAGCACTGCCTCGTTAACGCCCTCGACGACATCGACTATCTGCTTACGCAGAAAGACAAAACCGAGGCTTTCGAAAAAACGATGAAAAAATATTGATTCATAACGTTTTATCTCTAAAAAGCATCGCCATTCGGCGATGCTTTTTTTATGCACAACTATCAATTAATCAAGGAATATAATCAACAGCACCATTATTCTCAACCAAATCTACCTCAAAAAACATAGATTTGGTTGGTTATTGCCTTAAAAAAGCCATTTTTTCGCCGATACTCAACCAAATCGGGGTAAAAAATAGTAGATTTAGTTGGCTATCCGAAAAATGAATCATATATTTGTGGCCTAAAAAGTCAGAAATATGCTTATAGGACGACAATTCGAGCAGGATTTGCTTCGGGAAATATCCCGAAGCGACAAGTCGGAGTTCGTGGCTATCTATGGCCGCCGACGCGTGGGCAAGACCTATCTGGTCAGAGAAACTTTCAACTATGACTTTGCCTTCCAGCACACTGGTGTGCAGGAAGGTGACAAGGAACGCCAGCTCTCTGCGTTTGCCAAATCGCTAGTGAGCGCCGGAATGAGCTCGTGCCCCAAGCTGAAAGACTGGTTCGACGCTTTCGACGAATTAGGCAAATTCCTCAAGGGCGTGAAAGCCGACAAGAAAATCGTCTTTATCGACGAAATGCCATGGATGGATACACCCAAATCGGGGTTCTTGTCGGCGTTGGAGCATTTCTGGAACGGCTGGGCCACAATGCGCCGCGACATCGTGCTGATTGTTTGCGGAAGCGCTACATCGTGGATTGTTGGCAAGTTGGTGAACAATTACGGAGGGCTGCATAACCGGCTGACGCGGCAGATATATCTGAGGCCGTTCTCGCTGCGCGAGTGCGAGCTTTACGCCACTGCCAGCGAACTCAAATTGACCCGAAACCAAGTACTGCTGACGTATATGGTACTGGGCGGCGTGCCATACTATTGGAGTTTTCTGCGCCGTGGTTATAGCTGGTCGCAAAACATCGACCAGCTCTTCTTCGCCGAGAACGCCGACCTCCGCAACGAGTTCAACGCCCTCTATTCGTCGCTTTTCCGAAACCCCGAACCGTATGTTCAAGTTGTTACCGCGCTATGCCGGAAGAAGGCGGGCATGACACGCGGCGAGATAGCCTCAGCTGTAGGGCAGGACCACGGCGGAACGCTTACTAAAATACTTAAAGACTTGGAGCTGTGCAACTTCATACGTTCGTACACCTCTATTGGGAAATCGAAAAAAGACACTCTTTACCAGCTGTTTGATAATTTCACGTTGTTTTATTTCCGATATGTCGAAGGCAATACGACGCGCGACCAGCATTACTGGTCGCGCTCCGCAAGTGGTAGCGCGTACAATACATGGTGCGGGCTGGCTTTCGAGCGCGTTTGTTTTCAGCATGTTGAGCAGATAAAAAACGCTCTTGGCATAACGGGCGTAATAAGCGGTGTCTATTCGTGGGTTTATCGGCCGCAAAACAAGAAAGAGACTGGCACTCAGGTCGATATGCTTATCGACCGCGCCGATGGCGTGATAGACTTGTGTGAAATAAAATATTCGCAAGGCGAATATGAGATAAAGAAAAAATACGCTAATGAGCTGCACCGTAAAGCTGCTGTGTTTCAGGCGAAAACAGAAACCAAGAAGGCTGTGTTTACGGTTATGATAAGCACCGAAGGCATAGCGGACAACGAGTATGCCGGCGATATTCAGAATTCTGTGGTCGCTGATGATTTGTTTAAATGATATTATTGCCGATTCTCAACCAAATCTACCTCAAAAAACATAGATTTGGTTGACTATCGCCTTAAAAAGGCCATTTTTTCGCCGATACTCAACCAAATCGGGGTAAAAAATAGTAGATTTGGTTGGCTATCGCTGTTTTGATGTTTTACTCTAACGAGAAATGCCCGCTCTGCACCTCTATTTTCGTGTTCAGCGGGTTGTCTATTTGCAAGTCGGTTATTATGCCGTCGGTCCATGAGCACGCTACGGTTATGCCGCCGCGGGCTTTAAGCCCGCGGAAATGCCCGCTTTGCCATTCGTCGGGTATGGCGGGAAGCACGCGTATGATGCGCGTGCCGTCGGCCGTCACTTCGTGACTTTGCAGAAGCATCTCCATAAGGCCTGCGCTGCCGCCGAAGTTGCCGTCGATTTGGAATGGCGGATGCGAGCAGAACAGATTCGGATATGTTCCGGCGCCAGCGCCGGAATATGAGATGCCGTCGCCGTTGTTATTTGCTGATACTACGGGTTTTAAGAGGTTTTTGAAAAGCCGGTAGGCGTGGTTGCCGTCGCCGAGGCGCGCCCAGAAGCATATCTTCCACGCCATCGACCAGCCTGTGCCTTCGTCGCTGCGACGCACTAACGTCTGGCGCGCCGCTTCGCGCAGTTCGGGCGTGTTGATTGTAGTGCCGGGGAAAAGGCCGAAGAGATGGCTCACGTGGCGGTGGTGCGGCTCTATCTCGTCGTAATCTTCGAGCCACTCTTGCAAGTACCCTTTTGGTGAAATCTTCATTGGCGGCAGCTTTGCTGCCGCCGCAGCAAGCGCTGTGGCGTAGTCGGTATCGGTGTTGAGTATGCCGGCAGCCTGCTCTACAGCCGCAAAAATCTCCATGCAAATCTGCGTGTCCATCACTGGTCCGGCGCAAACGCAACAGCGTTTGCCGTCGAACAGGAAGGCGTTCTCGGGTGAATTGCTCGGACAGGTAACGAGTTGTCCGTCAGCGGTTTCTGCGAGGTTTGCTCGCAGAAATTCCGCAGCGCCTTTCAATATCGGATATATGCGTCGCAGGTATTCAGTATCGTTTGTGAAGAGGTAATGTTCCCACAGTTGTAGGGCAAGCCAAGCACCGCCCGTGAACGACGAGCCCCAAGTGGAGTTTTCGGCCGGTGCGGTGAAATGCCATGCGTTGGCCAGTACGTGGCCTGTCCAACCGCCTGTGCCATAGAAGTTTCGGGCGGTTTGCTCGCCCGAAGGCACAATGCCCTCGACGTAGCGCGTGATAGGTTCCGACAGGTCGCTGAGGTTGCCAGCCTCCATTGGCCAATGGTTCATCTGTACGTTGATGTTCATGTGGTAGTCGCCGTTCCACGCCGTGTGTATTCTGTCGGCCCAGAGACCTTGCAGGTTGGGCGGCAGGGTGGCCTTGTAGCTCGAGCAAATGAAGAGATAGCGTCCGAACTGCATATAGAGCGCGGCAGAGTCAACTGGCTGTATATCACCGTTTTCGCCGGTGCGACCGACTTCGACCGCCACGCGGTCGAAGTACTTGCGGTATTCGTCGGTGTGTTGCTGTTTGAGCTCTTCGTAGCTTCGCTTGCGGGCACTTGTTATAGTCGATTCGACTAACTCAGACATTTGCGCAATGTCGCCATGCGGCTTGCCGTCGATTATCTGCTGATAATCGGTGGCAGCCGAAATGAGTATAACAGCCTCATTTCCGGTGCGTTGCGTAACTTCGGCTCGGGCGTAGAAAGCAACACCGGCTGTCGTTGGGTCGCCACTGTCGAGGACGCCTTGCATGGTTGCAACATCATCATTTCCAGATACTTCCGCGCGCTCTGCGCGCGAGAAGCCGAATGAAAACTTTAGCGGCGCATTTTCGGTAGTGAGTCTGACCACGATGACATTATCAGTGAGCGATGTGAAGTATTCGCGCTTGAAGGTCGCTTTGTGGCCTTCGTAATCGAATGTGAATGAGGTTGTTGCGGTGGCGCTGTTCAGACTCAGACTGCGTTTGTAATCCGAAAAACTCGTGTCGGGAAACATCTCTGCGAAATCTATCTCGAACCGCCCGAGAGTCTGATAGCAGCCGTAACGCGGATTTTCGCCACCGCGGCCTGTACAGACGAAGTGCTGCTGCATAAGCTGCTGTGCCTCAATGTTTTCACCATTCAGAAGCTTTTGGCGTATTTCGGGCAGATACTTCAGCGCGTCGGGATTCGACGGGTCCCACTCCGAGCCCGACCACATTGTCTCTTCGTTCAGAACAAGAGTCTCTTTTGATATTCCTCCGTCGGGCATGGCACCGAGGCGGCCGTTGCCAAGAGGCAGCGTCTCTTCCCACACTGAGGCTGGCTGTGCGAATGTAATATTCAGTGGCTGAGTATTTTGCGTGTTTTGTTTTTTGCCGCAAGCGGCAAAAAACAGACACAAAGAAGTTGTAAATATTGCGGTTTTCCCCATAACTAGAGTCTGATAGGTTTTGTGCAAAGATAAAAAATGCGTCTGAAACTGATTGTTTCAGACGCATTTTTATCCGCCGAAGTCGATGCTTCTGCAAAAAAGCGTCGCGCGGGTATAGCAGAATCAAAAAAAGGTATTACATTTGCCATGACAGAGTGTCGATGCATTCATTCGCACTTAAGTAAAACAACTAATAATCAAACAGATGAATAAGCAAATACTCTTATTTTGCATGTCAGGCTTGTTTGCAAGCCTGACGGGTGCGGCTCAGACGCCCACTCACCTCGTTTTCAGTTTTACCAACGAAACAACACAGTCGTTCCTGCTTGCCGATAAGCCCGAAATAACTTTTTCGGGCGCCAATTACGTTGTAAAGTCGTCGACTGTGGAGACCTCATTCCCTGTTAGTCAGGTCGTTGACTATCATTTTGTAATCGACAACACATCGCCAACGAACGTCAGAGAGGCGGCGTCGCAAACCAACGATTTGCAATTTGTCTTTCTCGACAACGCCCAAATAATCATCAAAGGCTTGCCGTTGACCGAAAAGGTCTATGTTTACAACCTCATGGGCACGCCTCTCATCACGGCTGGCGCCGATGCGCAGGGCATTGCCGATATCAGCATCGCATCGCTGTCGAAGGGCATGTATCTGGTAAAAACCAATGGTCGGACCTATAAAATTGTGAAGCGATGAGAAAGATTCTGACACTGACAATATGCTTATTGTCAGTCATTTGCGCTAAAGCGCAAATGACAATGACGGTCCGCATGACCGACGGCAAAGTGAAGTCGTACAAAACGGCTGAGATAAAAGACGTGAAAATAGAGCAGACCGGCGCTGTAGAGATGGGCAACGGCCTCTATTGGGCCACGATGAACTTAGGCGCCTCTTCGCCCGAAGAGAATGGTTGGCTCTTCGCCTGGGGCGAGACGGAACCGAAGACGGAGTTCTACAACGCCGATGGCTACAAATTCGGCAATGTGTTTCTTACGCCGACGAAGTACAACAAAACTGACAAACTATACGATCTCGAAGATGAAGACGATGCCGCAACGGCCAATTGGGGTAGCAGTTGGCGCATGCCGACTGTTGAAGAGTATGATTGGCTATATGCAAACAGTACCTTCAGCGACGATAATATAAATGGCGTTTACGTGCTGAAGATTACAAGCAACGAGACCGGGAAATCTATTTATCTGCCCAAAGGCGGCGTGTATTACAGCGGGTCGGGCGATTCCAATTGCGGTTTTTATTGGACAAAGTCGATAATTAAGGATCGTACTTTTGACCGTTACCCGCAGTATGCGTCAAATTTTGCTTTTCACAGTGCCAATCTGATCCAGATTCAGGTGCAGCAATTGAACCGCTATGCGGGAATGTCGGTCCGCGCCGTTACCCAAGACCCGTCGGCCGTTGTTGAAATGCTCAGAATAACCTTCAAAGACGAGACAACAGAGACCATTGAAAAGTCTGATATAGCGAAGATTGACTTCGAATACAGCGCTCCCGATTTTGAGTATGTCGATATGGGTTTGTCGGTCAAATGGGCTAAATGCAACCTTGGCGCTACGAAGCCGAGCGAAATAGGCGACTATTTCGCTTGGGGCGAGACCGAACCAAAAGAGGAGTACACTTGGGCGAATTATAAATTCAGCGGCGATGAAAATGGCGACGTGATGACTAAGTATGCTTTCGATGAATGGGGAAATATTGACGATAAATACTTGCTTGACGATGAGGACGATGCAGTCGCAACTCTTAAAGGCGGATATTGGCAAATGCCAACACGTCAGCAGATTTACGAATTGTATAAGAAATGTAGTTTCGTCGAGACTGAGCAAGATGGGGTAAAGGGTATTCTATATACCTCACCCACAACAGGTAATAGCATTTTCCTCCCTCTGGGTGGTTTTTACTCAAGTAACGGGTTGGAGAGTTCTCAGGATTTAGGATATTATTGGACGAAGACACAAGTGCAGAATGAAGAAACACACTCATATCAGGCCTATGGAATGAAGATTTATTTCGAAAATGATAACTGGTATAGCCAAGGTTTCAACATTATTAGATACAGAGGACAGAATATCAGAGCTGTTTACGAAGAGCCGCAGACCGATTGGCCCGCAGTGACAACTCTTGAAAACGGTGTGCTGACTATTGGCACAAATGAAACTGAAATAGCCGATGAAGCCTACTATAAACGCACTGATATTAAGGAAATTAGAATGCCTAATACCATAACTAAGATAGGCACCCGTGCTTTCGCCGAAATGACCAATTTGAAAAAGATAACTATGTCGACCGAAATCGAAACTATTGGCGATGAGGCGTTTTACATGACCAAACGCTTGTCGGTAATTGGTTTGCCGTTAGAGCTTAAAACGTTGGGAAAATCGTGCTTCAGATACTCTGGTGTTGAGGCAATTCTAGTTCCTGTCGGTATAAAAGCTATTCCCGAATATTGTTTTGCCGATTCAAAACTGAAAACGATAAATCTTGATTTTGCTCTGCAGACAATTGGTGTGTCTGCATTCCGCAACTGTTTGAATCTCACCGAAATACACATTCCGGAAAATGTAAAGTCAATAGCCAACTATGCCTTCTATCACTCGGGCGTAACCGTGCTCGACGATGTTCCTACCGAGGCTACTGTGTCGGCTACAGCATTAGGCAATCCGTTCCTCGGTGCCGAAGCGCCCATAATGTCCGATTCGTACAGAAACGGAAGCTATTATACTGCATATCAGGGTGTTAATCTGTCGGATAAAGCAAGCGACGACATCATCGATGTCGCGCTTTCGCAAGTAGGCTATACGGCGGGCTCGTCGGATACCGACCTGAGCGGCAACACGACCGAAGAGGGCAGCTATTCCGAAGCTGAATACTCGGTGCGTGGTGGCTCGTTTGGCACCACGCCAGGACTCTGGTGCTCTGAGTTCGCAAGCTGGTGCGCTTCGCTTGCCGGAATACCTGAAAATCAGTTCCCTAAGTGCGACGTCAGCAACGATTTCATCAAAAACGTAGTCATCGACTATTACCCATATTCCGACGTCAGGGGCGCTAACCAGATATTCTCACCCGACCGCGGCGATGTGATTCTCTTCACAACCACCGAAAACGGTGAACCGACGCATACGGGCCTGATAAATTCGTGGACCGAGAATCTCGATGGTACAATTACCGTTAAGACCGTCGAAGGAAATGTCAGCAACAAAGTTGTAGAGCGCACATATACCATTGATGCCGATGGCAACCTCAACCGCGAGAACTGGTTTATCTGCGGTGTTGGCCGACCAAGCTACAAATAACTATTTGTTGTGATACAAAAAAAGGCAGTCCGAATCTCTTCGGACTGCTTTTTTTTCGTCAATTAACGATAATTCACGGTATTTCATGTCGTTTGCACCAATAAAAACAGTACTTTTGCACTTTATTTCAGAAAAGACAGAGAGATGATCGAGATTCTTGACACTACATTGCGCGATGGCGAGCAGACAGTAGGCGTTTCGTTCAATGCGAACGAGAAACTTACCATAGCCAAGCTGCTTCTCGACGATATTCACGTCGATCGTATCGAAGTGGCCTCGGCTCGCGTGTCGAAAGGCGAGCTCAACGCCTTTGCTGGCATCTGTTCGTGGGCGCAGCAGAACGGACATCTCGGCCGCGTTGAAGCCCTTGGCTTCGTCGATGGCGGCCTCTCTATCGACTGGATTGCCGATGCCGGCGGCAAGGTTATCAACATGCTCACCAAGGGCTCTCTGCGACATGTTACTATGCAGCTTAAGAAAACGCCCGAAGAGCACATCGCCGACATTCGCCACAACATCGAACTGGCGCAGAAACGAGGTCTCGAGGTAAATATTTACCTCGAAGACTGGTCGAACGGCATGATCAACTCGCCCGACTACGTGCGCTACATGCTCGACCACCTCAAGACGATGCCCATTCGCCACTTCATGCTGCCCGACACGCTCGGCATTCTCTGTCCCGACCAGGCCTACGAGTTCTGCCGGCAGATGGTGCAGAGCTATCCGACACTGCAATTCGACTTCCACTCGCACAACGACTACGATATGGCCATTGCCAATGTCTTTGCCGCTGTGAAAGCCGGTTTCACCGGCATTCACACTACCGTCAACGGACTTGGCGAACGCGCGGGCAACGCACCGTTGGCCAGCGTGGTGGCCCTGCTCAACGACCACCTGCA
Source organism: Bacteroidales bacterium (assembly GCA_017960905.1). GTDB lineage: Bacteria > Bacteroidota > Bacteroidia > Bacteroidales > Marinilabiliaceae > W3P20-009. Next base: position 42,803 of record JAGCYH010000052.1, read on the forward strand.
GGAGGAAAACAACCTCGACGAGCACCGTCTGACACACCTCTGCCGCATGGTCGAAAGCCTCTCGGGCATACGTATCCCGGCCAACAAACCCATCGTGGGCGACTCGGTTTTCACTCAGTGTGCCGGCGTACATGCCGATGGCGACACCAAGGACAACCTCTACCAAAGCATGCTCATGCCCGAACGCTTCGGACGTGTGCGTAAGTACGCCCTCGGCAAGACCTCGGGCAAGGCCAATGTGCTCAAAAACCTCGAAGAACTTGGCATACATCTGACGCCCGAACAGACGAAGCTCGTTACGCAACGCATCGTTGAGCTCGGCGACAAGAAAGAGACGATGACAACAGAAGACCTGCCGTTCATCATTGCCGACGTGCTCAAAAGCGACACAGCCAAACATGACAATATACACATCATCAACTACAGCCTCTCGCTTACGCGAGGGCTCAAACCTGTTGCCACAGTGCGCATTAGCATCTATGGCACCGAGTACGAGCAGACCTCGACCGGCGATGGCCAGTACGACGCTTTCATGAAGGCGCTGTGGAAAATCTACGACGAGAAACTCGGCCGCTCGCATCCTATTTTGGTCGATTACAAAGTGTCGATACCGCCCGGTGGGCGCACTAACGCTTTGGTGGAAACGGTCATCACGTGGGACAACAACGGTCAGGAGATTCGCACTCGCGGCCTCGATGCCGACCAGACAGAAGCCGCTATCAAGGCTACCCTCAAAATGCTCAATATCATTGAGTTATCAGAGTAGTTCCGAATCCCGAATTCCGACCACATGGAATTTTCAACCACGGAACACACGAAAAACACGGAAGAAATCTATCACCAAATAAAACCAAACGTATCGAATGACGCCTTGCGGCGTCGGGCGAAGGGAACGCATAGCGGGGCCTGAATGGCCGGGACGGCCAAATTACCGCATGAGCCGGCGAGCGCCCGAAGAATTTGCGCGAAAAGCGGAAGAAGCAAAACACCGTTCAAGCGAAGCGCGTTTGTTTTGCGCCGCCGAACGAAGCAAATTCTTAGCGAGGCGGGTCCGCGGCGAGTTCTTTTGCAACTTTTCTCACGGCGAGAAAAGTTCTTTTTTTTTGAAAAAAAAATCTGAATTCTTTTTTATGAAAAAAGAAGCAGCAAGGCTGGAGCCTTGCTCCTAGCACCGACGTAGGCGGAGCCTACGCCGAACGCGTGAATCATTATGTTATAGGGCTGCCACATTGTGGCAGCCCTATAACCTTTATTTTATCGCTATTTTTTGCGCTGTATTGCCCACTTTCACAATGTACAAACCGCGTGCGGGAACCGTGATGTTTACCTTGTCGGTGGCGGCCTTCTGGCTGTAGATGATGCGGCCGGCGAGGTCGCTCACTGTAATATGGCAACCGGCGGCATTGCCGACGGTGATGGCATTGCCCGCAACGTATAATTGCGATGCGCTTTGCGCATCGGTTTCGGGTTCGAGCGCTGTCGGCTGAAGCTCCGTGTCGAAACTTATTCTCACGGGTACAATACCCACATTCTCAGCTGTTTGCGGAACGGTGAATGTTGCCGTCGACGCACCAAAATTAAAGTCCGTGGGCAGCTGACCGTTAACCAATATCGATTTCGGTTTGTCGGTGTAGGTTATAGCGGCAGTAGCGCCCACTTTGGGGTATTCTGTTGTGTAGCCGATGCCTTTGCCATTGTTGTCCTCGTTGTAGTACTCGAGTTTCACTACGTAGGGGCTCTTCGCCGAGGCGAGTATCGGGTGCAGCAGACCTTGGCTCCACATCTTGTTGTAGTTGCCCGTGAAGGCTTTATCGTCGTAGTTGAGCCAGTGGGCGGCGTAGCCCGAAGCGAATTCTTCCTTGGTGCATTCCATTGTCTCTTCCGGTGCGTTAGCATCGTAGGGGTTCAGCAGAGTCGATTTGTTGCCACTGCTTTTGGGTGCAGAGCACACCTTGTGTACGCGGCCTTTGCCCGGGCTCTTGCAGAGGTTCTGTGTGGCAACAACTGCAACACCGTTGCCTTCTTCGTCATCGTCGTTGAGTGAGTCGTAGTAGGCATCCCATAAGCCCTTATCGGCCGCGCGCAAAGTACTTTGCGCGTCGGCGTAGTACCACGTGAGCAGACTCTGCGCGAGGGTGGCGAAGTCGTCTATTTCGTCGAAGTTGCCACGAGTGATTATGCTGGCCATTGCGTCAGCATCGGCATCGCTAAGTTGGTCGAACCATTCGCAGAACGATTCGAATACCGGATTGACAATGTCGTCATTGTCAATGGTGGTATTGAGGGTAGTATTTATAAAGTCCGATTTCAATATGAGAAGCTGGACAGCGTTACACCAATACGGATAGAGGGTCTCAAAATTAAGTTTTTGTCTTGTTTTTTTGTTATTATAGTCCTCGTCATTGTACCAATACATCAAAATATATGCCGGTCTGTAGAGCAATCCGTTGTTGGCCAGATATACAGCCACATTCGAAATGCTTGCCTGGCTATTGGTATTTGCTTCGTCGTTGTCGTTCAGTCCTACAACCGAAGTGTTTATTTCGGCGTCGTCTTTAAAACAGTCTTCAAAAACTCCGGTAGCGATAGAGAGCGACACATTGGATATAGAGCCGGCATTGCTTCCGGCCAGCAGACCGAAATTCAGTCTGTCCATATTCTTTATGTCATCATCATTACTGTATAGGCCTAAGTATGCGTTTCTTATGTTGAGGTTGCTCACTTTGCCGCCTTTCCCTATTACGCCCAATATGCCGCTTTCGGTCAGAACGTTGGTTTTTTTGTTCAGGTTGTTCGGGTCGTCAACCTCTGTGGTTGTATACACATCGTAGTATGCGCATAAATTGCCCAAAGTGTGGCTTTTCCCGTTGAAAAAACCTTTATAAGGATACTCAGGAATGCCAAGACAGAACTCTGTGGGTAAAAAGAAATCGCTGTTTATATCCACGTCCACTTTGCTGTAAAATGGTATATTTCCGTTTAGCAATTCGATGTAAGTCTCGTATTCAGTATTGTTATTTAATTCTACAAATGCATTTAAAGCTTGCTTTTCCACTTCAGTAGTTCCTCTTGTCGTAATGGCTAAATCTTTATATGTCAGATTCGGAACTCCGAAAAAATAACTACCGTAATCATTAATCTTTGTTGCCGACCAAGATGCAGTTTTTTTAAATAGTTTTATTACATCAGGGTTGTCGCAGAAGTGTAAGGGGTAGTTAGTTTTTAATCCCGAAGCGAAATCGGTTCCGTTATCTTGAACAAATAACAATTCGAAATCGGCTGTATCTTTGGTACAGAAAGGATTAGAAAAGGGAAGCCCTGAGCTGATTTTAGGTCTAGTCCCCAGAGTAATACCGCTGCATTTGCTACCTTCGCAAGCCGCGAATACCGATTCTGTCTGGCTTCCAGCACCTTTCGATGCAATAAAATAGCCGTATTTCAAGTTCGACGGCTCTGTGTCAGGATTGCTTAAAGGCGATAAAAACCCTACTACATCGGTTATTTTACCCGTGTTATGAGCAACAAAATTACTTATATAGAAATCGCCATTCTGAGAATATATGTTATTCGGATATGTAGGGTATGAGGAGATGTATGCCTTATCGATAGTACCATAATTCGTACCCACCAGACTTCCTATGCGCACTATATCATTCTCTTGCGGTGTAATATTAAATGTATTTGGAATAAAAAAAGAATATTGGTCATCATCACCATCCATATACCAATCTAAAACACCAAATCTACAATTCTCAATCGTACCATGGTTGACAGCAGCAAGAGCACCAAAATTATAAGTATTCGGCTCTGACGAATCTATTAGACCCAATTTATATTTCGGGGTAAAACCGTCGTCGCTGTCAATACCATCAATAAGAAGTTTAATTGTAAAATTCTTCACTACAGCTCCTTCTTCTATCGTTTCGAATAACGGATATAATGTATCACCTTCATTTAATCTGACAATAATAGTATTACCGTATGGACCTTCAGAATTATTGCCGATAATAGAGCAACCTTTGGGCAGTTTGTTTAGGTGAAAAGATGATGGTATTGTGATGCGGTTTAGATTATCAACATCTCCTTCTATGTAAAAAAGTAATTCGTCATCATCGTTTTTATTTTCTATCATCTGTACCATCTTAATAAAGTCGTCAGTATTATAGAGATCAATGTAGTAGTATTGTTTGCCATCTCTATCTATTAGAGCAGGAGGTGTGTTAAGTTTTTCAAACCCTGACGGAGACAAAGGTAGGGGTATTTTAGTCGAATTTGATATTGCTGAAACAGTTAGCTCAGAATTGAGCAGAGCATAATATTTTGGATATTCAAACAAACAATTATCTTGGTTGCAAAATTCAGAAATTTGGGCTATCAACTCTTCTTTCGTACTATAATTATTGCCACCTGGCTGTTCGCTATAGTACGATGCAACAGAGGCTGGCAATCTGTCGGTTGAGCTAACTCCACATAAAACAAAGACACGGTTTGACGACAGGTTGTTCCATGTAACATTTGCATCTGTTACAAGTTCGTATTTGTCAGTTGCCCAAACACTCGAAACGAATGGATAGTTGTTCCCTTTTGTATTGTCTTCGTTTGAAATAAACGTACAGCAATTTGATATGTTGGGTGAGGTGCTGATGTCGGCACCGGCTATTTGGCCTGATAACAAGGTCCGGGTCTTGCCGTTGCCGATTTTATCAGTTATATTAAAATTGCTTACCAAGCAGTTTTTTATAGTTCCCTTGTTTATGCCTGCTAACGCACCTATCATAATTGTACTGTTCTCAATAACATCATATACATTAATACTGTTGCTACCCGTCACTGAACAATTTTCTATAATACCTTTGTTTTCGCTACATAGTATGCCAAATCCTAATGAATTCGCGTTTTCTTGCTTGGTTTGTATATATTGACTATCAAAACTAGCATTGCAGATAGTTCCTTCGTTAATTCCGACCATACCTGTGAATTCTGTATAAGGATTGTTATACAATGGACTAGAAGTCAAGCTCCCTGCAATGTAAGTGCCTACATCAAATGTAAGAGTCTTCCCGCTAGGAATATTTTTTAGTTGAATTAACACTTCGGAGCCATATATATATATACGGTCGCCTTTTAAGCAAAAGACATTTATATCATCGAAAGAATAATTAGTACTGTTTTTATCGATAAAATTATTATGCGTATTATCGTCTAAATATGTGTTGTAGGCTGTGGCAAAGGCATTCCATCCGTAAAACCCATTAATATTCAAGGTGTCATTAGAAACGTAGCAATCCGATAGCGATGGAATATCATCGGCCTTGGCATTAATAGTCGCCATACAAAGAAAAAACGCAATGAAAAAGCATTTAGTCAAGCGTGTAATGTGTTGTGTCATCGTTTGTTGAGTTTATTGGTTAGTAATCTGACATTTTTTTTGCAATATTACAGAAAAACGTTTTCACCACAATGACAAAATTAATTTTTAACATTTGGAACCACGGAAAATATATCACAGAGGACTCAGAGAAAACAGAGAACACGGAGGTAATTCCGAATTATGAAACGAAGTTCGGCGTAGCCAATTCCGAATAGCGAAATATAACCACGGAACACACGAAAAACACGGAAAGATATTATCACCAAATAAAACCAAACGTAACGAATGACGCCTTGCGGCGTCGGGCGAAAGGGAACGAACGGTGATAATTACGAATTATGAAACGAAGTTCGGCGTAGCCAATTCCGAAACGAAGTTCGGCGTAGCCAATTACGAAAAAAAAAACACGGAACGCACAGCGGGGGCCTGAATGGCCGGCACGGCCAAATTACCGCATGAGCCGGCGAGCGCCCGAAGAATTTGCGCGGAAGGCGGAAGAAGCAAAACACCGTTCAAGCGAAGCGCGTTTGTTTTGCGCCGCCGAACGAAGCAAATTCTTAGCGAGGC
>JAGCYH010000053.1 GCA_017960905.1 Bacteroidales bacterium
AGACTACGATTTAGACCATTTTATTCCGTGGAGTTTTGTGTCGCACAATCTGTTATGGAATTTGTTGCCAGCCGATTCAAGCATTAATTCGTCGAAAAGCAACAATCTGCCGCCGTTGGATATTTACCTGAAGCCGTATGCGGAGTTGCACCATAATGCATTGAAAACAATCTATCCGAAGAATCCCAACAACAAGATCCTCGAAGATTATCTTACTGTATATGATTCAGTTGGTGAATTGGTTCGTATGTCAGACGATGATTTTTACAATGTGTTTCAAAAGACATTCTCGCCATTGGCGCAGATTGCTGAAAATATGGGCTTTAAATATTGGGAGCGATGAAAAAGATAAAGAACAACCCGCATTTGACGGCAAAAGAACGCACAACATATTCGTTTCCAACACGTTGGCTGAAGCAATGCAACCTTTTGAAAGGCGAGATTCTTGATTTTGGCTGCGGTTTTGGTTTCGACACCGACCAACTTCAGAAAGAAGGCTACAACATTGTCGGTTACGACAACTATTACCGCCCCGAATATCCGACAAAACGCTTTGACACAATAATTTGCAATTATGTTCTCAATGTTCTTGAACCCGAGGAACAAGCCGAAGTGCTGATGTCGGTTTCAGAACTGCTCAAACCAACAGGAACCGCCTATTTCGCAGTCCGCCGCGATTTGAAAAGTGAAGGATTCCGCACGCATTTTGTTCACAAGCAACCCACATATCAATGCAATGTGGTTCTGCCGTACAAAAGCGTTTTTGCAAACGAGAATTGCGAAATATATGAGTACGGGCACTTTAACAAAACCGATTACAAAAAGAAATATGAGATTGCTAAAGGTTGCCCATTCTGCAACCTGAATCCGAAAGTGGAATTGTTGAGCGAGACCGCCACCGCAGTTGCCTTTTTCGACGGCTACCCAGTGAGCAAAGGCCATACGCTGATAATCCCCAAACGCCACGTTGCCAGTTATTTCGACTTAACAACCCGTGAGCAGCGAGCCTTGTGGCTTTTGGTGAACCATTGCAAAAAACTGTTGGCGGAGCGTTTTCACCCCGATGGCTTCAACGTGGGCATAAACGTTGGCGAAGCCGCAGGTCAAAGCGTTTTCCACGTTCACATTCACCTGATTCCACGCTACAAAGGCGATGTTGAGAACCCGAAAGGCGGAGTGAGAGGGGTGATACCTGGGAAGCAGAAGTATTAGTTTAATTAAATTGGATAAAAAATTTATATTGTTGCACAACACTTTTATAATACAATTATGATAACAGAGTTAAAAGTGAATGGTTTTAAATCATTAAATGATTTCCAAATCAGATTTGACAAAGGATTAAATGTTATAGTTGGTCCTAATGGATCTGGCAAAACAAATATTTGTCAAGCATTAACCATTTTATCTTCATTACCAACGGGAGATTTGTTGAAATGTCTGAACTATTTAGGAGGGGCAAGTGCCATTTTTTCCAAGCAACATGATTCAAAAAAAATAAGCATAACAGCAATTGGAGAATGTGCATCTAATTACAAGAAAGTAGAATATAATTTGAGGTATAATTATGAATTTCAGATTGAAATAATTGATGATGCTTTTCATCTTTCAGAAACATTAATTATTCAACGGAAAACAACGAAATTATTTAAACAGGTCTTAAAAATAACCTCAAAAGACGGTGAAATAAACGGGATTATAGTTGACCGCGAGAATCTTGGTGATTATGCTAAGATTTTAGACAATCACAAGACAATTCATTTTACGTTAGACAACAACGACTCATTATGGGGCATTATGCCAAAACTGTTTTATGCATGTTACACTGTAGGTGGTGATATTATTAATCTTCGTTTGGTTAATATTGATCCAAATGTCGTCAGAGAACCATGTGACATAATTGATACAGATAGGATGCATGGGAATGGAAAATACCTTGCAAATGAGTTATTTAAGCTACTTCAGAATAACAGATCTAAATATGAATTAGATTCATTGTTAGAACAAACTTTGCCAAATTATAAAAGTATAAAAGTAGAGGCTAATACTTCAGACTTAAAACGACATATTTGGATAACTTCAAAAAACAATTGTTCGTTTCCATCAGCAAACCTTTCAGATGGTACTTTAAAATTAATAGCCGTATTAGTAGCAATTATCAATCAAGATTATAATATCATTATCGAAGAACTGGAGAATTATTTACATCCTAAAGTGGATAGGGTTTTGATTGATTTTTTAAGAGAGTCATTCAATAATCGATTATGCATATTAACTAGCCATTCAGAGACTATTTTGAATCTTGTTCAACCATCTGAATTAATTTTATGTCAAAATATTGAGGGAAATACTATTTGTAATCGTATTATTAATCTCAAACAAATTCAAGATGCTATTCAAGCGTCTGGTTTAGGTTGTGGTTATCATTATGTTTTAGGAAATCTTGAATAAGGCGACATATGGATATTAGAAATATAGGTATTATTGTAGATGGACCAACCGAAAAGGATTCTCTTGAGAATATGTTTTACAAGGTGTATCACAAAACACCTGTTATTAGATATGGCCCAGGAAATGGTTTGCAATATACAGAGGAATGCTATGCAAAAAAAGTGGTTCCTCTAATTGTTTTCTTACTGAGTGGCAATGTTTATTCATTGATACTCATTCCCGATTTGGAAAAAAGAGAAAAAAAGAATAGAATCACTTTAATACAATTCGCGAAAAAAATGAAAGAGTGTGTTGTCGCAGATATCGTTAAAACAGGACTTTTTCATGAAGATTATTTAAATGGCGTGATTAACGTCTGTCCGTCTAATATCATGTTTGAAAACTGGATATTATCAGATGTGGAAGGAATAAAAGCTTCTAAACTAATAAATGACGATGCCGAACAAGATTATTATGATGGTCGAAATGGAGCTTCTCTTTTGAATGATATGATGGTTGATAAGTCATATAAAAAGACGCGTGATGCTCAAAATTTGTTTAAGTATGTTGATTCTGAAATAGGGAAAGGGTTTTCTCGCAGTTTTAACGAGTTCATGAGGGTGTTTGATGAATTACTCAATAAATGACAGATGTTGCATAATCAGAATCCTATTTGACTATGTTAATTTACTAAAACGAAAACTATTATGTGTCAATTGTGTGATAACGACCCGTAGAAAGTATTGAAGACGATGAGCCAGACCCGTTAGATTAGAAAATAAGCAAACACAATCAGGGCGGAATCGGCTAAAAAATCATCGGTTCCGCCCGTTTTGTTTGCTTTTAACTTCTTGTTTTCCGTCTTACCTATCTTCCCAAAGAACATAACTGGTATTCTTGCAAATGAAGCGAATCTTACCAACATTCCCTTCAAAATATGCAGCGAATGTCGTGCGATTCGCATCCTATCACTCGTGATAGTCATCGTCCTTCCATTCAAACCTGATGGTTTCGGGCACCATATATTTGCCGATTTTGATATTCCCCGGCCATTTTTTTTGCACTCGGCTGCTTGACTGTTGCAGATTACCACAAATTAATTAACTTTGCAAAAACGATTCTGTGGAATCAATTATTAACATGTTAAAACATTACGACAATGAAGAAAGCTATTTTTTCAATGGCAGCGCTGGCGACAATGACAATGGCCGGCGCACAAGACATCAGCCTTCCGGCACCCGACTTCGGGCAACAGTCGACATCGACAATTGAGGCGCTCAGAACACGCCACTCTGTACGCAGCTTCAGCAGCGAGGAACTGACCGAACAGCAGCTGAGCAACCTTTGTTGGGCAGCCTGCGGTCAATCGCGCGACGCTCAGCACATTACCGCGCCCACAGCAATGAACAAACAGGAAATCCGTCTTTTTGTCTTCACAAAAAACGGTGTGTTTGAGTACGATGCCAAAGGAAACAAACTGGTTAGCAAGGCCGAAGGCGACCAACGCTCGCTGATAGCTGGCGGCAAACAGTTCAAACAGGATTTTGTGATGGACTGCCCCGTGTCGCTGCTTATGGTTATCGATTTTGAGAAGTTCGGTAGCCAGGATAGCCACGCCCAGATGATGGGCTGCGTCGATGCCGGCATTGTAAGTGAGAATATCAACCTTTACTGCCAGTCGGTTGGGCTGGCCACTGTACCACGCGCCACTCACGATACCGACGGCATTAAGGCGCTTCTGAAACTCACCGACAAACAACTGCCTATTCTTAACAATCCGGTCGGGTTTGAGAAGAAATAAAGATTCTGAAAATGATGGCAATTGTAGTTCAATATGCAGAAGAAATTCAAAAGCATTAGTAACGACAAATAGAGAAAAACAACCCCGCTGAATAATCAGCGGGGTTGTTTTTTTATAGATAAAGTCAAGAGTCAATCTAAGCCACACCCATATCTTTGAGGGCTTGAGCTATTTTCTTGTCGGCTTCGGCATCGGCGGCGGCGTAGTCGGCAGCCGATTTCATCGAGGCCTTAGCCTCGAAGTAGAATTTAATTTTTGGTTCAGTTCCCGACGGGCGCACGCTCACTTTGGTGCCGTCAGCCGTAAAGTACTGAAGCACATTCGATTTGTCGGGCATCACTATGTCGCTCTCTTTGCCGTTGACAACCTGACGGAGCGTCTTGAAGTCCTTCACGGTAACCACGGGCGAGCCAGCCATCTGCTTTGGCGGGTTCTGGCGGAACTGCTCCATCATGGCCTTTATCTCGTCGGCGCCGCTCTTGCCGGGTTTCACCACGCTCACGGCTTTCTCTTTCTGGAAACCGTATTCGAGGTAAATCTTCATAAGCAGCTCATAGAGCGTCATGCCGTTGTCTTTGGCCCAAGCGGCAATCTCGCAGATGAGGCATATCGAAGCGGGCGAATCCTTGTCGCGCACCTTGTCGTACGGCAGGAATCCGAAGGATTCCTCGCCGCCGCCAATGTATTTCTCTTTGCCTTCGAGCTCGCGTATGCGGTATGCAATCCACTTAAAGCCAGTGTATTCGTCGTACAGACGAACTTTATTCCGGTCGGCAATCTCGCGGATGAGTTCCGAAGTTACGATAGTCTTCACAAGGAACTCGTTGCCTTTAAGCTTGCCAAGTTTCTTCATGTTGGTGATGATGTAGTAGCAGAACATCATGCAAGTCTGGTTGCCATTGATGATGACCCATTGTCCTTTGTCGTCGCGGCAGACGATGGCAAGACGGTCGGCATCGGGGTCGGAAGCTATCACGAGGTCGGCATTCACCTTGGTGCCAAGGTTCATACCCATAGTCATAGCCTCAGAGTTTTCGGGGTTAGGCGATTTCACGGTAGGGAAATTGCCGTCGATGACCATCTGCTCGGGCACTACATGTATATTCTGGAAACCCCATGAGCGCAAGCACATGGGAATTATCACGCGGCCTGTGCCGTGCAACGGCGAATAGACGATATTGAGGTCTTTCTGGCGCAGGATGACGTCCTGATCGACCATGGCCTCTTTCACTGCCACCATATAGTCGTAGTCGAGTTCGCCGCCAATGATTTGAATCAAGTCCTTGTTCGGCTCGAACTTCACATCTTCCACTTTCACTTTGTTCACCTCGTCGATGATGCCCGTGTCATGCGGCGCGAGTACCTGCGCGCCGTCTTCCCAATATGCTTTGTAGCCGTTGTACTCCTTAGGGTTGTGCGATGCAGTGATGTTGACGCCAGCCTGACAGCCAAGCTGACGAATGGCGAACGATATCTCGGGCGTTGGACGCAGACCTTCGAAAAGGAACACCTTTATTCCGTTGGCAGAGAATATGTTAGCAACGGTTTCGGCGAAGAGGCGCGAATTGTTGCGGCAGTCGTGTCCAACGACAACGCTGACGCCCTTGCGGCCTTTGAATGCCTTGTTGATATAATTGGCAAAGCCTTGCGTAGCCATGCCTACCACATATTTGTTCATGCGGTTGGTGCCAGCGCCCATTATTCCGCGCAAGCCACCGGTGCCGAATTCGAGCGTGCGGTAGAATGCATCGATAAGTTCCGTCTTGTCTGGATTGTCCATCATGGCTTTCACCTCGGCTTTTGTATCAGCATCGAAATTGCCTGTAAGCCAAAGGTTTGCAACCTTTTCAACTTCAGTTAATAATTCTTTATTATCCATAATTTATAATTAGTTTAATATTGTTTTCAGCTCTTTTTTTCATTTTTCAAAGTAAAGCATTTGTCACGAAATTTAAAAGTCATAAACTTTTTTTTTTGAAAAAAATATATTTTCCCAGCCGTGGAATTTCTTATCCTTGCCTTGCTTTAACAAATAACACAAAAGCGTAAAAAGCAACCACAAGCAGCCGTTTCACAGGTATTTTTTCATTTTTAACATTTCCCCTTCCCCAAATTCCGCCAACATTTTCTACCTTTGCCTTTGCCGCGCGCTACATACATTAAAGCGTGAAAAACGAAGCACATACCACCGATATAGTTGAAATCGAGAATGTTTCAGTATCGACAGCCGACATTGAGAATATGATTTTCAATATTCGTGAACAGCAAGTTATGCTCGACCGCGATTTGGCTCAATTATACGGTGTAGAAACAAAGGTATTAAATCAGGCAGTGAAACGAAATTTAGAGCGGTTTCCAGAGCGAGTTCGGTTTCAACTGACAGAAAAAAAGGCAGATAAACTGGTCACAAATTGTGACCGGTTGCAGAATCTGCGACATTCGTCTGTGACACCATTTGTATTCACCGAGCAAGGAGTGGCAATGATTTCGTCGGTTTTGCGCAGCAAAACGGCAGTTAATGTCAGCATTCAGATAATGGACGCGTTTATCGGCAAGCAGTTGAAGATTTATTGTCGGACATCAAACAAGCCTTGGAATGAAATACGATTTTGACAAAATAATCGACCGCACTGGCAGCGGCGACTTGAAACACAGCGTTTTACAGCAACGCTACGGCCGCGCCGACCTGCTGCCACTTTGGGTGGCCGATATGGATTTTGCAACACCGCCGTTCATCACCGAAGCGCTGCGCAAACGGCTCGAGCACTCACTTTTCGGCTACACCGTGACGCCCGACGCGCTGTGGGACTCAGTGGCCGAATGGATTGAGGCGCACCACGGCTGGCACATCGACAAGCGGTGGCTCACCTACATTCCTGGCGTGGTGAAGGGCATTGGAATGGCCGTGAACGTTTTCACCCGCGACGACGAGAAAGTCATTATCCAACCGCCTGTCTATCACCCTTTTCGCCTGACGCCGCAGGGCAATGGCCGAAAGGTGGTTTTCAGTCCGCTGCGACTGACGGCCGACGGCTACGAAATGGACTTCAACAATCTGGCCGAAGTGACCGACGAAAAATGTAAGATACTGATACTGAGCAATCCACACAATCCTGCGGGCATCTGTTGGACAGCCGAAACGCTGCGCCGTCTGGCTCATTTCTGCGCTGAACGGGGCATAATCGTCATTAGCGACGAGATACATTCTGACATGGCACTTTTCGGCAACCGCCACATTCCGTTCGCCACCGTGAGCGACGAGGCCGCACAATGCAGCATCACGTTTGGCGCGCCGTCGAAAACGTTCAATATAGCGGGCATTGTCAGTTCGTATGCCATTGTGCCGAACGACACGCTGCGCCGACGTTTCTACACGTGGCTCGAAGCCAACGAACTGAACGAGCCGCACCTTTTCGCGCCCATTGCAACCATTGCCGCTTACAGGCAGGGCGAAGAGTGGCGCCGTCAAATGCTGGATTATGTTGAAGAAAATGTGCGGTTTGTTGAACGATTCTGCGCCGATAATCTGCCGAAAATCAAACCGTTGCGGCCTCAGGCATCATTTCTGGTCTGGCTCGACTGCCGCGGACTCGGACTCGACCACAACCAACTTGTGAGCCTCTTTGTGGACAAGGCCCGTCTGGCGCTCAACGACGGCGCAATGTTCGGTCCTGGCGGCGACGGCTTTATGCGTCTCAACACTGGCACGCCCCGCGCAGTTTTGCAAGAAGCAATGGATAGGATTCTGGGGGCAGTGAAAGGTATGTAGGGGTTGTCTCGTGTCGTCTGTGCGAAAAGATAGATAAGCTGATTGTCGAACTAAAGAGATTGGGTTTTCTTATTTGAAAGTGGCTGACTGAGACGGAGTTAAATTAATCAGCACATCGGAATCGATGCGTGACAAATGAAAAAACCACTCCGTCGGAAAGCGTTAAAACGATTTATTGCTAATTTTGCGGAGTATGTTTCTACAGAATTTGCACATAATAAACTACCGCAATATAAGCCAGGCCGACATTGACATGTCGGCAGGAATCAACTGTTTCATAGGTCAGAACGGTGCCGGCAAGACCAACCTGCTCGATGCAATCTACTATCTTTCGCTCTGCAAAAGTTCGTTCAGCGTAATCGACAGCCAGAACATCCGTCACGACGAGCCTTTCTTCGTCATTCAGGGCGAATACGACATCGACGGCACGGCCGAGACCATCTACTGCGGCGTGAAGCGCGGCCAGAAGAAGCAGTTCAAGCGCAACAAGAAAGACTATCAGCGGCTTACCGACCACATAGGGCTCATTCCGCTTGTGATAATAGCGCCCAGCGACGAGCAGCTCATAGCCGACAGCGCCGAGATGCGCCGCCGCTACGCCGACAGCGTCATCTCGCAGTGCGACCGCGAGTACCTCGATGTGCTCATGCGCTACAACAAACTTGTCATGCAACGCAACGCGCTGCTGAAGCAGATGCAGGACGAGCCCAATCCAAACGTCTCATTGTTAGACGTTTACGACGTACAACTGGCACAGCTCGGCACCACCATCTCGAAGCGCCGCGACCAGTTTGTGCAGTGGATAGCGCCCGTGCTCGAAGAGCTCTACCAGACCATCTCGTCGGGCAACGAGACGGTAACGCTCAAGTATGTGAGCGGCCTGCAACGCTACGACCTCTACACGGGGCTCGTAGAGAGCCGCCAGCGCGACCTCGCGCTCGGATACACCTCGCGCGGCATACACAAAGACGAGATTGAGTTTTCGCTCGGCGAATATCAGATTCGCCGAGTCGGTTCGCAGGGACAGCGCAAATCGTTTGTGATAGCACTAAAACTTGCTCAGTATCAGTATCTTATAAACTTCAACGGGCGCAAGCCGCTCCTGCTTCTCGACGATGTCTTCGACAAACTCGACGCCCAGCGCGGCGAGAACCTCATCAACCTCGTGGCGCAAAAGGATTATAATCAGATATTTATATCTGATACCAACGAAACACGCCTGCGCAGTGTGCTCGAAAAGGTGAACAAAGAGTACAGAATTTTCTATGTCGACAACGGCAAAATATCTGATAACCAATAATATACACCATTATGCTTGACACATCGAAAAAACTATCGGAAGTGCTTGCCGAAGCGCTGCAAGAAAACGGCATGAGCAACAAGATGCTCGAACAGGAAGCCGCCAGCGTATGGCAGATAATTGTTGGTCCTACGGTCAACAACGCCACTCGCAATGTGTTTGTCAGTAAGGGCGTTATGTTTGTCGAGCTGCAATCGAGCGTGGTGCGTCAGGAGCTTCTCTCGCTCAAAAAAAGCATCATAGAACGCATAAACGAGATGGTGGGCGCCGGCACGGTAACAGATATTGTGTTTAGATAAGAAAACACTGAGGAATTATGAATTCCGAATTATGAATTCCGAAACGAAGTTCGGCGTAGCCAATTTTAACTACGGAACACACGAAAACCACGGAATGAACCATCACCGAATGAAACCAACAGAACGAATGACGCCTTACGGCGTCGGACGAAAGTTCAGATGCACGGCCGTGCGTCTCTACACATTACACTATACTCTTTATACCTTACTCTATAAAATACACCAACTACGGAAAGCATAGCGGGGCCCGAATGGCCGGAACGGCCAAATTACCGCATGAGCCGGCGAGCGCCCGAAGAATTTGCGCGGAAGGCGGAGAGAGCAAAACACCGTTCAAGCGAAGCGCGTTTGTTTTGCGCCGCCGAACGAAGCAAATTCTTAGCGAGGCGGGTCCTCGGCGAGTTCTTTTGCAACTTTTCTCACGGCGAGAAAAGTTCTTTTTTTTTAAAAAAAAACAAAATATGAGACGTTTCATGAAACGTCTCTACAATGTAACATATTGTAAATCTGTTGAATCTGCGTTATCTACGTTCGTGATTGAGACGTTGCATGCAACGTCTCTACTCTTTACACAGACGCACGGCCGTGCGTCTCTACACGTTACTCTTTACTCTCTACTCATTACTCAAAATAAAACGTGATGCCATACCAGCGCGACTTGAGGCAGTCGATGGCGTTGCGGTAAGGGATGTCCTCGATTTCGGTGGCGCGTGAGTTCTTGTAGATGTTGCGCAGGCCGAACGAGCCGCGCAGCTCAATCGACATGCGGAAATACGGCAGGTAGAAGTCGAAACCGGCACCGGCGTCGAGGTAGTTGTCGAACGACTTGATATTCATGTGGTTCTGCTTGTCTTTGGCGAGGTCGTAGCGGAACGAGGTGCCAGCCACAACGTACGGTTTCGCATTTTTAATGCGAAACGCGCTGTATTTGAGCAAAAAAGGAACTTCGATAAATGTAGATTTTATTTTCAGCTTTTTGTCGCCGTATAATTCTCCGTACTGGTTTATGAACGTCACGTCGCGCTGACCGAAGCTGATGCCTGGCAGGCATCGCAGATTGAGGTCGTTGTAGATGCGCAGGTCGGTGACAATGCCGAGGTTGAGGCCCGGGTTGAGCTCTTTGATGTCGGCATAGAGGATTTCGGGCTCAACGGCCGCACTGCGGTTGCCAACTGAGGTTGCCTCGGTAAGGTCGGGGATTGGCAGGCCGGTGTTGTAAATGTGGTAATCGAGCACGTTGAAACCAACGAGGAAGCCGAAATGCAGTTTTTCGTATTCGAAATTGGGCAAATTGGGTATACCGCGCTTACTTGCCTCGCTCTCGAACTTTTGCGCCGAAAGGCGCAAAAAGCTCAGCGACAGTAATATAGCGATTATTATTGCTTTCATTTCGAACGAATCATTTATTCTTTAAAACGCCATCATTGCCTATTTATTGCTTTTCGCCCACATATATAGTTGCAATTCCGAGCGTGAGTTTTATGCGCTTAATGGGTTCGATGCCGGCCGTGATGAGATGCTGCTCAAAGTCGGCACCGTCGGGAAATGCGAGCACCGACTGCGGCAAGTAGCGGTAAGCCTTGCGGTCGCGCGAGATGAGACCGCCGAAAAATGGCAGAATATGCTTGAAATAAAACATATAGAGCTGCTTGAAGGGGAACGAGGTGGGCTTTGAAAACTCGAGAATGACCATGCGGCCGTGCTTTTTTATCACGCGCGCCATCTCACTCAAGCCGCGGTCGAGATTCTCGTAGTTACGGACGCCAAAGGCGACCGTAACAGCGCTGAATTGGTTGTCGGTAAACGGCAGATTCTCCGAATCGGCCTCAGCGAGAGTGATGTACTCGTCGAGACCGGCTTTGGCCACTTTCGAGCGGGCTATGTCGAGCATGCCGGCCGACAAGTCGGTGCCGACAACCTTGCAGCCCAGCATCTGATGTATTTTTATGGCCATATCACCGGTACCTGTTGCCACATCAAGTATCTGAGGGTCAGTAAGATCCGACAGCGTACGAATGGCTTTTTTGCGCCAGCGCTTGTCGATGCCGAGCGACAGAAAATGATTAAGAAAATCATATTTCGGCGCTATGGTGTTGAACATCTGGCGCACTTCGCCTTTCTTTGTCTCGCCTTGTTCGTTGTAAGGTTTTACAGTCATAATCTCGCTTTTCGGTGTGCAAAATTAGCTCACGGCGGCGAAATAACATATACCGACCCTTATTTTTTTAACAGACCCGGCGTTCTTTCAGTTACAGTTACAGTTACAGAGCATGACGGCTTGCCGTCATGCAACAATCATGCTGTTACGGGAAAAAGATTTCGCACCAGACATAAAAAACGCGCACCGCTAAAGCGATGCGCTAACATATTCATAATCAGGTTTTTTACCTACCAAGTCGGCCAAAGTGATACCGTCGAAGTAATTGTTAATCAAAACATCGAAATCTTTCCACATTGGCAGCGTGCGGCATTCTGCCGCCCTTGCGCAAGGCTTAGCGCCACATTCGAGACACGACACCGGTGCAAGCGACCCTTCGGTAAGACGCAGTATCTCGCCTACGGTGTACTCCTGCGGAGTACGGTTGAGCTTATAACCGCCGCCCTTACCATGAGCCGCATCGATAAGTCCGTTTTTCGACAATACTGAAGTTATGGCTTCCAAATATTTCTGCGAAATATTCTGTTCGCTCGAAATATCCTTGAGTCTGACGTAATCCGAACTCCCTTTTTCTGCAAGCACAATCATCAGCCTTATAGCATATCTGCCTCGTGTAGAAATCATCATAAATCGTTTTAGTTGAATGCAAATTTACAATAAAAAAGATGAAAAGAGATATTTTCTCACGAAAATATCTCTTTTTTCAAATAAATGGTTATCAGTCGGCGAACAATGGAGTGCTTAAATATCTGTCGCCTGTATCGGGAAGAAGTACGACAATGGTTTTGCCTTTGTTTTCGGGTCGTTTGGCCAGTTCGATAGCCGCCCATGTGGCAGCTCCCGACGAGATGCCCACCAGCACGCCCTCTTTGCGGCCAATGAGTTTGCCTACGGCAAACGCATCTTCGTTCGACACAGGGATAATCTCGTCGTACACGCGCGTGTCGAGCACATCGGGCACAAAGCCCGCGCCGATGCCCTGTATCTTGTGCGGACCGGCTACGCCGGTCGAAAGCACTGCCGACGACTGCGGCTCAACAGCAACCACCTTCACGCCCGGCTTTTTCGACTTCAGGTACTGGCCTACACCGGTGATAGTACCGCCTGTGCCAACGCCTGCTACGAATATATCAACCTCACCATCAGTGTCTTCGAAGATTTCGGGACCTGTATTTTCGCGGTGAGCCTTGGGGTTCGACGGATTGACAAACTGACCCGGAATGAAGCTGTTGGGAATCGATTCGGCCAACTCGTTGGCCTTTGCTATCGCGCCTTTCATGCCTTTGGCGCCCTCGGAGAGTACAAGCTCTGCGCCGTACGCCTTCATCAGTTGGCGACGCTCAACGCTCATCGTGTCGGGCATCGCAATGATGATGCGGTATCCGCGAGCCGCAGCCACACTTGCCAGACCAATGCCGGTGTTGCCGCTTGTAGGTTCGATAATCACCGAACCTTTTTTGAGTTTGCCAGCCTTCTCGGCCTCATCTATCATCGACTTTGCAATGCGGTCTTTCACACTGCCGGCCGGGTTGAAATACTCCAATTTGGCTATCACACGGGCCTGAAGGCCAAACTCGGCTTCTATATGCTTAAGTTCCATAAGCGGCGTGCGGCCTATCAATTCATCTGCTGATTTATATATTCTTGCCATAATCTCTTTATTTAATGATCGTTATACATTCAATTATTTTACTGCGTCGAAACCTGCTTTAAGGTCGTCGATTATATCGTCGATATGCTCGGTACCGATCGAGAGGCGGATTGTTCCGGGCGTAATACCCTGATCTGCAAGTTCTTCGGGCGACAGCTGCGAGTGAGTTGTCGTGTACGGATGAATAACGAGCGACTTAACATCGGCAACATTGGCCAAAAGGCTGAAAATCTTCAAGTTATCGATGAATTTCCAAGCAGCATCCTTGCCACCTTTAATTTCGAAGGTGAAGATAGACGCGCCGCCGTTGGGGAAGTATTTGTTATAGAGCTTGTTGTCGGGGTGATTGGGCAACGACGGGTGGTTAACTTTCTCAACCAGAGGATGTTTGCTCAGGAACTCAACCACTTTCTTGGTGTTCTCTACGTGGCGCTCAAGTCGGAGCGACAGAGTCTCAACGCCTTGCAGAAGCAGGAATGCGTTGAACGGCGATATTGTAGCGCCTTGGTCGCGCAATAATATTGCGCGAATATATGTTACGAATGCAGCCGGACCAACCACTTCGGCGAAGTTGACACCGTGATAGCTTGGGTTTGGCGCTGCAATAGGCGCGTATTTGCCCGAAGCCTTCCAGTCGAATTTGCCCGAGTCGACAATGATGCCGCCGAGCGTAGTGCCGTGGCCGCCAAGGAATTTCGTAGCCGAATGAACCACAATGTCGGCGCCGTGCTCAATAGGACGAATGAGGAACGGAGTGCCGAAAGTGTTATCTACCGCAAGCGGAAGTCCGTGACGGTGAGCAACTTCGGCAACAGCGTCAATATCGGGAATATCCGAATTCGGGTTGCCGAGAGTTTCAATGTAAATGGCTTTGGTATTCGGACGAATAGCGGCTTCTACTTCGCTGATATCGTGGATATTAACAAAAGTAGTCTCGATGCCGTAATTCTTAAGTGTATGCGCAAGCAGGTTGTACGAACCACCGTAGATGGTTTTCTGAGCCACAATATGGTCGCCGGCTTGCGCCAACGCCTCTATTGTATAAGTGATGGCAGCTGCGCCCGAAGCCAATGCGAGGGCCGCCACACCACCTTCGAGAGCTGCCAGGCGGCGCTCAAGAACGTCCTGTGTCGAGTTGGTCAATCGACCATAGATGTTTCCCGCATCGGCAAGTCCGAAACGGTCGGCCGCATGTTTCGAGTTGTGGAACACATACGACGTGGTCTGATAAATAGGTACTGCGCGTGAGTCAGTTACCGGATCTGCCTGTTCCTGTCCGACATGCAACTGCAATGTCTCAAATTTGAATTTTTTCTGTGCCATAATTCTATGTTTTTTATTGTTCAACTTATTTTCGTTTTGTTTGACATTGCAAATATACAACGAATAATCCTTTTACCTACTATCTTAGTGGGTTATTTTTCAAAATATTTTTTTTCGAGGGCAAAAAATAACGTTATCAGATTGAATATCTGAAAGTTAGAAGATAGTTAAAAAATGTTAATGGATTTTCAGAAAAAAGCGACAGAAAAAAAACATGAGCTTTTTCGGATACATTATAATAATAGTAAAAAAAACATATATATTTGTGAAAAAGAGATTTAGCAAAACGCGAAAATACAACAATTTGATAATCAGTAGATTATCAAACAAATATAAACTCTAAAAAACTGCAATATGATAAAAAAGTATTCGGCAATACTGACGGCAACCGCCCTGACGGCGGTTTGCACTCAATTTTCGTGCTCTGGCACTAAAGACAACGCCAACGACCTGAAACTATGGTACTCGCGTCCGGCGCAAGCTTGGACCGAGGCGCTTCCGATAGGCAACTCACACATGGGAGCTATGATTTTCGGCGGCACCAACCGCGAAGAGATACAGCTCAACGAAGAGACATTCTGGGCTGGCGGACCGCACAACAACATTCCGCAAAACGCCAACAGCGTGCTCGACAAGGTTCGCAGACTGATTTTCGACGACAAATTTGCTGAGGCTCAAGACGTTGTCAACCAGAACTTCTTCACCGGACAAAACGGCATGGGCTATCTGACGCTCGGCAGCCTGTACCTCGATTTCGCTGATATTGAGCAAGATGCGAGCAACTACTACCGCGACCTCAACATCAGCGAGGCAACGGCCACCACTTCGTTCAGCTCGGGCAACGTAACCTACACGCGCACAGCCTTCGCATCAATGTCGGACAATGTCATTCTGATGAAACTCAACGCAAGCAAAAGCGAAAAACTCAACTTCACCATTTCGCACGCCTGCAAACTCGGCAACACAGTAAAAGTTGATGGTAACCGACTGATTATAAACATAAAAGGCAAAGACCAGGAAGGCGTTGAGGCGAAAGTGAACGCCTGCTGCATTGTGGAAGTTAAAACCGACGGCTTAGCCGTCGGTGCCGACAGCTGCATCAGCGTGCAGAAAGCACAGGAAGCCACACTCTACATCTCGGCTGCCACAAACTTCGTAAGCTACAACGACGTGAGCGGCAATGCTGAGGAAAAAGCTCTCGAATACTTGCAAAAAGCAACTACAAAAGACTATAAATCAGCGCTTAAGAGTCATATTGCGACTTACAAGTCGCAATTCGACCGAGTGCGCCTCGTACTGCCCAAAACCGACAGCGCCAAGGTAGAGACCGACCGCCGACTGGCCAACTACAACAACGGCTACGACGAGGACCTCGTTACACTCATGTTCCAATACGGCCGCTACCTGCTCATCACATCGTCGCAGCCTGGCGGGCAAGCCGCCAACCTGCAAGGCATCTGGAACAACTCCATCGACGCACCATGGGACAGCAAATACACCATAAACATCAACGCCGAGATGAACTACTGGCCGGCTGAGGTTACAAACCTCAGCGAATGCCACCAGCCGCTATTCTCGCTCATCGACGACCTCGCCCACACCGGGCGAGAGGCGGCGAAAACCATCTACAACGCCGACGGCTGGATGGCTCACCACAACACCGACATCTGGCGCGTCAGTGGACCTATCGACGGCGCATACTGGGGCATGTGGCCCAACGGCGGCGGCTGGCTCTCGACGCACATCTGGCAACACTACCTCTTCACCGGCGACAAGGATTTCCTTGCCAAAAACTACAACACACTCAAAGAATGCGCTAAATTCTATATCTCGGCTATGGTCAAACATCCGAAATTCGGATATTTGGTAACTACACCGTCAACCTCGCCCGAGCACGGATACACCGACGACGGCTCGTCGATGACGGCCGGCTGTACGATGGACAACCAAATAGCCTTCGACGTTCTGAATCAGGCACTTATGGCTGCTCAGACGCTTTCGCGCGACGAAGCGTTCTGCGACACGCTCAGAAATACCATCGACCAAATAGCACCAATGCAGATTGGCCAGTACAACCAACTGCAGGAGTGGCTCGTCGATGCCGACAACCCTACCGACCAGCACCGCCACGTGTCGCACCTCTACGGACTTTATCCGAGCAACCAGATTTCGCCGTTCAAACAGCCTAAGCTGTTTGAAGCTGCGAAAAACACTCTCACGCAGCGCGGCGACATGGCCACTGGCTGGAGTATCGGCTGGAAAATAAACCTCTGGGCCCGACTCCTCGACGGCAACCACGCCTACAAAATCATAGGCAACATGCTCAACCTGCTGCCGTCGGATAAGGACAACTGGTTCTACCACGGCAACGGACGCACCTACGCCAACCTCTTCGACGCTCACCCACCCTTCCAAATCGACGGCAACTTCGGCTTCTGCGCCGGCATTGCCGAAATGCTGCTGCAAAGCCACGACGGCGCTGTGCATCTGCTGCCTGCTCTGCCCGACGCATGGAACAACGGCAGTGTAAGCGGTCTCGTGGCCCGCGGTGGTTTCGTGGTGGATATGAACTGGAAGAACGGCACCATTGAAACGGCAAAAATAACATCGAGAAACGGCGGTGTTTTGCGCGTACGCGCAAACACCGAACTCACCGGCGACAAGCTCAAACCAGCCGAAGGCGAATGCCCCAACGCTCTGCTCAACTCGCCGACGATAAAAGACCCCATCGTTTCGGTCAAAGCAACCATTGAACCGAGCTTGACGCAGAAATACTACGAATACGATATAGAAACATCTGAAAACGAAGTAATTACGCTCACGGCAAAGAACAAATAAACTATATAACAAATGAAGAATGTAATATTAACGGCACTGATAGCCACAGCTATGGCATCGTGCGGGAAAAGCAGCACCGACGCGGGGCAAAACGTGAAAACGCACTGGGTAAGTACCTGGGGCACAGCGGTTCAGCTTACCGAACCGCACAACATGCCGCCCGAGCCCGGTCTAACTGGCAACACCATACGCCAGCGCATCAGAGTATCGATAGGCGGCGACTCGCTCCGACTCAAAATCTCAAACGAATTCGGCGACGACACGCTCCGCATTGCTGGCATCAACATTGCGCCGGCTCTTGACAGCTGCAACATCGACGCGCAAAACATCAAAGATGTTTTGTTCAGTGGCCAAAGCGAAATAAACCTTCCTGCGGGCGAATCCACCCTGTCCGACGTCGTAGCGCTGAAGTTTGGCACGAGAGCCGATTTGGCCATAACAATATGCTACAACTCGGCCCCCGAACGCCTTACCGGCCACCCGGGTTCGCGCACAACATCGTTCATCGCCGTAGGCAACGAGCTGACTAGCAGCTCGTTAGCCAACGCAGTGAAGACCGACCACTGGTACACCATAGAGCGCATCGACGTGCTTGCGCCCGAAGACTACGGCACCGTGGCCATCGTCGGTAATTCCATTACCGACGGGCGCGGCTCTACCACCAACTGCAACAACCGCTGGCCCGACATCTTCTGCGAACGTCTGCTCAGCAACCCCGAAACAGCCAAATACGGTGTTCTGAACATGGGCATCGGCGGCAACTGCGTAGTTGCCGGCGGCCTTGGTCCGACGGCCTCAACACGTTTCGGACGGGACGTGCTCGAACAGCCTGGCATCAAGTACGTTGTGATTTTCGAAGGTGTGAACGACATTGGCACCACGCCAAACACCGAAGCCACAGAAACGGCTCTCATTGAGGCATATACAAAGATGATCGAAGCCGCTAAGGCCAAAGGCCTTACCGTGTATGGCGCTACCATCACGCCGTTCAAAGAGAGCTTCTACTTCACACCCGAAAAAGAGACTCTGCGCCAGAACATCAACAACTGGATACGCACCTGCGGCCTGTACGATGCCGTAATCGACTTGGAGAAAGCCATTTGCAGTGCCGACGACCAATTCATCATGGACGAGAACCTGCACGACAACGACCACCTCCACCCCAACGCCGACGGACACCGCAAACTTGGCGAAAGCATCGACTTGAACCTTTTCAAATAAAACATTATCAAATGCTTACACTCGATTGAGCCGGATTTTAATCCAGCTCAATCGAGTTTTTCTTTCAGAAAACACTAACTTTGTAATCAAACAATTCGGCTATGACCGCAACTGCGAAAAACATAAACCGTTTGCAAGGCAGGAGCCCTGCTTTTAGCAACGACGTAGGCCAGAGCCTGCGCCGAACAAAGGGACTTTGAAAATTTGATAGCTGCGATGGAATATGTTGCTTATCAGAAATATTCTTTATCACCTGAAGGTTCGGCGTATAAGAAAATTGATGAGAAATTATTGAAAAAACACAAATACGACTTCTTAAAAACGTTTTTACATATAACAACAATTAAATGAACAGAAAAGTATTACATATAATATTTTATTAACCTATTCGGTTATTATATCAATTTTTCTTTGTTTGCAAATAAAGCAAGATATAGAATTACAAAAAGAGCACCATTATTTGGAGACAATGTTAGAAGAATATAATTCCAAAGATAGTATATTCCTCGAAAATTATTATTTACGTAATTACACAAGTATCCTAGACAATTTCTATCTCATAGGCAAATCAAAAAAAGAAATAGAACGTTTTTTTTCTATTGATTCAATATGTTATTTGCAGGAAATAGATAATAATGATGAACAGTTCAATTGCATTTTGAATGAGCAAAAGCCGCCTATTACCATTCCAAATTATAGTGCAATATTGAAATTACAAGGATTCAATACCTATTTCTTATTCTATAACGACTCGTTATATCGTAAAATTGATGAGAGTGGCGTTGATTATAGTTTTTATAATGATTATTACATCAAATATCATAAAGTGTTTTTTGATGGCGATTAATATATATAAATATGATCCCGTTCGGCTGGATTTGCAATCCAGCCGCGTGAGTATAAGCATTTTGTAATGCAAAAGAATAATGATGTATAATATTGATATAAAGGATTTTAGTTTGGGCATTGCAAATGCCAATATCCGATTGCGTCGGATTGCAAATCCGACGCAACGGGAAAATGTTTTATGATAACTAAGAAATAATGAAAAAACTTTTGCACATATTAAAAATAATACCATTGGCAACTACTATTGTTCTTTTGGTTTGTTTTGCCACAATCCCCGAATTCTATATATATATTCTTGTCGAACATCTTTTAATACTTATCCCAGCTTTGGGAAACATTACCATTTTGTTATATAACCATAGATTAAGAAATGCTATAATATATTGGGTACTAATAACAATTATAATATATAATGTAGAGCCAAAGATAATAGGAGATATAAAAAAAACTAAAAATACTAATTATTATTTATCTACAGGTGTTCATAGCCATACTTTAAGTCGGGGACCGGGCTATGCGTTAACTTATTATTTTCAATATAGCAGTTTGCAAGTCGGTTACGAATCTATGACAATAGAACGATATGAAGAAAAATATAGCAGAATTAAAAATATGGATACAGTAATATTGCATCATGCATATGAATTACCTAATTATATAATCGTTCACAATGCAAATCCTACCCACGAGGAAATAGAGAAATATATGGAACCAATGTTATATCTCGATGGGAAAGAGCAACATCGCCCAAAATACGACACGTTAAAACCATCGCCAAATAAAGAAATAGAACTACTACGTCGGTCGCACTTCCAAGCAGTCTCTGTTGTCAGAAAATGGCAAGATGATTTTTTGCGAAATCTGGTCACTATACAAGTAAACGATACTTTGCAAAGAACTGTAAATATGATGTATAAAGACGAACAGGATTATAAAGAAGTGTTTGAATCGCTGAAGGCTGGTGATAAACTGATAGCAAGAGTTTCTGATATTAATCCTGCTGCTGTTAGAATTGTGAATTGGCAACCAACAAACGAAGAAATAGAACGAAACGGGAAGATTTCACCTAATGCCATAATAGCAACAATAAATTCAAAAGAGATAGGACATGTATATAAAGAAGACGAACATCTTCCGATCTATCGGGTTCAATTATTGGTTGATGGTGTTAGAAGTAATAATGTAGAAATACCAGGAAAGGAAAAAGACGAGAGGAAACAATTGTACAACTCTCTTGACGAAGGCGACACGGTACTGATAAAAGTTGACGAAACCACTGATTCTGTAGCTGTTATCAATTGGCACCCTACACGCAAAGAGATAAATGTCTCATCTGCAGACTCATTGCAATCGAAACAATATTACAAGCAATTAGGCTACATATTCAAGAAAGACTCACGTGGCATAACAAAACAATTTAACACAATGGTGTATTTTGGTAAAGAAAAAGCAAAACAATGGAAACTCGAAAGGAGTATGTTCGAGAATATCAACGTAGGCGACACCCTTCTTTTAGAGTTTTCGGATGAAAACGAGGATTATTGCAAAGTCATCTCGTGGCATCCCACCCCCGAAGAGAAAGAGTTATACCGCACGCAGGTGCCGACGACAGAATGAGGACCCGAATGGCCGGCACGGCCACGCTACCGCATGAGCCGGCGAGCGCCCGAAGAATTTGCGCGGAAGGCGGAGAGAGCAAAACACCGTTCAAGCGCAGCGCGTTTGTTTTGCGCCGTCGAACGAAGCAAATTCTTAGCGAGGCGGGTCCGCGGCGAGTTCTTTTGCAACTTTTCTCACGGCGAGAAAAGTTCTTTTTTTGAAAAAAAAATATTAACCACGAAAAACACTCAAAAGTTTGTTTTCTTTCAGAAAACACTATCTTTGTAATCAAACAATTCGGCTATGACCGCAACTGCGAAAAACATAAACCGTTTGCAAGGCAGGAGTCCTGCTTTTAGCAACGGCGTAGGCCAGAGCCTACGCCGAACAAAGACATTCTACGAATTCAAATCCGTCAAAGATGTTCCGCCAGCCAACTTCCTTGAGCAGTTCGGCAAAGACCTGAAAAACACCGATGTTTCCGACCTGTCGCAAATTAAATGGATTTTCGATGGGAAGAAGGTATCGCAGCAAGAACTAACTGAAACTATGACGAAGACTATTAAGGAGTGGAAAGTACCTGAAGATATTTTAAGAAAGTGGGGATATGAAGGAAAGTTACAATTGTTTAAAGACGAAAAACTTTATCCAAATATAGACAACATTTTTAAAGCAGAATAAGATGAAAGTTGTAGAAATAAAAAAGGGTATTATTAGGGTTGAATTTTATAAAAACAATCCTGTGTGTGTGTATGAAGATTATTTTGTGATAAACGAAACAAAATATTCAAACGATAACAATGATTATGTTTCTGAAGAAAATGGAGTTCTGAATAAATATAAGGATGAAAACAGCCTTTGCGTTTTTATAAATGGAAATTTTGAACCAGTTAAGGTAAAATATTCATTCCCTACTTTTTTCGATGAAAATGTTTGGATAGAGTATTCCTATTCAGAAGATAAAAATGCAGATGTCCGTTTTATGGAACACGGGGAAGAAACGTTGTTTGCTATAAAAACCCCAAACGGCATTCACAGTCCTAGATATATCAAAGATAAATCCATTTTGTTGTTTAACGATCCTGCACAAAAATATCTTCTTGCATATTCCAAAACCGGCGAGTTCCTATGGCAATACACCGAGGAAGAAGATGAATTAAAAATCAATTGGCGCTGTATTCCCGTTGTCGACGATGTGGTGGTGGTGATAAGCCTATATGGCGCCAGACCTAAAAAGATTCAAGGATTCAATATCCGTACAGGCGAAAGACTTTGGATAATTCAATCGGAAGCAAGACACGAACCCGACACATTCTTTTTAGGCGAAGATAAAATGCTATATGGATGTAGAGGTTACGTGGT
The DNA here is from genome assembly GCA_017960905.1 of Bacteroidales bacterium. Lineage (GTDB taxonomy): Bacteria > Bacteroidota > Bacteroidia > Bacteroidales > Marinilabiliaceae > W3P20-009. The sequence goes on from JAGCYH010000053.1 coordinate 22,598, forward strand.
TAAGCCTGGAATTGGGATAACAAAACTAAATCCTTTTACGTGCGAATTGAACGTGTCGCTCATACATGAAGACGAGGAATTCGATTTTATGCCTTGGAATGTTACCATGCATGATCGGCAACTCTATTTTGTAGACAACCGCCGCGGCAACGAGATAGGCGTAATAGATGTCGACAAACGCGAGCTCATTGAGCGCGTGCCGCTCAATATCAAGAAAAAAGTAACCATAGGCACCCCCGTGGTAACCGACGATAAGGTGTATGTGTATATCGATGATTTACAAGAACTTAGAGTGTTTGAAAAATAGCATTTCATTAGCCCCTGTCCGGCGTAGCCTCCAGGCTACGCCAAAGCTAAAAGCAAGGCTCCAGCCTTGCGAATAAAAGATTATACCGCCCCATCGGGGCTCTGAAATGAATTATTGAAAAAAATTAGTATTTTTGAAGCGTAAAGGATTCGCCTTTAGCAATAAAACAGAAGCACAATATTAACATAAAACTTTAAGAATTAATGAATTACACTATTTGCAAAATCAGTCTTGCTTCGGCAATAATATGTTTTGCCGGCTGTACCGGCAAAACAGCCCCCGAAGCGACAGAGCTTGGCTGCACCAACCCTGTCATCTGGGCCGACGTGCCCGACATGTCGATGATGCGCGTGGGCGACACATACTACATGAGCAGCACCACCATGCACATGAATCCGGGCGTGCCCATCATGAAGTCGAAAGACCTCTCGAACTGGGAAATCGTAAGCTACGCTTACGATATACTTGGTAATCAGGACGAAACGATGCTCATTAACGGCAAAAACACCTACGGCAAAGGCTCGTGGGCAAGCTGCATACGATACGTAGGCGGCAAGTTTTTCGTGAGCACATTCGACCAAGTGACAGCCAAAACATACATCTTCACCACCGACAACATCGAAAGCGGCAAGTGGGAGCGCCACGAGTTTGAACCCTCGTGCCACGACCACACCATAGTCTTCGAAGACGACGGACACGTGTACATGATTAACGGCAACGGCAAAATATCGATACGCGAGATAGAGCCCGACTTCAGCGGCATAAAGCCAGAATCGGAGCAAGTGCTGATAGAGAACGCAGGCCTTCCGGCCGGCGAGAATCTGATGCTTGGCGCCGAAGGCTCGCAGATGTTCAAAATAAATGGCAAATACTACCTCTTCAACATTTGCTGGCCGCGTGGTGGAGTGCGCACAGTGATATGCCATAGAGCCGACAGTCTGTTCGGACCGTACGAGGGCCGCGTCGTACTGCAGGACAAAGGCATAGCTCAGGGCGGTCTCATCGACACGCCTGATGGGAAATGGTACGCTTACCTCTTCGGCGACCGCGGAGCGGTCGGCCGTATTCCGTACATTGTGCCAGTAACGTGGGAAAACGAATGGCCAGTGCTGGGTGTCAACGGCCAAGTGCCTGATACACTTGACCTTCCGAAGAGCAAAGGTCTCATTCCGGGCATTGTCGACAGCGACGAGTTCGACGGCGACCGCCCGAAAATCGTTTGGCAGTGGAACCACAATCCGGTGAACGACCTTTGGTCGCTCACCGAACGCAAAGGCTTCCTCCGCCTCCGCACCGACCGCACCGACACGCTGTTCACACAGAGCCGTAACATGCTCACACAGCGCACTTTCGGTCCGAAATGCACGGGAAGCATCAGCCTCGACGCCTCGAACATGAAAGACGGCGATGTGGCCGGACTTGCACTCTTGGCTGGTAAATTTGGTTTCGCAGCTATAAGCTGCGAAAACGGCAAAAAGTCGATAGTGATGGTGAACAACCTGCCCGAAGGCGACGCAACACCCTCGTGGCCGCCCAAACGCGGCGTGCAGCATGTTGTTGAATCGGTTCCGACCGATGCCAACGTGGTCTATTTCAAGGCCGACTGCGACTTCAGCCGCGTAGCCGACGAGAGCGCCATTGGCAGCCACGGCATCGACAAGGCCGTGTTCTTCTACTCGCTCGACGGCACTACGTGGACAAGCATAGGCGACACACTTCAGATGTCGTACAGCCTCGACCACTTTATGGGACAGCGCTACGCACTGTTCAACTACTCTACCAAAGAGCCCGGCGGATATGCCGATTTCGACTGGTACCGAACAAGTTACACCGAATAATAGAAACGGGCGTTGGCTTTAAAAAGCCAACGCCCGTTTTTCTTTTTCACCAATTCAATCAACAACCCAGTCGGTATTGAGAGTTGTAACCTTGGCTTCGCTTCGTTCGAAGACGAAGACGCGGTTGAATTTGCTCTTATAGTGGTGTTTCAGAGCACGTTGCGCGGCCACAGGGTCGTAGAGGCTCGACATGAGGAAGCTGTTCTGAATGATGACGAGCCATTGCTCGTCACATTGTTTGTCGTACTTGGCCAACTTTCCGTCCTTATCCTTAATGCGTTGCGAGATGCTCTCGACCGAGATAGGCTTCACCTTGGTCGAAATGCTTGCGTACCAGAGCGACTCGTCCATTCGGCCCGATACATTTATTATATGTATCGACTCAATCATCATTGGCAGGTTAATGTCGCCGTACTTTGAAGTACGGTCGACGATGTATTTTTTGCCCGTAGCCTCGGGCAGATTGTCGATAACGATACGCGAAATGGACTCCGAGAGCCCCTTGCGAATGAGAATGCCTTCCTGCACACCGGGTTCGAGCAGCACCGCCGGACCTATCTTCTCAGAGAAATGCACATCGACAACGAGGCGCAGACAGCTCTGTCGCTCGAAAATCTCCTGCGCGTCGAACATTATGGCCGAAAGGAAATCCTCGTGCGCGCGCATGTTGAACTGCGTGTCGGTGCGCTCATATTTGAGTTCGGTGAGCTCAATGCCAATACGTTTTTTTTCAGTTTTCAGAATAAAATCAGGACATTCCGACTTCGTTATCACACCAATCGGAAACAAATTGTAGCTCGAAGCGAACAGATTCATTATCGTCCATTCGCGTCTTTCGCGCTTCGCCTGATTTGAATTATCGTTCATAAAATCGCCCATTTTTTATACATTTTTCTGAATTAAATGCAGAAAAACAGTCCAAAAAGCCTTTTTGTAAATTTTTTTTAAAATTTTTCTAAAAAAAGTTGCACTTAAAGATTGTTTAATAACGCAAATGTATTATTTTTGTTGCAACAATAAAATGTTATAACCTTTAATTGTAATTTAAAATGAACAAAACCCAATTAGTTGATGCCATTGCTCAGAAAGCAGGTATTACGAAAGTTGATGCAAAGAAGGCGCTCGACGCTTTCATGGAAGTAACAAAAGAAACCGTAAAAAAAGACAAAGTTGTTCTTATTGGTTTCGGAACATTCAGCGTAGCTGAAAGAAGCGCACGCGAAGGCAAGAACCCGCGTACTGGCGCTAAAATCAAAATTCCGGCTAAGAAAGTCGTTAAATTCAAAGCTGGTAGCGAACTCGAAAGCGCTGTAAAATAATCACAGCTGCTTCTTTGCAAAAAAAGGTTGCTCTCTGTAGAGAGCAGCCTTTTTTATTAACTCACTAATATTCAGATGGATAACACTACTCTTATAGAACGGCTTCGCCCGTATGTAACCGAAGAGCGTTTCGCCTTGCTCAACGCCAAACTAAGCCACCGCACGCGCTATATGACCTGCGTGCTCGAAAACGTTCACCACGCGCACAACGCAAGCGCAGTGCTTCGCACGTGCGAATGCTTTGGCATTCAGGACGTTAGCATTATATCGAACACCAACGACTTTGTCATAAGCAAAAACATTGAGCACGGCTCGGCGCAATGGCTCACGGTGAATATGTTTCAGAATCAGACAGATAACACCCCGCTTGCCATCGACACGCTGAAGGGCAAAGGCTACCGCATAGTGGCCACGACGCCGCACGGCGGCGGCGTCGGTCTGCACGACTTCGACGTGACGCGCGGTCCGTTTGCCATCGTTGTGGGCAGCGAGCGCAAAGGCGTCTCGCCCTACACCATAGCCCACGCCGACGAGTTTCTGACCATTCCGATGGTCGGGTTCACCGAAAGCCTCAACCTATCGGTCAGCGCGGCGATAATTATTAGCCATTTGAGCCAGAAAATGGCTCAAATGAAGGTAAATGCGGGACTCTGCGACGCCGAAAAAAACGAATTGCTCGTCAAATGGCTTTTGGCGAGCATTCGTAACGCCGATTTTGTTCACAGGCGTATATTATCTGGTGAGTAACTCTGCGCGTGTAACTACTTGTCTTTCACGGCTCTAACAGAGTAACCAATGAAGCGGCGCATGGTGTAGTAGTTAATACCCTCCACCTCGCGCATGTCCCACGTCATGGCATCGACAGCCTCCCATTTGCAAAGGTCGCTTGTCCAGTAACTACCCAATTTGTTGACACCTTCGAGTCCGTTGCCAGCCCAGTAACCATCTGATCTGTAGCCTGCTGCGGGCAGGAATATGCTATTACCGTTTTTCGCCGTAAGGCGAAAACCACTTATACCATCGATGGTAACCCACTCTTTCGTGCAGCTTGTCGACAGGTCGATGCACTCCTGCTGAGTAGGAATGCGCCAGCCCTCGCCAAGCGTTTGTGTGGCAACGTCGTCGACGGGTTCGAGCACCACAAGGTTGTCCACCGTGCCGTACTCTTCCTTGGTGTTGTACTTGGTGAGGTCGGTGAAGAATTCGCCATTGCAGAGCGCGTAGTTTTTCTCTTTGTACTTACGCTTTGGGGCGAGTTCGCCCCAAGCGTACAAACCGCCATAGTCAGAGGGCGAGGTAGCGCCAATGTTTCTGTCGGCCCAGAGCACGGGCATGCCCATGTCGATGGCGTTGGTTGGTTCGAGCACCACTTCGGGTTCGGGTTCTGGTTCCGGTGCCGTCGGCTCCGATGCCGGCGCAGGCGCTGGCTGATTTGAGCATGATGCCATCAGTGCGATGGCTAAAACGCTGAGTGATAGTGTTTTCATCTTTATTCTTTTTTAAGTTCAGTTCTAATCCATAAATCGAGAGCCTCCGAGCGTATGTTGCGGCCCACAATAGTGCCGTCGGGGGCAATGAGCATCATAAAAGGCAAAGCCTGAAAACCGTAAACATCTCGCATAGAGCGTTTTGTATCAACAGCGCACGCCCATTCGGCGCGCGCCTCTTCGGAATCGGCTTCGTAGTTCGGAAGCGCTTCGGTCAGAATGCTTACCATGCCGAGCTCGTCGGGCGAGTAACGCTTGCGTATGCTGCGCATGAAGTAAGTATTCCGATAACAGTCGGAATTGTTGGTGGTCCACACTTCGACGAGCGTATATCGCGTATCCGACAGAAAATCAGATAGTTTGGTGGTGTCGTTGAATTGCACATCGGCAAACGGGCTGCCCGCACTTGTGCGGTCAGCAGCCGCAATGCGCTTTGTCTGCATGGCAATTTGCGGAAACGACGCTATATATTCGCCAGCCTCAGCTAAATACTTGTCGTACTGCGCTTTAGAGAGTCGGCTATTGTAAGCGATGTCCATCCAGAAGGCATATTGGCCAAGCGGATTGTTGCGGTTGGCGGCAATGGTTTTCTGCGCCCTTTCGACCGATTGACGACTAAAGTCGTCAATCAGAATATTAATCTGTTCGGTTCTGTCGTCATTACTAATACTCTGATTATTAAACACTTCGTCGTATCTATCGGCAAAAGCGTTGTTGATCGAATCGGTCTGTAGTTCGTAAGCTGCGAGGGCGTTGTTGAGCGGCGTACCGCCAAGCACGAAATGTTCATGGTCGGACGCTATGGAAACGACAATATAGCCTTTTTCGAGAATAAGATTCAGATATTCGCCATTCTCGCACAGCAACATGCAAAGCGCCTCTTTTTCGACCTTACCGCTGAAGAATGCCTTGCCGGAAACGATGATAGCAGAGTCGATGGCAGATGACTTAAAGTCATCTGCTTCAAGGTTATACAGCAATAACTTGTTGCCATCGAAGCTGTCGTCGAAAGTACATTCGATGGTGTAACTGCCACTTGTACAGCCGATTAGCGACACAAGTGATATTGCTGTCGCAAAAGCTTTTTTTATAGCAGAAAAATGCGCTGACATTATTATCAGAATGCGTTAATGGTCTGTCGCAGAGCTACCAGACGAGTCATAAGTGGCTCGAAAAGAGCCAAATCGAGCATATTGGCGCCATCGGATTTGGCGTTTTTGGGGTCGAAATGAGTTTCGAGGAACAAGCCATCGACACCGACGGCGACGCCGGCGCGTGCAACCGTCTCAATGAGAGCCGGTTTGCCGCCCGTAACACCCGATGCCTGATTGGGCTGCTGCAGCGAGTGAGTGATGTCGAGCACCACAGGCGCCTGCTGCTGCATGACGGGTATTCCGCGGTAATCGACCACGAGGTCGTAGTAGCCGAACATAGTGCCGCGGTCGGTTATGAGCACGTTGTCGTTGCCCGAGTCGCGCACCTTGCGCACGGCATGCTCCATGGCTTCGGGCGCAAGGAACTGGCCTTTCTTGATGTTGACAACCTTACCGGTTTTGGCGGCGGCAACCAGAATGTCGGTCTGGCGGCACAGGAAAGCCGGAACTTGCAGAATATCAACATATTCGGCGGCCATAGCCGCCTCATCGGCAGCGTGGAAGTCGGTAACTACCGGTACGTCAAACGTTTGTCCGACTTTTTGTAGGATTTTCAGAGCTTTCTCGTCGCCAATGCCGCTGAACGAGTCGATGCGCGAGCGGTTTGCCTTGCGGTACGACCCCTTGAAAACCAGCGGAATACGCAGACGTTCGCATACGCCGACCAAATGGTCGGCGATGCGAAGAGCCATATCTTCACCTTCGATTACACACGGACCGGCAAGAATGAAAAAGTTGCCGCTGTCGGTATTTCTAAGTCGTGGTATGTTTATCATAAGATATTTATTTTCAATTGTTTATCTGTTTCTGAAACTAAATTCGCAACCGCAATACTGCTGATTGTAGAAGCCGCCTTCGCGAAGCAGTTGGTTTCGCCGTTCGCTCAACCCCTGCTTTCGCCAGTTATGAGCCCAATAACGAACGTTACTAACCTGATTTTCAGCCCATTGCCCGGCTTCGTCGATCTGCTCTAGCGACTTCCATCGCGACGACGACAAAGTGGTGGCAAAGCACGGAATATGTTCGCGTTCGGCGCATTGAGCCGTTGCTAAAAGCCTTATTTTGAAACATTTAGCACAACGCGAGCCTCGTTCAGGCTCGCTCTCCAAACCAGTCATTTCGCCGAGCCACGCCTCGTGGTCGTAGTCGGCGTCGATGAAACGCAAGCCCAAGTCGGCAACCTGTCGCTTGCTCTCGGCCTTGCGGATTTCGTACTCTTCGCGCGGAAAAATATTCGGGTTGAAATAAAATACAGTCGGCGTTATCTTATTGGCTATCAGGCACTCAAGGATGGCCGACGAACACGGCGCACAGCAAGCGTGCAACAGCACCTCGGTGCTGTTGCCAGGCGCTTCGACAGTGGGCGGTATGTACTTTATTTCTGGCATTTAACGAATTTAGCGGTGAGTTCGCGGCTTGTGCCATACTCATCGACCCAGATGCTGTCGGCCGACTCTTTGCCCTGAGCGCTGTACCAGCCGTCGAAGGCAAAGCCTTCGAGCGGATAGGCGTGGTAGCTTTGCTGCCACTCGCCTGTCTCTTTCCAGTCGGGCGTGTAGACCGGATTGAACTTAAGACCCACATAGCCACCATCTTCCGCAGTGAGCGACAGCGGTTTTTGGCCGTCAGTCTTCGGCGCCCAAGCCTTCACCCATCGGAGCGGATTGTTGGTGCAGTCGAGGTGAATGAGGTTCGGATTGGCCGTTACGTCGAGCTGCTCCACACGGTTGTTGTAGCAATAGAAGTAGCGCAGTTTGGGATTGTGAGTGAGGTCAACATCCTTCACATTATTATAATGTATGTAGAGCTCAACAAGTTCGGGGTTGTGCGACACGTCGATAGTGCGCAGTTGGTTCAGACCGATGTCAATGCCCTGACATGCAGGCAATTCCGAAGCATCGATAGAGTCGATACAGTTGTTCTGCAAGCCAACGATGCGCATCGAAGGCATATTGTGCAAATCGACTGAGGTTATTTTGTTGCGATAAACATCGAGGAAAGTAAAGTCCTGACAATCAGAGAGATCCAAATGTCCGACAAATCCTTTCTTTCGCGAATAGATTTCAAATTTTTTAATCGGATAAATATCTTCATTATAAATATGTATGCCGAGTCCGATGAACTTGCCGGTGGCACTGTCGATTACGACACCCGGAATTTGAGCCAAGCTGTCGAGCGAGCCGCCAGCCTTCTCGGCGTTGGTAACTCCGGCGCTGTCGGTTTGCGCGAAGAAGGCGCGAATGCGGCCCATATCGTCGCGCTGGCGCGGTTGATTGTTGTCGTTTTGGTTGCTTGTGCAGGCTATGAATGCGCCGCACATTAATACTGTTGATAATATTTTTCTCATAATAATTTGTTTTTCAAGCAAATATATGAAACAATTATTTATCTGAAATGTTTTTCTTTGGTTAATATAAAAAAAGTAAAGCCCCAATATATGGGGCTTTACTTTTATATAGCTGTATTAGAACAACTTTTTCACTTGATTATAAACATTCTCAGCAGTGAAGCCGAGTTTTTCGTCGAGCACTTTGTAAGGTGCCGAGAAGCCAAAGCTCTCCAAGCCCCAAACAGAGCCTTCACTCTCAGGAACAAGGCCTTGCAGGTTAACAGGCAGACCGGCAGTCAGACCGAATTTCTTCACGCCAGCGGGCAATACACTTGCCTGATAATCTTTCGATTGGCTGCGGAAGAGGCCTTCCGACGGAACGCTTACGATGCGTACTTTCTTGCCGTCTTTGCGGATGAGTTCGGCACCTGCAACGAGTGTAGATACTTCGGAACCGCTGGCAACCAGGATAACATCGGGGTTAGCGTCGCTACCGGCAACGATGTAAGCGCCTTTGGCAGCTTGCGAATAGTCGTTGCCTGCGGGCAAGTTGTTGATATTCTGGCGAGAGAGAATCAACGCCGTAGGCGTTGCTGTGTTCTCCATAGCAAGTTTCCAAGCTGCTGTTGTCTCTTCGGCATCGGCCGGACGAAGAACGAGCATAGAGTTCTGGCCTTTGTGGTTTTTGAGTTTCTCCATGAGGCGGATCTGAGCCTCTTGCTCAACCGGTTCGTGAGTAGGACCATCCTCGCCAACGCGGAATGCGTCGTGTGTCCAGATGAACTTAACAGGCAACTGCATGAGAGCGGCCATGCGGACAGCCGGTTTCATATAGTCGGAGAATACGAAGAATGTGCCGCAAGCCGGGATAACGCCGCCGTGGAGCGACATACCGATGCAGCAGCAAGCCATAGTGAGCTCAGCCACACCAGCTTGGAAGAACGCGCCCGAGAAGTCGCCTTTGACAAACGAAGTAGTCTTCTTCAAGAAGCCGTCGGTCTTGTCAGAGTTAGAGAGGTCGGCCGAAGCGCAAATCATGTTGGGCACTTGCTCTGCAAGTACGCCCAAGCAAGCTGCGCTTGCGTTACGTGTTGCGTCATTGGCTTTCTGCTGAACTTTGCTCCAGTCGATTTTCGGAGCTTTGCCGCTGAACCAGTCGTTGAGCTGAGCAGCTTTGTCGGCATTGGCCGAAGCCCATGCCTTCTCTTCAGCGTAGCGGTCGGCAACAATCTTCTTAAGTTCCTCTGCGCGTTTAGCGTAGAGCTCTTTCACTTCGGGGAAGATTACGAATGGGTTCTCAGGATCGCCGCCGAGGTTCTTGATGGTATTCTTGTAAGCGTCGCCACCGAGCGGTGCGCCGTGAGTTTTGCAGTTGCGTTCGTACGACGAGCCGTCTTCTTTGAGAGCGCCCTTGCCCATGATGCACTTACCAATGATGAGAGCAGGTTTGCCCTTCACTGCTTTGGCCTGTGCAATAGCTTTGCGAATCTGGTCGGCGTCGTTGCCGTTTATTTCGAACACTTCCCAACCGAAAGCGCGGTATTTGGCAGCAGTATCTTCGGCCATAACAGCCTTAGTTTCAGTAGAAAGCTGGATATCGTTCGAGTCGTAGAACATTACGAGGTTGTCGAGACCGAGGACACCGGCGATGCGAGCCGAGCCTTGCGAAATCTCTTCCTGCACGCCACCGTCAGAGATGTAAGCGTAGATAGTTTCCTTCTCGAAAGTAGGGTTGCCCGAGTGAGCAGCGAGGAACTTGGCAGCTATGGCAGCGCCCACAGCATAGCTGTGGCCCTGTCCGAGCGGGCCCGAAGTATTTTCGACACCGCGAGCGATGTCGAATTCGGGGTGGCCAGTTGTAGGCGAGCCCCACTGACGGAGCTGAGCGAGTTCGTCGAGAGTATATTTGCCAGTAAGAGCCAATTGTGCATACAACATCGGTGCCATGTGGCCCGGGTCGAGGAAGAAGCGGTCGCGACCAACCCACGATGGGTTCTGCGGGTCGTACTGCAGGAATTCAGAATAAAGGACGTTGATAAAGTCGGCGCCGCCCATGGCGCCGCCCGGGTGTCCCGATTTGGCCTTTTCGACCATCGATGCAGCCAAGATACGAATGTTGTTGGCTGCCATTACTGTTGCATTTGATGCCATAATCTATTTATTTGATAATTTGTATTTTATGAATAAAAATATGCGTGTTAGAATCTGCAAATCTTATCGATACGGCGCTGATGACGACCGCCCTCGAAACCTGTAGCGAGGAAAGTCTGTGCCAGAGTCCAGCAGAGTTCCTCATCGAGGAAACGGGCTGGCATGACGCAAACGTTGGCGTCGTTGTGCTGGCGAGCCAGACGTGTAATCTCTTCGTTCCAGCAGTAAGCCGAGCGAATGCCGAAGTGGTGGTTGAGCGTCATGTTGATGCCGTTGCCGCTGCCGCAGAAGGCAATGCCGCGCTTGAGTTCGCCAGTGCTGATGGCGTTAGCCAGCGGGTGCGCATAGTCGGCGTAGTCGCAACTGTCGGCGGTGTAGGTTCCAAAGTCTTTGATTTCGTAGCCAGCGGCCTCAAGGCGTTTCTTGATGGCCTCTTTCATCTCAAATCCCGCATGGTCGCTTGCCATGCCTAAAATCTCTTTTTCCATTATTGTTTTTAGAGTTTATTCTTCAAAATTTCAAATGCCGAAATTAATACAATTTCGGCAAATATCGGTCAAAAACTATAAAGTTTTTATTGCACCGTAGTTGGCAAAGGCATTTCAAATACCTTATTATCAATATGTTATTTGCATTTTTCGGACGAAAAATATTTTATTTTGTAATGTGTAGAGACGCACGGCCGTGCGTCTTTTTTTTGTGTTTTATCGCGACGAGTACGTCGCGCACTGGACATTTTTTTTGTGATAGTGTATCTATTTATTAAAAAATGGCGTATATGTCATAATTTTTAGGGGCGTGCCGCAAGGTTCGCACCAGCCCTCGCCTTTAAAAGGCGGGGTTTATTATTATTACATTTATCATTTTTGTATAGTTTATTAAAAAATAGCGTATAATTGCATTGTAATTGGTGCGCAGAATGTGGAGGCGGTGTGACCGGTGTGGCCGGTGTGCTTCCCTACTGTGTGCCAATTATTATTTTTGGAATATTGTATAAAGTTCTAGTGTTTGCGGTCAAGCGGTCCTTTCCCGAACATCGAAAGTATCGCTGCAATTAAAAACACAACAACAAAAACACCCATAAAGATGGCAATTCCATAAACTAATATGTTTCCGATTGTTACCATTTCTCAAAAACTTTTAACGTTTACGAAACTAATAGACAAATAGTTATCAGCCAAACGAATTAGAAATCAAATAAAAAAACTACCAAACCAGATTAGTCTCTTACCATTTGTGGCTCATGAGCTGCACCATCCAGAGGAGGCATGAGCGGGTGTGGCCACCGCCGGTATTGGTGGCAGTGAGCACAACCTTATCGGGGAAGGCCTTTTGCAACGCCTCGGCGTTGGCATAAGGCACTACGTCGTCGCTCTTGTCGTGGTAGATGTTGATGGTATGAATGGGTTGCCACGACTGTGTTAAATCATTTTCTTTGAGGCATTTGAACAAAGCCTCATACAATACACTGTTGGTATTGAGCGCCTCGGCGCTCAATATGTCGGTAAGGCGTACGGCATGTCCGCCGCCTGCCGGATACCATTCGAAGAACTTGGCATTGATCTCGCCTGTGGTGTACTCTTTGCTTGTAATCATCTGATTCATCTCAGCCATGTGGTTGGCGGCGTAATCGGCTGTGTAGAAGTCGGATTCGGGCAAATGCTCAAAATATGCAGGCGCGACGTTGCGCATGGCTTGGAGCGTAAGCGGCAGCACGCACGGGTCGGCAAGGCTGTTAAGCTCGAAATACTTATCGTAGGTGAGCGTCGGGCTGTACGGCCCGGCGCAGCACATAGAGTAATCGAAACGCCAGTCGGTGGCGAAACCGTCGTGCGTATCGAGCCACTTGTGAATGGCCAGCGCATTGCCACCGCCTTGCGACGCGCCTACAACGCAGAGTTTGTACGTTTCGGCAAGCGAAGCTTCGGAAAGGTCGCGGAAAACCTTATAGCCGGCCTTCAGCGCATCTATGCAGTTTTGCGCGCACAGATTGTGGTTGATGTAAGGCTGCGTGCGGTCTTTGGCTACGCCAAAGCCGATATAGTCGGGCAAAATGAGCAGATTGTCGCCACAGGCGGCAATAGCCTCGTAAGTATGTGACTGCGAGGGACTTTCGGAATTGGCAGTTATGGTATAGTGCGGAAAAAGCACGATGCACGCCGGGTCGATGTCGTTCCACTGCGACGTCATGCACGAGCCCCAAAGGGCTCGTGCCGACAGCTTGATGGCTTCGCCCCGCTCATCGACACTCCAATAAGCGTAACTCACACTGCGGAAGCCCATTACGGCGAGCGACACGCCCAACTGTTCGGCATAAGCGTTGGCTATATCCTGCTGTTTGCTCAGAAACATGGTCCGCAACAACTGTATTTCGCTGCTGCCGGCAACGCCGGCGCGGCTTATTGCCTCATCGACAAGTTCGTCGGCACGTACTATTTTGTCGGTAATTATCTCATATTCAACATTTTGAACTTGTTCGTCGATGACAAACGAACGCTCCGAGGTCTTTTCGTCGTCGTCCGACGAGCAGGCTGTTGGCAGCAGACCTGCAAATAATATTGCTGCGAAGAGCAGCAGATGCTTGAAATCTTTCATATTACAAATGTTTTCAACAGATGGGCAAATTTAGCCATTTTACTATAAAAATCAACGCATCACACGTGCAAGTCGTGATTCATCATGCGGTAGCGGGCAAGCTCTTCGTACTGCGTGCCTTTGCGGCCGTAGTTGGCGAAGGGATAGATAGATATGCCGCCGCGCGGTGTGAAGAGGCCGACGACCTCGATATATTTCGGGTCCATCAGTTTTATGAGGTCCTTCATGATGATGTTGACGCAGTCTTCGTGGAAATCGCCGTGGTTGCGGAAGCTGAAGAGGTAGAGCTTCAGGCTTTTGCTCTCAACCATCAGTTGGTCAGGCAGATAGCTGATGCGTATCTCGGCGAAGTCGGGCTGTCCGGTGATGGGACAGAGGCTTGTGAACTCGGGGCAGTTGAAGCGCACCCAATAGTCGTTTTCGGGGTGTTTGTTGCTGAACGTCTCGAGCACTTCGGGCGTGTAGTCGTATCGGTAATCGGTCTTGCGCCCAAGGGCGTCAAGACCTTCGCTAGTTCTGTCAGTTGTCATAAATCTTTTATTTTCAATATATTATACGAAATATTCTCATCATACACGTCTTGCTGTTCGATACGCTTGACGTATCGAACGACGCGGATAGTAATGGGCAGCACGATGATTTCGTAGAGCGTTTTAGCCATCACCTGAATGCCCATCAGTTTGAGAACTTCGGCGAAAGGCATTGTGCCGCCGAAGGCCAAAGGGAAGAAGATAATAGAGTCGGCACCTTCGCCGACGAGCGTCGAGGCGATGGCGCGCCACGAGAAGTTGCGCCCCTTAGACGACAGCTTCATGCGGCTCATGACGTAAGCATTTAGAAATGAGCCCACTAAGAACGCCAGCAGACTTGCGCCCACCACACGCAGCGTGAAGTTGAAGATGAAGTTGAAATGCACCTCGTTCTCGGCCCAATACGACGCCGCTGGCAGTTGTACTGCCAGCAAACCCATGCCTACAACGAAGAAATTCATCAGAAAACCCATCCAGATAATCATACGCGCTTTGCGGAAGCCCCAGACCTCGGCAATGCAGTCGTTGATGATGTAAGAGATAGGGAAAACCAGAAAACCCGCGGTGAGAGTTACCGGTCCGAGTTGGAAGATTTTGGCTTCCAGAATGTTAGATGCCACAAGGCAAATGCAAAACAGTATCCCCATTAACATGAAGGGTACTGAAACCTGTTTTTGTTTCATAATTCTTGTTTTTTACGTGGTTTTCAAGCACACGGTGTTGTTTTTACAGCGGCAAAGTTAGGCATTATTTGTTAAAACATTGTGTTTTTACTATGAAATTCGTTCTGATAAACTATCTTTGTGAAAAAATATTAACAAGAATTTCATTTATGAATCTGTTTATCAATAAGAAAGACCATAATACGCCTACTCGGTTCATCTCGGCGGTGATAATACTGAGTATCGTAATAATATATATACAGGAGAGCGGATATTACAAGAATCTGGCTCTCAACATTGCCGACAAGATATGCACCTTTATCTTTGTGATAGAGATGTTTGTGAAGTTTCACGAGCAGGGCTTGAAGGGTTATTTCCGCAGCCATTGGAACCAGATGGACTTCATACTGGTGATACTCTCGCTGCCTTCGCTGCTGATATTTTTCATCGACTTTGGCAGTCTTGATCTTTCTTATCTGCTGGTACTGAGAATTTTACGAGTATTCCGCATAACACGAATTCTGAAAATGTTCCCCAACCGCGACATCAAGCAGCTGGGCATCAACATAAAAATAGCCTTCAAAGACTCGTTTGTGGTGTTTGTGGGCTTTTTCCTGCTCATAGTCACCTTCTCGCTAATCAGTTGCGCACTGTTCCGCGAGGCGGCGCCCGACCTCTACGGCACGCCGACGGAAGGCATCTACACCACGTTCCGCCTCTTCACCATTGAAGGCTGGTACGACATACCCGAAGAGATAGCGCAGAACCTGAGCCCGGGCATAGGGCGTCTGGTACGAATATACTTTTCGATTGTGGTAATCATAGGTGGCGTGATAGGATTGTCGCTCGTCAACTCAATATTCACCGACGCCATGGTGAGCGACAACAACAACACCGTGGAGCGTAAAATAGACGCCACGACAGGCAAAATAGACGCGCTTATAGCTGAAATAGAGTCACTTAAAGAGGAAATAACTCAACTCAAACAAGATAAGAAACAGTAAATAACCAAAAACATAAACACATAAAAAAACAACTATGGGATTCATCGATACATTATGCTCATTTTTGGGCAATGGCAAAGGCACAATCAGCCGTTCGACCGGTTCGTTAGGTTCAGTGATAGGAATGCTTACAGGCAGCCGCGTAGGCGGCAGCGCATTTGGCGGTTCAATGGGCGGCAGCGCCATTGGCGGTATTTTGGGCGGAGTGCTGGGCGGCAGTGTCGCCAGCGGCCTTGGCCGCCGCGGCTCTAACGGCTTAGGTTCGACTCTCAACAACGTAATGAACAAATTCTCGCGCGGCGGAAATCAGAGCATGCAGCCAAACAGCTATCAGCAAGGCAATTACCAACAGAGCAGCTACCAGACCAGCCAGTCGGGGCGGCAGAACGCTTACAGCGCTGCCGGCGAAGCTTACCAGTCGCCTAACCAGTTTCAGCAGAACAATTCGCAAAACCAGCCATACAACAACTACTCGCTCGAGACGCTTTTGCGCACCGACGAGCAGAAGAGCGACTTCATTCTGCTCATAGTGCAGATAGGCTCTTACGTAGCCCGTTGCGACGAGCAGTTCACTCTCGACGAGCAGCAGAAAATAGGCGAGTTCGTGTCGCGCATCAGCAGCCTGTCGAACATGGACGACAGTTTCCGCCAGCAAATCGACGAGATAATGGGTACCTCGTTCACACTCGACCAGCTTGGCTCGTCGATGGACTACGTGCTCAACTGCTACAACAGCGACGCCGAGCGGCATCTGATAACAACGTGCGTAGATGAGTTCATAAAAGAGATTGCCTCGGTCGACAGCAACGTGTCGGACTCGGAGCGCAACTTCTACAACACATGGAGCCAACGTTATCATTAAAGCCACGCCGACGGCGTGGCCTGTGTGGTATTTTTGCCTATTGAAAAATAAATCTGTAATTTTACAGCGATTTTTTTCGATACATTTAATAAATGAGCATACACAAAAACCAGCGACTATTGGGCATGAGCAAACGCAAACTGATAATACTCTCGCTTGTGGCGGCAATAATCATTGCCGCCGGCGTTTACGCGCTTCACGTTCTGTACAAGCCTGTTGTCAGCATCAAAAATGCCGACAAAGAGTACCTCTACATACCTACTGGCGCCACATTCGACGAAGTGTGCCAGTTGCTCGAGCTTAAAGGCTGGCTGACCGACGAGGTGGCTTTCGCGACGATGGCCGAGTTTATGAAATACAAAGACAAGGTGAAGGCCGGCCGCTACGAGATAACCGACGGAATGACCGCCCGCGAACTTGTCCGCCGCCTTCGCGGCGGACAGCAGGCGCCTGTCAACGTGACGTTCAACAACATACGTCTGCTACCGCAACTGGCAGGCGTGGTGAGCCACGACATTGAGGCCGACTCGGCCGAACTGCTCGCCGCCATGACCGACGAAGACGCCATCGCAGAGCTCGGCTTCAACAAATACACCATACCAGCGATGTTTATCCCGAACACGTACCAATTCATGTGGAACACCTCGGGCGAGAAATGGATGAGCCGTATGAACACCGAATACAAGAAATTCTGGAATGAAGAGCGGCTCCACAAAGCCGACTCGATAGGCTTTACGCCTATCGAAGTGAGCATCGTGGCATCAATAGTCGAGGAAGAGACCAACCTCAAGGACGAGTATCCCATAGTGGCCGGGCTCTACCTAAACCGCCTGCGCAAAGGCATGAAGCTGCAAGCCTGCCCTACCATCAAATACACAATAGGCGACTTCACCGTGCGACGCGTGATAGACGCATACACACGCATCGACTCGCCCTACAACACGTACATGTACAAAGGTCTGCCGCCGGGTCCGATACGCATACCGTCGATAGTTTGCATCGACGCGGTGCTCAACGCCACAAATCACGACTACCTGTTCATGTGCGCCAAGACCGACGGACCGGGCAACACATTTGCCCGCACCTACGCCGAACACTCGCGCAACGCTAAGAAATATCAGGAATACCTCAACAAACGTAACATATACCGATGAATTATGGCAAAAAACGATAATATAGAGACAGTTAACGCCGAAGGCAACATCGTCGACGTGAAAGACGCGACGATAATGCAGGAGGAGAACATCGTCCTGCGCGAAGTGAACCTGCAAATAAAGAAAGGTGAATTCGTATATCTGATAGGGCGCGTGGGCAGCGGCAAGTCGAGCTTGCTCAAGACGCTCTACAGCGAGCTGCCCTTCGACGGCGCGTCGGGATTTGTGTCGGGCTACGAGCTCAACAACCTCAAACGTAGCCAGATACCTTATTTGCGACGCAAAATAGGCATCATCTTCCAGGATTTCCAACTGCTGTCGGACCGCAACGTGTACGACAATCTTACATTCGTACTGCGCGCCACAGGGTGGAAACAGAAAAACATCATCGACAAGCGCATACGCGAGGTGCTCTCGCAGGTTGATATGGTTGACAAAGGCTACCGCATGCCGCACCAACTCTCGGGTGGCGAGCAACAGCGAATAGCTGTTGCGCGCGCACTTCTCAACCACCCCGAGCTCATCCTGGCCGACGAGCCCACAGGCAACCTTGACCCCGAGACTACCGACTCGCTCATGAAGCTCCTGCTCGACATCAACAAAGACGGCACCACAATAATCATGGCCACGCACAACTACAATGTCATTAAGAAATTTGTAAACCGGACGCTCAAATGCGAAAATTCGATGGTCAGCGAATACCAGAACGAAGAAATTGAGCTTGACTTTTTGTAGAGAGCCGACATGACTGCGACAAAACAATGGTTTGCCATATACACTCGTTCGCGCAACGAGAAGAAAGTTTACGAATCGCTTACCCGGCAAGGCGTTGAGGCATATCTGCCTTTGCGCGTGACACTGCGCCAATGGAGCGACCGCAAGAAAAAAGTGGAGGTGCCCGTAATAGCCTCGTACGTATTCGTAAAGATAAATTTGAAGCTCGAGCGCGAAACAATCTTCTACACGCCGGGATTTCTGTCGTTCGTGGCCGAAAAAAGCATTCCGAAGCCCATTCCCGAATCGGAGATAGAGACCATGCGCCGCACCATCGACAACTCAATGACGATAGAGGTGTCGAACACACTTCTGACCAAAGGTCAGAATGTCAGAATAACATCGGGTCCGCTCGCAGGCATCGAAGGCGTTGTTCTCGATGTCAATAAGCACAAAATCAACATTTTACTCAAGACAATAGGCATCACACTCGTAACCGAGCTCAGCGGCGCCGAGATAGTGCCTGTTAAAAAAAATGAATGAAAAAGTTGCATCTTAGGTAAAAAAGTATTACATTTGACAAACATAAAAGCGAAAAAATTATGAACGTAGATAAGCAAAAACTTGGACAAATTGACGGGAACGACGTCATCGTCTATGAACTGAAGAACGACAACGGCGTATCGGTAAAAATCACCAACATAGGCGCCACCATCACAAGCATTAAGACGCCGGACAAAAATGGCAAAACCGACGATATTGTTTTAGGTTTCGACGACCCGAAAACATATCTCGACCCCGAATATTTGTCGTGCGGTTTCTTCCTCGGCGCCACTGTTGGGCGCTACGCCAACCGCATCGCGTTCGGCAAATTCTCTATCGACTCGAAAAACTACGAGCTCGAAACCAACTGCGGCCCGCACCACCTCCACGGCGGCTCAAACGCCTTCTACACAAAGTTCTGGGCATCGGACCCCTTCTCGAGCGGCAAACGCGTTGGCGTGAAAATGAGCTACGTAAGCCCTAATATGGAAAACGGTTATCCGGGCGAACTGACTGTAAATGTGGTATTTACACTCACCAACGACAATGAACTGATAATTAATTATCAGGCCACAACAGACAAAAAGACTGTTGTAAACCTGACAAACCATAGTTATTTCAATCTTCGCGCGAAAGGCGATATACTTGACACTCACGTAGTTATGCAAGCCGACAAATACACCGAACGCGATGACACCAACATTCCCGACGGCACCATAGAGTCGGTTGTCGGCACACCGCTCGACTTCAAGCTCGACCACAAAATCGGCGAGCGCGTGCACATGTTCGACGACGGCTACGACCACAACTACGTCATCAACGGCAACCACGGCACGCTTCGCGCTGCCGCCGAAGCGTGGGACGACGAGAGCGGACGCAAACTCGAGTTCTTCACCACCGAACCCGGCTTCCAGTTCTACACCGGACATTACCTCAACGGCAAATACCAACGCAACGAACTCAAATTCGACCAATATTGCGGTTTCTGCTTCGAAGCACAGCACTTCCCCGATTCGCCCAACAAACCGCAATTCCCTTCGACACTGCTCAAACCCGGCGAAACGTACACACAGACAACTGTTTATAAATTCGGTTTGATTTAACAAAAATAATTCATATCTTGTCAGCGTTGAAAATCGAACGATTTTCAACGCTGATTTTTTAATCTTGAAGACATGAAAAACCTGTTCGTATTATTAGCCGCAACGGCACTCTTGCTGCCTGGCTGCCACAGCAAAAAGCCGGCCACAACCGACGACGGCGTGGTCAGCATCGACCTCGACAGCATCGCCCGACGCGGAAAAATCCGCGTCGTAACCGACTATAACTCTGTCGATTACTTCTTCTACAAAGGCACTGCCGTTGGCTACCAGTACGAGCTGATAAACGAATACGCCAACCACCTCGGCCTCGAACTCGAACTCACCGCCTCGAACGAAACCGAGCAAAACGTGAGCCGCCTCATAGGCGGCCAATACGACATTCTGGCCACAAGCCTCATTGCCGACACCGCCAACGAAAAACGCTTCGACTTCAGCGAGCCCTACGGACGCAGCCAGCTGATACTCGTGCAACCCAACAGCAAAGACAAAATAACCGTAATAGATTCTTTGGCCAACGACACTATAAGTGTCTTGGCCAACTCGTTCTACCTCAACGCTTTAAAGAATATCAACGACACCACGCAGCTCAACATTCAGATTGACGAGATAGAGCATTACGACACCGAGCAGCTCATACAACTCGTTGCAGAACAAGAGATTAAATACACCGTGAGCCTCGAGAACATCGCCCGCGCTAACAAATGGTTCTACCCCGACATCGACATTGCGATGCCAATCTCCGACGAGTACGACCTCGCGTGGGGCATACGCCACACGTCGCCACAGCTCAAAGCCGACATCGACGAGTGGTTCGCCGACTTCAAAAAGACACCGCGTTTCAAACAGATTTACCGCAAATACTTCATCGACCCGCGCGACCATCACTCTGACGTTCAGAAAGTTACGTCGGACACATACCAAAACACCTACGAGGCGCTCATTCGCCGCGTAGCGGTCGATGAGCGCTACAACTGGAAGCTCATATCGTCGGTGATATATCAGGAGTCGCACTTCAACGCACAGGCGCGCAGCTGGGCTGGCGCCTGCGGCCTTATGCAGCTGATGCCCGAAACGGCAGCCCGTTTCGGCGTCGACGACCCAACCGACCCCGAACAGAACATCAAAGCCGGCTACAAATTCCTCATCTGGCTCGACAACCGCTTCGCCGAACTCGTGCCCGACTCCGTCGAGCGTGTTAAATTCACGCTCGCCGCCTACAACGTAGGCATAGGCCACATGATGGACGCCATTCGCCTCGCCGAAAAGGTCAACCTCAACACCCGCGTGTGGTATAACAACGTAGAGTCGGCTCTGCTACTTAAGTCGAACCCGTCGTTCTACGCCGACCCCGTTGTAAAACACGGCTTCTGCCGCGGTACCGAAACAATCAACTACGTGCGCAACATAATGGACCGCTACTACAACTACAACAAAGAGATAGTGGGCACCGAACCCGCTGACGGTGAAGAAGATACCGATGGTGAAGCGCCAGCCACGTCCGACTCGCCGGCGGCTACGCCGCCCGACAGCGCGGAAGTGAAGACCGAAGACAACATAAATTCGTAATATTGTCGCAGAATTTGCGACGTTATTTGAGAAATAACGTCGAATATGGCCAATTATATTTATTATATCTGGCCGAATCGAGTACTTTTTATTGAGTTTCGGCCAAATATAATGCTAAATTATAGAGAGTTTATCACCCTTTGCAACTCTTCAAGAAACCGAGCCGCGTGGCCACCGTCCATCTGAACGTGGTGAAACTGGAACGATATTGGCAGAGAGGTTTTAAACAATCCCTTGCGGTAGCGGCCCCACATCAACATCGGGTTGCTGAACTTGTCGGTGTACTGATTGACAATGCTGTCAAGTTCTGTGGCGGTCATTGCCGACGTGCCGACAATCATTGCGCCGTCTTCAAAACTGCTTTCGCACGATTCGGCGGCCGCCTGCGTGCGGGTTGCATAGTCGGTGTTAAACTGCTCTAAATCATCGCTGTACGGAATGTCGCACGAACTAATGCCGCCGCGTGTGTTGTTCACAATCACGTTGACGGCCAAACGGTCGTAGCGGAACAACTTGCCGCCTTCGGGCAGAGTGAAGAATTCGTCAATCTTGCTTGCAGCCTTGCCTGCGCACCAACACAGAAGCATATTGAACTTCATCCGCCTTTTGCGGCCAACCTTCTGAATGCGAGTAACATCGAAGGTTTTGGTGAGCGTCACCATAGGCATTGGCGAAGTCATCCAAAGGCTGAAAGCCTGCGCGCGGCTGGTCTCTTTCGGGTCAATTTCGTGCTTCATATCTATTTTTGTTTCAGGCGATTGAGTGCTTCCGTGTTGCTGGCCGTGACCATAGCAAGTTTTTTGCAGCCGTCAATTTCGGCGCAAGAGCCGCAGGTGGCGTAGCCCCGCCCTTTGGCGCACAGCCTTATTGGGCACATCGACTCGCAGAACGGCGTTTTGGCGCCCTCCATTCGACAGCCCGTGCAGTTTATCATTTCGGGCGTGATTTCCACGTGGTTCAGTTCCGACCATTGCCGCGCCACCTTCTCGCGCAGACGATCGTCGTTGTTGATTGTGGCCAAACGCGCTTCGCACTTCTCGCAATCTAATCCGCAGTAGGCGATGAAATTTGTCATAATGATGGTTCTAAAGAATGTAAATTGGTGCAGAACACAAATCATATTCTGCATCAACAGATTACACTAATTGCCGTATTACAGACGGCACATATCCCAGTTTTTCTTTTGCAAACAATAGTTTTTGTTCTTTGGCCATCTTTTGTGACAAAAGAAAATCGGTAATCATTTTTTCCTTTGCAGGATATTTGTTTCCTCTATACAAATCATCACATAATACAGCCCTTAATTTATTGTCAAGATATTTTCCTGCGTTTTCGCCAAGATTTATCCTATTTGAGAACAAAACATCAAATGAATTATTAACGGGGACAATCTCGATTTTTGCACTTTCTAATTTATCATTCGAGAGTTTGCTGGCTTCCAATACACTTCTTAATACTTTATTGGGACCTATTACCATATTGCCATTAATCTGTGCACTTCTTATCAAATAAGAGTAATATACATTTTCGTTATCGCTAACAACGAAATCTATTCCAGCACGGTTGATGCCTTTATACTTATCTTTTTTTGTCTTCCCCCATCTATGTACATAAAAATGATTCTTATTATTCTTTTGTAATTCATTTTGGTGAACCGAACCATCTTTGAATGAACCATTTACCTCATAATAATACACTTCAATTTCTTTGGGTAAAATATCAATTCCGTTCAACACCAATTTTGATTTTGTAAGGAATTGTACTGCTTCATTCTGAAGTTTTTTAATTGTTTCCATACTCGTTCATTTTTTAAATTAGACATTTACAATAATACAAATTAACCATTTTAGATTCCTAATCTCAAGCGTTTTATTTCCCTTCCAATTCCTTAAGGCACAATGCCAGATTGCTCTGCGCTCTTGCATCGCCCTGCTCTGCGGCTTTGGTGTGCCATTCAATGGCTTTTTTCAGGTCCGGCCAAACGCGCTTCGCACTTCTCGCAATCTAATCCGCAGTAGGCGATAAAATTTGTCATAATGAAATGTTAACGAATAATGTTACAAAGGATTATTAATATTTTTCTTCTTCAATATCTTTTAATTGAAACCGCCACGGTCTCATATCTTGTCTGTAATATTTTTTACCTGATATGAAATATTTTGGATACCTTTTGTTCTTTCTTGCATCTTCTTTTTCTGCTTTATATTCATTTTCACTAATTGTGTCATCCTTTTTATAATTCTTTTCTCCATCTTGAATATAATTACCATTTTTATCCATCATATATTCCGCAACATTTATTCTTGGATAAGCATCTATTCCATAAACTTTTTCATAAACTTTTATTTGTTCTTCAGGATAGTCATTCCACTTAATTATATTTTCTTCTTTTACTTCCCCTAGAGCGAATCCGTTTAATAATGTATAGAGATACGTTGATTGAGTGATATTACTTTTTTTGTCAGATGGCACAAATTTTTTCTTTGTTTTATCCCATTTTAAATACTTTCCATAATTATCCTTCACTTCTGGACGAATATCTTTCACTTCATATGAACGAATGAGTGCAGATGCTCTGTATTCTTTTTCTTTCTCAAATGTGATGTCAAGCCCCGATGCGTGTGCGTGTATAGTCATAAACGGGAAATATGGAACATCTCCTTCTACATCCCTATCATTTCGATGATACACTATAGGGTCTTTTATTCCAACTCCATCTTTTTCACTATGAAAATAGAATTCAACTGTTCTAATATATATTTCATAATCATCGCGAACTTTAATATAACCGCCATAAAGAAATGTTGGTGCAAGTTTTTCAAATAACTCTTGAAGTTTAGTTTCATCAGCATTTTCATTGATTTCCTGTTCGAGAATTTGTTTTTCAAATTCTTCTAATTCTTTTTTTAACGATCCCATAATCATTCATTTTTAAAATTTCACATTCACAATATAATACGCATCGCTTCACGATCTGGTTTCTGTGCTATCGCCACTTCTGCTCAATTCCAATTCCATGTATTGCCGTTGTGTTGCACGGCCATTCTGAACTGTTTTTTTGCTAATTTATACTCCGTCGAAGGCGCTTGTAAATCAATTGTTTCTTCATCACCATTATCTATTCCGGAATATAGCGTGAGATGATATTGAGCAAGCGCGGAACCTTGTTCCGCCGCTTGGGTGTATAGCCTCACAGCCTGCTCGGTGTCTTTGTCTACCACTACTCCATTTTCATAGTACCAAGCAAGATTGTACTTCGCTTTAGCATTACCTTGTTCAGCTGCTCGAGTGTACCACTCGACAGCTTTTGCTGTTTTTTTTTCAACACCGCAGCCATTTTCGTAACACACAGCAAGATTGTTCTGCGCTTTAGAATAGCCTTGTTCTGCCGCCTGTATGTACCAATAGACGGCTATTTCATAGTTTTTCCTCACGCCCTCGCCTTTTTTATAGCACAAAGCCAGATTGTATTGTGCTACGGCATCTCCTTGCTCCGCTGCCTTAGTCCACCACTCTATAGCCTTAGAAATGTCCTTTATAACACCTTCGCCACATTTGTAACAGTAAGCCAGATTGCTTTGTGCCTTGGCAAAGCCCAGCTCGGCAGCTTTGGCGTACCAAAAGACGGCTTTCTGCAAATCTTTTTCAACGTAAACACCTGTATCATAGCATTTTGCGAGTAAAAACTACGACTCGGCATCGCCTATCCCTGCAAGAAATAACAGTTTATCTATCTGCATAATCCATCCTTTTTAGTTTTACTATCCACTCTCAAATCAAACAAGGAAACCATCTTTATGCCAAGACAATAAACTATTAGGCTCTTCATTGTCATCTGCATCTTCATTATAACTAGTATCTTTTTTACTATGAGTATCTTCCTCATCGTTCAGGTTTAAGGGGAAAGGGTCCTTCATATCTTCCACCGCTTTGGTATACCACTCTACCGATTTCGCATAGTCGCGCTCAACGCCTTTGCCTTGCTCATACATCACAGAAAGCTTATACTGAGCATCTTTGTCACCTTGCTCGGCGGCCATGGTGTAGTATGCAACTGCTTTTTTAGGGTCACTATCGGCCCCACAGCAATATTCATAGTATTCAGCGAGTTCCATTTGCGCCTGTTTGCTTCCGTGCTCTGCCGCGTTGGTATACAGCTCCATAACTTTGTCTTTTCCTAAATACCAAGTTTTGTCGTAAGGCCACATGTGTCTTATCTGCTTTGCCGCAATCTTTAACCATTCTATAGCTTTATCAAAATTCTGTTCCACACCATTCCCTTCTGCGTAGCATATAGCCAACTTGTTTTGTGCTTGTATCATTCCTTGTTCTGCCGCTTTTTCATACAACTTTGCCGCTTTTACCAAGTCTTTTTTCACACCTTGACCATTATTATAGCAAATGGCAAGATTATACATCGCTGTTGCATTGCCTTGTTTGGCAGCTTTTATCCACCATTCAATAGCTTTCGAAGAGTCTTTTTCTGTACCTTCGCCAAATTTATAGCTATAGCCCAGATTGCTTTGTGCCTTGGCAAAGCCCTGCTCTGCAGCCTTGATGTACCAATAAAACGCTTTGGCAAGGTCTTCTGCTACACCTTCGCCTTTTTTATAACGTAAAGCAAGCTTATACTGCGACTCGGCATCGCCTTGCTCTGCCTGCGTTTTCAGCTTTTCAATTGTGTTGTTTTGTTTCTGAGTATTCTTTTTCATACGACTATATTTTGATATTCCACGAGATGCAGTTGAGTGCGCCGCCCCGCATGACGGCTTCCAAAGCAGGTATGCCGACTGCTTCGCAGTCGGGCATGGCGCGGGCTATCTGCTCCAACGCTTGCGAGTCCTCTTCTGTGCCCAATTGGGGCACAAGAAGCAACCGGCCTAACTGCAGAAAATTCACATAACACCAACTGCGCTCACGATGCCGTTTCACGTTGTATTTCAGCGTTATAACATCAAACTTCTTCCTCAGCGCCTTATGGTAGCGGCGGTAATAATAGGTCGAGAAATCGTCGTAGTTGGTGAGCAGCACTTTGCCATCGCCGGCGTAGTGGACAATGCCGTCGCTGTGGCCGCAGCGCTCGCCGTCCCAAGGCAGGAACAGTATGTTGGCGCCGAAGGCCTCGCGCAGTATGCGCTCGACTTCGTCGGGCGCCTTGTCGCGGTTCTCTTCGAAAACCTTGTCGGTCATCACTACCGTGTCGCCGCATTTCACCACATTGCCACCATCGACTACAAGGTCGCATCTGATGCCTTTCGGCATCAGATGTTGTAGTTTGTTTGCTTCTGTCTGGAACACTTTCACCACATCGGTCTGCAACCGAAGCCCAGTCTTATCTTGCAGATAATCAGGCGCATAGTTATAAAAGACCAGACGGTCGTCGGCCGTCTGGACGGGCATGAAATCGCGGCACCAGATGTCGCGAGTGCCCGACAGATAGGCAAACGGGATGCCGCGTTCGCTGAGCGCTTCGGCTATGCGCTTGTTGAGAACCGGGCATTTCTCAGGCAATATGCCTGAGAAATACACGGTGTTGGCTTGAAAGTCGGTAATCATAAGCCCTTTTTTTCTTCTCTGTTACGCGGCAAAAATACGCCGTGTTTCGAAAAATCGCAAATTTTTTGAAGAGATTTGTCTATAATATATTTATTATTAATATATTATATAATATAAATATTTATATAATTATAATAATTTATATTGCAACTCTAACAAATGAGCTTCATCAATCGACATTTAACACAATGGATTTGTGTGTAAAAAAGCTTTTGATTATTTTTGTAGTTGTATATAAATCATTGTGCTTATGAACACTACAAAACTCTTTATGCTGGTGGCTGCGTTATTTCTCAGCTTTGGCGTTTCTGACTCTGCCGCCCAAACAATTTGGGAAGCCCTCGTTATGAGGTCGAAGAACAAGATAAATTACACCGTAACAGAGAGAACCGAAACCGAGACAGAACCATTTCAATGGACTTATGAATATAACGACGTAGAGAGAACCGGACACGAGGAGTTCGCATTGGTTATGCCGATGGTTTTTACGGTGGAAGCTTATCCATTCCGCAATATTCCTGACTTACAGCGAGATATGGTTAGATATTTGACAGAAACAAGCAAATATACAGACTCTATATCAAAAGTCATGCTCGGCCACATTAAGAACGAAAAAACGATAGATGAAGCTTTCAAAAAACTGAAAAAGACAAAAGGCTACAACTCTTTTATTTTCACCGATACGGCGTCGTTTTTTGCCGAGATTCGGAAGTATCCCGACAGTAAAAGGAAAATAGAGAGCAAAGAAACAATAGCAATATCCGTTATAAATGGCATTATGCGTGCACAAGAAACAAGCGGCTATTATACCGTTTGGGGTATATACGATATAGAAAAAGGCAAGAGAATAGAGCCTGCCGACGTTTTCACTTCCTTAGAATACATCAGCGGTAAAGACACGGCAACGATAACGCAAATAACTGAGATATCGAAGAAAAACATCAGATTCCGCGCCGGCAAATCGACGTACAGCTACCAATACAAGGAGGAAACCGACAAATTGTTTACGGCTTACGCCAAGTCGTTGATGGCGAAGGATAAAGGCTACACTTTTACTACATCCGAGAACGAATATGGAGACCATATTCGAACTTTCGAATTCGACAATGTAAACGGGAGTTATGAGGACAAAAAGGTACATATTCCATACAAACTCAACGGCTGCCAGAATATAGACAAGATACGCAACAGAATGTTAAGTGTAATGTTCGGCCACAGCGACGGAGATATAGACACATTGGTTGTAAATGGCATAAAGCAATGGGTTCCAGGATATTACAAAGGTCAAACGCTTTACCATGGTCGCGGTTCTGACATGCTTTTCGAATCAGGCGACGGATTGGTGTCATTTGGTTTTGAAGACAAGTCGGAACATAGCAACAGAAATAATACGTTCATAGTCTTCGACAAAACGACAGGCGATGAAATAACTGTAAATGAACTCATTAAAGATAAAACCGGCTTTATGGAATATGTCAATTCGTTTAATACATATTTCGCAGGTTTTCTGTTCGACACCGTAAGAGTGGAGCGCAATTTGAAAATGGGTAAAAGTATGTACAACTATCTCAAACACTCAGGCGGTCATTTCAGCGGTTTTGACGGTTTGAGCGAGTTCCCGACATCGTGGTGGTTCGCTTTCAACAAAATGGATGATATTATACCTGTGGAATTCAACACAACTGTCAACCGTATATTCCTGAACTACAACGATATAAAACAATACATCGACCCCAAATACATCAGTTTGATGGACCGAGCGACGGAGGCATTGAAGAAGAAAAAGAAATAATCCGTATCTTTGCGCCGTAAACAACAATTTTTAAAATTACAAAATCATGGAAACAAAAGACTTACACAATCAAAGCAGGCGTTTTTTTCTCGACAATCTTAAAGTACTTCTGACGGTCCTCGTGGTGTTTCACCACTCGGCGCAGGCATATTGCGATTGCAATTGGGCGTACAAACCATCAAATCCCCAAGAATACATAGATGGGCTTTGGCATTTTCTGTCGACCAATGCGGCGTTCTTCATGGGACTATTCTTTTTCATCTCAGGATATTTCGTTCCACGCAGCTACGACAAGCAAGGCTTCGGGCGTTTCTTAGGCAAGAAAGTCCTTCGTCTGTTGGTGCCAATGGCCGCAATGACAGCGTTCCTGTCGCTAGCGACAGGAATATTCGAAACGGGTCACACGTGGTTTCTGGGCAGTCTGTTCTTCTTCTGCCTCGTATATGCCTTGCTGCGCCTCGTACTGAAGCCGGCACCCGAAGGTTGCTTGTCGCGACCGACTATCGTCGGCATGCTCATCGCGGCAATAGTGATGGGCGTGGGCAGCTACTTCATCCGTGAGGTAAGTCCGCAAGACAATTGGATACGTATCTTGTGGATTCTGAACATCGAACCCGCTCATTATCTGCAATATATACTGATGTTTGCGTTGGGTGTGCTGGCCGGTCGTTTCGGCTGGTTCGAGAAAATGACGCGCGGCACAGGCCTGACGGCGCTTCTTATAGGCGTGGCGCTATGCCTAGGCAACTACGCACGCACCGACGGTGCGTGGTCGTATTTTGTCTATCGCTGGTTCGGCATCTACGAGTCGCTGCTCTGCGTCTTTCTGTGCTTCGGTCTGGTATGGTTTTTCCGCGAGTTTTGCCAGTGGAGCGGCAGCTTCTGGCGCTGGTCGGCCGGTCAGGCCTACGGTGTCTACATAGTGCATTTGCCGCTTATACTCGTAGTGCAAAATCTGCTCGACGAGGTTTGGATAGGCGCTTGGGGCAAATTTCTGACCGTGGCTGTCATCTCTACAATAATATCGTTCGGCTTCACATATCTGCTAAGGTTGATACCGGGAGTGAAAAAAGTATTGTAAACAGCTATTATATAGCTGTTTACATATTTTGCGCATATATTTTTCGTCAATTATCGACCAAGAAAAATATATTGCGAGAGCAAAAAAATGGATTTTTTTGGTACAAAGATTACATCAAAACGAAAAGTATTAATGTATATTTGCAATCGTAAAAAAAATAAAAATTAAACACAATACATTATTTAAAATTATATGGAACAAATTCTGGATAATTTGGCCAATAATGGATTTGCTGTAGCCGACTATGCCGTGTTTGCGGTGTATATACTTATACTTGTCGGTTGCGGCGTTTTCATTCCCAAATGGATGGCCAAGCGAAAAGGCGCCAACGGCGCCGAGAGCTCAAAAGACTATTTTTTGGCAGGTAACACGCTGACTTGGTGGGCAGTAGGTGCATCGCTTATTGCGGCCAACATTTCGGCAGAGCAGTTTATTGGCATGTCGGGCTCGGCTTACGCATCGGGTATCGCCATTGCGGCTTACGAACTTATGGCTGCCGCCACACTGCTTGTGGTTGCTAAGTTCCTGTTGCCTGTGATGATTAAAAAGAACATCTTCACCATTCCGCAGTTCCTTAGCGACCGCTACAACTGGGGCGTTGGTCTGGCGTTCTCGTCTTTTTGGCTTTTCTTATACGTATTCATCAACCTTACATCGGTGGCATGGCTTGGTGCGCTGGCTATCAAGCAGATACTCGGTCTGCCCACCATCATCGGCTTCATGGGAATGGATATGACGCTCGTCGTCATCATTCTTATTCTGTTCCTCATTGCCGGTGCATATTCAATCTACGGTGGTTTGGCTTCGGTTGCCTGGACCGACGTTATGCAGGTTACCTTCCTCGTTGGTGGCGGCTTGGTAACAGCCTACTTCACACTTGACGCTATTGCGCCGCTCGTAGGCGCCGACGGCGCCGTATCGGCGCTTGGTGCTGTGATGGACAAACTTGGCGCCGACTCGGCCGACAAGCACTTCAACCTTGTGGTCAACCGCAACGAAATGGCCTACCCCAACATCACCGACGACCCCTACTTCACCATTCCGGGTATTGCCGTTATTGTTGGTGCGCTGTGGCTTACCAACATCGGCTACTGGGGCTTCAACCAGTATATCATTCAAAAAGGCTTGGCAGCCAAGAGCCTCGACGAGGCTAAGAAGGGCCTTCTGTTCGCAGCCTTCCTCAAGATTCTGATTCCGTTCATCGTCTGCATTCCGGGTGTTTGCGCATACCTCATCTGGAATCACCCCGAACTGGCTGGCCAGATGGACATTCACGGTGAGATAACCCGTTCCGACGACGCATATCCGTTCCTTATCCGCAACTTCACACCGGTTATTGTGAAAGGCTTGTCGTTCGCAGCGCTCACTGCAGCTGTCATATCTTCGCTGGCGTCGATGTTCAACTCCACATCGACAATCTTTACGATGGATATTTACAAGAAATTCATCAATAAGAACGCTTCGGAGAAGAAACTCGTGGGCGTAGGCCGAATGACATCGGTAGTGGCTCTGCTTCTGGCACTTGCAGCCGTTTACCCGATTATGGGCGGCGCCGACCAGGCGTTCCAAATCATTCAGGAATACTCAGGCTTCGTTTATCCGGGCGTGGTTGTAATCTTCGGCCTTGGCCTATTGTGGAAACGTTCGTCGGGTCCGGCTGCTGTTGTGGCTGCCATCGGCACGTTCTTCTTCAGCATCCTGTTCAAGTTCATCATGCCCGAGACACCGTTCCTGCTTCGCATGGGCTATGTGTTTATGGTTCTGGTAGTTCTGTTTGTCAGCATATCGGTACTCTTCAACAAAAAGAACGAAGTGGCAGCTACCGTTTTGGACGCTCACACACTCGGTTCGCAGAAACGCTGGAGCAACATTCTGCTCGGATTCGGCATTCTGCTTCTGGTACTTGGTCTTGTTCAATTGGTTGTCAAGATTGAGGCGCTCTATATTTACGGCTTCGAAGCAATCTTCTTCCTTGCCGCAATGCTGCTCACGCTGGGCTTCTACCTGCGTTCGAACGCCAACGATTCGGTTCAAGACCACAAAGCTGTTGAAACTGACTTGAGCCTGTTCGCTACCGACAGAGCTTTCAAAATTGGTGCTATTGCAGTAATTGTCATTCTGGCAGTACTTTACGTAGCATTATGGTAATTATTTAAGAAATAATAACAACGACTGCTGTTTTTGATGGCTAAAGCCATCAAAAACAGCAGTTTTTTAAAATATTGAACGATATGGATTTGCAAGAATTAAAAGAAAAAGTGTTCCGTGCCAATCTCGACCTTGTTAAGCAAGGACTCGTGATTTTCACCTGGGGCAACGTTTCGGGCATCGACCGCGAAAAAGGGTTGGTAGTCATCAAACCTTCGGGCGTGTCGTACGATGAAATGAAGGCTTCGGATATGGTGGTTGTCGATTTGCAGAGCGGCAAGGTTGTCGAAGGCGACCTCAATCCGTCGAGCGACACACCAACGCATCTGGCTCTCTACAAGGCTTTTCCGAATATTAAGGGCGTTGTGCACACACACTCAACCTATGCTACAGCGTTTGCGCAGGCTGGCAAGGACATCCCGAACATCGGTACCACTCACGCCGACTATTTCTACAAGGACATTCCCTGCACCCGCGATATGACGAAGGCCGAAGTTGAAGGTCAGTACGAGTTGGAGACAGGCAATGTTATTGTCGATGAGTTTTTGAATATCAGAAAGATAAACCCCGACCACACGCCTGGCGTACTGGTCAAGAACCACGGACCATTCTCGTGGGGCACATCGCCCGACAACGCCGTCTACAACGCAAAAGTTATGGAACAGTGTGCTAAAATGGCGTTTGTAGCGTTCTCGGTGAATCCCGAACTTACTATGAATCCTTATTTGATAGAGAAACACTATCAAAGAAAACACGGTCCGAATGCATATTACGGTCAGAAAAAACATTAAAATATTAGTTATAAACAATTTAAATAATCAAAGAAATGGCATTTGAAAATTTAGAAATCTGGTGGGTAACTGGTGCGCAGTTACTGTATGGTGGCGACGCTGTTGTTGCAGTTGACGGCCACTCAAAGGAAATGGTTGAAGGCTTGAACAAGAGCGGCAACATTCCTGTGAAAATAGTTTACAAAGGCACGGCCAACTCTTCGAAGGAAGTTGAAGACGTGATGAAGGCTGCCAACAACGACGCAAAGTGCGCGGGCATCATAACTTGGATGCACACTTTCTCGCCTGCAAAAATGTGGATTAAAGGCCTGCAGGCTCTTGAGAAACCTCTGTTGCACTTCCACACACAGTACAACGCCGAAATTCCTTGGGATAAAATCGATATGGATTTTATGAACCTGAACCAATCGGCTCACGGCGATATTGAGTTCGGACATATCTGCACCCGTATGCGCGTGGCTCGCAAGGTGGTTTGCGGCTACTGGAAAGATGCGCAGGCTCAGAAACAGATTGCCGTTTGGGCACGCGTTGCCGCTGGCGTGGCCGACGCTCACAACGTCCGCTGCCTGATGTTTGGTATGAATATGAACAACGTTGCCGTTACCGATGGCGACCGTGTTGAGTTTGAGCAACGTCTGGGCTATCACGTTGATTACTACCCTGTTTCGTCGCTGATGGAATATTTTAAGAAGGTAACCGACAAAGAAGCCGACGAACTTGTTGAAGAGTATAAGAAACTCTATACCATTAAGATAGACGAGTCGGGCGAGAAAGTTTACTGGGAAAAAGTGAAGAACGCCGCAAAAGCCGAAATCGCTCTGCGCCGCGTGCTCAAAGACGAAGGCGCAACAGCATTCACCACCAACTTCGACGACCTTGGCGACGCCAATATCGACGACCCGAACTTTGTCGGCTTCGACCAAATTCCTGGTCTGGCATCGCAGCGCTTGATGCAGGAAGGCATCGGCTTTGGCGCTGAAGGTGACTGGAAGACAGCTTGCCTCTGCCGTACTTTGTGGGTTATCCAACAAGGTATGCCGAAGGGTTGCTCGTTCTTGGAAGACTACACGCTGAACTTTGCCGGCGACCGCAGTTCGTGCCTGCAGAGCCATAT
>JAGCYH010000054.1 GCA_017960905.1 Bacteroidales bacterium
CCACCTCTTCCCATCCCGAACAGAGAAGTTAAGCCCGCTTGCGCCGATGGTACTGCACCACAATGTGGGAGAGTAGGTAGCCGCCCTTTTAAAACACAGCGCCCCGCAGCTTTTGCTGCGGGGCGCTGTCTGTTTTTATATTAGTTGTGTTTCAAAACATATTTGGTGTAGTTTGCGATAAGTAAAAGTAAATGGTAATGAAGAGAATGAGTAAAGTAGTTATCCGTGCCAGCCATTACAGGCGGCTATCCCTAACATTATGAAAAGAAATCCACCTATTACAAATAAGGGTATAGCGCCAATTATAATCGCTTTCAAACAGGCCATAATAATGCTTTTCAGAGAGTTGTTTTGCCTTATTAGTCTGTAACATAGCGCTATAGCTTCGATAATTCCATATATGCAAATATAAAATGATATTTCTTTAGCCGTTTTCTCTCTAATTATATCTAAAGCAAGAGATATCCACGCCATTAGTCCAATCAAGCTTATTAAGAATACTCTTACTGCTGTTGGTTTGCTTTCGCCTCTTAATAAATAGGAACGTTTCATATATTCATTTTTTTATTTGCTTTTTCTTTCTCTCCTTTGTCGAACCTGACGAACAGGTTGGCGAGTATGGTGCCCGAAATTGAGTGCCAGGCGCACGATATTGCGCATGGCACAACGGCCATCGGATTGGTAGCCATGAAGAAGTTAGAGGCAAGGTTGGTAGCCAAACCGGCGTTCTGCATACCCACTTCGATGCTTATAGTGCGGCGTTGGGCTTTGCGGAAGCGGAAAAGCGTACCACAGGCGAAGCCCAGAATATAACCTATAGTGTTGTGGCAGAAAACCACGGCAAAAGTTAGCGCGAACAGCGCTAACCCATTGGCAATGAGTACGTCGTGAATGCTGAAAATGACGCCGCCAACGATGCACGCAAGGCAGATGACGCTCAGACCGGGCATCACGTCGCGGGCGGAGGCAAACGAGGCGTTGTGGCTCAGCAGAGCATTGAGCCCGAAGCCTAAGGCTACGGGCAAAATGGTTACTATCAGTATGTTGAGAAACATTCCGACGGCGTCTACATCGACCCTCTCGCCAGCCAGCCAGAGCACAAGCAGAGGCGTTGTCAGCGGTGCCAAAAGTGTTGATACAGTGGTCATTCCGACCGAGAACGCCACATCGCCCTTGCAGAGGTAGCTCATTATGTTGCTCGACACGCCGCCCGGGCAGCAGCCTACAAGTATTATCCCTATTGCCAGCGACGCATCGAGGCCAAAAGCGTGCGTGAGAGTCCACGCCACAAGTGGCATTATGGTGTATTGTGCCACAGCGCCTATCACTATGTCGAACGGTCGCGAGGCCAGTATGCGGAAGTCGTTGGCCGTGAGCGTCAGACCCATGGTGAGCATTATGATGCCCAGAATGACGGTCTGCGTGTAGCCTGTAACCCAACTGAAGATGTCGGGAACGAAAAATGTGATAACAGCCACTGCTATAATGAAATACGAAGTGTATGTCGATAGCCATCGGCTGAGCGTCTTCAATGCGTCCATTGCTTTTTTTTCGGCAAAATTAAAAAAAAACGTTGCTCATTGGCCTCATTTTTTTGCAAGGTTTACAATAAATGCGAATCTTTGCGTTTTAGAAGAAACAGATACGATGACGTACTATATTTTCGGCGGTTCGGGCTTCATTGGCTCACATATTGTCCGTTTTATCAGCGAAGCTGATAAAACCGCCGCTGTGTACAATTTCGACATCGTGGGCTCCGACCACGATGGTCTCTCTCAATACGTTAGCGCCGATGTGCGAAAGCCTATTCATTTCCCGAATGCCGACAATGAAGCAGTCGATAGCGTGATAATCAACATGGCTGCCATTCATCGCACGCCGGGGCATGCCGACGAGGAGTATTTCGGGACCAACGTGCGTGGTGCCGAGAATGTATGCAATTTCGCCCGCCGAATGAACATTCGGCGCATTGTATTTATCAGCAGTATAGCTGTTTACGGCACTTCTGAAGAACAGAAGACCGAAGAGTCGGCTCTTGTGCCCGACACGGCTTATGGCAAGTCGAAGGTTGAGGCGGAGACGATTCATCGTATGTGGCAGTCGGAATCGGCTGATCGTCAGCTTATTATACTGCGCCCAGGCGCAGTATTCGGACAAGGTGAGCGTGGCAATTTTGAGCGTATGGCCGAAAGCATCCGCCGTCGTCGTTTTGTCTATCCTGGTCGCCGCGACACTATCAAAGCGAGTATTTACGTGAAGGATTTGGTCGGTTTTTTGTTTTTTCTGCTTGAGCAAAAACGCTGTAATACAGAGGTTTACAATTGTACTTTCGAACCTGCGTATACCATTTCGCAGACAGCCACCGCTGCTGTTTCAGCCCTTGGGCTGAAACGTTGTTTGCCATGCGTGCCATCGTTTATCATTATGCCTGTCGCATGGCTTTGTAAACTGATGGGTTCGCCAATGGGCATTTGTCCGGCTCGTGTGCGTAAACTGATGATTTCCACAAATATAAGCGGTGCGAAGATGGCCGATACGGGCTATCAGTTCCAATTCACAATGCAGTCGGCTTTCACCGACTGGCTCTCGAAAAAATAAAGTGCGCTGTCAGAAGAGCGACAGTTGTGTGTCGAGCAGTTGGAAGCTCATGCGGTGAAGTGGCGTTGGGCCATACTGCTCAATGGCGGCGCGGTGGTCGCGTGTGGGGTAGCCTTTGTTTTTGGCCCAGTTGTATTGCGGATATTGCTCGGCTACGCGGCACATATATTCGTCGCGGTAGGTCTTGGCGAGCACCGAAGCGGCGGCTATCGACATCATCTTGCCGTCGCCTTTCACTATGCAAGTGTGCGCAATGTCGTGATATTTAATGAATTTATTGCCGTCGATGAGCAGATGCTCGGGGCGTACCTTGAGTTGGTCGACGGCCTCGTGCATGGCTCTGATAGAGGCTTTCAGGATGTTTATCTCGTCGATAACGGTGTTATCGACAAAAGCCACAGCCCAAGCCACGGCCTCGCGTTCGATAATAGGTCGCAGTTTGTCGCGCTGGCGTTCGGTGAGTTGCTTCGAGTCGTTGAGCAGGTCGTTGCTGAAGTCGGGCGGCAGTATGACTGCCGCCGCCACTACGGGGCCGGCAAGGCATCCGCGTCCGGCTTCGTCGCATCCGGCTTCTATTCTGTCAGGTTCTAAAAAAGGAAGCAACTTGCTCATCAGCGTTCGTTGTAAATGACTTGCAAAAGTGTTTCGCCGACGGCGCTAAGCGTCTGACGGTCAATATTTTTCATAGTGTCGTCGTGCGTATGCCAATAAGCGCCGAAACTCGTGCCGCCGTTTTCGAGGTGTATAATGTCGATGCACGGCACGTCGGTCAGTTGGTTGATGTAGTAGTGGTCGTCGGTTATGTAGCCACCGTCTTCGAAGAGGAACCGGTCGCCGTGCCCTGTTGTTTCGGCGGCTTTCCAGACCTTATCAACGATATTGGCGGCGTAGGCCACCGAGAAGTTTTCGCGAAGGAACTGAGCGCCCGGTGCGCCCACCATGTCGAGCAGTATGCCGAAGCGTGCGCGGCACTGCTGACCCTCGTCGCTACGGCCCCAGTACTGACTTCCGAGGCACCATGTGTCGGGGCGGTATTCGACATCGATGTGGTCGGGTTTGCCATAGTCTTCGACGTCGAAGAACAGAATGTCGACGCCCACCGTAGCTTCTTTCTGCTGCAGTTGGCGTGCAATCTCGAGGATGATGCCAACGCCGCTGGCACCGTCGTTGGCACCGTCGATGGGCTCATTGATGCGCGAGCGGTCGGCGTCGTTGTCGGCAAAGGGGCGGCAGTCCCAATGCGAGCAAAGCAGTACGCGCTTGGCTTTTTCGGGGCCGACGTGCGCAATTATATTGCGCACGGGCATTTTTTTTCCGTAAAAATCAATCCCTTCGCCCTCTTGCACAGACACTTGCGCGCCAAAACTATTCAGCGTGGCGACCAAATAGTCGAGACATTTTGTATGGCTTTCGGTGCCCGGCACTCGCGGTCCGAACGCCACTTGGCGTTCGATGTAGCTGTATGCCGAATCGGCACTGAATGAGATAGTTATGTTGTTCCCCTCTGGCGCTTTTGTCGA
Source organism: Bacteroidales bacterium (assembly GCA_017960905.1). GTDB lineage: Bacteria > Bacteroidota > Bacteroidia > Bacteroidales > Marinilabiliaceae > W3P20-009. Next base: position 4,119 of record JAGCYH010000054.1, read on the forward strand.
CGCCGGATTGTTCGATGAGCCGCACGATATTGTCAGCATTGATGCTAAAATGAAAAATATTCTGTTCATAAAAAGTTCTGTTATAAACACATTGCAAATATAAGTCAAATGATTGGAAAATTGAAAAAGAAATAGTTGCAACGTGGCGTGTCGAAAACGGATAAAAACCATTATTTTTGTCAGAAAGAAAAAATCAATATTATGCAAAAAGTTAAAATTTCTTCAGATGTGGTTTATGTCGGTGTTGATGATAATCAGACCGACTTGTTTGAAAATCAGTATATTATACCTAATGGTATATCATATAATTCGTATGTGATACGCGATGCCCACACGGCAGTGATGGACACTGTCGACGTGCGTTTTGGCGAGGAGTGGCTTGCCAATGTTGCTGAAGCTCTTGGCGGCAGCAAACCCGAATATCTTGTCGTTCAGCATGTTGAGCCCGACCATTCGGGTTCTGTGAAGATGTTTTTGGAGAAATATCCCGAAGCAAAAATCGTGGGAAATGCAAAAACATTTATGTTTTTGCGTCAGTTCTTCGGTCAGGATTTTCAGAATCAAGTAGTTGTAAAAGAGGCCGATACGCTCGATTTGGGCAAGCACAAGCTCACATTTTTCATGGCTGCCATGGTTCACTGGCCCGAAGTGATGGTAACTTACGACGCTACCGATAAAATTCTCTTCAGCGCCGACGGTTTCGGCAAATTCGGCTCACTCTCGACCGACGAGGAGTGGGATTGCGAGGCGCGCCGCTATTATTTCAACATTTGCGGAAAATACGGTTCGCCCGTTCAGGCTTTGCTCAAAAAAGCCGCAAAACTCGATATATCAGTCATTTGCCCGCTTCACGGACCAATTCTTTCTGAGAATCTCGGTCATTACATAGGGCTGTATCAGAAGTGGTCGGCTTACGAGCCTGAGACCGACGGCGTGTTCATTGCCTACGCTTCGATACATGGCAACACGGCTAAAGCCGCGTTGGCCATCGAAGAGAAACTCACGCAACGAGGCATCAAAGTTGAGTGTTTCGACCTGTCGCGCTGCGACCTGGCCGAGGCTGTCGAAAACGCCTTCCGCTACAACCGCAGCATACTGGCCGCTTCGTCGTACGACGGCGGCGTCTTCACGCCTATGGACGATTTTCTGGGCCATTTGCGCGCCAAGACGTTCCAGAAACGTTCGGTTGCACTCATCGAAAACGGCACGTGGGCGCCTTCGGCAGCGCGCACAATGCGCGCTGCGCTTGAGGCCATGAAGGATATTACCATCCTTGAGCCGGTCGTTACCATCACGTCGGCTGTCGATGCTGCCAGCCAAGCCAAACTCGACGAGCTGACTGATGTCGTTGCTTCGCTTAAGATGTAATAACTTATTGATAAAGAGAAAGATATGTCGAAGGTGATAGGCATAGGCGAAACGGTGCTCGACATTGTTTTCGAGAACGATGTGCCTGTTAGCGCCAAGCCGGGCGGCTCGGTTTATAATGCCATGATTTCGCTTGGTCGGCGCGGTGTTAAGTCGCTGTTTGTGAGCGAAGTAGGCAACGACCATATAGGCGGCATCATTCGCCGTTTTCTCGTCGAAAACGGCGTCGATGATGCTGGGCTGTGCTCGTTCGAAGGCGGCAAGAGCCCGCTGGCTCTTGCATTTCTCGATGCTGACCGCAACGCGCAATACACTTTCTACAAGGATTATCCGGCCCAGCGACTGCAGTTTGCCATGCCGCCGATAGAGCAGAACGATGTTCTGCTCTTTGGTTCGTATTTCGCTGTTAATAAGGTTATTAGAGATAAAGTTGAACCGCTCATTCGTACTGCGAAAAAGAGCGGCGCCATGCTCTATTATGATGTCAATTTCCGCGCGTCGCACAAGCACGAGCTCAATGCCATAATGCCCACTATAATTGAGAATTACAAGTATGCCGACATTGTCAAAGGCTCTGTTGAGGACTTTGAGATAATGTATGGCACTGCCGATGTACAAAAGATTTATACAGAGTATGTTGCGCCATGTTGCAAACTTTTTGTCTGCACTATGGGCAAAGACGGTGTATTGCTCAAAAACGTCGACGGCGAGGCGCACATTCCGGCACGGCCAATAAAACCGGTCAGCACCATTGGTGCTGGCGACAGTTTCAATGCTGGCTTTGTTTATGGCCTGATAACCAACAAGATAACAAAGTCAGACTTGTATCGGGCCGATGTCCTTTCGGTCATCGGCAGGCCCGCTGAGTATGGTGTCGAGTTTGCTTCTGAAGTGTGCCAGAGTTACGAGAACTACGTTGCAAAACAATGAAAATAAGGCAGATAGAGAAAGGTCATAGATTCGTATCATCGCCAATTGTGGCGATGATACTGTTTTTTATGCTTTTCGCTCTGCTGTCGTGCGAAGATGACCCGATAGCCGCCGGCGGTTCAAAGATTCGGCTCACCAAAAAAGTCGAGCTGTCGTGCGAACTTGGTTCGCAGGGCGTTGTCGATTTGCATTGCTCCAACAATTGGAAAATCAAGCTCACTGCCAATTGGCTGTCGGTTTCGCACAAAGCCGGCTTGGCCGGCGACTACGATATAATAGTTACCGCCCGTTCCGCAAATAAGTCATTTTCAAGCCGTAAGGCCTATATCATTGTCGGTGCGGGCATTAACCGCGATTCGGTCGAGGTGGTCCAGCGTCCCGATGTCTGCCTCAGAGTTGATGAGCCATACTGCATGATTCCGAGCGAAAGTGGCTCAATAACAGTAGGTTGCGAACTGAATACCGAAAGCGTGATAGATGTCGTCGGCAGCGAGAAGTGGCTGACGGCGGCCATGAAGGATTGGAACGGCACAAGAGGCGAAATATCAGTGAGTTACGAAACTAATAAGACAAAGGCTTCACGTACGGCGATGGTTTTTATTTTTCAGAAAAATAAGAACCAACGCAAACTATTGCAGACGCTGCCAGTAATACAACAGGGTGAAGGCTCGTCGGCATCGGCTTATAAATCAGCCGATTACTCGGCTGATGGCAATGTCGTTTGTCTGCAGAAATCGGCCATCGGCACAGGCTTGCCCATTGTGATAATGGGCGATGGCTTTCTTGATACCGACGTGGCCAATGGATATTTTGCCGAAGTTGTCGATGTGGCCGTTGAGAATATTTTCTCGGAGGAACCTCTGAAATCGCTTCGGCAATGCTTTGATATATACGCTGTTACGGCGGTTTCCGAAACCAACGGTTTCGGAACCGGACATACTGCGCTTGGCTGTTTCTTCGAGGGTGGCCGCAGCACTCACGTCGAAGGCGATGGCGACAAGATAGACCGCTATTTGTCGTTGGTTCCCGGATTGAACATCGGCGATGCGTTGGCTGTAGTGCTGCTCAATACGCCGATGTATGCCGGCACTACGGTTTACGGCTTTGCCGATGCTACAGGTAAAGGGCTGATGCACAGAGCGGTAGCTTTTTGCCCCGTGATTGATTCGTTGCGAAGCGAGAATTTCCGCACCGTGTTGTGTCACGAGGCTGTCGGACATGGATTTGCCAAGCTGCAAGACGAGTACGAAGATGCATCGCATGGCGCTATCGATGCCAGTGGACGCGAGTTGTTGGATTATTTCCATAAAAACAAATGGGCGCAAAATGTTGATTATCACGCATCTGACACTATCGTGCTTTGGCATCGCTTCTTGTCCGACGATGATTATCTTCAGGAAGATTTGGGCATTTACGAAGGCGCCGCTCTTTATCCGAAGGGCGTTTACCGCCCTTCGGCCGAAAGCATGATGCGCAGCAACAACGAAGCCTTCAACGCACCTTCGCGCTGGGCTATATATTACTTCGTGGTGTCGCGAGCTATGGGATATGAGCCTGATTATGAAGAGTTTGTGCAATTTGATAAATTGCACAAACCGCATTTCCGAACGCTCAAAAGTGCAGAACTCAGCCGGCCTTTCGCTCCGCCGGTGTTTGTGGGGCGATAAGTTTATTTTTTGCAAAAAAAAGCTCTATTTCAGCAAAATAGATTATATTTGTAATCTTCAAAATGTAGTATTATGAGAAAGTTTCTGTGTTTCATCGTTGCGTGTTTGTGTATGTCGCCGGCCTTCGCCGACGACGGCGGAACTTCGTATCCCGAAGATTGGACTTACGGCAATATTTACGTGAAAGAGCCCAACAAGAGCATTGCTTTGGAAAAAGAATATATGTATGTGACGGGTGATAGAATCAATGCCGTTTTCAGTTTCCGTAACACAACCGATTCCACCGTTGTGGTGCCTTGCGCATTCCCAGTCGTGGTGAATATCCCGATCGAACTCGATGGTGGACGCATAATCTTAGGTGATAGCTATCATACGGAAATAGACATGACAGTATGGAAAATCGTATTGAATAAAAAAGATGGATTTTTGTCCCATGATGATTTTTGGCAGTTGTTGATGACAGGGAGCGAATTGTTGGAGTATGACAAAAAATTGCGTGTGATGACCTATCCCGATTATATTGCGGAGTATGAGCTGCAGGGCGGTATATACGAAGGCTGCAAAATAGAACAGGACGGGAACCCAATAGAGCTGAAAAATGTTGGTATAGAGACAAATGTGGAGATCTTCGATACAGATACGAACGAAAGAGTCAGTGGCGAAGTTGAGTTGGTGTTGCATTTTTATCACGAACTAAAGTTTCAGCCAAATACGTTGTCAAAAGTAAGCGTTGATTATAGTGTAAATATGAGCGGACGCTGTTATGATGGTTGCTCATACACTTTTTATTACGACATTTCTACAGGCGCTACATGGAAAGACGGCGTTATTGGGTCGTTTGTTATGCTGACCGATTATGAAGTGGGAAAAACTGAAGGCCTCTATAAGACACAACTGGTGCCTTATAGTATTTTTAGTGCTAGAAACTATAAGCCGGTTGACCGCTTCAGGTTCTGGGGAAGCGATGTAGAAACAAATAAAATGTATAAGCGGAATTATCCAGGGGAAACTGAATATTATGGAGTAGATACATTAACTCAAATCGCGTTACGCGGTATTAATGAGATTGAGGCTGTAGTAATAGAACAACAAGAAAACTTCTTGAGTGAACCATTGCAGCCTGCTGACATTTTGATCTTGGCTGACGTAGTAAAAGGACTTGAAGAACACCTCACGCCGTCTTTTGTCAATGGCAGGTTCGGTTTTAAAATCGCGGAACCTTGCGTTGGACCTTTCATCGCTAATGGTTATGTCGATTCTAAACTATCCGAGAAAAACAAACATTATTTTTATTATGAGGTTTATGAAGGCAGAGAACCTCAAATGTCAACTCTGCAAAAGGACTATGTGTGGGAAAGATACAGCCGAATAAAAAGTGCGACTCTGAAAAGTATCGATGAAGGCTGGTCCGAGACGCTATATTTGAACGACCGATTCCCTGCATATCCTTACGAAATGAGTTCGAATTTCAACGACGGCTGGTATGGCTCTAATGCGGTGCATCGTGTCAGGGTCTTGCGCCCTGGCACGTATGAGTTTGAGGTCAACAGCGTGTGGCCGGGCGCTCAGTCCGACTCGGTCGGACTGAGCCACGTATGGTTTTATCCGTTCAGCGCCGACCTGCTGTCGATACTCGACGAAGATGCCAAAAGCCCGATGCCACTCTTCACCGACGTGATGAATAAGGTTGTGCAAATACAGCTCAGCGACGAAGAACCCGACTTGGGAGATATTGATCTTGGTGATTATTTCGATGAGACAGAAGACGAGACGGATACTGTAGTTGTTGAGAAAAAACGTTCAGAGCCTCGCTCGGTGGACGTTGAGCCAATAAACAAAGAGCCAAACGAAATACATAAGCCAAACATAGTTCTGCTTGGTCTTGTCATTGCTGCGGTGCTTGGCTTGGCCGTGTTCGCCATCAGAGCCGTTGTGCGAAGAAAAAAGAAGCAATAAAATTTGCAAAAATCGGACAGAGGGGGTATTTTTGCGGTGTTTTTCGAGGAAAAAGTGTGTTTTTGCCGAAAGCACCCCATGAAAAATGGGGGTATAACACAAAAAACTGATAAAATATGGCAATATTACGTTTTAAGGCACTTACTGACCTGATGAACAAAAAAGTGCCCGACATGACATTCCCGTCGCAGCGGGTGTCCGATTTCTATGGCGAACTCGTCTTCAACGACGAAGCTATGAAACGCTACCTTCAAGGCTCTGTGTATGAGGAAATTAAAAACATCATCGCCAATGGCGAACTCATCAACCGCAACATCGCCGACGGCGTAGCCGCCGGCATGAAAGCGTGGGCTATCGACCACGGAGCAGTGCACTACAGCCACTGGTTCCAACCCCTCACCGACGGCACCGCCGAGAAGCACGACGGCTTCATCAACTACGGTCCCGACGGCAACATCATCGAAGAGTTTTCGGGCAAGCACCTCGCACAGCAGGAACCCGATGCGTCGTCGTTCCCGAGCGGCGGCATCCGCCAGACATTCGAGGCACGCGGTTATACCGCGTGGGATGTCTCTTCGCCTGCTTTTATAGTCGGTTCAACACTTTGTATACCAACTATTTTCATATCGTACAACGGTGATGCGCTCGACTATAAGATGCCTTTGCTGCGCGCTTTGCACGCAGTAGATAAGGCCGCTGTCGATGTATGCCAGTATTTCGACAAGAACATTACCAAGGTGCACTCCAACCTCGGTTGGGAGCAGGAGTATTTCCTTGTCGATGAGGGACTTTACATGGCCCGTCCCGACCTGATGCTTACGGGCCGTACACTTATGGGGCACCAGTCGCCCAAAGACCAGCAGCTCGACGACCACTACTTCGGGTCGATACCCGAGCGCGTGGCCTACTTCATGCGCGACCTTGAAATAGAGAGCCAGCGACTTGGAATACCTGTGAAAACGCGGCACAACGAAGTTGCGCCGAACCAGTTCGAACTGGCTCCCATCTACGAGGAGTGCAACCTCGCCAACGACCATAACCAGCTGGTTATGGACCTGATGAAAAAACTGGCCAAACATCATGGTTTTGAGGTGCTTCTGCACGAGAAACCGTTTGCCGGTGTCAACGGCTCGGGCAAGCACTGCAATTGGTCGCTCGGCACCGATACGGGCATCAATCTTTTTGCCCCGGGCAAAAACCCGAAGGGTAACATGCTCTTTATCACGTTCTTAACCAATGTGATGGCTGCCGTGCACAAAGGTCAGGATTTGCTGCGTTCAATGATACTCAACGCCACCAACCAGCATCGCTTAGGCGCCAATGAAGCACCGCCTGCCATAATATCCATATTCCTCGGTTCGCAGATATCGAGCATGCTCGACAAGATAGCCGAAAAAGTGTCGGACTCGAAGATGACGCCCGAAGAGAAGACCGAGCTGAAGCTCGGTGTGGGCCGTCTGCCCGAAATATTGGTCGACAACACCGACCGCAACCGCACCTCGCCCTTCGCCTTCACCGGCGACCGCTTCGAGTTCCGTGCAGTTGGCTCGTCGGCCAACTGCGCCGGCGCTATGACAGCTCTCAACGCCATGCTCGCCGAGCAGCTCGTCGACTTCAAAAACAAGGTCGATGAACTTATCGAGAACGGCGTGAAGAAGGATGAGGCTCTGTTCCAGATGGTTAGAAACCTCATTCTTGAGTCGGCCCCGATACATTTCGACGGCAACGGCTACGCCGACGACTGGAAGCGCGAGGCCGCCGAGCGCGGACTGACGAACATAACGAGTGTGCCCGAGTCGCTCTCGAAGATGCTCACCGAGCACGCCAAAAAAGTGTTTGTCGGTCAGGGCATTCTGAGCGAGCGTGAACTCGAAGCCCGTCACGAGGTTGAGATAGAGAAGTTTGTGAAGAAAGTGCAGATTGAGTCGCGCGTACTGGGCGACCTTGTGCTCAACCACATTCTGCCTATCGCCATCAACTATCAGAACGTGCTGATAAACAACGTGAAAGGAATGCGCGACGTATTCGGCGGCGATGCCGAGCAACTCACCGAGAATGAGCGTCAGCTCATTCGCAAGGTGTCGGAGCATGTGTCGGTGATACGTGGCAAGGTGGGCGAGATGATAGAAGCCCGCAAAGAGTGCAACCGCATTGAAAATGCGGTTGACAAGGCCTTTGCGTACGACCAGCGCGTGCAACCGTTCCTCGCCGAGATTCGCCACCACGTCGATGAGCTCGAATTCATCATCGACAACGAGATGTGGCCACTGCCGAAGTACCGCGAATTGCTGTTTTTCAGATGATTAAAATAAAAAAATGCAATAGAATGTTTTTTTTATAAAAAAACATATTACATTTGCAGAATATAAACATAAAATAATATCAGTATGAAAAAGATCAAAATCGCAATCGCGGCGTTGTTGCTTATAGCAATGAATTCGTTCGCAGAGACAAACGTAGGCATTAAAGCCGGTATGAACTTCAGTAACGTGAATGAGAAATTCGACGGTACCAAAAATGACGAAAACAAGATGCTTCTTGGCTATCATGCAGGTCTTTACGCCGACTTCGACCTTATTGGTGAGTCAATTCAGTTGGAGACAGGCCTGACTCTCGAAAACAAAGGTAGCAAATACGAGGAGAAATTTTTGGGCAAGAAAATCGATGTTAAAACATCGCTGACTTATCTGACAATTCCTGTTAACGCACGTCTGAATCTCGATGTAGCTGGCTTAAAGGTATATGGTTTGGCTGGTCCGACAATCGGTGTTGCTATCTCTGGTAAATACAAATCTGACGACGAGTCGGAGGATATTGATTTCGGTAGCAAAGATTCGGAGATGAAACGTCTGAACATTGGTCTGTTGGTTGGCGCCGGTATTACACTTGAGAACAATTTCGGCTTCCGCGTTGGCTACGATGTTGGTTTGTCGAACTTGAGCAATGCCGACAAGTACAAATACAAGACTGGCACATTAAGCCTCTCACTTACTTATGATTTTTAATAACGTATTGTAAATCATAAATTTAAAACAAACGCTGCCAGATTCCTGGCAGCGTTTGTCTTTCTAATATTGTGATAGTAAACTAATTATGACCAATTACGGGTATACCTAATTGTTTGCAGATTCTGATTGCTAAAGCATCGCAGATATCGTTATGCAGAGGTACAATAGTTTGTGCGTTTGTTTTGAGATTTTTGAATTGTGCATGACTTCCCTTTTGTCTCCCTGTAGGATAACAGTCATATTGTCTCAAGTGTTTTAGAAACTTTTCTTTTTTCATAATACTAAATTTCGGTGAAGCACTTTCCGACCTTTGTAAGTCTCTTTTATTTCGTCTTTCTGACACTCAATAGCGAGGTCAATGGCCTCTTTCATATTCTCCATTAGTTCTTTGAGTGTCTGGCCCTGGCTTATCGCAGCGGGGAATTCGCAACATTGCCCCACATACCATCCCGTTTTTTCGTCTTTCTCTATTATCACCGAGTATTTCATGTCTGAATAGTTTTATTTTTTTGCAAATATAATCTGTTTTACGTGAATACGTCAGAAATCACTAGGTTTTTATAAAAAAACTCTGAAAAATAACATAGGATTTTCAGATTTTTAATAAACCCTAACAAATCATAATTTTAAAAAAAGGCTGTCAGATTTCTGACAGCCTTTTTTTGTCGGAAAACTATAAAGAATTAATTTTGCTTCGCATTACAGAAAGGCGTTGGGCCGCTTTTGGTACAGTGTTTGTATCATGCAGAAAGGCGGCAAAACGCAAGCGTTTTGCCAAAATATTGATAAACAGATTATTAACTATAATATGAGAAAAATGAAAAAGTTAATGCTTTTGTTGGTGTCGGCGCTGGTGGTAGCCAGTGTGTCGGCTCAGACAGCTCAGGACAAGGTAGAAATGGCCAAACAGAAGGCCACTGCATCGTACGAATTAGCAAAGAAAAAACTGCAAACATCGCAGCATAAGGTGTTTATGGCCGATTCACTCATCGAAGTGGGCAACCAGATGGTCGATGAAGGCAATGCAGCTATCAAAGAGCTCAACGCTGAGCGCAAAGACAAAGTGAAAGAGTTCGCCAACGAACGCAAAGGATATAACAAATTCCTCAAAAGCGATGACCGTCAGGTAGTTGCGCAGGCCAATGCCGACATAAAAGAGCTCGACAAACGCTCGAAAGAAGAGTTGAAAGCCATCGACAACAAACTGAAAGAGGCTGAGAAGAAAGTGTCGAAAGGCCAAGCCAACATTGAAAAAGGCAAATCGCAGCAAAAACCTGCAGAACAGGCACTTGAGGCTGCCGAGGCTAAATATGCCGACGTGGCTTACAAATACGAACAGGTAACAGGCAACGTTGCCGAAACATTCGGCAACGCTTTCGACGAACCTAAGAAAAAGAAAGACAAAGAAAAGAAGAAAAAGTCGAAAGACGATGATGAAGATGACGACGACGACGATTAATCGTCGGTCGATCAGTATATTACAGAGCGGCGTCTGAATACGCCGCACCGCTGTGCGTATTCGGCAGCGTTGAACACAAAAAAGTATTAAAATGATTTATCGGGGCGGAGCATATTTTATTAGCGGCGTCGATACCGACAGTGGAAAAACCTACGTAACAGCACGTATGGCATCATACTTGCATCATCGGGGTGTGTCGGTCATCACGCAAAAGCCGGTACAGACTGGTTGTCGGTCGAACATTGCCGACGACCTAATCGAACACAGAAAAGTAATGGGCTGCGGCGCGCTGCCCGAAGACCGTGAGGGGCGCACTTGCACCTACATCTTCAAAGCGCCGTTTGCGCCGCAATATGCGGCGCAACTCGAAGGCGTGCAAATCGATCTCGACAACATCGACCGCGACATACGCTATCTGCTGTCGCGCTACCGTGTGGTGCTCGTCGAAGGCATTGGCGGACTGATGGTTCCGCTCAACGACGAGTCGATGGTGATCGACTACATAGCTTCGCGAAAAATGCCGCTCATTCTCATCACCACTTCGAAAGTTGGGGGCATCAACCACGCGCTGCTGAGCATCGAGGCGTGCAAAAACCGCGACATCGATCTTCATACGGTTGTTTACAACCGTATGCCTGGCGACGACAAAGCCATGGCCGACGATACTCTCTCGGTTATCGAGAAGTTCGCCAAGACACTTTACCCGCACGTGCAGGTTATCGATTTCAGAAGTTCTGACAGTTTCTGGGACAAAGAGCTTTAATCGTTTTTTGAAGCGCTTAGATTTATGATATTTAACGGAAAATACTGAGAATCAGTATTTTCCGTTATTCTTTTTTCTCTCGTTTGCGTTTGCCGGTAACAATGCGCCAGTATTTGCGCAGCACATCGCCAAAGTTGTTGAACTCTTCGTTGAATGAGATGCCGATGCCTTGCGTCGTAGGCGATGTGTCGTACAGAATGTCGTTGTTGGTGTGTGTGTAAGCTTTGGCGCGTATGTTGCCTTTTTTGTTGAGTTTCACCTCGAGGTCGAAGTCGCCAATGAAGTTGCCGTCGGATTTCTGGTCGGGTGTGGTGTTGCGGCCGTAGCCTACGTTACCACTCAGAATTATCTTATTATCAAGCATTTGTGTCGAGAGAGCCAACTCGTACTCCTCGTTGCTTATTTCGTCGCCCGGACGATAATTGACACCGACACCGATGTTGTACTTGTTCTGCGACATCCAGTTGCTTATCTGGTTGCTCAGCTGACTGCTGAGCAACTCAGATGCCGTGTTGCCTATGAATGCCTGTCCGGCGGCCGCAGTACTTGAGTTTTGTACGGCATAGAACCTGTTCGACAGAAGCAGCGAGAAGGCCTGTTTGTTGACCTCTTCTTCGGTATTGACATACTGGTCGAAGGTGTATTGGTTGAAATTGTTTGTCGATGGTATTTCTATTTTGAACTTTATATTCGGGTCCATTAACTTGTTCGACAACAGTATGTTGCAGTTGATAGGCACGCGTCGGCGAAGCTCGCTGAGGTTGGCGTTGGGGTCGTTGGCCACGAGGTCGGCCAGGGCGGCTTTAACCTTGTAAGTGGCTGTCAGATCGACATTTGCGTTGTACGGGTCGCCGGCCCACGTTATGGTGCCGCCGTCGTTTATCACAAATTGCTTGTTCACAATGTTTTCGAATGAGAAATTGTAAGTTCCTTTTTCGATGACATAGTTGCCGTAGATCGACAAATCGCCTGATTTATCGACTCTTAGGCGAAGTGAGCCGTTGCCGTTGGCAGTTATTTTGTTTTGCGTGCGCGGGTTGAGTATGGCGTGTATTTTTGCCGTAGGCAAAATATTGATGTTGAGCAGTGCCGAAACGCCGTCGAGTATGTCTTTCTTGCTCACTATCAGCTCTGTACTGTCGTTGCGCGACCTGAATTTTATATAGTCGAGCTCGGCGAGGTCGTTTTTTTCGAGAGGCTGAATGAAAAACTCTGATTTAGAGGCTGTTGATGCCGTTATGTTCAGTTCCGGACTTGCCGGAGTGCCGTTCACGCGCAGTTGTCCGTTGGCGTAGAGCGTTCCGTAGTACGTCGAGTTGTCCTTTTCGGTGGTTTGCAGCACCAGCTGGTCGTTGAAGTCGAAGTTGAGGAAGAGGCGCAGCCCCGAGAACATTTTGTGCGATATGTGGCCGTAGAAATTGCCTTTCCGACCGTTCGGGTCGGAAAATTGTAAGTTGCAGAATTCTATGTAGTTAGGCGCAATGAATAGCGAGTCGTTGTGGTCGAAGACGTACTTCACGAGCGACTGCCGCACGGTGAATTCCGTGCGGTGAACGCATAGCTGAGCGTCGATTTTCAGGTCGGGCAGTGCGCCGTAGAGGCGCAGCTTGCCCGATGTTGAGCCTTTGATGTCTTTTATAGGCGTGCCGAGGTAGAAATTCAGGAAACCGTCGGACAGACTGTCGATGTCGAATTTCAGGTCGAAGAGATTTTTGGCATTGTCGAGACCGCCAATGGCGCGTGCGCGGCATTTATTGCCGCTCACGATGGCTAAATCGAGGTTGAGCCGTTCCTCTTCGGGCTGCCAGTCCGACACTATGTCGAGGTGCTCGAGATAGTCGCGGTTGACGTGGAACCGGTCGACATCGGCGTCGAGAAGTGCCCTTAGCTTGCCTTGCTGCGAAGTGAGCCGGATTTTCGCGCTCATGTCGCCGGCAATGTCGACTTTGCGGTCGGGGTCGGGCGGCAGAATGTTGTCGAGCGTCAGTTGGTTCATTGTGATGGTCAGCGTGTCGGCCGTTGAGTTTTTGTCTATCGAACCATCGGCGGCAAGGTATTTATCATCGTGTTTTACTATAAAGTCCTTAATGTCAATGCGTTTGTCGTTGACATTGATGGTCGATTTTACAATCGACCATACGTCGCCACCGATGAGCATCTCGGTAGGCTCTACGTTGATGAGGGCGTTGGCCGAGCCGTTATTGTCGGTGAGTATGGCGTTCAGCGCTATGGCGCTGAACGCGTCGTCGGATTGTCGGCTTCGCCATTGCGAAGTCGATGATAATCTATTGTTGCATAGCGAGTTGCATATATTCAGATTCTCGCCTTGTCCCACGTTCGGAATCTCAATGGTCTGTGCGGTGATGCAGGCTGCGAGGGTGTTGTTGCCGAAGTCGACAGTGAGCTGCGTGTCGCTGAGTTTGCTTTGGTTGTAAAACACGTTGCCGAGTTGCGCCACGATGTTTGTCGTGTGGTTCGTCGATTCTATGTGTCCCGAAATTCTGCCGTTTTCCTCAACGAGAATATTGTCCGACACGAATTGCAGATATTGCTCAATATCTTTGTATTCGATGTCGAAATCGACCGTTCTATCGTCGGTTATGGCCATTTTCGCTGGCGAGAATACAATGTCGGAAGCGGCGGCAAGCTGGTTTTTTATTTCGGCAATCATCATATCGAGTCGGAACGAGCCTAACGCATTGACTTTCAGGTTGTCGGAATTGACAATTACGGACTTCTCGTTTTCGTTTTTCTCAACAATGTCGATGTTGATGGCTTTCTCGACCACATCTTTCGGCTTCCCTTTGAAAAGCAGGTCGCCAAGCCAGATGTTGCCAGTGATGTTGTCTAAATTGTCGCCGGTGAAGTCGGAGCGCAGGCTTGCGCAGAGGTTGCCTTGCGGAATCGACGGCGTCAGATTCGTAACGCCGGTGCGCAGGCTGTCGACTTTTGCGGTAAGCGAGAGGCGCGGCTTGCCGTCGTTTCGGGTGTATTCGCCCACGGCAGTTACCGACCCGTTCGGGTCGGTGATGTCCATCACGCCGTACAGGTCGTTGTTTTGCATCATTGCGTCGAGCACCACATCGCGGTAGGCGTATCCTTTGAATGTCAGCTTGTTTGATTTGCCTTTTAAGTGGCTGAATGTCAGCTTGTTGTTGTCGATTCGTCCGTCGTAGTCGGCTGCAAAATGCAGTTCCGAAACCGTTCCGTCGGTCAGACTGGCCAGGTTGAGCGTCGGCGCGTCGATATTGCCATCGACGATGTACGAGCTGTCGCCTTTGGCGGTAATGTGGCTGTGTGTTTCGATTTCGCCAAGCAGACTTCGGAGCGAGCCGTCGAATTTTGCGTCGGTCAAAGTGCCTTTAAATAAGCCTTTTAGCATAATGTCGCCGACGCTTTTTGCCGTATTGGGCGATGCTACATCGGCATTCGCAATACGCTTTATGTCGTTGAGGTTGGTTCTGAGGTCGATGATTTCAAATTTGAACTTGGTATTTTTCCTGTCGGAAAAATTCTTCACGCCGAAATTAGCTGATAATGAGGTATTTTCAGCCGTGCTGAAAATAAGATTCGAGCCTTCTATGCGGTCTTTCGTTGCCTCTATCCGCCCCGAAAGGTTTATGGCGGTGTTGATGGTGTTTTCGGGCAAGCCGAAAAGCTGTAACTCTTTATCGCTCAGCGATAAAGAATTAATGCCGAGGCTGGCGTTTTTGAGAGTGTCGCCTGACAGTGCGCAAACTATAGAGCTTACCGAGGCCGTCGAACTGCCGTAGGCCGCCTCCATATCGTCGAAACGCAGTGTGTCGTTTTGATAATTCAGCGTGCTTAAAATATTGAAAATGCGGTTGTTACTATCGTCGTTAAACGACAGACCTGTGATTTTCGCGCTTGTATGGTCGCGGTCGCTGTTGAGGTTGCGCAGATAAATGTTGAGGTCCGACAGCGTAATGTTTTGTTTGTCAGTTGAATACAGTAGTTGACTATTGGTGATGTTGAGCAGGTCGATGCTGATGTTCGGATGTGGCGCGGGCGACTGCCCGTCGCCGGCTAAGTTGCTTATGTTGAGGCGCCCGTCGGCATCGGCTCTGACGTGAATAGTCAGCGAATTTACTGATAAGAATTTGAGGTTCAGGTAGTTATCTATGAAGGTCATTATTCCGATGTCGGTCTTTATTTCATCGATTGAAATAAACTCGGAGCCGCTGCGATCCGACATCTTGATGTCGGATATTTTCAGCGTTGTGAACGGAAAGTAAACTATTGAGCCAATCTCGGTAGGCAGTCCGAAAGTGGCTTCTATCTTATTGGCTACCACGTGTTTGGCATAGTTCTGAACGGGCGGCAGAAAAACAGCTACAAACGCCAACAGTATCAGTCCGATGCCGACTAATACCATTGAAGTTAATATCGTACGAATTTTTTTTATAGCTTTGCCCATTATTACACGCGGCAGATTTTTCTGCCGAAAACGATTACAAAATTAGTAAAACCATTGAGAAAATAATGGGTATCACAATATTAGGTATAGAATCTTCGTGCGACGACACGTCGGCGGCGGTGCTCACCGACGGTGTAGTGAGGTCGAATGTCATTGCTAGTCAGGCAGTTCACTTGCGTTACGGCGGTGTTGTTCCTGAATTGGCTTCGCGTGCGCACCAGCAAAATATTATTCCAGTTGTCGATAAAGCCATCGGCGATGCCGGCATCGATGTCGGCGACATCGATGCCATTGCGTTTACTCGCGGCCCGGGACTTATGGGGTCGCTCATCGTGGGCACATGTTTCGCCAAAGGCTTCGCCTTGGCGCGCAATATTAAAATGGTGGAAGTGAACCACTTACAAGCGCATGTTTCGGCGCATTTTATCGTCGAAGACGATAAACCGCTGCCGCGATTTCCGTTTCTATGTCTCTTAGTATCAGGCGGTAACAGCCAGATTCTGCTTGTGCGCGACTATATGGACATGGAGATGATAGGGCAGACCATCGACGATGCCGCCGGCGAGGCGTTCGACAAGTGCGCAAAGGTAATGGGGCTGCCGTATCCAGGCGGCCCGATAATCGACAAACTCGCTAAAGAGGGCAACGCCGACGCTTTTGCGTTCGCAAAACCGCAGATACAAGGCTACGACTACAGTTTCAGCGGTCTGAAGACCTCGTTTCTGTACACTTTGCGCGATGAGCTGAAGGTCAACCCCGACTTCATCGAGCAGAACAAAGCCGACCTTTGTGCCTCGCTGCAGAAAACCGTCATCGACATTCTGATGAAAAAAGTTATCAAGGCGGCTAAGGATTTGAAAATCAAAGATGTAGCATTGGCTGGCGGTGTGTCGGCAAACTCTGGTTTGCGCGCCGCCTTCGAACAGCTGCACACCAAATACGGTTGGAATGTCTTCATACCGAAATTCGCATTCACAACCGACAACGCCGCCATGGTGGCGAGCGCGGGCTATAGAAAATTCTGCAAAGGAATGTTTTGCGACCAAAGTGTTGCGCCGTATTCACGTACAACGTTGTAAAATGCTTATAACAAATGAATTACGCTAAATATAAATCGAACGGAAATTTTGTTATCAGTGAGGTGGCCGGCGAAACGGTCATTGTGCCGATGACGGGTTCGGTGGCTAAAATGGGAAAACTTATTATTCTCAATTCAACGAGTTCATTTATAGTTAAATACGTAGCTGAGCCGCACACCGTTGCCGAAATAGCCAAGGCGCTTTCGACAGAATACGAAGTGCCCGATGAAGGCGTGCTTATGGCTGATATTCAGGAATTTATCGACCACATGGTCGAACGCGGTTTGTTTTCAGAAGTAACAGAGGAATGAGCATTTTTTGTAAAGTCGCCGGAATAACGTTCAGATACGATGCAGAGCAGCCGCTGCGTTTCGCAGCGGGATGTGAAGTGTTTCGCGGTTTCGGTGTGACTGATGTGCAAAATGCTGATTTCGAGATTGTTATTCGTGATACTAAGCATCACGAAAAAATTGAAGCGACAAAAAACAAATTCATTGCCCAAGGCGAAGAACTTGTCGATTTTAGTTGGTCGGTAGCGCAAACCGATGATGGAACCGATTGTATAACAGTAGATTACGATAATAATCCGACCTGTCATTGGGTGCAGCTTCAGCTTGGTGAGCGCGGTGGTACGCTTCGCATCTGCCGGCGCGATGTGGCTGATACAGAGGTAAATCCGTATATTTTCCCGCTTTTCAATCTGATGCTGTCGCGCATTCTGAACCGAAGAGAAGATTTTCTGATACATTGCTCACTCGTTGATTATGAGGGTGTTGGATATTTGTTCACTGCGCCTTCGGGCACTGGCAAATCGACTATGGCACGCCTCTGGCGCGACACCGTCGGCGCTACAATCATCAACGACGACATGCTCGCCATCCGCTGCGATGCCAACGGCAATGCCGTTGGCTACAATATCCCGATGAATTATTACAATGATGCGCCTAAAAGCGTGAAAATAAGCTCTTTGTGCTTGATTTGTCAATCGGCACAGAACTACATAAAACCAGTTACGGGCGCAGAGGCCGTAATGCGCATTATGACGAATACTATTTATCATCCGACTGATAAAGAGATAATTAGCCGACAGCTGTCCGCTGTCGGCCATGTCTGTGCGGGTGCGAAGGTTTTCGAGGTCGGTTTCCGCCCCGATGGCGACATAGTCCGCGATATTTTACAACAAAAACTTTAGCGAAGTGGACGAAGCAGAGCAATATAGAAATGTAGCCAAAGACGTTATGAATCAGGACGTTCCGGTTGGTTTCAAAGCCGGCGGATTCAGCATGTTTCCAACGTTCTGGCCTCGCTTCGTGCATTACATCGGCAAATGCGAGCCGAGCCGCTTGCGGCGCGGCAATGTCGTTGTGTTTGAGCGCTCCGACGCCAAATGGGTGGCGCATCGCGTCGTTCAGAACGCCGACGGCGTTCTGCTCACTCGCGGCGATTCGGTCATCAAATGCGACCCGCCCGTGGCTTATGCCAAGGTTGTCGGCGAGGTCGTAAGCACTTCGTTTTGGGGAATGCGCTTTGGACTAAAATGGTGGCTGCCAACGTTTTATGGCAAGGCGTTGCTTGCCTGCCATCCGGTTTCAACTTATGTCAACCATGCTGGTGCGTGGTGCATAGTGAAGTTTCTCAATTTGATAAAAAGAATTATAGGAAAAAATAACAATAAAAATTAGTAGACAAATGAAAAACGCATTGAAAATCACAGCTTTAGCTATGCTTTTAGCATCGTGCTCGTCGAAACCCGCCGAAGAGGTTTCGGCTCCGAAAATGGCATCTGTAACGCAGTTCGACCTTGACCAGATGAACGTATCGTGGATACGCGAGAACGACGGCGCGCACTTGATGCCCGCCCGCATGTTCGTTGGTGCCGACTCGGCTCTCATCGACAGTCTTGGCGTTGCCGACGGCGTTCCGTCGGCTATGAGCGCTTACTTGGTGCGCCTCAACGGCAAAAACATTCTCTTCGACACCGGCAACGGTGGCGAGCGCGGTAAGGTGGCTGCACGCCTCGACACGCTCGGCGTTCCGCCAACAGCCATCGACTACCTCTTCATCACGCATTTCCATGGCGACCACATCGGCGGCATGCTCAATGGCGACAATGTTGTGTATCCGAACGCGCAAGTGTATGTAAATCAGGCCGAATACGACGCTTGGATGAGCGATACGGCTAATGTTCAGGCAATTACGACAATGCAGAAATATCAGTCGCAACTTCATCTGTTCAGCATTGGCGATGCCTTGCCCGAAGGCGTGCAAGGCATTGAGGCTTACGGACATACGCCCGGTCATACCGTTTATCAGTGCGGTAAGTTGCTCGTTGTGGGCGATTTGATGCACGGCGCCGCGCTTCAGCTGTTCAACCCCGAGATATGCGCCTCGTTCGATGCCGACAAACCCAAATGCATCGAAAGTCGTAAACGGATTCTGAAATATGCCGACGACAACGGCCTTGTCGTTGCCGGAATGCATATGCCGATGATAATACGAATGCCTGCTGAAAAGTAGTGCCAAAGCCGAATTATCGAAAAACTTTGTTCATAATTCCGGCATTATGAATTAGTTTTGCATTTGAAAAAACTGACGAATTGAAAAAGCTCGATTTATACATATTGAAGAAGTTTTTGGGCACTTATTTCTTCATCTTGGTGCTGTTTCTGGGTATTGTGATAGTATTCGACCTGGTGGAGAAAATCGACGACTTTATGGAGTCGAAAGCGCCGCTAAAAGCCGTTGTGTTTGATTATTACATGAATATGCTGCCATACTACGCGAATATGTTTTCGCCGTTGTTGGTGTTCATATCGGTAATATTTTTCACATCGAAGATGGCCGGGCGCACCGAAATCATCGCAATATTGTCGAGCGGAGTCAGTTTCCGCCGTCTCATGTATCCGTATTTCCTTGGCGCAACGGTGATTGCGATAATGTCGTATCTGCTTGGCAGTTCGGTGATTCCGATTGCCAACCGCACGCGCATCGACTTTGAGAACACATACGTCAAAAGCCGCAAGGAGACGGGCTTGAGCGACATTCACATGCAAGTGTCGCAGGGCGTTTTCGTCTATCTGCGCCGCTATTATTCGTTTCGCGAGAGCGGCGACGGTTTCAACATCGAAAAGTACGACGGCAAGAAACTTGTCTCGCGCCTTTCGGCGAAGACAATCGACTATGACTCAATAAATTCGCGCTGGAATTTGTACGACTACAAAGAGTGGAATTTCGCCGACGACGGCATCACACACACGACTACGTCGGGTGTGAAAACCGACAGCGTAATAAACATGCTGCCGAGCGACTTCAAAAAAGAGCGCAAATCGTTCGAAATGCAGACGAGTACTGAGCTCGAGCATCATATTACCGAGTTGCGCGAGCGCAACATCGGCAATACCGAAGAGTTTGAGATAGAGCTTCGCAAACGTCAGGCCACGCCTTTCGCAGCGTTCATTCTGACGCTTATCGGCGTGTCGCTCTCGTCGCGCAAAACGCGCGGCGGCATGGGCATATATATGGCCATAGGCCTTGTGCTGAGCTTCACCTTCATACTCTTCCTCACGCTTTCGACCACATTCGCAGTGAGCGGAAGCATGAGCCCTCTGCTGGCCGTATGGCTGCCCAACATCGTGTTTGGCGTCATTGGCTGTGTATTGTATCGTAAAGCACCTAAATAATTGTAAATAAGAATGTTGTATGAAATATACTGAAAATCACAAACTCGTCGATATTATCAAGGACCACTATCCGCTCTTGCCCATCATAAGCCGTTTCGGCATTCCGTCGGGCTTTGGCGACAAGACGGTGCGCCTGGTGTGCAAGGAGCGCGACATCGACTGCCCGACGTTCCTGGCGGTGCTCAACTATGTGGCCAATGGCGATATGCGCGGTGTCGGACAAGTCTCGGTGCGCGCTATGGTGAAATTCCTGCGGTCGTCGCACGAATATTATAAAACATTCTATTTCAGTTATTTGCGCGAAAGACTCAAAAACGCGATAAACTACAACACCGACAATAAATTGTCGGTGCTGATAATAAAGTTTTTCGATTCTTATACCGCCGAAGTCATACATCACCTTCAGTATGAGGATGATGTGATGTTCAAATACGTCGATGCGCTAACCGACGGCCGGCGCCCGGCCGTGCCGTTCGACCGCCTGCGCCACGAGCGCCAGCACGCCGACATCGACTCGACGCTCTCGGAGCTTATCAACGTGATTATCAAGTATTACTCCGATGCCGGCAAGGCCAATGAGCTCAATGCCGTGCTCTTCGACATTTTCTCGTGCGACGACGACCTGAAAACGCACTGCCGCATTGAGGACAACCTGTTTATTCCTGCTGTTACTATTCTCGAGAAAGATTCCGTACAAAAATGAGTCACACGAGGGAAACATACAAAATTGCTGTCGTCGAGACTTCGGTCATAGTACGCACTGGCGTCATCGCGGCGCTTAAGCGCGCGCTCGACTCGAATATGCAGTTTTTCGAGCTCGACAGCATTGAGGCATTTCAGGCAAATATGAAAGTTTATTCGCCTGATATTGTGATAGTTAATCCGTTTATGGGCGGTTTCTTCGATGTCGGGCAATACCGCGCCGAAAAACCTTTGGCCGATGCCAAATTCATAGCTATTGTCTCGTCGCTTTGCGACGAGAATCTGCTCGCCGGTTACGATGGTCGTATAAGCATTTATAGTACTGAGCCACAGATACATAACCTGCTCGATGCCCTTATGGGCAACACCCCCGACGACGACACCGAAAATTCCGAGGAGGATGTTCTTTCGCAACGCGAGAAAGAGATTGTCTGTGAGGTGGTTAAAGGCCTGACCAACAAAGAGATAGCCGACCGTATGAACTTGTCGGTGTTTACGGTGCTTACGCACCGTAGGAATATCTCGAAAAAACTGCAGATACATAGCTCAACTGCGCTCACTATCTACGCCATTACCAACAACTTAGTATCTATCGACGAAGTGAAATAGTTTTTATGAAAGAACACATAAGATACATATTGCGGGCGTTGAAACTTATTTGGCTGAGCAGTCCGAAATGGGCTATTTTCAACTCGGTCTTTATAGTTTTGCGCGGCTCTGTGCCTCTTATGATGTTGTGGGTCATTAAATTGCTCGTCGATACCACCGATCAGCAGTTGCAAAACAACGAATTCGACATTCACGAGGTCATTTTCGTGCTTTCGGCCGTAGGCATTTTGTTTGTAATCAACTCGCTTACAGCCTCGCTGCACAGTATTGTGCGCGAGAGGCAGACTTTCTGTCTCAACCGTTATCTGTCGGACATCATTCATAATAAAACGACATCGGTAGGTTACAGCTTTTTCGAAGACGCCAATTACCAGAATATCTATTACCGAGCTGTGAGCGACGCCCGAAGCAAGCCCCAGCAAGTGTTCTACAATATGGTCGGCGTGCTGCAGAACGGCTTTACGCTCGGCGCCATTGCCATTATTCTGATTTCGATTTACTGGCTCATGCCGGTAATCATCGTTCTGGTGGCTCTGCCGATTATTATCCTGCGCATACATTATTCGCGTAAGTATTTCAAAATGAGGCGCGAACAGACGAGCGAAGAGCGCGAGCTCAATTACTACAACCGCGTGCTGACGGCCAAAGAGTTCGCCAAAGAGGTGCGTTTGTTCAGTCTGGGCGATTTGTTCCGCAAAAAATATCAGGATGTCGACACCGAAATACATAAATCGCAGCGTAAATTATTGGTAACCATTGCAATACGTGAGGCGATTCTTCAGTTTGTCATTTCGCTGCTTATGATTGTGGTTTTCGGTTTTCTGATTTGGCAGGCTACAAAAGGCGACATGACGGTTGGTTCGCTCGCCATGTATTTTATGGCCATACATCGAGGCTATACCATTGTGCAAGATTTGCTTCAGCGTATCGCTTCGCTCTACGAAAATAATCTTTTCCTGCGCAATGTGTTCGAATTTCTTGATATGAAAATCGACAAAGAGCAGGCGCATGCGAAATTTCCTACGCTCACCAAAGGCATTTCGCTTCGCAACGTGTCGTTCAAATATCCCAACACGAGCCGCACAGCGCTCAAAAACCTCAATCTCGACATACGCAACGGCGAGACACTCGCCGTTGTCGGAAATAACGGCAGCGGCAAAAGCACACTGCTCAAAATCATCTGCGGCCTCTACAAACCCACTGAGGGTCAGGTGTTTTACGACGGCGTCGATTTAGCTGAGATAAGCGACAAGGAGATTTCGAAAAACGTGTCGGCCATCTTCCAGGACTTTGTGCTCTACAACGTTACCGCGCGCGACAACATCTGGTATGGCAATATCGACGCGCCCAACGACGATGCCGAAATACAGTCGGCTGCCCGCTCCGCGGGTATCGACAAGGTGTTTGCCGAGCTCAAAAATGGATACGACACGCGCCTCGGCAACCTCTTCCCCGACGGCGAGATGCTCAGTCAGGGCGAGTGGCAGCGCACGGCTCTCGCGCGCTCGTTTTTCAACAAGTCGCAAGTAATCGTTATGGACGAGCCCACAAGCTCGCTCGACGCTTTCACGCAAGCCGACCTTACCGATAATTTCAGGGCCATCACGCAAAACCGCACTGCTATCATTGTCAGTCACCGCCTGTCGACGATACGCGTTGCCGACCGCATAGCGGTCGTCAACGACAAGCACATTGTGGAAATAGGCACCTACGACGAACTGATGGCGCAAAAAGGCTTTTTGTACCGAATGGTACAAAAATTAGAACATTGACTCTGTAACTGAATGATTTCCTAGGGTTTATGCCCTATCTGAAAGCTTCCTTTATATGCTCTACGGTGTACTGACCTCTTAAAAACCGAATTACAATGAGGTCGAAACGCGCCTCTTCGGTGCGTTTGAACCTGTCGATAAAGAAGTTGGCCGCTGTCGACAAGTAACGCATCTTCGATGCCGACATGGTGTCGCGGGCCTCTACGTTGCCGCTGCGCGTCTTCACCTCTATAAACACAAGCGTGCGCCCGTCGAGCGCTATGATGTCGATTTCTTTGTGCATGAACCGCCAGTTGCGGTACAATATCTTGAAACCTTGCCGTAGAATATATTCTACGGCAATCTCCTCGCCAGTTTTTCCAAGTTCGTTGTGTTCGGCCATAATGTTTTAGCTGATAGGTTTTTAGTTGAAAATCACCACTTTACACCGTATCAGTGTTTGTGGTAATTTAGCTGTGTCTTCTCGTATTTCGGTTCGCAAGTCAGGCTGATGCCCAGCTTTTTGAATGTCTGTTCGTCGATGTTTGTTACCATTACGGTGGTGTGAGCTGTTGAGCCTTTGAGTTTTGGTATCTGTTGCAAAGCTCTCTCTGCCAGCTCGTTGTGCGCTGCCGATGACGACAGCGCTATCAGAATCTCGTCGGTGTGGAGACGCGGGTTTGTACTGCCCAAATACTCGGTTTTGAGCGTTTGAATTGGTTCAATGGCTAGTCGCGAGATGAGGTTGAACGATTGGTCGATATTGCCCAGAACTTTCAAAGCGTTGAGCAGTGCGGCAGCCAACGGACCGAGCAGGTCCGATGTCTTGCCGGTTACTATCGTGCCGTCGGGCAGTTCGATAGCCGCTGCCGGCCGGCCTTCGGTCGCCGCCTCTTTCTTTAGAGCTGCGTCAACTACCTTATAGTCAGTAGTTTTCAGATGCGCTTGCTGCATCAGCGATTCCAGTTTTTCCTGACTGTCTTTCGATTCGCCGAAACGTTTTTTGTCGCACAGGCATTTGTAGTAGCGGCGTATTATCTCTTGGCAGGCCGCCTGGCGGCACACTTCGTCGTCGATAATGCAGTTGCCGGCCATGTTGACTCCCATGTCGGTAGGACTTTTATACGGACTTTGTCCGTAAATCATTTCAAATGTGGTGTTTAGCACCGAGAAAGCCTCCACGTCGCGGTTGTAGTTGACGGTTGTAACGCCGTACGCCTCAAGGTGGAACGAGTCGATGATGTTCACGTCGTTGAGGTCGGCTGTGGCGGCCTCGTAGGCGAGGTTTATCGGGTGCTTGAGCGGAATGTTCCAAATGGGGAATGTCTCAAATTTGGCGTATCCCGCGTTGATGCCGTATTTGTGCTCGTGATAGAGTTGCGAGAGGCACACGGCCAGTTTGCCGCTGCCCGGACCGGGCGCGGTAACAACTACAAGCGGTCGTGATGTCTTGATATACTGGTTCTTACCATATCCTTTGTCCGAAACGATGAGCTCCACGTTGTTCGGATACCCGTCGATGCGGTAGTGGCGGTACGAAGGCATGTTGATGCTTTTGAGCAGTTTCTCGAAGCGGACAGCCAGCGGCTGTCCGTCGAATTTCGTGAGGCACACGCTGCCCACGAACAGACCTACGCTGTTGAACTCGTCGATGAGGCGCAGCACGTCCTCGTCGTAGGTTATGCCGTAGTCGCCGCGTATCTTGTTCGCCTCAATGTCTTCGGAGTTGATGGCTATTATGATTTCTATTTTGTCTTTCAGCTTCAGGAGCATTTGCATCTTCGAGTCGGGCTGGAAGCCCGGCAGCACACGCGACGCGTGATAGTCGTCGAAGAGTTTGCCGCCAATCTCGAGGTAGAGTTTGTTGCCGAATTTCTTTATTCGCTCCGCTATGTGAGCCGATTGCGTCGAAACGTATTTGTCGTTGTCGAAACCTATTTTTGAGTTCATTTTGCGCGTATTTTTACGCGCACAAATATACCGATAAAAATTGCATCCACACAACTTTTTCCCGTTACGGTGAGTTTTTTTCAGTGAAATACTTATTCACTTTTTGTGGCAATAAAAATTTGAAAAAAAACTGCCGTTTTAATTTTTAATATTGCTACCTTTGTAGTCTCAAAAAAAGAAATATAGAATTAAAATATAACAGACATGAGTAAAGTAACAGTAGTAGGTGCAGGAAATGTAGGTGCCACATGCGCTAACGTTCTTGCGTTCAATGAAGTAGCCGATGAGGTAATAATGCTTGATATCAAAGAGGGCGTTTCCGAAGGCAAAGCAATGGACATGATGCAGACAGCTCAGCTGCTCGGTTTCGACACACGCTTGGTTGGTTGCACAAATGACTATTCTAAGACAGCAAATTCTGACGTTGTTGTCATTACTTCTGGCATTCCGCGTAAACCCGGAATGACACGCGAAGAGCTTCTTGGCGTAAACGCAGGTATTGTTAAAAGTGTGGCTGAAAACCTTTTGAAATACTCGCCGAACGCAATTATCGTTTGTATCTCGAACCCGATGGATACAATGACTTATCTTACGCTCAAAGCGCTCAAACTTCCGAAAAACCGCGTAATTGGTATGGGCGGCGCGCTCGACAGCTCGCGCTTCAAGTATTTCCTCTCGCAGGCTATCGGTTGCAACGCCAACGAAGTCGAAGGCTTCGTTATCGGTGGTCACGGCGATACCACTATGATTCCTATGGCGCGTTTCGCAACTTACAAAGGCATGCCAGTGTCGAATTTCCTCAGCGCTGAGAAAATCGACGAGGTGGTTAAATCGACTATGGTCGGTGGCGCTACTCTCACTGGTCTCCTTGGTACTTCGGCTTGGTACGCTCCTGGCGCTGCCGGCGCTTTCGTCGTTGAATCTATCATTCACGACCAGAAGAAGATGATTCCGTGCTCGGTTCTCCTCGAAGGCGAATACGGCGAATCTGACCTTTGCATCGGCGTGCCTGTTATTCTTGGCAAAAACGGCATCGAGAAAATCGTTGAACTCGATCTCAACGACGACGAAAAAGCCAAGTTCGCTGCTAGTGCAAAATCCGTAAAGGGTAATGTTTCAACTCTTAAAGAATTGAAACTGATATAAAAGGGTGGCTTCCCTGTTTTTTTGTTTTTGAAAGTCCGCTTTCGTTTCCGAAAGCGGACTTTTTTTACCAACATTTCTTATTTTTGCGTTAGCAAAAAAACTAAATGTAATGAACGAACAATCGCGCATACAACAGGCGCAGAGAGTAACGCTAGTGGGCTTTGTGGCCAACCTGGTGCTCAGCGGACTCAAAATCGTTGCCGGCATAGTGGGGCAGAGCGCCGCCATGCTTGCCGACGGTCTTCACTCGCTTAGCGACTTCGTTACCGATGCCGTTGTGATTATTTTCATCCGCATTTCGGGCAAAGCGTCCGACACCGACCACACTTACGGGCATGGCAAGTACGAGACGTTCGCCACGCTCATGATTTCGCTCGCGCTCTTCGGTGTTGGCGCCATGCTGCTCTACAACGGCGTTGTGGCTATCGTCGGCGCCATTGGCGGCGAACCGTTGCCCGAACCGTCGCTGCTCGCGCTTGGCGCGGCAGCTCTGTCGATTGTCGTCAAAGAGATTCTTTTTCAGTACACTCGCTACGTCGGACGGCGCATTGCAAGCCCCGCTGTCATTGCCAACGGCTGGCACCACCGTTCCGACGCCGTGTCGTCGATAGCGACTGCCGTAGGCATCGCTGGCGCTATTTTCCTGGGCAGCGAGTGGCGCGTGCTCGACCCCATCGCCGGACTTCTTGTGTCCATTTTCATCATCAAAGTGGCCTACGACCTCGCGCGGCCGTGCATTGGCGAACTGCTTGAGCAGTCGTTGCCGGCCGACATCTGCAAGATGATATCCGAAAATATCATGAACAATAAGCAAGTCATTAGCTATCACAAACTTAAGACACGTCGTATTGGCAACGCCGTCGCCATCGATGTGCATATCATTCTCGATAAGAATCTGTCGTTCGTCGAAGCTCACAACGTTACCGAGGAGATAGAAAAGTCGCTCTACAACTCGTTCGACAAGCAGGAGTTATATATAAATATTCACGCCGAACCTAATGAACGATAGTGAGTTAGCTGTTTTATAAAAATATTCAGACTATGTCCGAACCAATAATTGACCGTTTTGCCGATATTAAAATTCTCAGATACGAAGTATCTGAGTTTGAACAACTTCCGTTGCAACAAAAGCTGTTTCTCTATTGCCTTTCCGAGGCTGCGCTTTGGGGGCGCGACATTATTTGGGAGCAAAATTGCGCCGAAAACCTTCTTGTCCGCGATTTGCTCGAAACTGTTTATGCCAGTCAGTGCAGTGCTAATGCGCTCGACAGCAGACTGTTGGGATATCTCAAGCGTGTCTGGTTCGCCAATGGCGTTCATCATCATTACAGCAACGACAAGTTCCGGCCGTCGTTTGCCGAGACCGAGCTTCGCCAATGGATTTCCGACGTGCCCGACGACTTGTTTACAAGTCGTTTGCACGATACGAAGCAAAATGTCGCCGACAGAGTGTCAGCGGTTATTTTCGACCCCGATTTCAAACCGAAAAAAGTCTGCCTCGATAAGAATCAGGATTTGCTAAAAGCTTCTGCTGTAAACTTTTATAGCGGCGTATGTCAGTCCGAAGTTGAGAGTTTCTACAAAAACGGCAAAGGTCGCAATGCCCTGAATAGCAACGCTGTACGCAAGGCCGACGGTTCTATCGGCGAAAAGGTTTGGCGCTTAGGCGGCATGTACGGCGCAACTATCGAAAAGATAGTTTTTTGGCTCGAAAGAGCCAAAAAACATGCCTGTAACGAGCAGCAGAAAGAGGTTGTTGGTGCTTTGATAAAATACTATAAATCAGGTGATTTGACCGATTTTGACGAATATAACAAGCTGTGGGTGGCTGAGAAGGCAGCGCCTGTCGATTTCATCAACGGCTTTATCGAGGTCTATAGCGACCCGCTCGGACTGAAAGCAACTTGGGAATCTATTGTCGAACTTGTTGATAACGAGGCAAGTGAACGAATCCGCCTGATTTCTGAAAATGCCCAATGGTTCGAAGACCATTCGCCCGTCGATGTACGCTACCGCAAGCGCAACGTCAGAGGTGTGAGCATGAAGGTGATAAACGCAGTGATGCTCGGCGGCGATTGTTATCCCGCCACGCCCATTGGCGTCAATCTGCCCAATGCCGATTGGATACGCGAGAAGTATGGTTCTAAGTCGGTGTCGCTCAATAATATAACTCATGCGTGCAGCGTTGCTGCACGCGACAGTGGTGCGCTTGCCGAGTTTGCCGCAAGCAAAGCCGAAATAGAGTGCAGCCGCCAGTTCGCCGACCAAGCCGACGACCTTCATACGCAGCTGCACGAGTGTCTCGGACACGGCTCGGGTCAAATGGCCGACGGCGTAACACTCGACGACCTGAAGGCTTACGGAAGCACTATCGAAGAGGCCCGCGCCGACCTTTTCGCGCTCTACTTCATGGCCGACGACAAGATGATTGAAATTGGCGCCGCGACATCGAAAGATGTCGCTTGGGCGCACTACGACTCGTATATGCGCAATGGATTGCTTGTGCAAATGTCGAGAATTGAGCTGGGTAAAAATCTCGAGGAAGCTCACATGCGCAACCGTCAGCTTATATGCCGATGGGTGCTGCAACGCGCTCAGCCAAAGCATGTTGCTGCCATCGTTGAGCGTGCCGGCAAGCACTATGTCGAGATTTACGATTACGAGGCGCTTCGCTCGCTCTTCGGCGAGCTGTTGCACGAAGTGCAACGCATAAAATCTGAAGGCGATTACGAAGCCGCTAAAAATTTGGTCGAGAACTATGGCGTTTGCCTCGATCAAACGCTTCATACTGAGGTTGTTGAGCGATACAAGCGACTCGATGTCGCGCCATTCAGCGGATTTGTCAATCCGCGTCTGGCGCCTGTTGAACGCGATGGTCAGATAGTCGATATAACTATCGACTATTCAGAAAGTTACGTCGATCAGATGTTGCGCTATTCGCGCGATTATTCGTTCAGAAATTCTCTTTAATCCACGTCTCCAGGCGGTTCATTGCGCGGCCGATGTTCTCTATCGAGTTGGCGTACGAGAATCGCACGAAGCCTTCGCCCCGCGATCCGAAGTCGATGCCGGGCGTTATGCCCACATGCGCTTGCTCAAGCGCATCAAACGCAAATCGGTAAGTGTCTGACGCATAGCATCGTGCGTCGGCAAAGATGTAAAAAGCACCCTTTGGTTCGGTATGGATTGTGAATCCTATTTCGCGCAAGCGCGAAATAAGGTATTTGCGTCGTTCGTCGTATGTTTGGCGCATCTTAACCAATTCTGTCTCAGCTTGTTCGCTTGTCAGTGCGGCCAGCGCGCCATATTGCGACACCGAAGGTGCGCAAATGAACAAATTCTGCTGTATTATTTGCAATTTGCGCATAAACTGCTCAGGAGCAATCAGATAGCCTAGTCGCAGTCCGGTCATTGCGTAGCGTTTCGAGAATCCGTTGATTATCAGCGTATTGTCGGTATGCTGAAGCATGGTTTCTGCTTTGCCCTCGTACACCAGTCCGTGGTAAATCTCGTCGGAAATGACGGTTATGCCCAGTTGCGCCATTTGCTGCATCACGTCGCTGTGCATGAGCGTGCCCGTCGGGTTCATCGGCGAATTGACTATTATGGCTCTCGTGCGGGGCGTTATAACCTTCTTAAGTGTCTGAATGTCAAACTGAAAGTCGTTCTCGGCCGATAGCGGCACTTCTACGGGGACGGCGTTAGCGGCAAGTATGAAATTGCGGTAGCAGGCGTATCCCGGATTTGAGATTATGACCTCGTCGCCGGTGTTGCAGAGCAACAGCAAAGCCATCAGTATGGCTTGCGACGAGCCGCACGTAACCACTATGTTGTCGGCACTGACTTTGACACCATATTCCGTATTGTACTGATTAGCAATTGCTTGACGCAATTGCAGCAAGCCGAGCGAATGTGTGTAGTGCGTGTTGCCGTCAGCCGCAGCCCTTGCCACCGCCTCAACGGCAGCCTGCGGCATGTTGAAATCGGGTTCGCCCACTTCGAGGTGTATCACATCGGCCCCTTCGCTCTCTAGTTCTTTTGCCCGCTCAAGCACGTCCATCACTATGAATGAACGCATTTTGTCAACGTTTGAATTCATTTCCTTTCCTCTCGCGTTTTTGTCAGGCAAAGATAAAATAAAAAAAAATCAAATTTTTGTTGCTTATAAAATAAAAAATATCTAATTTGGCTCTGTTTTTTCAAAACGATAGAATTATGAAACTGAAATCATTTCTGAAAGCATTATTGGTGGTATGTTTGCTGGCAGTGCCGGTAAGCATGAACAGCCAAGCGGAGATAATTGAGGCCAATTGCAAAGCTAACTTCGAATATCCGTTTATTCTTACGGGCCGTCCGTTCCGCGCGCTGATAACCAACGACGAGGTTGCCGAATTCAGAGCTACGCTCTTCTCCGGCACCACATACCGCATCTCGGCTGGCTCGCAGGGCAACAGCTACCTGATTTTCTCGGTCTACGACACCGACCACAATCTGCTGTTCACCAACAAAGACTACGACAATGCCACGTATTGGGATTTCGAGGTCGACGGTTATCTCGATTGTATCGTTGAGGCTCGCCTCGACGAAAGCATCACTTCGTCGGGTTTCGCTATAATTATGACCGGCATAAAACTCAATGAATAAAACACCGGCGTCGGGCTGTTGCCTTTCGGCAACAGCTCTGCTGTGCTTTTCTGTGATACATGAGTGAGCGGATATTAGAGGCTTTGGTTCAGCTGTTTGCTGTCGTCGCGTCGGTCAGAGGCGCCGAGGACATGAGCGAACGGCGAATGGTCGTTTACAACTTTTTGGTCGCGCAGCTCAACACCGAGTTGGCTAACAAATACATCACACTCTTCGATGAGCACTACCGCAACAGCATCGAGCAAGGCCGCCGAAGCAGCAACCAGTACAAAGTCATCTCGCGCGTGTCATCGAAAGTTACGCGCATCGCTGTCGAAATCAATCGCGAACTATCTCAGTATCAGAAATATATCATACTCGTACAATTGTACGAGTATCTCAATAAAGGCCATATCTCGTACGTTGAACAAGGCCTTGTAAACGATGTCGTTGCCGAAAAATTCAACATCAACAAGGAGGATTTCGCGCTCATCAGCGAATTCATTCTCAATACCGAAAATGTTACCGAACGCATAATTCTCTCAGGTGCAGACAATTGCGAAGATATTGTTGAACCGAAACATGTGTTTTGGGAGGATTTGAACGGCGAGATACACTTCGTGTATCTCTCAAATGTGAGCCTTTTCCTCTTCAAGTATTTTGGCGACCGTCCGTTGGAGATGAACGGCGCCCAGATAGAGAAAGGCTCTACCTACCTGCTGCGCGCCGGTAACTCGTTGCGCGACGGCATCAGCTCGCCCATCTTCTACAACGACATGATGCGGCATGTCGCATCGCTCACATCGCAGACGCCTATCACCTTCGAGGCGCGCAATGTTGTTTACAAATTCAACAAAGACACCGTCGGCCTCAATAAGTTCTCGTTCGAGTCGCACTCGGGCCGTCTGGTGGGCATAATGGGTGTCAGCGGTTCGGGCAAAAGTACCTTCGGATACGTCATCTCGGGTATGGCCGAGCCAACGCAAGGCCATGTATATATCAATAACATAGATATTTACAAAAATCCTGAGGCCATCAAAGGTCTTATCGGCTACGTTTCGCAAGACGATATTCTGTTCGAAGACCTTACTGTCTACGACAACTTGTATTACAACGCACGCATGAGTTTCGACAATCTGCCGCTGCCCATTATCAAAGACCGTATCGACAACATACTCAATATGTTAGGTCTTTATGAGATAAGGGATTTGAAGGTAGGCAATGCGTTGAACAAGAAGATAAGCGGTGGCCAGCGCAAAAGGCTCAACATTGCTCTCGAACTCATTCGAGAGCCTGCCATCATGATTCTCGACGAACCTACGTCGGGCTTGTCGTCGCACGACTCTGAGAACCTGATAGAGATGCTTAAAGACCTCACTATCAAGGGAAAACTGATTTTTGTGGTCATTCACCAGCCGTCGTCGGACATTTTCAAAATGTTCGACCAGCTGCTCATTCTCGACACTGGCGGCTACCTCATTTACGACGGCAATCCGGTGGAGAGCTTGAGCTACTTCAAACTCAACCTGCACATGCTGCACGCCAACGACGTTGAGTGCCGCACTTGCGGCAACGTCAACGTCGAACAGGTGCTCAACCTCATAAGTTTGCCTATCGTCGATGAGTACGGTAACAACACGCAAACGCGCAAGGTTACGCCCAAAGAATGGTACGACAAATTCAACTGGGGCGCGCTCGACATTTCGTATGTGGGTGACCCTGAGCCACTTCCGCAAATCACATTCAAAACACCGAAACGCTGGAAACAGCTTTTCCTCTATCTCAAGCGCGATGTGAAGTCGAAGATGGCCAACCTTCAGTACCTGATTATCAACTTCTTCGAAGCGCCGGTGCTCGCTGTGCTGGTGGCTATGCTGCTCCGTTACTACAATGTCGCTTCGGGCAATACCGAATATTCGTTCTGTGACAACCCCAATATCAACGTTTATATCATCATCGCCGTCATCATTGCCTTCTTTATCGGCCTTACTGTCAGTGCCGAAGAGATTATACAGGACCGGCAGATTGTCAAGCGTGAGAAGTTCCTCAACCTGAGCCGTTTCAGCTACATAATGTCGAAATGTATGCTGACAGCGGTGCTGTCAGCTATTCAGATGCTGTGCTTCGTAGTGGTGGGCAACTCCATTCTCGAAATACGCGGAATGATGTTCGAATACTGGCTTGTGCTGTTCAGCACAGCCGTCGCCGCCAACCTCATTGGCCTCATTCTGTCCGACAGTATGCAGAAAACCATCAACATCTACATCACCATTCCGTTCATGGTCATTCCGCAGATAGTGCTGAGCGGCGTTTTCGTCAGGTTCGACAAGATGAATCCCGACCTCAGCAGTCCGACGGCTGTGCCCAGTTATGGGCACATCATCACCGCACGTTGGGCCTTTGAGGCCTTGGCTGTCAACCAATATATATACAACGAGTACGAATCGAAATTCTACACATATCACAAGACTAAAAGCCAGTCGACTTACTTCAAGGACTATTGGTCGCCGTCGATGAAAAACGCGCTCGACAAAGCGCTAAAAGCCTCATTGCCAAATACTAAGAACGAGGAAGAACTTCAGCATCAGCTGGCTTTGGTGAAAAACGAGATTTACGACCCGTTGCACAAATTCCCCGACATCGACTTGCCTGGTGAGGATCTGTTCGAAACGAGTATCTTCGGCGCTGCGACGCATGGCACGCTCTACAATTATGTAGAGCGCATAAGGCAGTATAACATAGCGCGTTACAACAAGGTCGACAAGGCCGAGGACCGTTTCCGCCGCGAGTTCTCCGAAGAGGAGCTCTTCCAGCTGCGAAAAGATTACAAAAACAATAGCT
Organism: Bacteroidales bacterium; assembly: GCA_017960905.1. GTDB lineage: Bacteria > Bacteroidota > Bacteroidia > Bacteroidales > Marinilabiliaceae > W3P20-009. Next base: position 38,089 of record JAGCYH010000054.1, read on the forward strand.
TGCAGGATTTCATCTGCGCAAGTGGCTCTATATCAGAGATTATCTACGAATACAACAACCGCTTCTGGCAGAAGTCCGACGCTGTTTACCAAGACACCAACGAAGGCCTTGGCGCTCAGCTCTTTTCGCCCTACAAATGTTTCTTCGGTATGAAGGTCGATACCTACGTCTACGATGTGGTGATGCTCTGGGTGCAGAATCTGATTCTCTTCTTCGTACTGCTTACCGGGTTGTTTGCTAAGTTGTTGTCGCTCCGTACAATACGACGGCTTGTGAAGGATTAGTTCTTCCACCAGGCCACCTCGCCAACTTTGCTTTTCAGGCTCTTTTCGTTCTTTATTTTCGGGAAGAATTTCAGTCCCGTAAAGCTCTCTACGCTGTCCACCGACACTATGTAGTCGTTGGGTGAGCCTTTGCAGTTTTTGTTGGGCATCAGGTAGGCTATCATGTGGCCTTTGTCGCGCGGCGAATAGAGTATTTTGTAGAAATACCGTGGCACCGACACGCGCGTCTGTGTGCCGATGCGCGTTAGTCGGCCTTTCAGCACCGGACCAGTAACTATGTATATGCTGTCGTGCTTCTGTACCCAGCGGCGCGTCTGCTCTTCGAGGTCTTTCCATATACCGCGGTTGAAATCAGGCACTTGCGGACTCATGTTGCTCATGTAGAACGTCTCAATCTGAGCGTCGAGGTCGTCGCGCACGTCGGCCGACGGGCACAAGTGCCCGCGGTCGTAGTTGCTGTTCGAATAGTCTGATTTCAAGGCGGTTTGCGTCTTCACATACGGGTCTTCGCAAAAGTCGCCCGTGCGGGGTACTTCGCCGTTCACACGCGCTTTGGTAAGCAGGTAAAACACCCAGTCGGCTTGCTCGTACTGCTCGTTGTACGACAGCTTGTAGGCCTTGTGCTCTATTATCTGATTGTTGCCAACCGCTTGCGGTTGGCGCACTTTGGTCTGTGTCTGCGTGTAGCCGCTGTCCGATGTCTTGGTGCTTGTCGATGTGTATTCCGAATCCTGTTTTGTGTTTTTTGCGGGTTTGTCTGTTTTTGTCGAACTCGTTGTGGTTGAGGTTGTTGTGCTTGTAGTGTAGCCGTCGTTTTTCTCCTTTTTTGTCGGCGTCGAGGTTTTGTCGTTGCGTTTTTTCTGTTCCGTTGCCGTAGGCAACGTTGTCGTTGTGTCTCTTCTGACCATCTCAAGTGAGTCGGCGCGTTGTCGCTGCTCGTAGTATTCTTGCTGATTTTCAACAAGTTGGTTGAACAACTGCGGATTGAAGAAGTATATCGCCACTATTGCTATCAGTGCTATTATCAGAAATGCGAAGAAGAATTTTCGCCCGCGGTGATGATGCCTGTGCGGTTTGGGCGCGTGCCGCAAATCGTTGTACGATGATGGTATGGCGTTATCATGCTGATTTTTCCCCATATCTTTTTACCGGATTTTTTACTGAAAAATACGTTGATGTTGCCATTTTGTTATCACTAAAATTTTAATTTTTTTAATTATTAATTGTCGGCCAAAGAATTTATCTTTGCAAAAAATAATGAAAATCATGGGTAAATATTCTATCGAAGTTGCAAAGCAACTACTTGACATTAAAGCAATTAAACTTCAGCCGAACAACCCTTTCACATGGGCATCGGGCTGGAAATCGCCAATATACTGCGACAACCGCAAAGCTCTGTCGTACGCCAACGTGCGCACATACATTAAGACTGCTTTTGCCGAACTGGCAAAAGCCATGTATCCCGACATTGATGTTGTTGCAGGCGTTGCCACTGGCGCCATCGCGCAAGGCGCGCTGGTCGCCGATTTGCTCGGCAAACCGTTTGTCTATGTCCGCTCGGCGCCTAAAGATCATGGCTTGGCCAATCTTATCGAGGGCGACCTCAAAGCCGGACAGAAAGTGCTTGTAATAGAGGACCTTATATCAACAGGCGGTAGCAGTCTCAAAGCTGTCGACGCGCTCCGCAACGCGGGCGCGACGGTTGTTGGTATGCTGGCCATCTTCACCTACGGTTTCCCTGTCGCTCAGGAAGCTTTTGAAAAAGCACACGTAACGCTCACTACATTAAGCAATTACCAAGATATGATTGGTGCTGCTGTCGAGTCGGGCTACGTGACCAAAGACGACATTGCTGCCTTGCAAGAGTGGCGCACCGACCCCGCAAACTGGAAAAAATAACCGATGGAAGCCAAGTACGAAAGCGCCATCAAAGTGGTGCGTACCTCTGCCGATGCTATTTACACGAGGCTGTCGAACTTCAAGAACTTCGGCAATGTCTTTCCGCCCGACAAAATATCTAATTGGTCGGCTACCGAGGACACGTGCCGTTTCACTGTCGATAAAATCGGCGAAATCGGATTGCGTATTGTCGACCGTATTGTTAACAATACGGTCAAATACGGCGCCGATGGTGATTCTCGTTTCGACTTCAACCTGTGGGTGCAGATGAAAGAGGTTGCCCCGTACGACTCGCGTATCAAGGTTACGCTCAAAGCCAATCTCAACCCGATGATTAAGATGATGGTTGGCTCTAAGTTGCAAACCTTTGTCGACGGTCTCGCCGATGCTATCTCGAGGTATCAGTATTGATTTGATAATCTGTAAATTATATATAATATGGTACGAAGAAGAATCACAGGTGGCATAAAGCTCCTTATTATTGGCGCAGTTATACTCACTATCGCTTTAATACTCATGCACGCCTCAGCGAAGGCTGCAAGAGCGGTTTTTATTTTGCAAATTGTAGGTTGCGTAATTGGCGGCTTTCTCATTTTCCGAGGTTTGCTTATGCTCATTTCGGGCTTTGTGAAAAACGAAGAAGACGTAGATGACTAAATTCGATTAAGATTTTTTAACATACAGCTAACTATCTACTAATCAAAATAATATACACCTCTAACTAAAAATTTTAGTTTATCAACTAAAATTTTTAGTTGAATGTGATTTTTTTTTAGTTTATTTGCAACGTCGTAATTAATGAAAACAGCAATATGGACAAATTGACTAAAAAAGAGGAAGAGTTGATGAATATGTTTTGGGAGCGTGGCGCGCTCTTCGTGCGCGACATAGTGGAGCAATATCCCGACCCGAAACCGCACGTCAACACCATATCGACCATGGTGCGCACTCTCGAAGCCAAAGGCTACGTAGGCCATAAGGCCTACGGCTCTACGTTTCAGTACTTTGCGCTCGTGACGAAAGACAAATTCAGCACCTCGACGCTCAAAGACGTCGTGGGCAAGTACTTCAGCAACTCGTACAAGAGCGCTGTCTCGGCGCTCATCAGCGACGAGGAAATCTCTATCGACGAATTGAAAGAACTGATAAGTCAAATCGAAAAACAATCTTAAACATGGAATTCATCATATATAATCTGAAAGTGGCTATCTGTCTGATAGCTTTCTACCTGATTTACAAGCTGTTTCTGAGCCGCGAGACTTTCCTGCGCACCAACCGGGCCACTCTGCTGGCTATGACGGCCGTGGCGTTCTCGCTGCCATTCTGCGGTCTGACGCTCCATCAGGGCGAGACTCCCATCGAATCGATGGTGCTCAACATCACTCTCAGCGAAGTGGTGGTGCGACCCGAACAACCCACACTGATGTCGTATCTGACGCTAAACAACTTTGCCATAGCTGTTTACGTGCTCGGTGCGGCATTCTTCCTGACGCGCATCGTCACGTCGGTCATACGCCTTTGGCGTATGACACGCCAAGGCGAGCGCCACACACTCGACGACAACTCGGTGCTCATTCTCAACGATACTAATATGTCGCCTTTTAGCTGGGTTAAATACATAATAATGAGCCGCAAAGACTTCGACGAAAACGGCGAGCAGATACTTACGCACGAGCTGGCGCACATACACTTTCATCATTCCATCGACTTGATGGTGTGCGATTTGATCTGCTGTCTGCAGTGGTTCAATCCCGCTATGTGGCTCATTCGCCGTGAGTTGTGCGCCGTACACGAGTACGAGGCCGACAAGGCCGTTCTTGATTCTGGCATTAATGCAAAACAATATCAATTATTATTAATCAAAAAAGCTGCTGGCGCAAAGTGGAGTTCCATTGCTAACAGCTTTAATCACAGCAAACTTAAATATCGAATAACCATGATGTTACGTAAAAAATCATCAAGATGGGCGAAGGCCAAGGTGCTTCTCGTCCTTCCCGTCGTTGCGTTGGCTACTGTTGTTTTTGCCAATGTTGTCTACTCACAGGACAAGCTTAGTGAAAATATTATCAGACGAGATGCTTTTAAAAGCTATACGGTTGCGCCAATTAATAAAAACAAATTGCAATTTACTGAATTTGAGCAAAATGGCGAAAAGATGGTGAAAATTGAAGCCGTGAATGCTGATGGCACGCTCCGTGCTGCTAAGAGGGATGTCGACTATAAATTATATGAGAATAAGGAACCGTTATATTCTTATACTAACAGCAACCTCGTCATCGACCAGACATATGATGAAAAGACTGGCGATTATAGTGAACCAGAAATTTTTGTTATGGAAGAAGATGGTACGAAACGTGTTGCTAAAAAAGGTGTTGATTATTTTGAGGAAAAGATTACGGCAATGGCAGGTATCAGAAAAGCTGAGGATCAGGTAGTTGTAAAAGAAAAATTTGAAGATGCCGATACCGACGAAATCTTTATGATAGTAGAGGAAATGCCTGAATTCCCTGGCGGTAATGACCTTCTATCAGACTATCTTGAAAAAAATCTGAAGTATCCGCAAGAGGCTTTGAAGGATAAGAAACAGGGTAGGGTTTTTGTTAGTTTCGTTGTCGAAAAAGATGGTTCGATAACAGGCGCAAAACTTATGAAGAATGTAAATAAATACCTTGACGAAGAGGCTATTAGAGTGATTTCTTCAATGCCAAAATGGAAGCCTGGTCGTCAGCGCGGTATGAATGTCAGAACAACATTCGTTATCCCAGTTGTTTTCAAACTGCCTGAATAACTCCCGACACTTTTGCATTAGTGCCCCCAATACAAAAAGCCGCAGATTTTTAAATCTGCGGCTTTTATTATACTCTGAATCAATTTGTTAATCGTATTTGAACGAACTTCCGCCAAGAAACTCGCGCATGATTGATGTAGGCGGAATGGAGTCCATTGCTATTGGTTTGAAGAAACTCAGGAACTTCAGAAGTCGTTGTGCTTCAGGATATTGCGGTGAGTTTGGCGCAACCTCGAGCAAGATGGGCTCTGCCTGCACTTTGAGCACGCATAGCTCGTAGAGCAGGGCCGAGTTGAACATCACGTCGGCCTCTTCCTGATTAGGGTAGATGTATTTCACCTCGCCACGGCGCACGCTCGGCCAGCGGGCTATAGTGTCCGAGGCTGAATAGCCTCGGTACTTGTAGTCGCGTACTATGCGGCGTATCAAGCGGTTGTCGGCGGTGTTGATGCGCGTGAGCGCATCAAAATTTATGCTCGCCAGCGGCGACACGTATATCTTGAATTTGCTCTCCGATGGTATGAGGTGCGTCAGTTGCGGCGTCAGACCGTGCGTGCCTTCTATAATCAGCACGCTGTTTTTGTTCAGACAGAGTTTCTGACCGTCGTAGTAGCGGCTGCCGTCGGTGAAGTTGAATTTCGGTATCTCTATCTCTTTGCCATCGAGCAAATCGAGAAGTTGCTGGTTAAATAGCTTAATATCAATGGCTTCGACGTGTTCGAAGTCGTAGTCGCCGTTTTCATCGCGCGGCGTGTCCGCGCGATTGACGAAATAGTTGTCGAGTGACAGGTTTACGGGGCGTATGCCATTGACAACAAGCTGAACCGCAAGGCGTTTGCCGAATGTGGTTTTTCCGCTCGACGATGGTCCCGAGATGAGCACAATGCGTACTTTGTCGCGGCGCGCGGCAATCATGTCGGCTATGTCCGATATTTTCTTTTCATGCAGTGCTTCTGCTATCTGAATGAGCTGAGTGTTGTATTTCATCTCCAGAATGTAGTTCAAATCATCGAGATGTTGCACACCCATGATGTTCTGCCATTTGTCGAATTCTTCGAAAATGGCGAACATCTTGTCTTGTTTTATCATTTCCGAAACCACCTCCGGATTATTTTGTTGCGGCTGTTGCAGCAACATTCCTTCGAAGTAGGGCTGAAGGTCGAACACATCGACGATGCCGGTGTGTGGTACGAGTACGCCATAAAATACTGATGTGTAGTTGTTTAGATGATAAACGTATGTGTAGATGTCGCCGCGCTGCTTAAGCAGGCGCGCCGAGTCGGGCAGTGTCTTTTCGAGCATCTCTACGGCCTTCTCTGTCTCTATCTGCTCAACGGCAAAAGGCAGCTTCATTGCGGTGTATTCGGCCATACGCTTGCGTATGGCGGCTATCTCGTCGGCCGAAATACGCGTCGAACCGTTGCGGCGCACTTCGCAGTAAAGTCCTTTCGACACTGAGTGCAGCACGTGCAGCTCGGCGCCTGGCATCAGGTCACGCACCGACGCGTAGAGCATGAATGTCAGACTGCGAACGTAGCAGCGGAAGCCTTCGGGGTGCGTTATGTCGAAGAATGTCAGATGTTTGGGCTTGAATACCCGATAGCCCAATCCCACATACTTGCCGTTGACCAATGCGCCAAGTATCGTGTATTTTGTTTTTACGCCAATGCGCTCAATTATCTCTGTAAGGCTCAATCCGATAGGGATCTCAAACTCGCAGTCGGAGTTTGTGCAAAAAATTTTTATTGTCTGCATAGTGTTCATTATTAGTTCATTATATATTGTCTATCGAATCATCGACAGACTGATACGGTTTCTGATTAAATCGACACCAGTAACTTTAACGACAACTTGCTGATGTAGTTTCACTATATCGCCCGCGTCGGCCACATATTTGGCCGACATCTGGCTTATGTGTACAAGTCCGTCGTGCTTCACGCCTATATCTACAAATGCGCCGAAGGCTGTGATGTTGGTTACTATGCCGGGCAGTTCCATTCCCACACGCACGTCGTCGATGGTCTTAACGTCCTGTGCAAAAGCAAATTGCGTTATCTGCTCGCGCGGGTCGCGACCGGGCTTTTCGAGCTCTGCCATTATGTCGGTCAGTGTCGGCAAGCCGACACTGCCGCCGACGTATCTCTGCAAGTCGATGGCCGAACGCAGTTTTTTGTCGGCAATCAGCTGTGCCACAGTGCAATGCATGTCGGTAGCCATCTGGCTGACTATCTTGTACGATTCGGGGTGAACAGCTGAGTTGTCGAGCGGATTTTTGGCGCCCGGAATGCGCAGGAAGCCTGCGCATTGCTCAAAGGCTTTAGGTCCAAGGCGCGGCACTTTTTTCAGTTCTTCGCGCGAGGTGAAGGCGCCGTGCTCGCTGCGGTAATCGACAATGTTCTGCGCCAGCATCGGGCCAAGGCCCGATACGTAAGTGAGCAGGTGCTTGCTTGCTGTGTTGAGGTTTACACCAACGGTGTTCACGCAGCTCTCGACGGTTGTCTCGAGCGCGTTTTTGAGGCGAGTCTGATCTACGTCGTGCTGATATTGCCCCACGCCAATCGACTTCGGGTCTATCTTCACAAGTTCGGCCAGCGGGTCCATCAGCCTTCGGCCGATGGACACTGCGCCGCGCACCGTCACGTCCTCGTTGGGGAACTCTTCGCGCGCCGTTGCCGACGCCGAATATATCGATGCACCGTCTTCGCTCACAACGAATACGGCCAGTTTTTTATCTGTATTGAGCTCATTTACAAATTGTTCGGTCTCGCGTGAGGCGGTGCCGTTGCCTATGGCGACGGCCTCGATGCGGTATTTCGCCACCAGTTCGCCGAAGATTCGCGCAGCCCCTTGCCGGTCGGCAACGGGTGGATGCGGAAAGATGGCCGTGTGATACAGCAGCGTGCCGTGCTCGTCGAGACATACTGTCTTACAGCCGGTACGGAAGCCCGGGTCGAGCGCCAAGATGCGTTTCTGCCCCAGCGGGGCAGAAAGCAGCAACTGTTGCAAATTTTTGGCAAACACTTTAATTGCCTCTGTGTCAGCGTTTTCTTTAGCTTTGTTGTAAAACTCGGTCTCTATCTGAGGTTCGAGCAGGCGTTTGTACGCGTCGTCGATGGCCAGGCTCATCTGCTCAGCCGCCGCGTTGCGTTCTCTGACGTATCGGCGGCAGAGCCGCTCGATGACGTTTTCGGGTTTGTCGGGCGCTATCTTGAGTTTCACAATGCCTTCGCGCTCCGCGCGCATCATGGCCAGCAGTCGGTGCGACGGACAGCGTCGCAGCTGCTCGTCGCGCTGGAAGTAGTCCTTGTATTTCGCGCCCTCCTCCTCTTTGCCTTTGACGAGTTTTGCCGAAATCTGTGCCCAGCTGTCGAACGAGCGGCGCACTATGTCGCGGGCCGGAGTGTCCTCGCTTATTTGCTCGGCCACTATGTCGCGTGCGCCTTGCAGTGCATCATCGGCCGTCGGAACGGCCTCTGTTACAAAGCGTTGTGCCTCGGCTTCGATGTTTCGGCAGCGTTGCTGCCGAATAATCTGCGCCAGCGGTTCCAGACCGTTTTCACGGGCTTTGGTGGCGCGTGTCTTGCGTTTCGGCTTGTAGGGCAGATATATATCCTCTATCTCGGTCGCGTCCCAGCTCTGTTCTATCTTCTCGCGCAGTTGTGGCGTCAGTTGGCCTTGCTCTTCTATGGTTTTCAGAATGGTTTGCTTGCGGGCTGCAAGTTCCTGATATTTAGTGTATTGCTCTTTTATCTCGCCAATTTTCACTTCGTCGAGGTTGCCAGTGGCCTCTTTGCGGTAGCGGCTTATGAACGGCACTGTGGCACCGTCGTCGATAAGTTTTATCGTGTTTTCAACTTGCCGTAGGGTTACGCCGACGATGTCGGCTATGAGTTTTTTATACATAAACTATTGATAATTAAGTATTTGTTTTATTGAAAATCGGCTTTCGAAATCTGAAAAAGTTCTACATCGCCAAAGACGTTGTTGCGCCGTATCCAGCCGCGGAAGACGCCCACATGGCGGAATCCGCATCCGCTGAACAGCGCTTTCGATGCTGTGTTGGTGGTCGCTGTGGTTGCCAATAAAGCATTGACGCTCAGAAAGTTGAATGCGTATTTGCAAAATACGCGGAGCGTATCTTTTGCAAATCCTTGCAGGCGGAATTTGTGGTTGATGAGTATTCCGACCGATGCGTGCATGTTGAACGGGTCGAAATCGAACATATCAATATAGCCAACTGTCTGATTGTCAGATTTTCTGACAATCATCAGGCGCATTTGTCGCGTGTGGTAAATGTCGAGGTCGGCGTGGTTGATGAAGGTTTTCATGTCGTGCCGCGAGACGGGCGTGAACGTCTCGCCCGAGTCCCATTCGGCGGTGTCGTTCTCCCATTCATAAAGAAGCCCGACATCGTCGGGCTCCAATGCACGCAGCAATATTTTTTCGCCTTCTATCATTCTTTCTTTATGTAGCGTTTGTAATGCTTCAGGTTGCGTACGAACGAGTCGCCGTATTGTTTGTTCTCTTTGAGAATCTTTTCGAGTGCGGCGTTGGCGTCGCGCAGGTTGTCGTATATGCCGAACGTGTAAACCACCCAGCCGTCGGCGTATTCGAGTATCGACACGTTTTCGGGCAAGTCAACTTCGGTCTCTTCGGGCGTTATCTTCTTACGCAACGAGAGGAACTGCACCGTGTAGAGGTCTTGTTCTCCGTCGATGGCGCTGTAAACGTTGCTTAGAGCGTCGGCGGCGCGGCGCTCAGCCTCTGCTGCGCGCTCGGCCTCTGCAAGTGCCTCAAAATCAAACTTATCTATGTCGAGCGTAAAGCCCGACTTCAGGTAGCAGTCTTTTTCGGTTGTCGTTATGGTGCGCTCTATCTGGTAGTCGCCGCTGAAGACGGTTACTTTGTAGGTGCCGCCGGCTTTGGCTATGATTACGAACTTGCCTGTTTCGCGGTTAGGCGCGAAACGGCCTATCTGTTCGCCGTTCGATTCGGCCACTATGCCCACGTCGTAAAGGTCGTCGGCTATTATCTGACCGCTCATCACCACCAAGGTGTTCACTTCGGGCTCGTCGTATATCACGCGGTAGATGTCGTAGCCTGTCGATGGCTCTTTGCTCCAGCGTATGCTTGCGTAGTATGCTGTGTCTTTTTTTGCCGTAGGCATAAAAAAGAGGTCGTCGTCGGGCGTATTTATCGGATAACCAATATTTTGCACGACAGAGAACGTGCTGTCGGGGTTTTCTATGGCATAGAAAATGTCGGTGCCACCCATGGTCGAGTGGCCGTCGGAGCAGAAGTAGAGTATCTGGTCGTCGCCAATCATTATTGGCGAGTCTTCGTCGTAAGGGGTGTTGAGGTCGGGTCCGAGGTTGCGCGGCAGAGCCCATTCGCCGTTAGGCAGGCGGAAGCTGCGGTAGATGTCGAATCCGCCGTGACCGCCCTTGCGGTTCGACGAGAAATAGAGCTGGTTGCCATCCTCGGTTACGTATGCGTATTTTATCTTGCTGTCGTAGTCGTTTACTGCTTCGCTTATCGGGTCGGCTGGCAGCCAACCGCCTGTGGCAGTGTCTTTTAGCGACATGTAAATCAGTCCGCCGCTTATGAAGTAAAGTTCCTTGTCGTTGTTGGCGAGGCAGGTAACAGTAACCTGCTGGTCCTTTTCGTCGATAAGGTTTTCGAGCAGTTTTGGCTCCGACCATTTGCCATCGGTAAGCTTGCTTTGGTACGAGGCTTCTTCGTACTGTCCGTCCTCGAAGCCGCTCAGGCCGTGGCCGCGGCGCGAGGTGAAAAACATCGTCTGTCCGTCCGACGAGAGCACGGGGCGGTAGTCGTTGAAGTTCGAGTTAATGCCATCAATGGCATTAATCTCGAGTTTGACGGGCGTTGCCATAAGGTTTTTGGCGTTGGCGCATATCTCGCGCTGACGCTTAATCTCCTGCAGCAGAACCGAATCCTTGTCGTGGCGTTCTACGGTTTTGTAAGTCTTGAGAGCCTCGTCGTACATGTATTTCATCTGATACGTGCGGGCTATGGCGAGGTAGAGTTCGCTGCGCGAGTCGTTCCAATCGCCTGTGTCCAAGCGTTTTACTATATTGAAGTAGTATAGAGCCGAGTCGGGGTTGCCGCTCATGTTCATGTAGCAGATGCCGAGGTTGTAGGCAATGTCGATGTTTTCGTTGTATTTCTCGTAGAGTTTTTTCAGAATCGGTATGGCGTTGGCGTTGTCGGTCCCTTCGGCCAACTCCAGTGCGTAGTCGTACAGACGCGCGTCGTTGCCTTTCAATTTGCTCTGTGCCAGCGCATTGCTGGCACCCAAAAACACTACGAAAAGTGATATTGCAATAAGTTTTTCGTATAATTTCATCTATTTGGTGTTATTCTAATTTATGGTGCGCAAAATTAGTATTTTTTTTATAAAAGTATATCTGTCAGAACATTTTGTTATGTTAATATTTCACGCCCCTATAACACCGATTTTTTTCGCACCGACAACGAAAAACACTCACACTAATACTCCTGTGCGCATCACATCGTCGTAGAGAGGCGAATGACAGTTCTCTTCGAGCAGGACAGGTTCGATGAGAGAGTTTACTTTGTCAACATCGAGCCATAAATCGGTGGAAACAGTCAGCCAATCGCCATTGATTTGAGGCACAATGACAGCAACGTCAATGTCGCTTTCAGGTTTCTGAAAGCCTTTCGAATACGAGCCGTACATCATGACTTTGGGTTCAATGCTGAACCTTGGTCTGATTACTTGTTTGTATTTACGAACAAGTTCTAGTGCCTCGTTACGCGTCAGAGTCTGTCTTTTATCCATTGCTGCAATTGTTTTGTTTTATCAATAATATCGCGACAAATTTGCTCATTGAGCATGCTGTTTATACCTGTTCTGAAATCAGGATAGCGGGCTTCAATATTCATATTGCTTATCTGACCAAGAAATCTTCGCTGTTCTTCATTCATTATGTTCTACAAGTCGCACCCTTTGGCCAGCCGCCTATGGTTGTGTATATACGGTGGCTCGTCGTCGCGAGTGGCGCACCAGTAGGCTTTCAATGTTTTTTCAATAGCCTGATGGCACATAAATGTCACATATAGCCAACGCCTCGTCTTGAATAAATCTTCAGCAACTTCAAGGTCTTCATTGGCTATCCGGAACCAATAGTTTACTCTGTCAGTTTCCATCGCGTTTATACGTTTACTATCTGTATTTTAACGGACAAATATAAATATTGTTTTGATTTCAATGAACATTAATAGGCGAATATTTCATTTGTTTAGGTTGGAGATAGATTCTCAGTGTACTCTGTTTTCTCTGTGTTCTCTGTGATATATTTTTCCCTTGTTTTTTGTGTGTTCTGTGGTTGAAATAATTCACGTATTGACAACACAGATTATCTAATCAAAATCGGACAAATACTGTTCTACTTGAATTTTTAGAGGGATAAGGTCGTTGGCGTATGTATCCCAATGCTCGAAATTCCTTGGTAAGCATATTGGCTGCTTCGCCAATTATCATGATGTTGTAAACGACTGCGTGAAAGCACATTTTGTCGTTCTACATATCATCAAACGTTTTCCCGTTCAGATAAAGTATAACGTTATCGATTCAGTCTACAATATGTTGTAATCTGTCTTTATCTTTAAACTGCTCTCTCATAGATTAATTGTTTGTCTTTGTTTGCTGTCTTAGCAATCAGAGGGCGCATAGTGCCATCCTCTACTAGGTCTATGTCGCGTCCGAGTTGTTCTTTCAGCTCTCGCCACATGCGTGCGTAGGTGAACAATCCGATAGGTGTGTTATGGTCGAACTCCACAAGGATGTCTACATCGCTGTCGGGGCGTTCCTCTCCGCGGGCGTATGAGCCAAATATCCATGCTTTCAAGACTGGTTGTGTCTTGAAATACTCGGCTATTATCGATTTCATCTCTTGTGTGGTCAGACTATTCATAATCTCTTTTTTCTTTTTTACAAAAAAACTTGTTTCGCAAAAATTTTTCAAAAATTTTTCTTTCTGTTTGTTGTTTCTTGAAAAAATAATCTACTTTTGCGCCGTGTTTGAGTTTTAGGCAATCCCTTTTTGCAAGGAACCGTAACACACTAATTATTAACTAATTAATTTTAATTATCAAAATGAAGAATTATCATTTTTTGCAGATTTTACATCTGTGGGGTAAGTTAAAACATTCGTTAATTTGCCTTCTGGCTGTTTTTCTCTCTTTTTCCTATGTCGGTAAGGCAGCCGCGGCAACTGACCAGGCGTACGCCTTCTTATCGGATGATAAGAAAACACTCACATTCTACTATGATGACCAGAAAGACTCACGTACAGGCGGCACTCCATTCAGTTTGTATACGGGTACGAATACTCCATCGTGGTTGTCTTCAGCAAAGTCAACTGTAGAAAAAGTTGTTTTTGCTGATACTTTTGGTAATGATGACAATAAGCCCAAATCATGTTACATGTGGTTTAGTAGTTTCGAAAACTTGGAAGATATAGTAGGTATCGCCAATCTGCACACCGACAACGTTATCTACATGTCACAGATGTTCTATGGTTGTAAGAAACTCACAACAAATTTGGACCTTAGCACATTCAACACAGCTAGTGTTACCAGTATGAACTCTATGTTTGGCGACTGTGAAAAACTTACAGACTTAAATGTCAGTGGGTGGGCTAATAGCCAAGTAACGTCCATGAATAGTATGTTTAAGAATTGCAAAGCCCTTAAAAATTTGAATATCAGTGGGTTTAAAACCCCATCTATAAAGGATGCTGGTTTGTCCCAAATGTTCCAGAGTTGTGAAGCCCTTACCGATTTGGATTTAAGTGAGTTCAACACTTCTCAATGTACTTCTATGTCAAATATGTTTCGTTTTTGCGACAACCTGAAAACTTTGAATTTGACAGGTTTCAATACCGCTAATGTCACAAATATGTCATACATGTTTGCCAGTTGCCGCAGCCTCAAAGAAATTAAATGCTCCTCGTTCGACACTAAGAAAGTCACAACCTTCGAGGGTATGTTTGTTGGGTGCAAGGCTGTACAAAAATTAGACCTTAGCAATTTTAACTCAACATGTGCTCAAACTTTAAAAGCTATGTTTGAAGACTGTGATGCCCTTACTGAAATCAAGTTTTCATCTGATTTTACTGCCGAAAACGTTACTGATATGCGAAGCATGTTTTACTCATGTAATTCGCTTACTTACTTGGACTTGTCTCATTTCAAAACATCAAGTGTTCAGAATATGGGAGGAGTACCAAATTCATCAGAGGGTAGTGGTATGTTCAGAGGTTGTGAAAACCTGGTATGGCTCGATTTGAGCAATTTCGACGTAAGCAACGTTGGAGATATGAGATACATATTCAGTGATTGCGGAAAGCTAACCACTATCTTTGTTTCTGCTGATTGGACTTTTGCATTGGGTGGAAGGTTTAATTACTTCTTTACAAATTGCAAGAAATAATCGGTGGAGAAGGTTCCGGATTTCAGGATGTTTCAAATGTATGGGCTCGTATTGATAAGGGTGTAAGTACAGGAACAAAAGGTTACTTCACAAAAACAGGCAATTTCAAGGTCTTCTATGAACTAAATGGCGGTACAAATGATGCCAGAAATCCGTCCGAATTTGCAAAATATACTACTGCTGATATAACTATTTATCCACCCACAAGAGACGGTTACAAGTTTTTGGGCTGGAAAGGTTCATCTGCAACCGGCTTGTCGTCTACCACTCCAACAACAGATGTGAAAATTGCCAAAGGTAGTGGTGGTCACCGCATATATACCGCATCTTGGGGAAAAATATACAAGTTGTCTTTCGACCTTAACGGTGGTACTGGTACATTCCCTGATATTGAAGAAGCAGAAGGAACTGATATATCCACTATAGTTGCTCCTTTAAATAATGGTACAAATATTCCAACAAAAACTTACTACGATTTTGCTGGTTGGGGTGAAAACATCCCAACTACAATGCCAAGCGGAAACAAGAAGTTTACTGCAAAATATACACCCACTGTGTATACTATCACCTATGACCTTAATGGTGGAGCGTTGTCCGGTTCATTAAATCCTACTTCATACACTTATGAATCAGAAACATTTACTCTTAATAATCCTAACAGAAGTGGTTACACGTTTACTGGTTGGTCGGGCACCCCAAATACTGGGTTGACCGGAAATGATAACATGACCGTAACGATACCTAAGGGTAGCTATGGTGACCGCAAGTACACTGCTAATTGGGAGAAAACACAAGAGGCGTATGTATTGTTGTCGGATGATGGCGAAACGCTTACATTCTATTACGACAAGAACCGCCTTACATACAATCCAGCTAAAACAGGATTTGTTGAACCCGGTTCTGGTTCTGCAGATCCTCAGTATAATGGTTTGGGTCGTGGCACTGTCAAAAAAGTAGTATTCGATTCCTCTTTCGATTCGTACCGGCCAACAACTTGTAGTAATTGGTTTAATGGTTATGGCAAACTTGAAACTATAGATAACATTAAATACTTGCATACCGATAAAGTCTGGAGCATGTTGAGTATGTTCCAAGACTGTAGTGCTATTACTTCGTTGGACCTCAGCAGTTTTAATACTTCAGAAGTTACCAAAATGGAGAACATGTTTCTTCGTTGCCAAGCTCTAAAAACATTAAATGTAAGCGGATGGACTAACGATAAGGTTACCAACATGAAGAAAATGTTTAGTGCCTGTACGAGCCTCGCCAATCTGAATCTGACAGGGTTCAAAACACCTGAGGTTACTTCGATGGACTATATGTTCTCCTCATGTGAGAAAATCAAAGTATTGGATGTAAGTGGGTTCAATACGGCCAAGGTTACTTCGATGATTCAAATGTTTTATGATTGTCAGGATCTTGAAACGTTAGATATCAGCAATTTCGATGTATCAAGTGTCGAAGACATGCGCGTCATGTTTAATAGTTGTTATAGTCTCACGACTATATTAGTATCAGCTGATTGGACAAAGCCGGGAGCAACAAGCAGTAGTAATATGTTTAAAGGTTGCTATAGTATACTTGGCGACAAAGGCACACAATATGACGAAAACTATATAGATAAAAGCCGCGCCATCATCGATGGCGGTACGGCAACGCCCGGCTATTTCACCACCGGCAAATACAAGATTTTCTACAACGGCATCGACGACGACGATGCCACATTCGACACCTATCCGGGTGCTATAACCGAGTTCCGCAACGAATCAATTACTCTGCCAGAGCCGACCAAAGACGGCTACGAGTTCGTTGGTTGGACTGGCAAGACCCTCAACGGTCAAACTGTAAAAACAGTAACCATATCGGCTACCGACAAAGGCAATCGAATCTATAAAGCCAACTGGAAAGCCAAAGAGTCTTACGTAGAGCTCTCGACCGATGGCACAACCCTCACCTTCTACTACGATACTCAGAAATCGACCAGAAAAGGTACAAAGTACGACTTTGAATATAAGTTTATATCAGGCGGTTCTGGCTATTATGCGCCTAAGTGGTATTCTACAAGTGCTTCTACCCGCAAGAAGATTACCAAAGTGGTTTTCGACTCGTCGTTCGACGATTACCGCCCAGAAAGATGCGACCGTTGGTTTTACCAGCTTCCAAACCTGACCACAATCGAAGGATGGCAGTATCTGCACACCGACAATGCAACCTTAATGACATCGATGTTCAATGGCTGTAACAGCCTTTCTGCAATAGACTTGTCGTATTTCAACACCGCCAAAGTTACCGATATGGGCTATATGTTCCAAGATTGCAAAACGATTACTAGTCTGACGTTCCCAAATACATTCACAACCGACAAAGTAACGGATATGGTATATATGTTTTCTGGTTGCGAGAAATTGGGTGCGTTGGATTTGTCGGGTTTCAATACCGCGGAGGTTACAGGTATGAGTATGATGTTCAATGGTTGTAAAAAACTTACAAGCCTGAATATTAGTAGTTTTAATACAGCAAAAGTTACATCAATGTGGAAGATGTTCTATGATTGTAGCATTATTGAAAACATCACACTGCCAACCACTTTCACATCTGATGCACTTGAAAACACTGCTGGTATGTTTGGTAACTGTGAAAAACTCAAAAGCATTGTTTTCCCTGCAGGCTTCACTACAGAAAATGTCCAATATATGGGCGGATACCTGACCGGTATGTTTTATTATTGCAAAGCACTCACAAGTCTCGACCTAAGCAAATTCAATACATCGAAGGTTGAGGATATGTCAATGATGTTCTCTGGTTGCTTTGCATTGCAAACTTTGACTATCGACAATACCAAGTTTGTAACCACAAATGTTACCGGTTTCCGAGCTATGTTTCAAAATTGTCAAAAACTTGAATCAATTCCCATTGTATTCAACGCTAATGCGTCAGGTACGCTGGAAAGCATGTTCTCTAGTTGCAAAGAAATCGAAACGTTGGATTTATCCAATTTCGATACAGAGAATGTAACAAGTATGGAAGCCATGTTCTCCAATTGTACCAAACTCAAAAGTCTCGACCTTAGCTCTTTCAATACTTCGAAAGTAACCACAATGGAAGAAATGTTTTATAATGACCCGAACCTCGAATGGCTTGATTTGAGGGGATTCGATGTCAGCCAGGTTGAAAATGTTGAGTATATGTTCAAAGACTGCAAGAGACTCACTACAATACTGGTGGGAAGCGATTGGGACGAATTGCCTACTGTTACTATGTATGGCAACGACAAAGAAATGTTCTATAATTGTGAGGAAATCATTGGTGATAAAGGCACTACTTATAATTATGTTGCCGGAGCTTCTTATTATATCAACAAATCACGCGCCCGTATCGACCAAGGCAAAGGCCCGAAAGCAGGTTACCTGACTGTAGGCAGTTACAAGATACTCTACGATCTCGACGGCGGCGTAAACAACCCCGCCAATCCCGATCATTTCGACTTGAATCTTTCAACAGACATAACACTCAATGAGCCAACCAATGACGGCTATGTGTTTGTTGGCTGGACCGGCGGTCCGTGTTCGGGTATATCGGCCGATGTGCCCGTAAAGAATGTAACAATTCCCGCCGGCAGCCGTGGCAACCGAGAATATACCGCTCATTGGACTAAAATATACACTCTTAAGTTCGACACCAACGGCGGTTCTGATGTCTCTGTGCCAATAGTTGAAGCCGCTGGCGCGGACATATCTGCTATAACAGCATCGATTAAAGATGGATCTAACAGCACCACAAAACTTGGCTACGACTTTACAGGTTGGGATGCTGAAGTTCCTCTCGTAATGCCCGATCACGATATGACTATCACAGCGCTGTGGACACCAGTAAATTATACTATAACGATTGATTACGCCGATGGTAATATGCCGGCAGGCAAGACAAATCCTGCAACATATACCATCGAGACGCCAACATTCACCCTCCAACAACCAGTGAAAACCGGCCACACCTTTGCGGGGTGGGATACAGGTAAAGGCGTTGACCCCGATGGTGAAATAGCCCAAGGCACATACGGCAACATAGCATACACAGCCACATGGCAAATTAACGAATATACAATTACTATCGACCCTGCAAATGGTGATGCACCAACCACAATCAAGCAGGAATACGACACCGACATCACTGCAACACTTCCCACGCCTACCAGAGAGCACTACGTGCTCACAGGTTGGAGCGGTGAGATACCGGCCAAGATGCCTGCCTACAACATGACCATCAGCGCACAGTGGCTGGGCAACACCCACACCATTACCTTCGACACCGACGGCGGCTCGGCCATCGACAAGATGACCCTCCACTACGCCGACGACATCACTGCGCCCGCCAACCCGACTAAGACCGGCTACGACTTCAAGGGCTGGGACAAGACCATACCGGCTACCATGCCCGATGAAGACCTCGCCTTCAAGGCTCAATGGGAAGTACGCAAATACACCATTACCTTCACCGACGAGGACGGCAACGACCTCGGCTCGGTAACCGACGAATACGGCAAACCAGTGCCCGCCCCGGCCGACCCGACTCGCGAAGGCTACGACTTCGTTTCGTGGGATGTTGACTTCCCGATGCCTATGCCGGCCGAAGATGTTACTGTGAAGGCTATCTGGAAGATACGCACTCACACCATTACCTTCGACACTAAGGGCGGAACTGAGATAAAAGCCATAACGCAGGACTACGGCACGGCAATAGCCGCACCGCAGAATCCTGAGAAAGAGGGACATACCTTCACCGCATGGGATAAGACCATACCAGCCACCATGCCCGACGAGGACCTGACCATCACTGCGCAGTGGAAGGTCAACCAGTACACGCTGACCTTCAAGGACAGCGACGGCAACGTGATAGCCGCCATCACCGACGACTTCGGCGCGCCGATAACCGCGCCGGCCGACCCGGTGCGCAAGGGCTTCACATTCCTCGGCTGGGATAAGGCTATCCCAGCCACCATGCCCGCCGACGAGGCTGAGCTCACCATAACAGCGCAATGGCGCGACGACCGCCAGCAGATTGTCGTTGAAGTGGGCAGCAACTTCAACTTCCCCAACGACGCCGCACGCTACTGCGACGGTACCGAGACTTCGCTCGCCATTGACTATAAGCCAGTTACGGGCACAGCAACCGACTACAGCCTCACATTCGAGGGCGGCGCTCTGCCTTCGCAGAGCGGACAGCTCACAGGCGGCTCTATAACAGTAGAGATACCCGAAACGACAGAGCGCGGTGAGTTCCGCGGCTCGCTCGTCTTCACCGGCGACGCCGACCTCACACGACCGTCGGAGACATACATAGTGACAATCAAAGTCGACGCGCCGCGCAAAGTGGCCGTGCAGCTCTACACCGACGTGCTCATTGCCGACAACCACGACAACCTCTACACCGCCTACCAGTGGCTGTGCGACGGCAGCGAGCTGACGGGCGAGACACAGCAGTACTACACCTCGCAGTCGCTCGGTGGAACGTACGTGGTACGCGTCACCGACCGCAACGGCGACACATACAACTCGTGCCCGCTCGTGATAGGCGTAGCGCAACCCACAGTAAGCCAGTCGGTTAAGATTTACCCCAACCCGACAAAGGCCGAAGAGCGCTTCACCGTTGAGATTGACGGCTACGATGAGTCGAAGTCGTACAACCTGCTCATCTACAGCACCAATGGTACACTCGTGAAACAGATACAGGGCGCCTCGCAGCAGACCTCGCTCACTCTGCCTCACGGCAACTACACCGGCTCGGTAATCAGCGAAGGCCAGAAGAGCGGATTCAAACTGATTGTTAAATAACAGAGAACAAACACATTAAATAACTGACAAATAAACAGAAAAGATTATGACACTTAGAGATATAACTGCCGCACTGGCACTCGCACTCGCAACAACAACCCTTTCGGCGCAAAGCGCCGAAAGCCAGCCGGCAGACGACACGACACAAGAGACCGACTCGCTGCCAGTAAACGCCTGCCACAAAGGGCATTACGTATTGTTCAACCTCGGCGGCGGCCTTCACAACACCGCCTTCTCGGTGAGCGACAACGGAACAAAGAAAGCGGGCTTCGGCTTCGGCGTGAGCGCCGGCTACCGCTACTTCTTCAAAGAGAACTGGGGCGTGGGCGTGGGCCTGGGCTTCAACACCTTCAGCGGCACGGCGAAGCTCAACTACCTGCAGAG
>JAGCYH010000055.1 GCA_017960905.1 Bacteroidales bacterium
CAACCTTTGCGGACTCTATACCAAAGCCGAATACGCCACGGCCGATGGCCGCATTGACATGACCATCGAAACGGCCGACTATGTATATGTCTTTGAGTTTAAGTACAATAAGAGCGCCAGTGCCGCTCTGCAACAGATAAAAGACAACAACTATGCAGAACCGTTCCGTGCAAGCGGCAAAAAGATATTCCTCATTGGCGTGAACTTCCAAAACAAGAAGCCGCGCGGAATAGAGCGGTATGTTGTGGAAGAGATAAATAATTGAAATAGAATAAATACCGCAAGCGCCGCAAAATATTGCGGCTTTTATAAAATGCAAAAAAAAGAAAGAATGTCAGTTGCGCGGAAATTGTATTTCCGCCTCAGTTGCGCGGAAACTTTATTTCCGCCTCAGTTGCGCGGGAATTTCATTTCCTCCCTCGCTCAATTCTAACGTATCGCCATTCCTTATTTTTGCGGATATTTCATGGGGAATCCGTTATTATAAGCCCAAGTGGTTGAATTATACTTGTTTACAATGTCGTCGTGCAGAAAAAAATCAACATTTACCTTTGCATACCGAATGTCGTCAATGCCAATCCCACCCGGCAAAAAAACTTTAATCATCGGGAAGTAGTTGGTTGTATCTTTGGGGAGTCGAATTTTAACACTATAGCATTTAAACTCGCCAGAATCAGGCAGTTCTGTTTTTGAAAGCACCTGCATATCGTATTCTATGACATAAGATTCTGTCTGTTTTTCCTCTTTACTATCGAAAGCCCTATTGGCGTGACGTATAATGCGGTTCAAGCCCCTCCCTTTTCTACATGCAGAAAGACTAAACAAAACGATCAGCAGTATAAAACCCAACTTTCTCATAGTTTAAAAACGTTTTTAGTATTAACTTGGTGCAAGTTAGAATAAAAACGGAAGAAATACAAGCTTTTTCTATCAATAGCATCTAACACTTTTTTACGATGTTGCATCTTTTTTAAGATGCAACATCGTTTTTAGTTAAAAAAAAGAAACTTTGTAATCTTCGCAGTCGTTAAAAATAGAGGTGAAATAACCGCAAGAGATAAAATCTATGGAAGGACTTTTAAGAGATAACAGAAATATCGAGCCTCAGATCAATGGGGTTGTCCTTCATATTTTAATTCAGAAACAGGACCGCCGCGGCGAAATGGCCAACGGCATCGAGGTTGATGAGTTCAAGGACTATTGCTCCGAGATGCTCCGCAAAAACACCAACATCATCTCTAACGTCGCCACAAACGCCGTAATAGGCGTTTTTCTCGACAATGGGAGCGAGGATAACGCCGAGCTCAAAGCAACATCGCTGGCACACGAAATACGCGAAAAACTCTACAAATACCGCAAAAAAGGCGTTCAGCTTATCCTGAAAGCCTGCATCACCAAAGGCAAAGTGATAATTGGCTCGTCGCTCGGTGGCGACGAGTACGAAGTGCTGGGCAACGCTGTCAACTCGTCGTTCCAGCTGCTCGACTCCACACATCCTATGCAGATTTCCATCACGCGCAAGATAAAACAGCGCATCACCGACGACTTCAACATCGTCACGCGCCGGCCGGTCGACATTGGCTTCAAGCGCGCGCAACTCTACTACTTGCACACTCCCAAGTCGGAAGTATGCACCGTGCCGCAGAATTTCTAACAAGCTCTGTTACAGGTATTTCATATACTCATCGTATGAGATATGCCGCCCGCCCATCGAACGGAGATGCGGCGTCTCAAACTGGCAGTCGATAATCTGCAATCCGCTTCGGCTCATCAGATTGGCCAATGATATGAGAGCGTATTTTGAGCCGTTCGGCTCAAAAGAGAACATGCTCTCGCCACAGAAACACGACCCTATCGCCACACCGTAAAGTCCGCCTATGAGCTCATTATCAGCCGTTCGGCGCGTCTCTACGCTCATGGCGTAACCCAACTCGTGCAGTTTGGTGTAAGCCTCTATGATGTTGTCGCCGAGCCAAGCCAGCTGGTGCTCGTTGCGTTGCGCCACTTTGCCGCAGTTGGCTATCACTTCGGCAAACGAAGTATTTATGGTACAGTAATATACACCGCTGTTGAACAGTGTGCGCATCGAGTGCGACACATGTATTTCGTTGGTGAAGATGACAAACCGCTGCATGGGGCAGTACCATTGTATGAGGTCGCTGCGGAACGGATACCACGGGAAGATGCCGTTGCTGTAGGCGAGTATCAGGCGGTCGACCGAAAGGTCGCCGCCAATGGCCAGCAGTCCGTCGTCCTCGCCCTGACATTTGCGCGGGTCGGGGAACGAAATCTCATCTTTGGGCAACTGGTATATCATTGCGGCTATCTTTCAGTATTATCTCATCCAGACTTCGCTTCGGCACGTGATGCGTCTGGCGCTCATCGCGCCAGTAGCGTATCTCGCCGTCGCGCATGGGCTCTACGACGACTTTTTCTGTAGGTTTGCCCACGGCCAGCACCAGTAAAGGCTCGAGATTAGCGGCTATGCCGCTAATCGCCGTGAGTCTCGGCTTGTCGAAAGCACCTATCATGCAGCAGCCCAAGCCTCGCTCGTTGAGCGCAAGGTTTATCAGCTCGGCGCAAAGTCCGGTATCTATAGCGTTGTATGCACCTAAGTCACTATCGTGCAGCATTATAACGTACGCGGCAGGGCGCTCGTCGGGCTCTGGTCCGTCCCATTCTTTCAGATAACCAGCCCATTTCAGCGTACCGAACACAGCGGCGCATTCCGACTTGTCGGTAACAATTAAATATTTGATGGTCTGCGCGTTACGTGCCGAAGGCGCGTAACGCGCCACGTCTATAACATCGGTGAGTACAGCCTCTGCCACCGCATACGAATTGTCGAAACGGCGGTAACTGCGCGAACGTTGTGCTATCTCTTTTATGCTCATAAAAACCAGATTTTTCCGGCTGCAAATATGACTTATTGGCACCGCCAAAGCAAATTTTTTCAGCGCATTATGCGTTTTTTTTTCAATATAATTACTCTTTTACTGTGTTTTTTGCCATTAAAATACCTATAAATGAGTATTTTCGCGCTTTGGTTCAATGACTAATTTTGCCATCGGATAACAAGGAAAAATATGAACGACAACAAAACACAAAAAACGCATCTGCCGTTTTTCGGCGTCGGACCGTACTATGTATTCGGTGCTTTTGCTCTCACTGCCTTATGTATATGGCTGTCGGTGAGCGGATTAGTCAATTCCTTCAAGGCAGAGCAGTATCAGACTGCTGCCTACATCATTGGCGGCGTGTTCGCCGCCTTTGGCCTTTCACTGTGGATTGCAGCCATTGTAGGGTCGAAGATTATGAGCAAAATTGCTCATAATCAACTCGTTATTTCGGGTGTCTATTCGCTCACGCGAAACCCGATTTATTCGGCCGCGTGGTTCATCTGCACTGGAGCTTGCGTGGCCGCCAACGACCTGTGGCTCATTGCCGTGCCGTTCGTTCTGTGGCTGGCGCTTACTATTCTGATGAAGCGTACCGAAGAGAAATGGCTTCTCGACTTGTACGGCGAGCAATACGTTGAGTATTGCCGCCACGTCAATCGCTGCATTCCGTTTTTTCATTTGCGCAAATAACTTATTATCAAACAAATGCAGCCAACAATAGCCCAAATACTAAAACGCGCGACATTCGGATTGTTCATCCTGACAACTCTTGTGCTTGTCGGGGCAACGGCTGTGGAGCACGTCGAGGGGACACGCTTCGCCGCAGAGAACATCTACGGCGCCGGGTGGTTCGTGGCGTTGTGGGCTGTGCTGGCCGTTTTTTCATTAGCATTTATGCTAATGAAAAAACTCTATCGCCGACCAGCTGTTTTTCTATTGCATATATCATTCATTATCATATTGTTAGGTGCTGCAGCAACGTGGTTTTCGGCCGAACGTGGCACTTTGCATTTGCGCATTGGCGCAAATGACAATAAATACCTGACCGACAAAGGTTTACCATGCGATCTGCCGTTCACAGTCCGCCTCGACGATTTCTCGGTCGTCTACTACAGCGGCACCAATACGCCGTGCGATTTCGTCAGCAAACTGACGACAACGCACGAAAGCACTGAAAGCGAGCACGTTGTATCGATGAACAACATAGCCGACATAGGTGGCTACCGCATCTATCAGTCGGCATTCGACGACGACGGCGGCGGAAGCATCTTCAGCGTTGCGCACGACCCGTACGGAATACCCATCACTTACACTGGTTATATTCTACTGTTAATCAGCATGTTGCTTTTCTTTTTCGATAAAAAAAGCAACTTCCGCCAACTGCTCACGAAGGCAGCTATCATCATCATATTCATCAGTCTGCCGTCGTGCTCTTCGGGGCCTGCGCCCCGAAGTATTTCGCCCGATGCCGCCGACCGTTTCGGACAGATGTTGGTGCTCTACAACGGCCGCATCTGTCCCGTGCAGACGCTCGCAAACGACTTTGTTACAAAACTTTACGGCAAGCAAACATATAAAGGTCTCTCGGCCGAGCAGGTTCTGTGCGGCTGGATTTTCCGCTTCGACGATTGGCGTAACGAACCAATGATAAAAATCACCGACGGCGATGTGCGCGAGGCGCTCGGCGGCGCTAAATATGTGTCGCTGAGCGAGTTGTACGAAGCGCAGGAACGCGGTGCTTTCGACCTCTTGTCGGAAAAGCAAATGAGCGGCGTATACGAGCGAACCGCCATAATATCAATGCTTTACGCAGGCGAATTACTCAAGTTGTATCCCGTGGCCGACACCAATGGTGTCGGCTGGTATTCGCAGCAAGACCAGCTTCCGACCGAATTGCCTGAAAATCAGGCAATTTTCATCGGTCGCTCAATGGACCTCATGCAAGAGTATGTCGTAAGCAACAATACAGCCGAACTGCTCTCTCTTATTGACAAAACCATTGAGTATCAGCGCAAAACGGCTCACGACATTCTGCCTTCCGATGCCGTTGTAAAAGCCGAAAGGCTTTACAACAGAGCATCGCTTACGCGACCGCTGTTTATGATTTGCCTTACAATAGGAATATTGTCATTCATAGTTTTTTGCTTATTTACAGCGCGCCAGCGCGCTGTAAATAAGCCACTTAACACCGCACTAATCGTTGCCGCGGCTCTTGTTTTCGCCTGCCTGACATTTATAATCGGCCTGCGTTGGTTTGTGAGCGGCCACGTGCCCCTCTCCAACGGCCCCGAGACGATGCAGTTTCTGGCGTGGTGCGCCATAGGCCTCGTTTTGCCGCTCCACAAACGGTATCAGCTGATTGTTCCGTTCGGCTTTATCATTTGTGGTCTTACGCTGTTAGTCAGCACGTTAGGCGCGGCCAATCCGCAGATTACGCAGTTGGTTCCCGTGCTGTCGTCACCATTGCTGAGCATACATGTAGCCATTGTCATGGTGGCATACGCACTTTTCGCTTTCATTATGCTCAATGGTGTGGTAGCGTTATTACTTTCTGGCAATCAGCAACTTACGGCGCGTCTTGAGCGCATTGGCCGACTGATGCTCTATCCGGCAGTATTCTGCCTCACGGCGGGAATATTCGTGGGCGCCGTGTGGGCCAACATCTCGTGGGGGCGCTATTGGGGCTGGGACCCGAAAGAGGTATGGGCGCTCATATCACTTATGGTTTATTCGTTGCCTTTGCACAGCAAATGGCTGTGCAACAGGCGTTTCCATTGGTTCGCAGTCGGCGCGTTCCTCTGCGTGCTGATGACGTATTTCGGTGTCAATTATCTACTTGGCGGCATGCACAGCTACGCCTGAAAAAAAACAAAGCTGCCCGCAAGCGGACAGCTTTGAAACCTTATAAACATGAAAATCTGAGAATTACAGCTTACGTGTAACCTCTATCTCTTCGTAGGCTTCAATGATGTCGCCTACTTCAATGTCGTTATAGTTGGCAATGTTCAAGCCGCAATCCAAGCCGGCAGCAACCTCTTTCACATCGTCTTTGAAACGTTTGAGCGAACCGAGTTCGCCAGTGTAAACCACAATACCGTCGCGAATGAGGCGCACTTTCGATTTGCTCTTCACCTTGCCCTCTTTCACCATACAGCCTGCGATAGTGCCCACTTTCGAAATCTTGAAAGTCTGCTGTATCTCGAGCGAACCGATAACCTGCTCTTTGATTTCGGGCGAAAGCATACCTTCCATAGCCGATTTGAGCTCTTCGATGGCATCGTAGATGATAGAGTAGATTCGAATATCGATTTTCTCTCGTTCGGCGAGCTTGCGAGCCGCCTGCGAAGGACGCACCTGGAAACCTACTACAATTGCATTCGACGCTGTCGCAAGCATGATATCCGATTCGGATATTTGGCCTACGGCCTTGTGTATCACATTGATTTGTATCTCTTCGGTCGACAGTTTGATGAGCGAGTCGGACAAAGCCTCCACCGAGCCGTCCACATCGCCTTTGACAATGAGGTTGATCTCCTGGAAGTTACCTATAGCTATGCGGCGGCCAATCTCGCCCAGCGTAAGATGAGGCGCGGTGTGCATATTCTGCTCACGCCGCAACTGGTCGCGGCGTGTTGCAAGGTCTTTCGCCTCTTTCTCGTCAGTGAATACGTTGAACTTCTCGCCAGCCTGCGGTGCGCCGTTGAGGCCAAGCACCAATACAGGTTCCGACGGGCCAGCCTGGTCAACCTTCTGGTTGCGCTCGTTAAACATCGCTTTCACGTGGCCGAAGTTCGTTCCGCAAACCACCATGTCGCCCACGCGCAGAGTACCGTTGCTTACGAGCAGTGTGGCCACATAGCCGCGGCCCTTGTCGAGCGACGACTCAATGACGTTGCCTGTAGCCAATCGGTTCGGATTGGCCTTGAGTTCGAGCATATCGGCCTCGAGCAACACCTTGTCGAGCAGCTTGTCGACGTTGATGCCCTTCTTAGCCGAAATTTCCTGGCATTGGTACTTGCCACCCCACTCTTCGACGAGGTAGTTCATGTTGGCCAATGCCTCACGTATTTTGTCGGGGTTTGCGCCAGGCTTATCTATCTTATTGATTGCGAATATAATAGGCACATTAGCGGCCGATGCGTGGTTGATTGCCTCAATAGTTTGCGGCATGACGCTGTCGTCGGCGGCAACAATGATGATAGCCACGTCGGTAACTTGCGCACCGCGAGCACGCATGGCGGTAAACGCCTCGTGACCAGGTGTATCGAGGAATGTTATCTGGCGGCCATTGTCAAGCTTAACGCCGTATGCACCAATATGTTGCGTGATACCACCGGCCTCGCCCGAGATGACGTTTGTATTACGTATGTAGTCGAGCAGAGATGTCTTACCATGGTCTACGTGACCCATGACGGTTACGATAGGCGGACGCTCCTGAAGTTCGTCCTCCTCGTCCTCCTCCTCTTCTACTGTGGTAGCGGTCTCGGCGCTGATGAATTCAACCTTGTAGCCGAATTCTTCGGCTACAATAGCCATCGACTCGGCATCGAGGCGCTGGTTGATAGAGACGAACATGCCGAGCGACATAAAAGTCGCAATAACCTGATTGACAGGCACATCCATCATTACTGCCAACTCGTTGGCAGTAACGAATTCGGTAACCTTGAGAATCTTCTTTTCCTCGTCGAGGCGTTCGGCCTCTTCGGCACGGCTTTGGCGCAGCTCCTCGCGTTTCTCGCGGCGGTGCTTCGACGTTTTCGACTTAGCGCCTTTGGCGGTAAGTCGGGCCAAAGTGTCTTTTATCTGTTTCTGTACGTCTTCTTCGTTAATTTCCTGACGTACAGGACGTTTCTTGTTTTTCTCTTTTTTCGACGGGTTGCCGCCTTGGTTGTTTTTCTGACCACCGCCTTGTCCGCCAAACTGGCCGTTCTTCTGGCCGTCGCGTTTGTTCTTGTCTTTCTTCAGGCTGTTATTCACCTGATTAATAGTCGATTGGGCCGAGATATCAACCTTTTCGTTGTTATCTTTGTAGATACGCTGGCGTTTCTTTTTCTTTTTGCCACGGTTGTCGTCGCGGCCGTCGTCGACGGGCAGTTCAATTTTGCCCACAACGGTTGGTCCGCTCAGCTTCTTAGGCGAACTGAGTTTGAAAACCACCTCTTCGTCGGCATCGGCGTCGGTGTTTTTAGCGAACTTATTGTTGTTTTGCTGTTGCGGTTTCGATTGCTGCGGTTTCGGCTGGTCTTTTCCGCCTTGCTGTTTGTTTTTGTTAGGCTGGGCGTTGTTCTGATCCTGCTTCGGGCGCTGCTCGTTGGGTTTATTCGGGTTCTGGTTCGGCTTGTCGTTTTTCTGCGGTTTTTTAGGGAAAGTCTTGCCGCCGTCGAGGTCGATTTTTCCCAGAACCTTCGGTCCCTTCACCGGTTCGGCTGTCGAAACCAGTTCTATCTCTTCGGGTTGCTGAATGCTTATAGTCTCTTTCTTATGCTTGTTTTTTAGGTCGAGATTGATTTTTTCCACCTCTTTTTTAGCATTTCTCGACGTGTTGTACTCTTTCTCCAACAAAGCATACATCTCGTCGCTCACCTTAGTGTTAGGATTTATGTCGTTGAAACCTTTCTTCTTCAAGAAGTTGGTTATGGTGTCCAGTCCGACACCAAATTCGGCCATTATTTTACTTAATCTTGTTCCGCCTGCCATATTTCTATAATCCTTTAAGTTTAACAATAACCACCTAAACTAAGGTGGCAGAATCACACCGTTATCATTCGAATTCCGCTTTAAGAATTGACAACACTTCGTTAATAGTCTCTTCCTCGAGGTCAGTGCGTTTGTTCAGCTCGTCGAATCCGAGTTCCAGAACCGATTTAGCGGTGTCGCAACCGGCTTGTTTCAGCACGTCGATAATCCAGCCGTCGATTTCGTCGGCGAATTCGTCAAGGTTGACGTCCTCCTCCGATTCAGCCGATTCGCGGAATACATCTATCTCGTAATCACACAGTTTGCTTGCCAGCTTGATGTTGCTGCCACCCTTACCGATAGCGAGCGACACTTCGTCGGCATTGAGGTAAACCTCGGCGTGTTTTGTCTCTTCTATTATCTTGATACTGTTGATTTTAGCGGGGCTTAAAGCTCGTTGTATGTAGAGCTGAATGTTGGTAGTGTAGTTGATCACATCGATGTTCTCGTTGCGCAGTTCGCGCACGATGCTGTGGATACGCGAGCCTTTCATACCAACGCATGCGCCAACCGGGTCGATGCGGTCGTCGTATGACTCGACCTCCACTTTGGCGCGCTCGCCCGGCATGCGGACGATTTTTTTGATGGTTATAAGACCATCAAAAATCTCGGGCACCTCGTTCTCGAACAGACGTTCGAGGAACACAGGCGAGGTGCGCGAAAGGATGATGAGCGGACTGTTGTTCTTGATTTCGACGCGTATAACGACAGCGCGAAGCGTGTCGCCCTTGCGGAAGAAATCCGACGGTATCTGCTCGGTTTTCGGAAGGATAAGATCGTTGCCGTCGTCGTCGCGCACGAGGACTTCGCGTTTCCAAACTTGATAGACTTCGCCAGTAACTATCTGACCTATACGCTCTTTGTAGAGTTGGTAGATGTTGTCTTTCTCAAAATCCATAAACGAGCCCGCCAGGTTCTGGCGGAGGCTCAGAATCGTACGACGGCCGAAGTCCTTAAGCTCCAGCTGCTCGGTAACGTCCTCACCGATTTCGAAGTCGGCGTCGATTTTCTTGGCGTCCGAAAGCGAAATCTGCAGCTCGGGGTTTTCAACCTTGCCGTCTTCGACAACCTTGCGGTTGCGGTAGATTTCGAACTCACCCGTGTTAGGGTTGATGATGACATTGAAATTCTCGTCAGTGCCGTATTGTTTCACCAATACGCTGCGGAATGTGTCTTCAAGGATTCGAACCATCGTAGCTCTGTCGATGTTTTTCTGCTCCTTAAACTCTGCGAATGTGTCTGTCAAATTTATCTTTTCCATCACGATTCTTATTTGAAAGATATTATGTCTTTTACTGTTTTTACTTCATCATATTTGTAGCGGTAGGTGTTCAAGACTGTGGTTTTCTTCTTGCTGCCTTCCTCTTTTATTTTCTCTTCCACTTCGATGCCGAAGCCTTCGGCATCGGCATCGGTGAGAGTGCCTTTGAAGCGCGAGCCGTTGAGGCGCGTCACTTCAACCTGGTTGCCTATGTTCTTCTCAAACTGCCCGGGCACTTTGAGCTCGCAACCTATTCCGGCCGACGATACCTGCAACTCGTAGTCCTCAACATCGCGATTGAGACTTGCCTCAATCAGCCGGCTCAGTTCCACGCAATAATCAATCGATATTCCGTTCTTGCTGTCGACCACCACAGTAATCACATTGTCGGGCGTCACCGTTATCTCTACGATGAAGTTGCCGTCGGCTGTGATGCGGGGCGCAATTATCTGTTCTACAATATCTTTTGTTATCATTGCTTCTCTGTTTTACAAGTAATAAAATAGGGGACGTTAGTCCCCTACAATGCAATTGTAAAATACTGGGCGCAAAGATACTGCTTTTTTATCTTATTGCAAATATATGCAATGAAAATATTATGTTTTTTTAAGATTTTTGCGACCGACAATATTATTTCGGCTCAAGTGTTACGAGCGGGATTATCATCTCCTCCATCGAGATGCCGCCGTGCTGGAAGGTGTCGTTGAACTGCTGCACGTACTGGTTCATATTGTTGGGATAGACGAAGAAGTCGTTGCCTTCGGCGAAAGCGAAACTCGTCAGTATGTTGGCGCGAGGCAGCATTGCTGCCTCGGGATTCTGTATCGCGAAGACGTTCTTCTCGTTGTACGACATTTTCTTGCCTGTCTTGTAGCGCAGGTTGGTATTGAGGTCGCGGTCGCCGACGATTTTCTGCGGATTGGTAACGCGTATGGCGCCGTGGTCGGTGGTGAGCATGATTTTAGTGCCCTGATTTTTTATTTCGAGCATAAGCTCGTAGAGCGCACTATGCTCGAACCACGACTTGGTGATAGAGCGGTAAGCCGCCTCGTCGTTCGAGAGCTCCTTCACCATTTTGATGTCGGTGCGGGCGTGCGAAAGCATGTCTACGAAGTTGTAAACGAAGACGTTAAGATTGTTCTGTTTGTATCGCGGGAAGATATTGAGCAGGCGCGAGCCCGAAGCCGCGTCGTTTATTTTGTAATATCCGTACGACATGTCGTGCTTACGGTAGCGCTCGAGCAGAGTGCCCACAAGCTGGTTCTCGTACTGGTTTTGACTTGTCTCGTCGTCGTCGTTTTCCTCTATCCAATACTGCGGATACAACTGTTTGATTTGCAGCGGCATAAGTCCCGAAACGAGAGCGTTTCGGGCATACATGGTGGCAGTAGGCAAAATGCTGCTATAGAGCTCAGTATCGATGTTGAAGTCGGGTGCGAGCAGCGGGCGTATCGTCTCCCACTGGTCGAGGCGGAAGTTGTCGATGACGATGAGCACTATCTTTTCGCCTTTGTCGAGCAGTGGCAGGACGCGTCGGCTCATGACGCGGTGCGACATGAGCGGCGCCTCGTCGGGGTTGGTGAACCAGCGAACGTAGTTGTTGCGCACGAATTTCACGAAGCCGAGGTTGGCCTCCTGCTTCTGCATGAGCTGTATGTCGTCGAGTGTCTTGAGGTTTTGCAGTTCGAGTTCCCAGAACACGAGTTTCTGGTAGAGCCGCGCCCAATCGTCGAACGTGCGGCACTCCATAGTTTGCATTGTGATATTAGAGAACTGGCTCTGGTACTTGGTTTGCGTGGTCTCGTTGATGAGGCGGCGGCTGTCGATGTTTTTCTTCACACAGATAAGCAGCTGGCTCGGATTGACAGGTTTTATCAGGTAATCGGCTATTTTAGAGCCGATTGCCTGGTCCATGATGTTTTCTTCTTCGTTTTTGGTAACCATCACCACCGGCACTTCGGGGCGCAGGACCTTGATTTCCGACAGCGTGTCGAGGCCCGACAAGCCGGGCATATTCTCATCGAGGAAAATCAAGTCGCACGTTTCGGCCTTCAGCTCTTCGAGGGCATCGTAACCGTTTGTACAACAGCGCACTTCGTAGCCTTTACTTTCCAAATAAAGGCGGTGCGCTTTGAACATCTCTATTTCGTCGTCGATCCAAAGTATTCTCATATCCAATGCCGTTTAAATAGGTTAGTATTTGTTTTTCAGATAGTTATCGTTGAAGAAAGCGTCGTAGTCGCCACCCAAATCCGACAGGATGAGCATACGCGTGTTGTTGTCCGACACGGCGTAGATGGTAGGCAGCGCCTCGGAACTGATTTCGCTCCAGAATTTTTGTTCGCGAAGCGAATAAAAATACTCCATAGCTCGGCGAGCATTTTCAAAGCCTTCTATCACAAGCACTTGACGGTCGTCGGCAAGGCGCACCATGCTTATGTCGAAGTCGTCGATGATGTAATTGCTGAAGTTATAGTCGGCAATGAGGTACTGCGCGCGGTTCTGCATTCCGGCATCGACGACGCACACGACGGTGTGCGTCGTGTCGGGGTTGAACGCGTATGTATTCTGCTGAGCCTGAGTAGCTTCGGCTGTGCGGCCAGCCTCAGCCAACGGTGACACGTAAGGTGTAGCCTTGACAGGCTCAAGACCCTCGTCGAGTTTGGCGAGGAAGACGCGGGCGAGCGAATCTTCCTCGGAACCGACATAACGTTGCGTGATGGTAACGAGGTCGTTGCGGAACTCGCTCTTTTGCGCGTTCTTGGCGTACGCCAACGAGCGCACAATCAGATACTTAGGTTCGTACTGACGGTTGGCGGTATCGGTCATAGCCGAAGTCGCCGAAGCGATAGCTTCGGCGTAACGTCCGCCGAGATATGCGTTGTATGTCTGCTCGTAACGTTGCTCACGTTCAGCACGTTGCAGATTTTGCGTTTCGAAATAATTGTCGGATTTGAGGTATTGTGCGAAATCGCTATTGCCGAATTCACGGCGGATAATAGCCGCCGTGGTCTCGGCGCCCGCAAGGTCGCCCTGTTTCATCTGTGAGAAGTAGAGCATCACAAGCGTGTTGTAGCGGTTGGGGCTTTTCGGGTAGCGCTCGGTTTGCCTACTGAACTGCGACGTGGCCGAAGTATAATCTCTGATGTCGTCGTAAAGTATTGAACCGCTGGCAAATAGCGCGTCGTCAATTAGGCGGTTGCACTCGGCTTGCGCCTCGACGGTAAGTGGCAGGCCTGCCAAAAGCGACTCGCGTGTAACTTCGATCGGCGCTTGCGGCTTGTTATCGGTCTGTTGCTGTGCATTCTGCTGACTGCCAGAGTTTTGCGCGCCAGCCGACTGATTTTCTTCGTCGCCGAAACCATCTTCGAGGTCGCTCACAGAGTGCGACGACTTGTCGCCACGGCGCCAGTTGTCCTCGTTTTTGCGGCGCCCCCATTTCGAGAGGAAGGTGCTGCGGCCAGCCGACACGGTAGATGTGTTGTAGAAGTACCATTTGTTCATCGAGCTTGAGCCGGTGCGGTTGCTGGTAAGCTGGTAGTACTCCGACTGCGACATAGTCTCGTTCATCTCGGCCTGTCGTGCGGCTTCGGCCGCACGACGTTCGTCTTCTATCTTATCCAAGATACTCTTAATCACCTTGTTGCGGTCTTTCTCACTCATATTTGCCACACGCAGCAGCGAGTCGTTGTTTTCGATAATGCGCAGCTGATCGGCCAACGGCTTATATTTTTGCGAGTTTTGCTGAGCCTCTTTTTTGCGCAAGTTGCTGTCGTCTAAGAAGAAAGCAGCGCTATCGAGAGCCTCGCTCGTCGGAATGTACTGTGGTTCAGCAATATATATATCGGCAAGAGCCATGAACGACAATCCTTTCTGATTGTCGTTCGACACGCTTTTCTGCACCGACTGTCGAAAGTCGTCGATGGCGGCGTTTTTGTTGCCTTTGTTGAGCTCCATTTTTCCGAGCGAATAGTAAATCTGGTCGAGCTGCTCGTTGTTTTTGCTGTCTTTGGCCATTTTGCGGAGCTTTTTCTCGGCCACGGCCAGTTCTTCGGGCGTAGTGGCCACGGTGGCGAGGTCGAGTTTAGCGGCAAACGCCATGTTGTAGTCGGCCATGCCTCTCGAGAGTTCGAGGAAGAGCGGCGCGGCCTTCTCATTCTCGCCGTTGTGGCGGTATAGCTGAGCCAGAATGTACTTGTAGCGCCGTTTGGTATGGCGGTCGGTGGTGTTTTTCACAGCGCCCTCCATGTATGGTATCGCCTCGCGGTATTGCGACTGACGGATATGTATGTTGGCATACGCGGCCATGTACTCGCCGTAGAGTTCTTCGGGTGCAACACCGTCGAGGTCGTAGCTCTCGAGCGCGCTCACGGCATTGTTGTAAAGGTCTTTTTGCGCGTATGCTATTGATTTCCAGATTTTCCCCTCGTAACTTGTGCGTTCGCCCTCGTATTTGCGCGACAGATAGTCGAAATAATCGACGGCTTCGTCCTCTTCGTGAAGCACCACATTTGCCTTACCCAGAAGCAGATACGACTCGGCCACATAGGGATTGAACTCCTCCTGCGCCGCAAAACGCTTGTATTTTTCCGAAGGGTTGTCTTTTTTCTTCGGTTTTGCCGTAATAGAGTGAAGCTGAATGAGTTTGTGGCCTTTTTTTAATGCCGTTTCCATATCCGAGGCACCGCTTTTTGCCGCAGTGGCGTCGGAGAACTCATAGACGGGCAGCACAGCGCTGTAGTCGTTTTTGTAGGCGGTGCGAATCTTACCGACGCCATCGTTAAACGCCTCTACACCATTGAAATAGACATTGTAGTTCGATGTGAGCATCTGATAATGCCTACTGGTCCATGTATTCTTTTTGTTTGAGCACGAAAACGTGCTCAAAACACTAATTATCAATATTATATATCTCAGTTTATGGTGCATTTTAACGGCAAACTGCTAACATAATAACTCAAAACCGCCCGATTTATTATAAGGCGTTGCAAATTTAATAAAAATGATTTAACAAACGAGATTGGCCCAAAAACTCACAGCACTCGACAGCGAAAAAATATGCACAGGCATCATCCGCAAGCAACTTTTATTCACATTCGTTCGTATAAACAAATTATGCTTAGACGAAAATTATCCATATTATTCATTGTTTTGTGTGGCTTCACAAGCCTCAGAGCGCAGATTGACTCGACGGAGATAAACCGCGAAACAGATGGTGTGCGCGAAGGTTTTTGGCGTATCGAAGGTATCAACGGCAAAGTTGAGGAAGGCAATTACGCCGCAGGTAAAAAAGTGGGAATCTGGAAAACCACGAAAAATGGTATAATACAAAGCGAAGTAACATTCACCGACGGCCAAGCCATCGGTGAGGCTACTATTTACTTCCCCGACGGCACTCTGATGGAGAAAGGCTACTGGAACATCGACCACTGGGAAGGCGGCTACGACCGTTACCACGAGAACGGCAAGAAAGCCTGCCAGTTCACATACGACAAACGCGGGCGGCGCGAAGGCCGCCAGCTCTATTTCCACGAAAACGGCAAAGTGCTATACGACGGCGAATGGAAAGGCGGCAAGATTGTAGGCACGCTCTCGATGTTCAACGACCAAGGCCAGAAGGTTCTCGAACGCAACTACAGCGAGTCGGGCAAGTTCGAAGGCGCCACCGAAATACAAGTCTCGGCAGCGAAAGCCAACGTGTCGGCTGAGTTCACGGGCACGGGCAACTTCACACTCTACAACCTCAAAGGCAAAGTAGAACGCAAAGGCTATTTCAGACAAGGAAAACTCATCGACGGTGAGATGTACATATACAACGCTTCGGGCACTCTGCAACGCACCGATGTGTATAAAAATGGCGAATTGAAATCGTCGAAATAACAGCGCACTATGCGCTGCTGAGCGACGCAGTGTTTTCAGTGGGATGAAAATCTTGGTAACAGCTTTGGATTGGGGACTGGGGCACGCCACACGCACCGTGCCCGTAATCCGTTATCTTTTGTCGAAAGGGCATACCGTGGTCCTTGCGGGCAGCGGCAGGTCGCTCATGCTGTTGCACAACGACTTCCCGCAGCTTGATGTCGTTGAGCTGGAGTCGTTCTCACCGCGTTATTTCCGCCGATTGCCGCAATGGCTTGCCATTGCGATGCAAACGCCCCGATTCGTGCGGTGCATCCGCCGCGAATACAAACAGACGCAAACAATTGTAAAACAGCTGAATATCGACGCCATAGTGAGCGACAACCGCTATGGCGTGCGCAGCGACCGATGCCAGTCGGTACTGCTGACACACCAGACCGCGCCGCACATAGCTTCGTGGGCACCTCGATGGATAGAACGGCTGTTCGCACGCGCTCTCAGCCGCTACATCAACCGTTTCGACCTGTGTCTGATACCCGACACGGCACCGTCGCCCGACGGACTGTCGGGCGACCTGTCGGACCTGCGCTACGTGCGCTGCCACGTAAAACGAGTTGGGCTGCTGTCGAGGACCGACATATCGAACGTGGTAACAATCAGCCAATCAATTGATTGGCTGGCAATAATATCGGGGCCGGAACCACAGCGTACGCTCTTTGAACAGGCGGTGGCTAACTTCTTCACACACCAGGACGGGCGGAAAATAATAGTACGAGGTTTGCCGCCGGCAAACCTCACATTCGCCATCAACGGCATAGAATACCACTCGCATTGCTCGCCGTTGGAACTTAAAGCGCTCATTATGAGCGCGAAAAACATCATCGCCCGTTCGGGTTATACTACCCTGATGGACCTGATGACACTCAACCGCCGCGCCATTCTCGTACCCACGCATGGCCAAGCCGAACAGGAATATCTTGCGCGCCACGCCGCGCAGAAGTTCCAATTCACACACACGACGCAAAAAGATTTGAGAAAGTTGAAAATTCAAATTGAAAGCTGACGTTTTCTTTTGACCGTGAAAAACAGAAACTATGTAAAACGTCAATTCGTATTAAAATCGAAAATGGTTTCCATGAGAAGGTTAATCGTTGTCATATTATTATACTTTTTATCACTTACTCAGGCCTCAAGTCAGGACCCGGCCACCAGCGGCAAGATACTGATAATCAATTCATACACAAGCGACACTCAGACTTCGCTCACCTTCATCACGTCGTTTAGCGACTACATAATAAAAAACAGCAACTACGAGATAGTTATAGAGGATATGAACGCGAAGAGCTTGGCCTTGTCGGCCGAATGGGAATCGCGTATGCGCTCAATACTGGCGAAGTACTCGATACTCGAAGAGCGCCCGCGCCTCATAGTGTTGCTCGGGCAAGAGGCTTGGGCCACATATCTGTCGATGCCGCTGACGGTGATACCCGAGAAGATGCCCGTGATGTGCGCCCTTGCAAGCCGGTATTTTGTTGAGCTGCCGCCCGAAGGCGCCGATGTGTCGGAATGGGATCCGACACCCATCGATGTCAGCAGTGTGCAGTACGGCTACAACATTGTCGGTGGCAACATGTACGACTTCGACATAGAACGCAACCTCAGTCTAGTAAAGCAGCATTTTCCTGATACAAAGACAATTGCATTCATGAGCGACAACAGTTACGGCGGCATGGCCATGGCGGCGCTGGTGCGCCAGACGGCCAAGAACCATCCCGAGTACAGATTCACCTATCTCGACGGCCGCAAAGAGTCGCTCTCGTCGATACGTGTACGCCTGCGCAACCTGCAGAAGAACACCGTTCTTCTGCTCGGCACATGGCGTGTCGACAAGCTCGACAGCTATTTTGTGAAAAACTCGCTCTATCAGCTGCGCGAAGATTGTCCGGGCATACCGGTTTACACCATATCGCAGATAGGCTTAGGTTACTGGGCCATAGGCGGTTACGTACCGCAATACTTCGATCAGGGAACCGGACTCGCACAGCAAACAATAGCCTACTTGAACGGCAGCAACCAACAAGTAAAATCGCAATACTACGGGCTGAGCATGGTACCGAACGAGTATCGGTTTGATATAGAAGCAGTTATAGAAAACAACATTGAGCCGACAATGCTGCCAGTCAATGCTCGCTACATAAACGAAAAACTTACGTTTTTCGAGCAGTACACCCGCGAAGTGATGCTCATAACACTGGCTTTCATAGTGTTGCTCACGTTCCTCATATTCATCACGATGCTCTACCGGCGCACGAAACGTCTGACGCAGAAACTACGCTCCAACGAGCAGCAGCTCAAACTCGCGCGCGACCGCGCCGAGGAAGGCAACCGCATGAAAACTGCCTTCTTGGCCAACATGAGCCACGAGATACGCACGCCGCTCAACGCCATCGTCGGATTCGCCGAACTGATGTCGGAAGGCACCGAACTGCCCATAGAAGAACGGAAGCGTATAAGCAACATCATATCGCAGAACTCGGCCATGCTGCTCAACCTGATAAACGACATTCTGGATATGTCGCGCCTCGAAGCGGGCCGAAGCAAATTCACACTCGAAGAGTGTGATATAGTGGCACTTGCGCGCGAGACATTAGTAACGGTAAAGACCGCCACGAAGTCGAAACTGCAATTCCTGTTCGACCCGCAAATGCCCGAATGCATATTGAGCATCGACCGTCAGCGCATTCGCCAAGTGCTTATGAATCTGACAACTAACGCCGTAAAATTCACCAAAGAAGGTTCTATTCTGCTCACCATCAGCAAAGACGACAAATACGTGCGCATCTCGGTGGCCGACACCGGCATTGGCATACCGGCCGACAAGAGCGAGAAGATTTTCGAGCGCTTCGAGAAGCTCAACGAGACATCGCAAGGCACTGGCCTCGGACTCTCGATGTGCAAAATGATTGTAGAGCATTTCGGCGGCGAGATATGGGTCGACACCACATACACCGACGGCGCTAAATTCGTGTTCACTATACCGAAGTGATTTGTGGCTTTTATTCAAAAGCCACAAACTTCTTGACTGTCTTTCGACCGTTGCTGATAATCTCTACCATGTATATGCCCTTCGAGGGAATATCAAACACAGCAACTCCCTGATTTTCTGTCTCTGATGCCAGCAGCACACCTCTGTTGTCGTATAGTTTGCATACAGAATTATCGGCTACGCCCGACACATAAGCAACGCCGCCGTGGCAACGGATAGTGATTTCGGCGGCTGAGCCAGCATCATCAACCGCTGTTGGCTGCGAAGCAGCCACAACAGTAAAGGCGGCCTCGACGGAGCGTGTATTATATGCGCTTTGAGCCGAGGGCAAGAATCTTGCAGTAACTCTGACAAACTTGGATATGGCGGTATTGTCATATCGCACAGTGTATTGCGTCTCACCATTAAGAGTAATTTCTGTATCGGGCGTATCGTCATCGAACGACAGAAGCACCGTGCCATCAGTAATTGCATTATTCCCGACACCCGACAAATTTACAACAATATCCGTTTGCGCATTTGTCTCGGCATAGACATCGTCTACCGACAAGCTTAATGCAGGATTGACTCTATCAACAGTAGCAAAAGACACATATTTGCTATCAGTATTATCGCCAAATGAAAGAGCAAACGTGATGACGCCATTGGTCGTAGGTATGTACGATACGGTTATTTCTCCTTCAGAATTGCTATTCTGTTTTCCCGAATACAATTCGTTGTCGTATTCATCTTTTACAGAAATATTTACATTATTTTTTTTGTCAGATAGTATTATTTTCAACACGCTCTCTTCGTATGCCTTGGCCGACGACTCAAAAGAAACATTAACTCCCTCATTATCAACGACATTACCCGTACCAGTTCCACTACTTACAGCACCATTCCCCTCTTTTTCAGATGATGTCAAAGTGTTATTTGTTATCGTATTATTCGACGTATTCACTATACTTACAGCATAATTATCAGTAGTAGTTATCGTATTACCGCTGATTGTATTTCCACTAGATTTCACTTCAATTGAGCCGGTAATTGTATTTGATGCAATTGTTGTATTTGTGTTGTTTTTATTTATAGCAATATCGCCAGTAATCTGATTATTCGACACTATCACATTATTGGCACCATTTGCCAACGACACGCCGTCAGATACGGTGTTACCTATCGCTTTTGAATTGTTATTCATAGTAATCTTACCATTGATTGTATTGTTCTTGGCTGTACTATTCTGTCCGAGCGTCATACTGCCGCCATCATTAATAGTATTGTTCTCAGCAATACAATTCTGACCGATTGACATACTGCCGCCATCATTAATAGTATTGTTCTCAGCAATACAATTCTGACCGATTGACATACTGCCGCCTCCATTTATTATATTGTTTTTATAAAAACAATCTGTAATAGTACTAAATGCCTGTGTGGTAATACAATTACCCTTATAGGTTATTGTATTATTCTCAACTATATGGCCACGTCCTGATAAAACAATGCCCATAGAGAGACCAGTAGCTTCACCAGGATGATTAATGACATTATTAGTAATAGTCAGATTATCAGAGTTTGTTGGATATAAAGGGTTAAAAGTAGTTACATATAGTGTATTCCCCACAGTACCAGAAACTTCAAATACGTTATTATCTATTGTAGTATATGAGCTGCCACTACGCACCACCAGAAAAGCAGTTCCACCATTATCGCAGACTTCAAATAATGAGTTTTCAACTGTAGTATATGGAGCACCATTTATTGAAAAATTCCCGATACCGGAACTTATACGCGCGTTAAGCACACTAAAGTGAATGCCTTCAACTAATACATCTTTAACTCCTTCAATCAGAAAGAAAGTGTTAAGGAATGAAATACTAGCCGACACATTTCCATCGCCATCTATACTATACGTAGAGGATATCTGACAACCATCAGCGCCTTTGACAATTTTAAAACTTGAATTTGTAAAAGTGGCATCTGACGTTGAAGATATAATATACACTAACTTGTCGATGCAAATATTAACAGCTTCGAAATCTCCTTGAAAATCCAAAACTCGCCCAACCGGAACAAAATCTTTCAATTTAAACGTATCGTCCTTACAATCGAAATAATCGCTAATATTATCCTTCGTTATCGCATAATCAAGTTCTGCTTTAGCGCTTATAAAGCTAAGCAAGCAAAGGCTTAGCGCTGCCAATAATCTTGTAATTGTTCTATGCATAATATTTTGTTTTTTAAGTTATTACAATTAGATTTTTACGATTACAAAAGTACAAATATAATTGAATGCTTTATATTTTTT
Source organism: Bacteroidales bacterium (assembly GCA_017960905.1). Taxonomy (GTDB): domain Bacteria; phylum Bacteroidota; class Bacteroidia; order Bacteroidales; family Marinilabiliaceae; genus W3P20-009. The sequence continues at coordinate 21,096 of JAGCYH010000055.1, forward strand.
GACGCGTTCATCAAAAAAAGATTTATATTTGTCTCAATTTTTCACGAACTCTAAAAAAGCGATGAGCAATTGGCGACGATACATCTACGAAACGGTTGAATATCAGAATGGTACAGCGATGCGCAGTCGCGTATACAACGGCATAATGCTCGGTGTGATAATAGCGAGCGTGGTACCGCTCGCTGTCAGAGAGCAGTCGGAGCTGATGCTCGCTATCGACCGGATATCGGTTTCGATATTCATCATCGATTACATACTGCGCTGGATAACAGCTGATTTCGGTTCGAAACGCGAGACGAAATGGGTGGCGTTTCTCATCTATCCGTTCACGCTGTCGGCCATAATCGACATGCTGTCGATACTGCCGTCGATAGTCAGCTTCGACAAGGTGTTCAAGGTGTTCCGTCTAACCCGTTTTCTCAAGATTATCCGTCTGTTCAAGTTGTTTCGATATTCGAAACAACTCGAACTGCTCTTCCGCGTGATGAAGAAAGAGGGCCGAGTGCTCATCTCGGTGCTGATGATAGCCATGGTGTACATAGTGGTTACCGCGCTGATAATGTTCAACATAGAGAATGAGATGGCGATAGACAAAGGCATCGAAACCAACTTCCAGAGCTTCTTCGACGCGCTCTACTGGTCGGCCACTACGCTGACAACAGTAGGCTACGGCGACATGGTGCCGATAACCGATGTGGGACGCGTGATAAGCATGATTTCGGCGATTTTCGGCGTAGCCGTAATCGCCTTGCCGTCGGGTGTCATCACGGCAAGCTACCTCGACGAATTGCGCGAAATGAAGAACAAGGGCAAAGAGAGTAAAGAGAGTGTAGAGAGTAAAGAGTAATGTGTAGAGACGCACGGCCGTGCGTCTCAAGGTAAAGAGTAAAGTTGGTGGTAATTTTTAATTCTCAACTTTAAATTCTCAATTCTTTTGGCTCTATTTTTGATAAAAAAGAAATATAAACTAAAAAAATAAAGATATGAAATTAAGTGTATTAACCACATTGCTTGCGTCGACTGCGTTGTCGGCTGTAAGCGTTGTTGCGCAGAACAGCGTGCCGGCACCTGCCGACTATGAAAACTTTTCGAACACCCGCACTCTTGTCGTGCTCGACGACAACATCATGAGCGACTTCAACCTCAGCATCGAAGACGTGATGAAAAAAGAATGGAAAGAGACGAAGTTCGACTTCATCTCGACGAAAGAGTTCGACACCAAACGTAAAGACCCGTCGTACTCGTTTCTGCTCACTACCACAGTAACTTACGAGAAGGACAAGACCAAAGCGCGCTACGTATATCTGAGCCTGCTTATGGGCAAGGAGAAAGGCAAAGTGAACGACATGCCCGACCTGATTTCTATTCCGCTCGCTTACGCAAGCGTCGAAGACCAGAAATACACATACAAAATGGCCACTTTCGTTCGCTTCATTCAGAAACACGTCGATATGATAAAAGGCGACACGAAACTGATTAGCAAGAACCCGCTTTTGTACTACAACAAAAACATCAAAAGTCTGGCTAACAAGACATTGTACTTAGTAAAAGAGGACATGCACAAAAACCTTCAGACCGAAGCCGCAGTGGCAAAACTCTACCCGCACAAGTTCAAATTCGTGACGCAGGAAGAGATAACGGCCGCCATCAACAACCGCGAGCCCGACGTTGTATTCCTGCACAAAGTGGGTCCCGAAATCTCGAAGTACAACACACGCTGCTTCAAGATGATTCTGGGCGCCGACGACAGCGAGGTGTATTACTTTGATTATCACGTGATTGATAAGAAAAGCCCCGACCGCTTGCTCGAAGCCGACCTGAAGAAGATGGCAAAACAGTAAAATACAATTAATCGGCTGATTTCCAGCCGATTAATTTTATATATATAAGTGAGTTTTTTCAGAAAAATAAAGACGTGGCACATCATGCTTGCCACAATAGCAATGCTGACGAGCAGTTGTCAGAAAGAAGACGGCAACTTCTTGGTTAACTTGTATTTAGCGCCAGTCGACACGCTCGCCGTAGGCGATGCGACGACGGTGCAGATAGTCTATGTGCCCGAGAACGCCGATTCGGGTTTGCCGTTCGGCAAACAACACTGGACATCGAGCGACACAAGCATTGTGCGCATCGATCAAAGCGGCAACATACAAGCCCTTGACATAGGGCAAGTTACGGTGCGGCTGATGTGGGGCGGTTTCAAGGCCGAAACGACAGTTTCGGTCGATGAAACGTTCGCCTTCAAAAGCCGTTCGTTCGCCGACTACTGCCTCGCACGCTACGACGCCAACCACGACGGCATCTTGCAATCGTCGGAAGTGTACACCGTCGTGGGGCTCGACCTGACCGACCTGAGCGTAGAGCTTGAGCCTATCTCGCTGGCCGGCATTGAGTCGTTCGTCAACTTGCAGAAACTGAAAATAACGCACCTGAAAATATCCGAGCTCGACCTAAGTAAAAACAAGAGGCTCAGCGACTTAGACTGTTCGCAAAGCGAACTGACGCGGCTCGATGTGAGCCGCAACAAAAACCTGCAAAACCTTGATTGTCACGGCTGTCCGAATCTCACCGAACTCGTATTCGGCTCAAAAGCCGAATACGGCGAAAACGCGCTCGTGATACTCAACTGCTACCGCTGCAGCATCACAGGCCTCGACCTGTCGCGCTGCACGCACCTCGAATACATCGACTGCCGCGACAACCGGCTGACCTCGCTCGACCTGACCAACAGCCCGAAGATGACGCAGATATGGTGCTCCGGCAACGAAGTCGCCGCTCCTACCCTGCCCGCCGACTTCGAAATGGAACAACTTAAGGAACATGATTTTTAAACGTTTTTTTGCCAAAAGAACAATGGACGATAGCGAAGAGCAACAGACAGTACAACAAGTTACGGCAAAACAACGTATAATAAAGATTCTCAAGCTGTTATACTTTCCGTCCGACAACAGCCGATGGTATTTCCGATGGCTTATAAATGCCGGTAAAGTACTGGGGCACTGCATTTTCCTAATATCACTGCTTGTGCTGCTTGTGTATGCAGGCGCCTTTGGCGCACTGCCCACAGAAGCCGACTTGCTCGCCATAAGCAACAGCAACGCCTCCGAGATATATTCGGCCGACTCGAAACTCATCGGACGCATATACCTCGAAAACCGCGTGAGCGTCGACAGCAGCGCCATTTCGAAAAACGTCATAAACGCCCTCGTGGCAACAGAAGACAGCCGTTTCTTTGAGCATCATGGCGTCGATTTCATGAGCATCGGCCGCGTGCTGGTGCGCTCGGTGCTTATGTTCGACAAAAACCAAGGCGGTGGAAGTACTATAAGTCAGCAACTTGCGAAAAACCTATTTCCACGCCGCCGATTCGGATTCCTGACTTTCCCTGTAGCAAAAATAAAAGAGATTTTCATTGCGCAACGCATTGAAAATATGTACAATAAGGAAGATATTCTGACACTTTACCTCAACACCGTGCCATTCGGCGAAAATGTGTACGGCATTGAGGCCGCAGCGCAACGCTTTTTTGGCAAAAAAGCCAAGCAACTCACTGTGAATGAAGCCGCTACACTCGTCGGACTACTGGCGGCCAATACAGCCTATAACCCGCGCCTGCACCCCGAACTATCGCAAACACGCCGCAATGTGGTGCTCGAACGAATGTCGAGAGCCGGGTTCCTCGATTCAGCACAACTGGCAACGCTGAAAAACGAACCTATCGAACTCAATTACAACAAGATAGATAACGAAAGCGGACTTGCGGTCTTTTTCCGTCAGAAGATAACCGACGAGGCGCAATCGATTCTGAACCAGCTATATGGCGAAGGCGAATACGACGTCTTCACCGACGGACTGACAATAAACACAACCATCGACTCGCGCCTGCAAGAATACGCCGAAGCGGCTGTGTCTGAACATCTTACCGATGTTCAGACCAACTTCGACAAGCAATGGCAGTCGGCCGACGCGTGGACCGAGATTGAGCCTATTTACCGAAGCGCGTATGAGAAGTCGGAGCGCTACCGGAAGATGATAGAGGCAGGTTTCGCTGCGGCAAAGGCCGACAGCGCGATGAACGACACCGTGGATATGACCGTTTTCACCGCCAAAGGCAGTGAAAACGTCCGACAGACACCCGCCGACTCTGTGCGTCAGGCACTTACGACGCTCAATGCCGGCTTTGTGGCCTACGACCCGCACAACGGCGACATACTCGCCTGGGTGGGCGGCATCAACTACCAACTGTCTCAGACCGACCACGTTACGATACGCCGCCAGGTAGGTTCAACCTTCAAACCCATAGTTTACGCCGCCGCCCTCGAAAACGGCATCAGACCCGACACATACGTAGAGAACGTGCGCCGCAGCTACGCAAAGAGCTGGTCGCCAGCCAATTCCGACGGCAAATACGGCGGTTTCTACTCGCTCAAAGGCGCGCTGAGCAAGAGCCTCAACACCGTTTCGGCATGGCTGATTAACGAAGTTGGCACCGATGCGGTAACGGCCGTCGCGCGGAAACTCGACATAAAAAGCGACATACCGCAAGTGCCGAGCATTGCGCTCGGCACCGCCGAACTAACACTCGGCGAGATGACGCGAGCCTACGAAGCCTTCGCCACGTGCGGCGTAGTGCGCGAACCGACTGCCATTGTGTCGATAAAAGACGCAAAAGGCGAAATACTCTACAATGCCGTGCGTGATGTATCTGGTTACCAAGCCATTGACTCAATAGCGGCAGTTTACGTCAACGATATGATGAAGGCCGTGGTCGACAGCGGCACCGCCCGCAGTCTGCGGTCGGTGTATGGCCTGAAGGGCAACCTGATAGGCAAGACCGGCACAACGCAAAACAGCGCCGACGGTTGGTTCATCGGCGCAACGCCCAACATAGTCGTGGGGGCGTGGGTGGGCTGCGACGTGCCAGCCGTGCGCTTCAAGTCGAGCCGCTACGGACAAGGCGCATACATGGCTCTGCCCATTGTCGGCAAGTTTTTGTCAAAAGTCTCAAAATCAAAGAGTTCGAAATTTGCCGAAGGCGAATTTCCGCCGCCGCTCAACGATGAGATGTCGGTGGTGATGTCGTTCCCGCTGTACAGCGAGACTGAGCCCGACGTGGATGCACTGTACCGCGAGGCAGAGTTTGAGCGTTTCTTCGCGCCCGACGACACAGACGACAACGGCTACGGGCGGCGACGCCGACCGATAAAGGATTTCTTCAATTTCATGAGAGAGTTGTTCAGAGACAACAACTAAAACACTCTCACTCAATTATTTATCATTCAGTTTCGGAATTGAAACCGACATACGCAAGTTGACCGCGTCGAAGTCTTTGTTGACGAACGACACGAAGAGCGTAGTGCGCAGAATGAGCAAGATGTGCCCGAGTCCGTAGCCTACTTCGGTATAGACGTCGTTGCCACCGATGATGGCATTTTTGAGGAAAATCTCTTCGGTGTAGAGCCAATGGCTGAAAGCCGGAATGCGCTTAATAAGAAGCGATTGCGACTGATAATGCAGAGCCATGTTGGTGTACCAGTCGTTGGTGCTGAGGCGGTACGGCTCAAACATCACAAAGCCTTTGTAGCCCGAATTTATGTCGGAGATGGCGAACAGTTTTTTAGAGCCTGCAAAGTGTTTCCAGTCGGCAAAGCTGGCGCCGTCGGCGTCAGAAATGACGCCGACACCAAGTTCCCAGTCGAATTTGTCGGTAAGGGCAAAATTCTTTTTATGCGAAACGGCAAACGACAGCCGGCGGAAATTCGACATCACATTGGGCGTAGGGCCGATGCCTACACGCAGTTGCGTGTAGAAAGTAGGCCACGCCGAGCCTTGAGCCACGCGCTGTCCTGCATTGTTGGTGTAGTAGCGGAGGCGCGGCGTGTACTCTATCGACATAGCGGCGACGGCCTGCCGGCCGTCGCGCAAAGCGCGGTCGGTAATATACTTGTTGACAGGCACATTCTCATCAAATTCGGCTTTTCGCTTGAAAATCGAAAAGTTCGTATTGTTCTGAGCAGCAATGTATTCGTCGAAATGAATGTAGGCATTCACATTCATGCCCCACACAGGCGACGCGTCAAAGTCGAGATGCTGGTAGCGGTCTTCGACGAGCACTTTTCGGTTTTTCTTGAGCAGAACCGACGATATGGAGTTGGTGAAACGCGGCTCGCCAACCTCGCCTTTCCAATCGACATAGTCGCGGCCAGCTGCGTAACGCAGCTGGTAGCCGCCGAACTTCACCGACGCATTGAACGACGGAATGAACTGCTTGGGCGCGAATGCGTAAGCCGCCTTTACAGTGGCCTGTCCGATAATCTTTTCGCGCTGAAAACGCACGCCCAAATCCTGCTCCAAACCGACACCCGTAACAGGGTGATAATAAATCATTTGCGCATTCAAGCCCGACATTATCAAACTGACGTTGCTACCTAATGCAAAACTCTGTTCGCCAAGTATTTTGCGTTTGTTCTCTTCGTTGTTGACAACGATTTTCTTTTTCCGATAAATAATCGTGTCGGCCTTTTCGAAGCCGGCTTTTTCGCTTTCTGTTAGAGGCACGAGCCGCATACGGTCGAGTATGCGCTCGTTGTTATCGTCTGATACAGAGTCGATAAACGAATAGTGCAGGCGGTCGGTTATTTCGAGTTTGCTCCTCGTGGTGTCGGCTATAGCCGTCAAGCGGCGCCAGTAGCGTCCGCTACGGCGTATGTCGCTGTTTTCGAGGTTGTTACTATCAAGTATGTTGGTCAGCTTGCGGGCATTGCGTTTGTAGCGTTTAGCTTTCAGATTGCCCTGCAAGCCAAGTTGCTGCGTCAGGTGTACATCGCTCACCGACAGCGCATTACGCAACGTCGATTCCGACGTTGTATACTTAACGTCGGAATAATCGGTGGCGCCCATATAGTTGAACTGTCCCACAACGCCAAGCAGGTCGAGGTCGAGCGTATAATCCTGAAACACAAGCATCCACAATTCGTGCTCTATAGGCACGAAATTCTGCACGACATTGATATTTCCGATGGCGGTTTCGATGTCGAGGTCGACGTGGGCCAGCTGCCACGAGCCGTCGACAATGTGCAGCATACCTTCGAAGAGCTGTTTGCTGTTGAGGCGCGGAATGACCTTAATGTGGTTAACCGTTTTGCCAAATTCGACCGAATAACCTGTGTATTCAAACTTGTAGTAAGAGAACGCCTTGGGCGACAACGGCGAGATGGCCACGTCGCTACTGCTGCTGTTGTAGAAGTTAAAGTTGAAATAATTCAAGCGTATATCCTTGTCGATGAGGATTTTAGGCAGAGCGGAACGCTCTGCCAGCGTTGTGTGCACGTATTTGTTGGGCGAGGTGTACTCAATACGGTTGACGCTCTCGATGGTGTACGTGCGGCCTTCCTGCGGCATGCTTTTACGCATGGCGCTGGTGAGTATTTTCGGAATTTTATACACCTTGAGCGAACCTTTGATGTACATATTTGCCGTGTAGCTCTCAACTTCGTTGAGATGCAACGGCGCATTGACAATTGCCTTGCGCATAATGCCGAAAGCCGGGTTTTCGTCGGCGCGAACCTCGACCTCGTCGAGCTGTATGCTGCTCTGTGCCAGAGTGATATACATCTCAGCATCGGCAATTGCCTCTATTTCAATCTCTTTGATGGCATAGCCCAACGACTGCACCGCAATGTGGAAAGTCTTGCCTTTGTCAAGCCTGATGCGGAATTCGCCCGCCGTGTTGGTAACAGTGCCGGTCATTGTCTCGCGCACGAATACCGATGCCAGCGACAGCGTAACGCTGTCTTCGCCAGCCACCACACCCGAAAGTGTTATCTTTTCGGTTGGCTGCGACTGCGCCGTGGCGACGCATAGTATATTTTGCAAAGCAAAATATACTATGCCTATCAGTATCAACAACTTATGTCGGCTTTTGATATGCACTGCGTTTTTCATCGACGGCAAATATCGCATTTTATTTTCTTATTTTCGACCAAAATCGGCTGGTATTTCGCCCCAAACTTCGGTATGCCACTTCTCAATGCGGTTCTCGATAGTGTTGTTTGCAAGCCATATTTCGGCGCGTTTTATCACATCGAAAAGTTCGGCGGTTTTGGGCGAATACTCAAGCTTCGTCTTGCACACACCGGCTCTCACCCACTTTATGGCAATCTGCGAGTCGCTGTAGATAATCATGTCGGTATGATTTTTGGCCTTAAGCAGCGCGAGGGCGTGGACAATGGCGAGGAACTCGCCAATGTTATTTGTGCCAAACGGGAATTTCTTGTGAAAAATCTGGTCGCCGTTCCACACCGCCACAGCGCGGTACTCCATCACGCCTGGGTTGCCCGAGCATGCCGCATCGACGGCTATGCTACGTTTTTCGGGGCGTGTGTCGGCTATTTGCGCGCGCTTGTAACCGTCGGCGCCCTTGGCAAAAGCCTCGTAGGCCTCTTCGGCTGTCGTAAAGCTCTTGTAGCGCGCCTTCAGGTAGCCGTCGATTTGCGTCTTGGCCTCAGCCCAGTTGTCGTAGACGCCGGTTTCGCGGCCTTCCCACACAACGTAGTATTTTTGCTTTTTCGCGGTTGCCATTGCGCTATTCGTTAAGTTGGTTGAGAAGCGACGACAGATTGCTCGTGAAGAGGCGTACGGCAATGGCCAGAAGTATCACGCCGGCGAATTTCTTAATGACGTACATGCCGCCACGCCCGAGCATACGCGAGAGGCGTGTGCTCAGCTTAATCGACACAAACACTATTACAATATTGATACACAGCGCGATAAGTATATTTATCGCGGCATATTCGGCACGCAGAGCGATGAGCGTTGTGAATGTGCCCGGCCCAGCGAGCAGCGGGAACGCCAACGGCACTATCGATGCGCCTTCGGGCGCATCCTGTTTGAATATCTGCAAGCCCATAACCATCTCAAAACCAAGCGCAAAGAGTATTATCGACCCTGCAACAGCGAACGAATTGACATCGACACCGAAGAGCGACAGAAGCGCTTCGCCCAAAAACATGAACAGCACCAGCAGCACAAACGCCACCGACGAGGTCTTGAACGCATTGATTTTATCGCCGCGCTCCTGCATCGACACAATGATAGGTATCGAGCCAAGTATGTCTATTACAGCAAATAACACTATAAATGCCGATAGTATTTCCCAATAATTCAGTTCCATTTTAGTCCGAAAAAAAACGATTTTCCCGACGCGAAGATAGCGAGAAATCTACGTTTTTCAATAACTTTTTTCAACACCTCTGCGTATAACGGCAGAGTTAATCAAATTAAAACGAAATATGAAAAAGTATTTATCAGAGATGTTCGGTACTATGGTACTGGTTCTCATGGGTTGCGGCGTGGCAGTAAGCCTCAGCTGCGGAACCGACACGGCTTCGGTCTTAGGCACTTCATTTGCATTTGGTCTGGCTGTTGTAGCAATGGCCTACACCATTGGTGGCATCAGCGGATGCCACATCAATCCGGCAATCACGTTGGGCGTACTGCTTAGCGGACGCATGTCGGGCAAAGATGCCGCTATGTACATGATTTTCCAAGTGATAGGCGCGTTCATCGGCTCGGCACTGCTCTATCTGCTCACGTCGAACGTTGAAGGCCTCGAAGGCACTGGTGCCAACGCGTGCCAGGCCGGCGTAAGCACTATTGGCGGTCTTATAGCCGAAATAGTATTCACATTTGTCTTTGTGCTCGTGGTTCTCGGGACTACCGACGCCAAGAAGGGCGCAGGCAACTTCGCAGGTCTCGCCATTGGTTTGAGCCTTGTGCTCGTACACCTTGTATGCATCAGATACACAGGCACTTCGGTCAATCCGGCACGTAGTATCGCACCGGCTGTATTCCAAGGCGGCGCCGCACTCGAGCAATTGTGGATTTTCATCGTCGGACCGTTTGTAGGTGCTGGCATAGCTGCCGGTGTATGGAAAGTCATCGGTTGCGACTGCGACAAGAAATAGTTTTGTTTTCAGGAAAAACTTTTTGTATTCATATAAAATTTTATCGTTGGGCGAAAAGTCGTGATGATTTTTCGCCCTTTTCTTTTTCGTTAAGTTTTCTGCTTTTGATAAAAAAAGTTATTTTTGCGCTTAAATAAAAAAAATTCAGACGACATGAAAGGAATTGTACTGGCCGGCGGAAGCGGCACACGGCTATACCCGATAACGAAAGGCGTCAGCAAGCAACTGCTGCCAATCTTCGACAAACCAATGGTTTACTATCCTATATCGACGCTTATGCTTGCCGGCATACGCGACATCTTGATAATATCTACACCGCAGGATATCGACGGCTTCCGTCGCCTGCTCGGCGACGGAAGCGACTATGGCGTCAACTTCCAATACGCCGTGCAGCCCTCGCCCGACGGCCTGGCTCAGGCATTCATCATCGGCCGCGACTTCATCGGCAACGACAACGCCTGCCTCGTACTCGGCGACAACATCTTCTACGGACAATCTTTTTCGCGTACGCTCAAAAACGCAGTAGCCAACGCCGAAAAAGAGAACAAAGCCACCATCTTCGGCTATTGGGTCAACGACCCTGAGCGTTATGGCGTTGCCGAATTCGACAACGCCGGCAACGTACTCAGCATCGAAGAGAAACCCGCAAAACCGAAATCGAACTACGCCGTCGTGGGACTCTACTTCTACCACAACAAAGTTGTCGATGTGGCATCGACAATCAAGCCATCGGCGCGAGGCGAACTCGAGATAACCACTGTAAACCAGCGTTTTCTGGCCGACGGCGAACTCAAGATGGAAGTACTCGGACGTGGTTTCGCCTGGCTCGACACCGGCACGCACGACTCGCTCTCGGAGGCATCGACGTTTATCGAAGTTATCGAAAAACGTCAGGGTCTGAAAATCGCCTGCCTCGAAGAGATCGCATTCAGCAACAAATGGATAACTCGCGAGAAACTGCTCCAACTTGCCGAGCCGATGAAGAAAAACGGCTACGGACAATACCTCATTAGTTTGGCAAACCGTCAGTAATTGCTTGTAACAGAATAATATAAAAACAATGACAAACAGACTCACACGCATCGCACTCTGCATTGCAACAGCTCTAATGGCATTTGCCTGCGGCGGCAACACCGACCCTTTCAAGTCGTCGATAACAGGCCGCAACGGCGAGGTTTTGGTCGTCGTCAACGACGACGTAAAAACCGACACAGCAGGACGTTACATACAGGCCATGTTCAGCGAGACATATCTCGGACTGCCGGCCGACGAACCTATTTTCGACCTTCAGACAGTGCCGCACGGATACTTCGACAAGATGATGCACTCGTTCCGCAACCTTGTCATCGTAGAGATATCCGACACTCTGCAAGCCGACACAGTGAAATACTTCGACGACGTGTGGGCCAAGCAACAGGCTTTGGTGTCGGTGACGGCAAAGAGCAAGGCAGCTTTGCTGCCTTTACTGCAACGCCATCACTTGCGCATTCTCAGCTACTTCACACGCGCCGAACGCAATCGACTGATTGCGTTCAACGCAAGCACCAAACATCACGCGCTGAGCCGCGAAGTGGGCGACCAATGGGGCATCGACATCACCATACCCAACTCGTTCGACCGCTGCACACCGCCCGACAGGAATGCTATGTCGTGGGTTGGCCTTAGCCCCGACAAAAGCGACTCGCAGATAGGGCTCTTCGTGTACGACTTCCCGTACATAGGCGAAGGCACGCTCTCGAAAGTATATCTGCTCAACAAACGCGACTCGCTGCTGCAGAAGAACATCGAAGGCCCCGACCACTCGTTCATGTGCACCGAGATACGTTTCGGCCTCGATGATATCATTTACAAAAGCGGCAAGCAGAACGGCCTCGACGTGGCCGAGCTGCGCGGCTTATGGCGCATGAACGGCTGCGCAATGGGCGGACCGTTCCTTCTGCGCGCCATGCACGACACGATAAACAATCGTGTCGTCGTTGCCGACGCCTACGTCTATTACCCGAGTAAAGAGCGCAAACGAAACCTTATCAGACAATTGGAAAGCATCATGTATTCTATTGATATAAAATAAAATAAAGAATAAAACCGACATGGAAGACGTTGAAAAAATACGAGTTGGCATCACACAGGGCGATGTCAACGGCATAAGTTTGGAAATAATAATGAAATCGCTGGCCGAGCCCGAGATGTTCGAGAGTTTCGTGCCAGTCATTTTCGGTTCGCCGAAAGCGGTGGCATACCACCGCAAAGCTCTTAATATTCAGAATTTTACGCTCAACAACATCAACGAAGCGTCGGAAGCGCACCCCAAGCGGGTCAACATAGTTACCTGCGCCGACGAAAACGCACGCGTAGAGATGGGCGCGCCCTCGCAATACTCGGGCGAAGCAGCCGTTGAGGCGCTTGCTAAAGCCGTAGAGGCACTGAAAAACAACGAGATAGACGTACTCGTTGTTTCACCGGCCGACATCAAATCGATGCAGTCCGACGCTTTCGGCTATGCGAGCCAGATAGACTACATAAAGAAACAGCTGGGCTGCTCCGACTCGGTAACGATGCTCGTTGGCGAAGACGTCAGAGTGGCTGTGGCCATCGACAATGTACAGCTGTCGCAACTGTCGCAGTGCGTGACGAAAGAGAGGATTTTGAGCAAGCTCAAAATCGTCGATGCGGCGCTTAAAAGCGACTTCACCATACGCCGTCCGCGCATTGCCGTACTGGGCATGAACCAACACGCCGGCGAGAACGGCGTGCTCGGCGCCGAAGAGCTCGAAATAATCTCGCCCGCCATCGAAGCAGCCAACGACAGCGGCATCTACGCCATGGGACCGTTTGCCGCCGACTCGGTTTTCGGCACCAAATACGCCTTCAAGTTCGACGCCATACTGGCCATCTACGGCGACCAAGGGTTCGCACCGTTCCGCACGCTCACCGAATTCACTGGCGCTCAGTATTTTGCCGGACTGCCAGTTGTAGTTTCGGCGCCCGTACACGGCAATGCCTTCGACATTGCCGGACAAGACAAAGCCTGCATCGACTCGCTGCGCAACGCCATCTACTTGGCCATCGATGCTTACAAAAACCGCAAAAGCAACAAAGAGCTGACTAGCAATGTAATGCAGACTCACGCTAAAGTTGAGCAAGAGAGAAACGCTTAAGACGTTTGTCATACGACATAAAAAAGCCGTTCACATTTCTGTGAACGGCTTTTTATTTTCTATCGTAAAACGCTCTTTTACAGCAGTTTCTTGAAGAGCTCGTGATTGTTCACGTTCTTCGAAATGATGCCGTAAACATCGTCAACCTTAATACGCTCCTGCTCCATCGTGTCGCGGTAGCGGATTGTAACTGTGTTGTCTTCGAGTGTCTGATGGTCAACAGTGATGCAGAACGGCGTGCCGATGGCATCCTGACGGCGGTAACGCTTGCCAATAGAGTCTTTCTCGTCGTACTGGCAGTTGAACTCGAGCTTCATCGAGTTGAGTATCTCGCGAGCCTTCTCGGGCAGACCGTCTTTCTTAACAAGCGGCATGACAGCCACTTTGACAGGCGCCAACACAGCCGGCAGACGCAACACAACGCGCATGTCGCCTTCGCCGACCTGCTCTTCGCAGTATGCGCCAGCCAAAATCGACAGGAACATACGGTCGACACCGATCGAAGTCTCTATCACATACGGCGTATAGCTCTGATTGAGCTCGGGGTCGAAGTATTCTATCTTCTTGCCCGAATATTTGGCGTGCTGCGAAAGGTCGAAATTGGTACGCGAGTGAATGCCTTCGACTTCTTTGAAGCCGAACGGCATACGGAATTCGATGTCGGTAGCGGCGTTGGCGTAGTGAGCAAGTTTGTCGTGGTCGTGGAAACGGTAGTTCTCGGCGCCCATGCCCAAGGCCTGGTGCCACTTCATACGGAACGCCTTCCAGTATTCAAACCACTTCATCTCTTCGCCCGGACGGACGAAGAACTGCATCTCCATCTGCTCGAACTCGCGCATACGGAAGATAAACTGACGCGCAACTATCTCATTTCTAAACGCTTTACCAATCTGTGCTATACCAAAAGGAATCTTCATACGGCCAGTTTTCTGCACATTGAGGAAGTTGACGAAAATGCCCTGCGCCGTCTCGGGGCGCAGGTAAATCTTCATAGAGCCGTCGGCCGTAGAGCCCATCTCGGTGGTGAACATGAGGTTGAACTGGCGCACTTCGGTCCAGTTCTTGGTGCCGCTGATAGGGCACACTATCTCTTCGTCGATGATTATCTGACGCAACTCATTCAAGTCGTTGGCATTCATTGCCTTAGAGTAACGCTCGTGAAGCGCGTCGCGCTTCGCCTGCTCGCGCAGAACGTTGGGGTTTGTCTCGCGGAATTTAGCCTCGTCGAAAGCGTCGCCGAATTTCTTCTGAGCCTTGGCTATCTCTTTGTTGATTTTGTCGTCGAACTTTGCAATCTGCTCTTCTATAAGCACATCGGCGCGGTAGCGTTTCTTGCTGTCCTTGTTGTCGATGAGCGGGTCGTTGAACGCGTCGACGTGACCAGAGGCCTTCCATATTGTCGGGTGCATGAAGATGGCCGAATCCAAGCCAACGACGTTGTCGTTGAGCTTCACCATCGCATCCCACCAATATTTCTTAATGTTGTTTTTCAGTTCGACACCGTTCTGACCATAGTCGTACACAGCGCCCAATCCATCGTAAATCTCGCTGCTCGGGAATACAAAACCATATTCTTTGCAGTGAGCTACAAGTTTCTTGAATACATCTTCTTGTGCCATTGTATATATTTATATTATATTTTTTTCCGGCTGCAAAAGTAATTGTTTATTTGGTATTTTGATAAATAATATTTTTCTTATTTTTGCAGAAACATCTACAAATAAATGACACCAACCGAACAGACACAAGCCGCCGCTACATTTGCCAAATTTTGGGCCAGCAAGGGAGACGAGAAGCAAGAGACTTCGCGTTTCTGGATTGACTTGTTACAGAATGTTTTAGGCATTGACAATCCTGCAAAATACATTGAATTTGAAAAACGCGTGAAACTCTCGCACACGTCGTTTATCGATGCGTATATTCCTGATACAAAGGTCCTTATTGAACAGAAAGGCGCAAAGATTGACCTTCATAAAGCCTATGAGCAGAGCGACGGCAGTGTGCTGACGCCCTACGAGCAAGCCAAACGCTACATTAGCGAAATGAAGGCAAGCGAAAAACCGCGCTGGATTGTGGTTTGCAACTTTCAGGAATTTCTGGTTTACGACCTTGAGAAACCTGGCAGCGAGCCCGAACAAATCTTCTTGAAAGACCTTGAAAAAGAGTATTATAGACTTCAGTTTTTGGTCAACCAAAAGAATGAGAACATCCGCCGCGAAGAAGAAGTATCTTTGCAGGCTGGCGAACTCGTCGGCAAGCTTTACGACGTACTCATAAAACAATATATCAACCCAAACGAGTATAGTCTGCATTCGCTTAATATATTGTGCGTCAGACTTGTATTCTGTTTTTACGCCGAAGATGCAGGGCTGTTCGCTTCGCGAACAGCGTTTGAAGATTATATTAAGTCGTTTGCTATAGAGAACTTGCGAAAAGGAATTATCGACTTATTCAAAGGCCTCGACACGCCGATAGAAGACCGCGACAAATACGATACGAAACTACAACCTTTCCCATACGTCAACGGTGGACTTTTCGCAGCCGAAGACATTGAAATTCCGCATTTTACCGACGAAATAGTTGACGTTTTGTGCAACCATTGCGCACCGTTCAACTGGTCGGAGATTTCTCCGACCATCTTCGGCGCTGTGTTCGAAAGCACACTGAACCCGGAGACACGCCGCCACGGCGGAATGCACTACACCAGCATAGCCAACATTCATAAGGTTATAGATCCGTTGTTTATGGACGACCTTATAACTGAGTATAATTCTATTACAGAAACGAAGAGTCTTGCCACGCAACGACAGAAATTGCATGCTTTTCAAAAGAAATTGGGTACGCTTAGAATCCTCGACCCTGCCTGTGGCAGTGGCAACTTCCTAACAGAAACATACATATCGCTGCGCCGCCTCGAGAATATGGTGATTTCTGTTTTGAACAAAGGCGAGAAAGTTTTGGGACTGGATAATTTCATCTACGTCAAAATCAGTCAATTATATGGCATTGAGATTAACGATTTTGCCGTGAAAGTTGCAAAAACAGCACTTTGGATTGCCGAATGTCAGATGATGATAGAAACAGAGAAGATTTTGGGCATGAACTTCGATTTCCTGCCACTGAAAACCAGCGCTAACATCATTGAAGGCAACGCTCTGAGATTAGACTGGACAACGTTTGCTGGGAAAGGCGAGCAGATGGGTTTCCTTTTTACCGACAAACTAAATGTGTATAAAGAGACCGAAGACGACAATCCGATGGTAGTATGTGAGCCGGCAGCTGAATATGGCAACCACTACTTTAAGGAACTGAACGTTGTGGCAAAGCAAGTTGAGGAAAAGACACTGCCCAAAAACAAGAAGATTGAACCTGTTGTTTACGACTATATCATTGGGAATCCTCCGTTTGTGGGTGCGCGTTGGATGGACAAACGACAGAAAGAAGACACAATACTCACATTTGGCAAAGAGTGGCAGGGTGTGGGCAATTTGGATTATGTAAGTTGTTGGTATAAAAAGGCTTCCGATACTATCAGAAACACACGGACACGCTGCGCTTTTGTCTCGACCAACTCTGTCTCGCAGGGCGGTGCAGTTATCAATTTATGGAAACCATTGTTTGCCAACGGCATACATATTGATTTTGCGTGGCAAACATTCAAATGGGCGAACGAGACGGCCGACAAGGGCAATATGGCCGCCGTTCACTGCGTCATTATCGGATTTAGCGTTGCTGAAAGCAACAAACCAAAGTTTATCTTTTTGAATGACAGTGAAAAAATTGAGGCAAAAAATATCAATGGATATTTGCTTGATGCACCAAATATCTTTATTGAAAAGAGAATGCTGCCATTGTGCAATGTTCCACAAATTTGTTTGGGCGGTCAGCCTATTGACGACGGCAATCTGACACTGACAGAAGAAGAAAAAGACAATCTTCTTAAAAAAGAGCCGTTGGCAGAAAAATTCATTCGCCCGTTTATGATGGGAAAAGACTTTATCGACAGAAAGCCCCGCTACTGCCTATGGCTTCAAAGCGCGAACCCCACTGACCTACGCAAATGCCACGAGGTGATGCAACGTGTTGAGAAAGTACGTGAATTTCGTCTTTCAAGCACACGAACAAGCACACTTCGCGCGGCAGAAATGCCAACACTTTTTGGAGCGCCATTTGAATGTGAGAGCGACTATGTGGCCATTCCTAAAGTTTCGTCCGAAAACCGAAGATACATTCCTATGGATTTTCTTTCGCAAACTATAATTCCAGGGGACAAACTGTTTGTTATGCAGCGAGTTTCATTGTATCATTTAGGTGTGCTCACTTCTTCAGTCCATATGGCGTGGATGAGGGCGGTCTGTGGAAGATTGGAAATGCGATATAGTTACAGTAACACAATAGTTTACAACAATTTTGTGTGGTGTAATCCGACAGAAAAACAAAAAGCGAAAATAGAAAAGACGGCACAAGGCATTTTCGATGCCCGTGCACTGTTCCCCGAAGCGAGTCTTGCCGACTTATACGACGAAACTGCAATGCCACCCGAACTTCGCAAGGCGCACCGCGCCAACGATGAGGCAGTACTCGCCGCCTACGGCTGGCCGAAAGATTTGCAGGAATCGGAAATTGTTGAGCGGTTGTTTGGGCTGTATGATGAAATGGTGAAGGGGAAATGAGAATTGAAATGAATGGATAGTATTTGAGGTTCTTTTCTCATAATTTATTTTGTATTTTTGCACCCGTTTTTAAACGAAAAATAATACAACAATGGCAAACGTAACAAAACCGAGCATACCGAAGGGCACGCGCGACTTCACGGCGGAGGAGATGGTTAACCGCAACTACATTTTCGACACGATAAAAGCTGTGTTTCAGCGTTTTGGTTTCCTGCCTATTGAGACACCGGCTATGGAAAACCTCAGCTGTCTGCTTGGAAAATACGGCGACGAGGGCGACAAACTGCTCTTCAAAATACTCAACTCGGGCGACTTCTTCGCGCAGGCCGGCGGCCCGCTCAACAGCAACGCCGACAAAGCCTCGCTGCAGATTTGCGAGAAAGGGTTGCGCTACGACCTCACCGTGCCGTTTGCACGCTTTGTTGTTCAACATCAGAACGAACTCACGTTTCCGTTCAAACGCTATCAGATACAGCCCGTTTGGCGGGCCGACCGCCCGCAAAAAGGGCGCTACCGCGAATTCTACCAGTGCGACGTCGATGTCGTTGGCAGCGACTCGCTCATCAACGAGGTGGAGCTCATTCAGATTGTCGACGAGGTTTACCGTCGCCTGAACATCAACGTAACGCTGAAAATCAACAACCGCAAAGTGCTCGCTGGCATCGCCGAAGCCATAGGCGCCGCCGATGCTGTGGTCGACATCACTGTGGCTATCGACAAACTCGATAAAATTGGCATTGACAACGTCAATGCCGAACTCAAGGACAAAGGTCTGTCCGACAGCTCGATAGAGGCGCTTCAGCCCATTCTGAAGATGCAAGGTTCGCGCGAAGAGAAATTCAACGTGCTGCGCCAGACACTCACTTCGGAGACTGGCAAGAAAGGCATCGAAGAGCTTGAGACGCTCTTCGGCTACATCGACGCGCTCAACCTCGACCTCAACGTAGAACTCGACCTCACGCTTGCGCGAGGTCTCAACTACTACACGGGCGCCATCTTCGAAGTGAAAGCCAACGACGTAGTCATTGGCAGCATCACCGGCGGCGGGCGCTACGACAACCTTACGGGCATCTTCGGCCTCGACAACATGTCGGGCGTGGGCATCTCGTTCGGTGCCGACCGCATCTACGATGTGATGACGCAGCTCGACCTCTTCCCGAAAAACAACGTGGCTCGCACCAAGGCGCTCTTTGTCAACTTCGGTGGCGACGACGAACTCTACTCGCTGCGTGCCCTTGCGCAACTGCGCAAGGCCGGCATCAACGCCGAGATTTTCCCCGACAACGCAAAAATGAAAAAACAGATGGGATATGCCGACAAAAAAGGCATTCCGTTTGTCATTCTCTGCGGCGAAAACGAACGCACAAGTAACACTCTCACTGTTAAGAACATGGCCACAGGCGAGCAGAAATCGCTCTCGCTCGATGAGGCTACTGCTCTTCTGAAAGAAGATAAATAATTAATATTCAATTATTTAAAGATATTCACACTCGCTAAAATGTTGCGCACCAATAGGTACGCAACATTTTTTCGGCATTATTCAGCACAAAATAGTATCTTTGTGGCATGAATATTAGCGAGATACATAAAAAATGCGCCACTCTGCACGACGCGATATCCGACGGCATGGTGAGCCAGACAATGGCCACGCTGAAAGAGATTGCCGCCCAGGCCGCCAACCACGACCTAACGGAGCGCCTCGACGAGGTGTCGTTTGCTTATGACAATCTGATAAACTACTACATCGACGGCGTTGACGACCCCGAGAAAGAGAATGTCCGCGCACGCATCGTTGGCAAGCTGCACGACATTATCGACGACTGGGGCTTTGCGACGATTGCCCGCGAATGCACTTACTCGCAGCAGGCCGTCATTCTCAACCGATACCGGCAAGCCGATATCCGAAGTCTGACCGAGGAATACACTCGCCTACTCGCCGCCGAGGCACCGGCGGCGGATCTGCTCACCGCTCGCGAAAACATCTTCAATGTCGTTTGGGCTTGCCAGCCCAAACACATCGACACCGACGCTCTGGCTAAATTCCTCAACAACAGCGATATACCCAGCTACGACCGCGAACTCGTGGTTGGAGCGGCCGTCATAGCGCTTTCGCTCTCGTACAGCGAGAAATACCTTGAGCTGCTTCTGTCGCTTTGCGACAGTGCGCAACCGCGCATTGCTGCTCGGTCGGTGGTGGGCGTAATGCTCGCACTCATGGTTTACGCGCGGCGGCTTCGCGGCAACCGCAACATAAGTCAGCGCCTCGAGGCGCTGACCGACAACACCCAGATGCGCTCTACGCTCTTCGACGTGTATGTGATTATCGAACGTACGCGCGTGGTCGATTCGATAGAACAGAAGATGAAGGACGAGATAACGCCCGAAATACTTAAAGCTCACAACATCAACAAGATAGACGTAAGCAACAACGTCGAAATAATTGCGCCCAACGACTTGGAGGAGCTCTTCAGCCGAAGTCCGAAGCTCAAAAACAGCATTGAGCAGCTCAGCAAATGGCAAACCGAAGGCGCCGACGTCTTTCTGCCGACATTCAGACATCTGAAAAACTTCAGTTTCTTCTACAAGCTATGTAACTGGCTGTTACCGTTTTACAAAGAACAGCCCGAACTCAACGAAGCCTTGAAAAACGAGTCGGACCTGCTGCGCAACAAACTCTCGAAACACATAGAGTCGTCGAGCGCCATGTGCGACTCCGACAAATACTCTATCTTGCTCAGTTTCACCTGCATACCGCAGGAGAGCAAAGACTCGATGAGCAACGTGTACAACCAAGAGCTCGAGCAACACGAAGAGCTCATTCGCGAAGACCTTCTGTGCAACGAGCGGAAAAAAGTGTCGATACTTGCCAACCAGTTTGTGCAGGACCTTTACCGCCTGTTCTTCGTCAATCCGTTGCGCCACGAGTTGTGCAACGTCTTCAGCCACATAACGGGCTTCTACCGCACCGAGACATTCAACCTGCTGTTCGACAGCGAGATATACACATCGCAACTTGCCGATTTCTACGCGCGCCATTCGCTCATGGCCGACGCGCAGATAATGTTTGAGAAGTTGCGAGCCATGCACCCCGAGAACGTCGACTACATGCGCAAGACTGCCTATTGCTACCTTATGGCCGGCGACATCGACAAGGCGCTCGAGCTGCTGCTCATTGCCGACATTGCCGACGACAACGACATCTGGACAAAGCGCAAAATTGCGCTTTGCCTGCAGAAACAAGGCAAATACGCCAAGGCGCTCACCTACTTCGAACAAGCCGAAGAGATAGCGCCCAACAACTACACCGTGAAATACGCCATGTGCAAGTGCCTCATCGAACTCCGACGCTACGCCGACGCGCTCCGCCACTTGTTCGAGATAGAGTACAACCAACCCAACAACAGCGTGGTTTTCAGGCCTATAGCATGGTGCTCATTCGCCGAAGGCAAACTCGAACAAGCCGAGAATTATCTTGGCAAAATTGACCGGAAAGATTTTGATACAAAAGATTATATGCTCGAAGGGCACTTGCGTTTCTGCCGCGGCGAACGCCGCAACGCCGTCGAAGCTTATTGCTACGCCTTGGCGCGCCATGAGTCGGAAGCCGACTTCACCCGAGAGTTCCGAACCGACGCAACGCACCTTGCAGCATACGGCATTACCGAGCCCGACACGGCAATAATGCTCGACGCAGTGCTCAGAAAGTCAAATATTTAGTATTATGGCAAATAAAATAATTAACGACCCCGTACACGGATTCATAAGCATAGGCAACGACCTATTGCTCAACATATTAGACCATCCATACATGCAACGTTTGCGGCGCATACGCCAGCTCGGAATGACAAACCTCGTCTACCCAGGCGCGCAGCACACACGCCTGCAGCACTCACTCGGCGCCATGCACCTCATTCAGCTCGCCATCGACACTCTGCGTAGCAAAGGATGCGCCATAACCGACGACGAGTCCATTGCGGCCATGGCCGCAATGCTCATGCACGACATAGGCCACGGACCGTTCTCGCACGTGCTCGAACACTCACTCGTGGAAGGCATCGACCACGAAGCCATATCGCTCATTCTCATGCACCGCATCAACAGCGACCTAGGCGGGCGGCTCTCGCAAGCCATCGACACCTTCGAAGGACGATGCAAACCATTCCTCCACCAGCTCATATCGAGCCAGCTCGACACCGACCGCCTCGACTACCTCAAACGCGACAGCTTCTTCTCGGGCGTCACCGAAGGCACCATCGGGTCCGACAGAATAATAAAAATGCTCAATGTGGCCGGTAACGAACTCGTCGTTGAGGCTAAGGGCATATACTCCATTGAGAAATTCCTCATAGCCCGCCGACTTATGTATTGGCAGGTTTACCTACACAAGACCGTTGTGGCCGCTGAAAAAATGCTCAATCAGATTCTGCGACGCGCCAAGTTCCTGGCGCGCGAAGGCAAATGCCCCGAAGCGCCCAAACATCTCGAGTATTTCCTCCGAAACGACATAAAGGAAGAGGATTTCGAAACCGACCTCACTATCAAGCAGTTCACTCTCTTAGACGACAGCGACATACTGTCGTCGATAAAAACGTGGACCGAAAGCGGCGACCGCTGTCTGGCAACTCTGTCGGATTGGTTCATCAACAGGCACTTGTACAAGATAGAAACCAGCCGCGAACAATTCTCACCCGACCGCATCGAAGCCTCGCGCCACAACACCATGCGCGCGCTCAGCCTGACCGACGACGAGTGTTCGTACTTCGTACTCACAGGCAAGGTGCAGAGCAAGACCTACTCTCTGGGCAACGACCGCATCAATATCATGTTCTCTCCCAACGACATACGCGACATATCACAGGCTTCGAACATGCTCAACCTCGACGCACTCAACAGCACCGACTGCCGCTATTTCCTCTGCTACCCAAGGCTTTAATTATAGCATAAACTCATTGTTCGGCGTAGCCACATGGCTACGCCGAACATTTTTTATATTGCGAAATCTATATATCTTTGCATTGTAAAACTTGGAACGATATGGAAGTAATAAAAACCGACATCGAAGGTGTGTATATCATTGAACCTCGGATATTTACCGATGCTCGCGGATATTTCTTCGAATCGTTTTCGCAACGCGAGTTCGACGAAAAAATTGGCCATGTCGATTTTGTACAGGACAACGAGAGCTTCTCGTCGTACGGCGTAGTACGCGGATTGCACTTCCAGAAACCGCCATTCACGCAGAGCAAACTTGTGCGCGTCATACGTGGCACCGTGCTCGACGTGGCGGTCGATTTGCGCAAAGAGAGCCCCACGTACGGGAAATATGTCGCCGCTGAGCTCAGCGGCGAAAACCACCGTCAGTTTTTCATTCCGAAGGGTTTCGCGCACGGCTTCGCCGTGCTGAGCGAAACGGCTCTTTTCCAATACAAATGCGATGCTTTCTACGCGCCACAAAGCGAAGGCGCCATAGCCTACAACGACCCATCGCTCAATATCGACTGGCGCATTCCGAGCGACAAAATCATCTTGAGCGCCAAAGATGCACAACACCCTATGCTTAAGGATTTTACATCGCCATTCTAATGGCGATGGTCAGATTTTTTCTTCCACGATGAAGAAAAACTTACGCCGCTGTTCAAACTGCACTATGGTCAGCTTCTGACCTATCTTTATGTCTTTGGTTGTCAGTTGGTTCCACTCCATTATCTTCTCGGCCGTGGTATTGTACTGCATGGCTATTTTGTGCAGATACTCGCCCGCCGCAACCACATGCACGGTCTCCACCTCTTCGATCTCGCCGAAATATCCGATAAGGTCGGGCTCGGTGTCGGCACGCAGGCGCGGCTCGTTGCGCAGGTAGCGGCTCACGTTCGCCTTCGGCAAAATGAGCAGCATGGGCGTGTCGTCGTACGGAATATAATCTTTTATATAACAAGGATTCAGAGTTTGCAGCGTTTCACGGTCTACGCCCGTAGCACGTGTAAGCTGTTCGAACGACAGGCTCTTGTTGACGTAAACCGTGTCGAGGTCGTTGTAGGTATACGGCAGCTCGGCCGGCACAACATTGTGCAGGTCGTAGTAGTTCATCACGTAATTCACTGCTATAAAGGCCGGTACGTACGACTTCATCTCATCGGTCAGGTAGGGCGCGAGCTCCCAGAATGTCTTTTTTCCGCCGGCGCGCTCCATAGCCTTCTGCACTGTGCCAAGGCCGCCGTTGTAGGCGGCCAAAGCCAGCTGCCAGTCCTGCAGATTCTGATACAGATAAGCCAGATAGCGGCAAGCGGCGTCGGTGCTTTTGCGGGTGTCGCAGCGCTCGTCTTCGTAGCTCGTTACCTTCAGGTCGAGCATCAGGCCGGCATGATAGAGGAACTGCCACAAGCCCATCGCACCCGACTTCGATTTGGCCTTCGGGTCGAGTGCCGATTCGATAATCGGCAGATACTTAAGCTCTTGCGGTAGGTTGTATTTGCTCAGATACTCCTCGAAGATGGGAAAATACATCTTCGAGCGGGCAATGATGTTGGCCAGATGGTCGCGGCGGCGTTCGAGATAGACGTTGATGTAGGCGCGCACCTGCGCATTGTACTCCAGATGTATGGGCGTCTGCTTGTCGAGCTGCTCCATGCGGCTCACATATATGTAGTCGGGTATTTGCGGATTCTTGTTCTGTGCTGTTGCCAAGCAACAGCACAAACAAAAAAGCAATATGCCGCAAAACGACTTCATACCTATATAATTATTTATCAGTCAAATATAGCCCTGTAAATATCGTTTCCGTTGGCGTAGATTAGTAGTCCGAAGAGCAGAATCATACCCGCCACCTGGGCGTACTCGAGGAACTTGTCGCTCGGCTTGCGTCGGGTAATTATCTCCACAAGAAGGAAAAGAACATGTCCGCCGTCGAGTGCGGGTATGGGTAATATGTTCATAAATGCCAGTATGATAGCGAGAAACGCCGTCTGATGCCAAAAGGCGTGCCAGTCCCACGAACTCGGGAACATACTGCCTATGGCTCCAAAACCGCCGATCTGGCTTGCACCCTCCTTGGTGAATATCAGCGGCAGTTGTTTCACATACAACTTCAGCATCTTATAACCTTTCTTCACACCGGCCGGCAACGCCTCACCCAAACTATACGTGTCGTATCTTACATTCATCCAGCGAGTTGGCGAGCACGGATAAAAGCCCAGTTTGCCTTCGGCACTGAGTTCGGCCTTCGTGGTGTCGCACTGCCCGTTGCGCGAGTAAACCAGTTCGATAGTCTTTCCGGCGTTCTTGTCGAGCTCTTTCACGGCAAGGTCGTACAAGCCGGCCGCCACGCCATTGATGGCGACAAGGCTGTCGCCATGCTGCAGGCCGCATTTGTCGGCGCCGCTGCCCGCCAGCACCGAGTCGATCACCGACGGTATGCGCATCGTCATTATCGATTTCTCCTTGTTGGCCAATATCTGACGGAAGAATTCGGGCGGTGTACTGATGTCAATCTTTGCCGTGTCGCCACGCACAACGGTAACGGTGCATGAGTCGTCGAGCAGGATGGCGTTGGCTACGTCGGTCGACAGCTCAACGGCTTCGCCGTTGAGCGCATCTATACGGTCGCCATCGGCAAAGCCGATGCTCTTGAGCGACTCGCTGTAGCACATGCCGAACTTGGCCTCGCTGAGCGGCAAGTAGCTCTCGCCCCACGTGTAGAGCACAAACCAGAAAATTATCGGCGCAGTGATGGCGTTGACCAGCACACCGCCGAGCATTATGAGCAACCGCTGCCAAGCTGGCTTGGCGCGGAACTCCCACGGTTGCACTGGCTGCTCAAGCTGGTCGGTGTCCATCGACTCATCCACCATGCCGGCTATCTTCACATAGCCGCCAAGCGGAAGCCAGCCTATGCCGTACTCCGTCTCGCCGCGTTTTATCTTGAAAAGCGAAAACCACGGATCGAAGAAAAGATAGAATTTCTCAACCCTCGTTTTGAACAGTTTAGCGAAGAAGAAATGCCCCGCTTCGTGGGTTATCACTAATATCGAAATGCTCAGTATAAGTTGTAAAGCCTTTATTAAAAAATCCATAATCGGTAGTTATCCTTTAAAATGCTTGCAAATATAGCATGTTTTTGGCTTTTAGTTTATTTAGTTTACAAAGATTAATACAATAATAATGAAAAAAGCCGTATATTTGCACCTGCTTTTCAAAACAGCAAAAACAATTAACTTTTTAAACGATATGGTTTATTCACACGAAGTACAAAACATGTGTTGCGTGGCAAAAGGTCCCAACCATGGTCCGGCTCCCATACCCGAAGAAGGCAAATGGGTGCAGGCAAAAGAGATTAAAGACATCTCAGGTATGACGCACGGTGTGGGCTGGTGTGCTCCACAACAAGGTGCATGTAAACTCTCGCTCAACATTAAAGACGGTATTATCGAAGAGGCTTTAGTTGAGACTATTGGCTGCTCGGGCATGACCCATTCAGCAGCCATGGCTGCTGAAATCCTTCAAGGCAAGACTATCCTTGAAGCGCTTAACACCGACCTCGTTTGCGACGCTATCAACACAGCTATGCGCGAGCTCTTCCTTCAGATTGTTTACGGCCGTTCGCAGTCGGCTTTCTCTGAAGGCGGTCTTATCATCGGCGCAGGCCTCGAAGACCTCGGCAAAGGCCTCGTTAGCCAGTGCGGTACTTTATATGGCACTAAAGCTAAAGGCGTTCGCTACCTCCAGCTCACCGAAGGCTACATCACCAAGATGTTCCTCGACAAAGACAACCAGGTTTGCGGCTACGAATTCGTCCACATGGGCAAATTCATGGACGCTGTGAAGAAAGGTGTCGATGCTAACGAAGCTCTCAAGAGCGTTACGGGTACTTACGGCCGCACAAAACCCGAACAGGGCGCTGTGAAATCTATCGACCCACGTAAAGAATAATCTTATTTACTAATTAATAGTAAATAGTAAACATAATTAAATAGTAAATAAAGTTATGATAAGAGAAGTAAAATTCGAATCACAAGACCGTCGCATGAAGCAGATATTGGCTGCTTTGAATGCCAACGGCATTTCTTCTATCGAAGAAGCTAACGAGATTTGCGAGAAAGCAGGTCTCGACCCTTATAAGACTTGCGAAGACACTCAGATGATTTGCTTCGAGAACGCTAAATGGGCTTACGTAGTAGGCTCTGCCATAGCTCTCAAGAAAGGCTGCAAAAACGCTGCCGACGCTGCCGAAGCCATCGGCATCGGCCTGCAGGCATTCTGCATCCCGGGCTCTGTTGCCGACGACCGCAAAGTTGGTATCGGACACGGCGGCCTCGCTGCCCGTCTGCTCCGCGAAGAGACTCAGTGCTTCGCCTTCCTCGCCGGCCACGAATCATTCGCTGCCGCCGAAGGCGCCATCAAAATCGCCGAAATGGCCAACAAAGTTCGTAAGAATCCGCTCCGCGTCATTCTCAACGGCCTTGGCAAAGACGCTGCCATGATCATCAGCCGCATCAACGGCTTCACTTACTGCAAGACAAAATTCGACTACTACACAGGCAAAGTCGAAGTTGTTGAGCGCACTCCGTACAGCGACGGTCCGCGTTCGAAAGTCAACTGCTACGGCGCCGACGACGTTCGCGAAGGCGTTGCCATCATGTGGCTCGAAGACGTTGACGTGTCGATCACCGGCAACTCTACCAACCCTACCCGCTTCCAGCACCCTGTAGCAGGCACTTACAAGAAAGAGCGCGTGCTCGCTGGCAAACCGTACTTCTCGGTTGCTTCGGGTGGCGGTACCGGACGTACTCTGCACCCCGACAACATGGCCGCTGGCCCTGCATCGTACGGCATGACCGATACTCTCGGCCGTATGCACTCTGATGCTCAGTTCGCCGGCTCTTCGTCGGTTCCGGCTCACGTAGAGATGATGGGCTTCCTCGGCATTGGCAACAACCCGATGGTTGGTTGTACTGTTGCCTGCGCCGTTAACGTTGCTCTCGCTCTCAACAAATAAGCACTTACATTAGTTCTTATTATATAAAAATTGCCGCATCTCTCGATGCGGCAATTTTTTTTGTTTTTTTTTTGTTTTTTGCACGGTATTTGTATTTTTACGCTCTGAAAATTCGCGTGGCGGGCGTCTATTGCTCCTCCGGACCAATATCCGACCTTACGCACCGCCTCGCAGGTTTTGTTTTATTGTTTTATAACTGCTTGAAAATGAGTCGGCAAGCACATGTCAATTCTATCGATGAAAAAAAGAATTCTGTTATTCATGGGCCTTGTGCTTGCTGCTAAGTGCTGGGCCTACGACTTCAAAAGCGGTGATTTGTGCTACCGAATCACCAGCAAAACCGCCCCGCTGACGGTCGAAGTGACCGAAGAGGCGAAAGGCAAAAAAGACAACTACGCAACACTTACTACTGTTGTTGTGCCCGAAACCGTTACCAACAACGGCAAGAAATACACCGTAACGGGCATCGGCAACGGTGCTTTCTTAGGCGCAAAGAGCATGACATCCATCTCGCTGCCGAAAACCATCAAACGCATTGAACATTATGCTTTTGAGAGCTGTTCGAGCCTGCCCACCATCACCATTCCCGAAGGTGTCAAATACATTGGTTACCAGCTCTTCTGCAATACCGACAAGCTCCAAGAGCTTGTCTATTCGGCTGTCGCTTGCGAGAGTGTCGGCACCTTGGACCATACACCGCTCGAAGGCAAGGAATCGATTGCCAAGATACGCGTAACCGAAGGTGTGAAGAGCCTTCCTAACGGCGCTTTCTGCGGCACCAACATAAAAGAGATTACTATTGCCAATTCGGTGGAGCACATTCATTGCGGTATACTCAATTTCAAATTCAAAGGCAAACAACTGTGCGACGACCTGAAACAAAACGAATACGACAACGCCTTGTACATAGGCAACGACCAGAATCCGTATATGGTTCTTACGAAAGCAAAATCGAAGAGCATCACTAGCTGCCATGTGCATCAGCAGACAAAAACTATTATAGCGCATGCTTTTGAAGAATGCACAAGCCTTGCCGAAGTAACGATGCCTAACACAATATCAGAACTCGGGCAATCGGCCTTCAACGGTTGCACAAGCCTCAAACATGTTGCCATTCCCGAATCGGTTGGATATATTTATAACAACACATTCTACAAATGCAGCAGTTTGGAGTCGGTTACTTTCCCTGCCACTTGCAAAGTGCAAAAAATTGACGATGCTGCTTTTAAATACTGCGACAAACTGAAGTCATTAGAACTGCCTAATTCGGTGAAATACATAGGCCAGCGTGCCATTTCCAACTGTAAGAGTCTGGAAAGCATAAAGTTCGGCAATCAGTTGGAAGAGATTGATTCATGGGGGCTTTGCGAAAATCCAAGCTTAAAAACGGTTACACTGCCGAAGTCGCTCAAAAATGCGTACGATCCTTTTCAGCCTGGCTGTACAAGTCTGGAAGCTGTCTATGTAGAGCCTGGCAGTAAAAATTTTGTATCGGTCGATGGCGTTTTATTCACTGCCGACAAGAAACAACTGGTAACCTACCCTATCGGACGTCCGGGCAACTCGTACACCATTCCTAAAACCGTAACCCAGTTGCACAATAGCGCCTTCGCTGGCAGCCATCTAAGCGAAATTGTTCTTCACGGCGGTATTACCGAAATAGCGTTCTCAGTCTTTGCAAACTGCCAAAACCTGAAATCATTCACATTCCCCGAAGGTATAACTGAAGTGCCAGAGGAACTTTTCGGTGAATGTGAGAATCTGGAATCGATAACGTTCCCGAAAACACTTAAAAGGATAGGCGATCAGGCTTTTCGCAATTGCAAAAAGCTCAAAAACCTGTATATCGGCGACTTAAACTCATGGTTTAATAGCTCTACGTTATTTACCTCGTTGCCCAAAGGGTACAATTTATACCTCAACGGCCAACTGCTCACCGATGTGAAGATTCCCGACGGCGCCGACCGCATTCGCAACACCTTCAAAGGCTGCGCAAGTATCAAGACTATTACCATTCCGGCTTCGGTTACTTACATCGACCCCGATGCATTCACTTATATGCCCGGTCTGACGCAAATCATTGTGAACAGCGGTAATAAAAACTACTGCGCTATCGATGGCGTATTATACTCTGCCGACAAAACAGAATTATTCAAAGTTCCACAAGCAAAAACTGGCGACTTTACTGTCGAAGCCTTCGTTAAAATCTGTTATAGTGACGCGTTTGAAGGCTGCAGAAGCCTGAATTCTATTACTTATATAGGAAGTGGAGGCGGAGCCGAGGGCATGAGAATTAAGAAAGAAACTAGGGTATTTACAAGTCACCCAAAAGTAACTATAACAATTAAGAGTGATGACGAATCAAAAGGTGAGGCGTATATTGAGTATCTGCCGGTGGAGAGGGAGATATATGGCTCCTCTAAACCCGTTACTTTTTATGAAAAGTTCTTTGTAGCCACGCCAAAGGCCGGCTACGAATTTGTAAAATGGAGCGACGGTACTAAAGATGCTAAATACGAAGCCCGTTCTTATGATTCCGACTTCGAGCTGACCGCTTATTTCAAGAAAGCCGGCGAAGCCGACCCCGTGATAAGCAACAACAGCAGCTCTGCAACTACTGTAAAATCAAGCAGTTCGAGCGAGAGCAAAAAAGATAAGAAAGAAAAAGAGAAGAAAGAGAAAACCACCACAAAGAGCGAGACAAAAGCAAGCTCGAGCACAAGCACGAGCACAAGCACTACCGTAGCACCGGCACAGCCTGCCGCCACCAACAACGCTCCCGCCCCTGTGTCGAAAACTAAGATTAAAAAGAAGAAAAAATAACATCTTATTCTTTCAAACATTTAAAATTTTCAACATGAAAAAAACACTGACCGCGCTGCTATGTGCATCCAACGTGGTGGCGGCAAGCGCCGCCACCGAAGGTGCGCTCGAGGGACAGTTCTCTGTGAGCGAAACCCAAAAAGTCCTCTTCTCGCAAGGCAACTTGCAATATCAGCCAAGCACCAAAACTTGGCGCTTCGCCGAAAAGCAGTATAATTACTACGCTTGGGCAAACGACAACATATCAGCCACATACGACGGCTGGATCGACCTCTTCGGCTGGGGCACTGGCAAAAAACCAACCCTCACCGACAAGGATAATACTAAATTTGCAGCTTTCTCGGATTGGGGTGCCAACGCCATAAGCAACGGCGGCAACAAAGCCAGCCAGTGGCGCACTCTCACAAAGGCAGAATGGAACTATCTGCTCGAGAAACGCACCAACGCAGCTCAGCTGCGTGGCTTCGCCATGATTGACGGCGAAGTACCCGAGAACGTCGAAAAAAATGTGGAGGGTCTGGTTATCTTACCCGACAAATGGCAGTTGCCTAGCGGCCTTACTTTCACTCCGTACGACGGAACTTCTTACATAGAGCCGACCGCCAACAAGTACACACTCGAACAATGGCAACAAATGGAGGCAAATGGCGCGGTATTGCTGCCATCGGCACATTTCCGTTCGGGCGCGAAGACCGACATGGTTACTTCGGGAAACTACTGGTCGGCATCACCTTCGGGAACTACATCTGCTGCTTATTTAAACTGGTACGATATGCTTTTCCCTTGCACCGATAAAGACTCAAAAACAGGCAAGACTGTCGATAGCAAGAGCTATCGATATTTAGGCAACGCTGTGCGCCTCGTGCAAAACATACCACCCAAGAGCAACAACGGCGCCATGTCGGGTAAGTTCTCGGTAAGCGCCGCCAAGAAAGTGTTCTTCTCGCAAGGCAACCTGCAATATCAGGCTACTACAAAGACTTGGCGCTTCGCCGAAAACCAATGGGAATACGTAGGCAGTGCAAACTCAAACATATCAGCTACATACGACGGCTGGATTGACCTCTTCGGCTGGGGCACTGGTAAAAAACCGACACTTGCCGACGCAAGCGATGCGAAATATGCTCTCTATTCGGAGTGGGGCGCTAATGCCATAAGCAATGGCGGCAAGAAAATAAACCAATGGCGCACTCTTACCAAGATTGAGTGGAACTACCTGATCGAGAAACGTAAGAACGCAGCCCAGCTGCGTGGTATGGCAGCCGTTGAGGGTACTTACGGCCTTGTCATCCTGCCCGACGACTGGACTCTGCCCGAAGGACTGACCTTCAACGCTTCGGTATC
>JAGCYH010000056.1 GCA_017960905.1 Bacteroidales bacterium
AAAGCGCAGCGCAGTGCGTTTGTTTTGCGCCGCCGAACGAAGCAAATTCTTAGCGAGGCGGGTCCGCGGCGAGTTCTTTTGCAACTTTTCTCACGGCGAGAAAAGTTCTTTTTTTGAAAAAAAAAATTTGAACCACGGAACACACGAAAAAAACTATCACCGAATAAAACCAACCGAACAAATGACACCTTGCGGCATCGGGCGAAGGAAACAAATTGAAAATGAACAATTTAAAATTAACAATGAAAAATTAACAATTAACAATGCCCTGAAAGGGCAAAATCAATAGCCCAAGGCAACGCCTTGGGAAACAACGCAATATAACCGTTTTTCGCGCTGAAAGCGCAAAAGTATTTTGAACTACGGAACACACAAAAAACACGGAACGTTTGTTTTCTTTCAGAAAACACTATCTTTGTAATTGTTATCTTGCGAAACATCATGACAGCAGCTGCGAAACACATAAACCATTTGCAAGGCAAGAGCCTTGCTTCTAGCAACGACGTAGGCAAGAGCCTACGCCGAACGAGGGGACATGGTAAAAATAGAAGTCCACTTATGATTATGACTAAAAAACTATTTCTAACAATGACAGTTCTCGCTGCAGCGGCAACAATGTTTGTGGCTTGTGGTGAAAAAGAAGATGACTACGAGCCAGAAGTGGTTGATTTGGGCTTGCCAAGTGGAACCCTATGGGCGAAAACGAATCTGGGCGCTAAAAAAGCGTGGAACTATGGCGATTATTTTGCCTGGGGCGAAACCAAGCCCAAAACCGATTACCGTTGGGAAACCTATAAATATTGCGATGGTACCGGCACCTCGCTTACAAAATATTGTTATAATGCAATTTGTGGCAAAAATGGCTTCACCGATATCGCCGAGAGTGGGGTGTATACACTTGTTCCTGCCGACGATGCCGCTACCGCCGTGTTAGGAGCAGGATTCTCAATGCCTACCGAAGCAGATTGGAGCGAACTCAGAAGCCAATGCTTTTGGCTATGGACGTGGAATTATGAAGGCCACAATGTTGCCGGTTATATGGTTTTTGAAGCAAAAACCGATAACGAAAAAGGAATTGTTGAGTACGATGTTCCCGACAATCCCGCTCTCAACATTACCGACCCTCACATCTTTCTTCCTGCGGCAGGTTGGCGCTCTGGACCGGATCTCGTAGAATCAACGCCGGTCCCATCCGGGGCTCAAGGTTCCCCTACAGGCAATTACTGGACGAGTTCAATACAGGTTTATCCTCTTCAAATTGAAAGCGGAATTGAATTAGGTTTATGGCCGGACAAGAGCGCATTAGTGGTTGTTTTCCCAATTAATTATTATATTTCAAGTTCTTGCACCCGCAGTGCAGGCTGTTCTGTTCGCCCAGTTAAGCGGCCATAGAACCCTCACGGCGAGAAAAGTTCTTTTTCGTCAGAAAAAAACAAAAAACCATTCGATATTTATTATCGAATGAAAAAAAGTTGTACCTTTGCGCCGTTTTTTAGCGAATATGGCTATGGACAATATGGAACAATATGTCATCGCGTTCAGAAGTCTCAAAGATGGTATTCATCATTTTGAATATCAGATAAATAAGGACTTTTTCGACAACGTTGAGTCGTCGCTCATCGAAGATGGCGACCTGAAAGTGGGGCTTGAGATGACGAAAAACCAGTTTATGCTGAAACTTCATTTCAGCATCGAAGGCACCATAAAAGCCACATGCGACATTTGCTTGGAAATGTTCGACTATCCGATCGACTGCGAAGACGAAATCATAGTCAAATTCGGCACCATGACGCAGGAACTCGACGAGAACCTCTACATGATTGCCGAAGACGAAGATACAATCTCGGTGGCGCAATGGATATACGAACTCATAGGAGTCAACATGCCGATACGCTTTGAGCATCCGCTCGACGCCAATGGCAACTCGACATGCGACCCCGAAATGATAAAGAAACTGAACGAATATTTAGTAGAGGAAAAAACAGACACTGACAAGGCAGACTACACTGAGTCGAACAGCAGCCGTACAGACCCGCGTTGGGATGCCTTGAAAGGTCTTTTAGATAACCAACAATTAAATTAATAGAGAAATGGCACATCCTAAACGTAACCATTCGAAGACACGTCGCGACAAGCGCAGAACACACTACAAGGCAGTAGCTCCTACCCTTGGTGTTTGCTCTAACTGCGGCGCCGCCATCAGACTTCACACTGTTTGTGGTGAATGTGGCTATTATCGTGGTAAACTTGCTGTAGAAAAAGAGGTAACTGCTTAATCTGCAACAATCTGCGATGTAGAATTTGCCCCTGCCGACAAGGTCAGCAGGGGCAAATTCTGTATATAACGGTCACATTTTCGCCGTTTCTGCGTATCAGTCAGAAAAAACGTAAAACAGCAATGAACGAACAATTTATGCGCGAAGCCATCCGACTGGCGAGCGACAACATCGACAACGGCGGCGGCCCGTTCGGCGCCGTCGTGGTGAAAGACGGAGTGATAGTGGGGCGCGGCGCCAACCGCGTTACCGCCAACAACGACCCTACGGCCCATGCCGAGGTGTCGGCCATACGCGACGCCTGCCAACGGCTCGCCACATTCGACCTCTCGGGGTGCGAGGTGTACACCTCGTGCGAACCATGCCCCATGTGCCTCGGCGCTATCTACTGGGCGCGCATCGGCCGCATTTACTATGGCAACACGCAAGCCGACGCCGCCGAAATCGACTTCGACGACAGCTTCATCTACCGGCAGATAGAAAAACCCATCGGCGGCCGGGCAATCCCCGAAGTGCAGTGCCTCCACAGCGAGAGCATCGATACTTTCAAGAAATGGGCGCAAACCGATAAAAAAACAAAATACTGACAAAAGCCACGATTAATCGTGGCTTTTGTCAGTAAATGCCTGATTATGAGTGTGTTTGTGTGTCTATGTGAAGCATCTGCGCAATATTAAAAATTCGTAAAAAGAAAAAACGTTGCAAAAAACCTTGTTTGCAAAGTACAAATTTGCTTAAATTTGTCGCCCTAAAATCTATGAAGTTTATACATTTATGGCGAAAGCAGAAAACAAATACGACTTGGTAATAGTCGAATCACCCGCCAAAGCAAAGACGATTGGTGGTTTTTTGGGAAATAATTTCATAGTTAAATCGAGCTATGGACACATACGCGACCTGAAGAAGAACAACTTTGGAGTTGACATAGAGCACAACTACGCCCCCGAATACATCATCCCCGACGATAAGAAAGACGTTGTAGCCGAGCTGAAAAAGCTCTCGGGTAAAGCAACCAACGTGTGGCTCGCATCCGATGAGGACCGCGAGGGAGAGGCCATCTCGTGGCACTTGGCCGAGGTTCTCGGCCTCAACCCCGAGACTACGAAACGTATTGTGTTCCACGAGATTACCAAAGGTGCGATAAACAACGCCATAGAGAATCCGCGCACCATCGACATGAACCTTGTCGATGCGCAGCAGGCACGCCGAGTGCTCGACCGCCTTGTAGGTTTTGAGCTTTCGCCAGTACTCTGGCGAAAGGTGAAACCCGCTCTCTCGGCCGGCCGCGTGCAGTCGGTGGCGGTGAGAATACTCGTCGAACGCGAACGCGAGATATTCGCGTTCGTAGCGCAGTCGTCGTTCCAGACTCAGGCGCAGTTCAAGATACAGAACACTGAGACGAAAGCCGAACTCGACACCCGTTTCGACAATAAAGCCTTGGCGCAAGATTTTCTTGAGCGCTGCAAAAACGTCAAATTCAGCATTTTAGGAACAGAAACAAAACCATACACCCGTTATCCGGCACCGCCATTCACCACCTCCACACTGCAGCAGGAGGCCAGCCGCAAGCTGAGCATGTCGGTGTCGCAGACTATGACGCTGGCGCAAAAACTCTACGAAGCCGGTCTGATAACTTACATGAGAACCGACTCGGTGAACCTCGCCGAAACAGCCATCAAAAACGCCGCCGCCGTCATCGATAAGAATTTTGGCAAAGAATACCTATATATAAGAAGGTACAAGACAAAGTCGAAAGGCGCGCAGGAGGCTCACGAAGCCATCAGACCTACCGACTTCAACCGTCAGACCATCGACGGCACGCAAGCCGAGAAACGTCTGTACGAACTCATCTGGAAGCGCGCCATTGCTTCGCAAATGGCTGACGCTCAGCTCGAAAAGACTACTATCACCATCGGTTCGAAAGCTCTGAAAGAGAAATTCGTAACAGCCGCCGACACCATCAAGTTCGACGGCTTCCTGAAGCTCTACGTCGAGTCGACCGACAGCGACGACAGCGAGGAATCGACCGTTATAATCCCGCAAGTAACAGTAGGCGAAGAGGTTACTACCGATAAAATCATTTCGCGCGAGAAATGGAGCCAGCGCCCGGCGCGCTACTCTGAGGCGTCGCTCGTGCGCAAACTCGAAGAGCTTGGCATCGGACGTCCGTCGACCTACGCCCCGACAATTTCGACCATTCAGCAGCGCGGTTACGTTGTGAAGGAAAACCGTCAGGGCGAAATACGCAAATATCAGACACTTACGCTCAAAAACGGCAAAATATCCGACGAAGTGAAGGAAGAGACCTTCGGTGCGGAAAAAGGCAAGCTTTTCCCGACCGATATTGGCATGATAGTCAACGACTTCCTCATCGACCACTTCAAAGATGTCATGGACTTCGACTTCACCGCCAAGGTTGAGAAGCAGTTCGACGACATTGCCGAAGGACACCTGAAATGGCAAAACGTCATCGACGAGTTCTACCGTCCGTTCCACGAGATAGTTGAGGACACGCTCGAGAAGTCGCACAAGAACACCGGTGAGCGCGAATTGGGCATAGACCCCAAGAGCGGCAAGAAGGTCATTGTGCGTGTGGGCCGTTTCGGGCCTATCGCACAAATAGGCGAGAGCTCCGACGAAACCGAGAAACCGCGTTTCGCTTCGCTCCGCCACGGACAACACCTCGAGACCATCACGCTCGACGAAGCGCTCTCGCTCTTCGAACTGCCGCGCAACATCGGACAGTACGAAGGCAAAGACGTTACCATTGGCATAGGCCGCTTCGGGCCTTACATACGCCACGACGGCAAGTTCATTTCGCTTAAGCGAAATGTCGACGACCCCTACACCATCGACCTCGACACCGCCATAGAGCGCATCGGCGAGAAACGCGACGCCGACAGCAAAAAACTCATCCGCGAGTTTGCCGAAGACGAGTCGATGAAAGTGCTCAACGGCCGCTGGGGCCCCTACATTGCCTTCGACGGCAACAACTACAAGATACCGAAAGGCAAAGACGCCGCCAAGCTCACCTACGCCGATTGCAAAGCAATCTGCGACGAGCAGAAGGACAAAGTGAAGACAAAAGAGAAACCGCAGAAGGCCGCAAAAGCTACAACAGCCAAAACGACCAAAACCGTTGCGGCCAAAAACGAAAAACAAAGCAAAAAAACAATAAAAAAATAATTTTGACGTTATATATACATTCAAGATGTACTTGTAAACACATTTTGTTGAAAATCAATGATATATATTGAGAATCGGCAAAAAAACACTGACATCAGAGGATATGCAAATGAAAAAAAAAATAAAAATTAAGCACAAAATACGCACGTTTTCTGATTTTGGAGGTACATCGTTAAGAATTTTTGTTTTACTTTGCAGTTTGTGTTGTTTACCCATGGCGGCACAGAACGAAATGCAGATAAACGGGTTCGCCAACGCACCGTCGATAATGAACCCCGCGGCTGCAGGCAGTACAGGCTCTATTAAGGCATTAGCCTCATTCAGAGCACAATGGGTAGGGTTTGAGAACGCACCGCAGACAACGGTGTTGGGAATTGATAGCGAAGTGAAATTCCTTCGGAACTTCCACGGAATAGGCGCTTCGGTAGTACACGACAAGACTGGCACGTTCACCAACATGCTCATCGACGTAAACTACAGCTATCACATTGAACTCGACAAAGGTCTTTTAGGTTTGGGAATGAGAGCAGGCATAGTAAACACTGCGTTCACAACGTCTGACTTGCACGCGACGGTCAACGGGCTCGAAAACGACTATCATCAGGACAACGATGAGGCGCTTCAGGGCTCCGACGACAGCGCATCGAGTCTCGATGTGGGCTTGGGTGCTTACTTCCAGTCGAAAAAAAGCGTGCTGAGCTTTTCGATGCTTCACGTCAACGCGCCGAAGCTTGAGATGAAAAGCGGCTCACTGGTCAAGTACAAGCCGGTAGCCACACTCTTCGCCTCGAGGCAGTTCGCCTCGAGCAACGACTGGAAAGCGGATGCCACTCTTAACGCAAAAACCGATTTTGCATCGCTGCAAATCGAAGCTTGCGTTGCTGCAACAATAAAGGAAAAAGTCTGGTTCGCAACCGGTTACCGATTGCAGGATGCAGTTATTTTTCAAGTTGGAGCAAACCTTTCAAACGGTCTTTGCGTAGGATATAGCTATGATTTGTGTGTTTCCAAGTTGCACAAACACAACACCGGCTCACACGAAATCATTGCGACCTACTCTTTTGATTTGAATGTTGAAAAAAGGAAAAAACGCTACAAAAGCGTAAGGATTTTATAAGATTATACTGTTATAATATGAGAAATATAGCATTTATCGCACTAGGTCTGCTGGTGA
The DNA here is from genome assembly GCA_017960905.1 of Bacteroidales bacterium. Classification (GTDB taxonomy): domain Bacteria; phylum Bacteroidota; class Bacteroidia; order Bacteroidales; family Marinilabiliaceae; genus W3P20-009. Next base: position 6,637 of record JAGCYH010000056.1, read on the forward strand.
TCAGCGGATGTGGTACTACTGGTTCGGGTGAGCTTACCGGCGTAACTTCGAATTCGACGTTTATGGAGCCCGCGCCTTACGGAATGATTTTCATTCCGCAGGGAAGTTTTAACATGGGTCAGAACGAGCAAGATGTTGCAAGCACGTCAAACGCACAAACCAAAACCGTTACAGTGAGCTCATTCTGGATGGATGAGACAGAGATAACCAACTCCGAGTACCGACAGTTCGTTTATTGGGTGCGCGACTCTATCGCACGCCGTCTCCTTGGCGAACAATTTGATCAATTCCTTATTGCAGAAGACGCTTTGGGCAACGAAATCGACCCGCCTTATCTCAACTGGGACGAAGAGCTCGACTGGTACAACCAGGAATATGCCGAGATTCTCGAAGAGATGTACTATCCTGAGAAAGAGCGTTTCTCGCGCCGCAAGGAGATCGACACACGCAAACTCGAATACGAATATGAATGGATCGATTTGCAGCAAGCTGCAAAACGATCGAACAGATACAACTTCGAAACGAAGAAGTACGAAGGCCAGGTTTACAACCTCAAAGGCGAACGCGAAGACATCGTCGACCGTTCATCGTTCATCATGAAAGACCGAGTGCTCGTTTACCCCGACACTCTCTGCTGGATTGCCGACTTCACCTACTCGTACAACGAACCAGTTACCCGAATGTATTTCTGGCACCCGGGCTACGCCACCTATCCTGTAGTGGGCGTGAGCTGGAAACAGGCAACCGCATTCTGCATCTGGCGTAGCGAATTGTTGAACAACTACCTTATTAAAGAGGCTCAACCATGGGCACACGACTACCGCCTTCCGACAGAGTCGGAATGGGAATACGCCGCTCGCGGCGGTCTGGAGCAGAGTGTTTATCCGTGGGGCGGTTACTACACACGTAACGACAGAGGCTGCTTCGTAGCAAACTTCAAACCCCTGCGAGGCAGATATGCCGACGACGGTGCAATGCGCACGCAAATGGTTCAGGAATACGCTCCTAACGACTACGGCCTGTACGACATGGCCGGCAACGTGTCGGAATGGACATCGAGCGCGTTCGACGAATCGGCCTACGCTTACACCCACGACCTTAACCCTGACTACAAGTACAACGCCCGTCCCGACGAGTCGCACGTGATGAAGAGAAAAGTCATCAGAGGCGGTTCGTGGAAAGATGTTGCATACTTCCTGCAATGCGGCACACGCTCGTATGAGTATCAGGATTCTGCTACTTCGTACATCGGTTTCCGATGCGTACGCGACTACATCGAATAATTTTATTAACCAAATATAAGTAAACAACTTAAAAGAATAAAAATATGACTCTTTCAGAATTCGTACAAAGCCCGACCTATAAAAAAATCATGGCTTACGTATATGGTTTTGGTGCATCAGTGGCTATTAGTGGTTCATTATTTAAAATCATGCACTTTCCGGGTGCAGGTATCATGTTGGTAGCAGGCTTGGGTGTTGAGGCCCTCATCTTTGCCTTGTCATCGTTCGAGCCGCCTCATGAGATTCCCGATTGGAGCTTGGTATATCCAGAACTTATCGGCTTGGAGCCCGAAGATAAAGGTGGACGCCACGGTGGTGGCGGTAATGGCGGCGGCAGCGAATTGTCGGCTTTGGTATCGGCAGGCGCTATAGAGCAGAGAACCGTTGACCAGTTGGCCGAAGGAGTTAAGAAACTTGCAAGCACAACATCGCAAATGGCCGACCTTACCGACGCTTCAACAGCTACTAAAGCTTACATTAGCAACGTTAAGAACGCATCGGACACACTGAACCAGTTCACAGCCGTACAATCGTCGGCTAGCGAAATGGGCAGCAAACTTGCTGAGTCGTGCCAGAAACTCAATTCTTCGTTTGCAAACCAGTATGACCAATCGGAGCAATTGGGCAAAAACATCACAGCTGTCAACGAAGCATATTCAACACAGTTGAAAGGGTTAAACAATCAGATAAAATCGACAGAGGCACTCACCAGCGGATTGTCATCAATCTCAGCTGAGATAGCAGCTTCGGTTGACGGAGTTAAAGAATACAGAGCTCACATAGCCAACTTGAGCAAGACCGTTGGCGAGCTCAATTCTATCTACGGCAACATGTTGAGCGCAGTCACAAACCGTTAAGATAAAGGATAGTTTACTGAATTATTAATCTTAAACAAACAAAAAGATGAGTGGTGGTAACTGTCCCGAGACCCCGAGGCAAAAAATGATCGGCATGATGTACCTGATGCTGACGGCAATGCTTGCATTGAATGTATCAGGTGACCTGTTGAACGCATTTAAATTGGTGGACGACGGTATTAAGAAATCAACAGAAGTTGTGACGCAGAAAGTCAACAAGCAGTATTTGGATTTCGACGCTATTAACACGCAGAATCCGAAGAAAGCTGGCGACAACTATAAAAAGGCATTGGAGCTGCAGGAGAAAGCCGATGCGCTCTACAAACAATTGCAGTACTATAAATGCTTGATGGTAACTACGGCCGATGGTCCTGAGTACACGCCCGACAACTTCATTTCGACGAGCAACCAGGATATCGCAGCTCAGTTGATGTTGGTTGAGAAGGGTGGCGCCCGCGGCGACAGCCTTAAAAACTACATCGACGATTATCGCGAGTACTTGATAGGCATGTGTAGTGAAGACTCTGCACGAGTAAAATCGTTCAGAGAGCAATTCAACACCGACAACATCAAGAACCCCGACGGCGACGTAGAGACATGGGTAGGTAAAATCACAGAGCACTTGCCTTTGGCAGCCACAATGGCTATCCTCAGTAAAGTGCAGAACGACGTCCGCAGTTCACAATCGGACATTGTGAACATGCTCTATGCTAAGGTCGACGAGGCATCGTTCAAATTCACGGGCATCAAACCGCTCATCATACCAGAGTCGAATTATGTGTTGAGAGGCGGAACGTACAAAGCCAACATTATGTTGGCGGCATACGACGAAACGATGGACCCGATAGTAACGGTAGACAATCAGAAGCTGCCGGTAGAGAACGGACAAGGTATTTATGAGGTGCCGGCTTCACAAGTAGGTCAGAAGAACTTCTCGGCACGCATACAGATACCCGACCCTGTAACAGGCGAGCTGAAATCGTACGATGTAAGTTCGAACTACGAAGTAGGCGAACCTTCGGTAGTAGTGTCGCCAACGAAGATGAACGTGTTCTACATAGGACTTGACAACCCTGTTGAGATTTCGGCCGCCGGCATATCGAGCAGCGACCTGAAAGTATCGGCAAGCGGTGCGACAATATCGCGCAAAGGCAACCAGTTTGTTGTGCGTCCGTCGGCATCGGGCGGCCACGCTAAGATTAGCGTGAGCGCCGAAGTGAACGGCAAGACACAGCGATTGGGTGAGAAAGACTTCCGTATTATGAAAGTGCCCAACCCCGAAGCTGTAGTAGGCGGCATGTCGGGCGGAAGCATCAAGAAGTCGATTCTCAACGTACAGACGGGTGTGATAGCCGAGATGAAGGATTTCGTATTCGACTTGAAGTTTACAATCACGAGATTCACCGTATCGGCGATTAAGGCGGGCTTCATGCAGTCGCTCGAGGCAACAAGCGCATCGTTCACACCTCAGCAGAAACAGCTGCTTCAGGGTTTGGCAGTAGGAAACAAATTCTACATAGAGAACATTGAAGCAACAGGACCCGACGGTAAACGCAAATTAGGCAGTTTGGCGTTTACAGTAAAACAATGATTTAAAATTATTGCAGTATGAAAAGATTTTGGTCAATTCTGACGATAGCAGTAGCGATTTCGACTGTAGGGCTAGTAGACATGCAAGCCCAGGCACAGCCGACAGAGCCCGAAGCCACACCGTTTTCAGGGGTAAACGGCGTAGTGAAGAAAGAGCATATCGCCAACAAGAAGTACATACCCTACGCATACGTGCGCGAGGCCGACATGCTTTGGTCGAAGACAGTCTGGCGCATGATAGACATGCGCGAGAAGTTGAACCAACCTTTGTATTACCCCACACGAGTGCTGGGCGACCGCCGCAACCTTCTGCAGGTGATTATCGATGCGGTTGAAGCCGGCGACTTGGTAACTTACGACGCCAACAACGCTAATGACGAGTTCGCTGTGCGCCTCTCGACAAAAGAGTTCAAGACTACACTTGGCAATATGGACGATACGGCCGAAGTGGTGAATGCCGAAACCGGACTTCTGGAGAAGGTGGTTGCCAAAGGCGAATACCACATTACCGAGGTGAAGAAGATACTTCTGAAAGAGGTTTGGTACTTCGACAAGAAATACTCGCGTATGGACGTTCGCATCATTGGCATGTGCCCTATCATTGAGATGCCTAACAACGAGGGAACACGTATCGACCAGAAACTGACATTCTGGGTGTACTATCCTGAGTTGCGCCCCTTCCTCTCGAAGCAGGAGGTGTACAACACCCGCAACGACTCGCAACGCGACTCGTACGACGACCTGTTTGCTAAGCGAAGGTTCGGCAGCTACATTTTCCGCGAAGAGAATGTCTACAACAACCGCTCTATAATTCAATACTATCAGGGCATGGAGACAACGCTTGAATCGGAACGTATCAAAAATGATATTTTCATTAAGGAACACGATATGTGGGAATTCTAATTTGAAAGGTCATATATTACATGAAAAACGATGCTGCTCGAAAGAGCAGCATCGTTTTTCTTTTTTGTTCTAAAAAGTACACTTGATGTTCTATTTTTGCCTTTTGTGTTGTTGTGCGGCAATTATGGGCTGTTTTTAACAAGAAAAACTTGACTGGCGGTGTCGATTGCATATATTTGGTGCTGTCTTAAATAACATAGCTATGAGGAACCAGAACCACAATTCCATGATGCCCTCGCAACGAAGAGGCGGCGACATTGAGGATTTCCTGTTCTATCCGACAGGAAAAGTGAAAGAAACTTCTAGCAGTAAGCCTTTACTGATGGAAGAGGAGCCTTTTTTTGAGTTTGCCTGCATTAAAACCGAGACCGTTATTGAATGTTCTAAAGTGAAAAGTTAATGTCGGAGCAAATGAATAGTATTAAAGACGGCGATTGCATGTGAGTGGTGCAACCGCCGTTTTCTTTTTGGCCACTTCGCACTTTTTTCTGCAAATTATTTTGCAGAAAAAAGAATCGATAGTACATTTGTGATGTAATTATCTGTGAAAACATGGCAGGATGTGTGACTTACATAGAAAATTCGGTAAAAGAAACAGCTCAAAAATTTGGTTGTTTCCC
>JAGCYH010000057.1 GCA_017960905.1 Bacteroidales bacterium
GGTGGGGCGGACGCCAAGCCGACGCTCGGCCGAGTCCATTGTCACGGGCAGGGTGGCCGCGCTGCTTTTGGTGAACAGGGCGGTCAGGACAGCGGGCGCCATTCGGCCCAGAACCGTCAGCGGATTGAGCCCGCGCACAAGCAGAAACAGCGGCAGAACAACAAAGAACTGCACCACGTTTCCGCCCAGAACCACAAGCAGATACTTGCCGAGCGAGCCAGCCACAACGCCTGCGCCAAGTTGTGCAGTGAGTTGCGCCGCAAAGGCCACAATGCCAATGGGTAAAATCTTGATTATCCAGCGGATAAGCAGGAAAAGCAGTTCCTGAAGGCCGAGTATCAAGCGGACCACCGTCGCCTTGTTGTCCGATTCGGGCAATCGCGACAAGCCAATGCCCACAACAAACGCTATTAGCAAGAGCGACAGCACGTTACCTTCGAGCAACGGACGCAGGAAGTTGTTCGGCACAACGCCAAGAATATGGTCGGCATAGGTGAGCGTCTGTGCCGACGGCTCGGCAGTGGCGGCAAACGCGCCCGCGGGAATGTTTTCGGGCTTGACCAGCACGAAAAGCACCGCACCGACAGCGGCCGCGGCCACCGTGGTGAGCAGCGTGTAGACAACCGTTCGGCGGAAAATCGGCCCCGAGCCCTTCGAGCCGAAAGTGGCGAACGTACTTATCACCACAAGCAGAATGGTGGGCATTGCCAGCAGTTGGAACAGCCGCGTGAAAACGGTGGCCACAAAATTGGCAACGGCGTCAATGGCGCCCACGCCCAGAATGCCTAAAACCGCGCCCAAAACCAGCGCGCCAATCCAGATAACTAATTGTTTCATAGTATTTTATTGATTGTTCAAATCTCTTTTTATTGTGTTTCGAACTCTTGTCGTCAACTAAAAATCAAAGTTCAAATTTACATAAATGTTTCGACCTTTTTGTGGAATGCCGCACCAGTCGGAATAGGTGTGATAGTAGCGGTCGAACAGGTTTTCGATACCTGCTCGTGCCGTCAGTCGGCCGAGCGCGTACTGTGCCGACAATCCGCAAATGTAATATGCCGGAGTTGACTGCTCGCCGTATTTTTCACCATTGCGGTTTTGGCGGCCGTTGCCTTTGGCATCGGCCCGCGCTTCGAACTTGCCGGCCGTGTAGGTGGCGCTTAGTGACCATCCAAATGGCGCAATCAGTGGCAGTGCGTCGCCTTCGTTGTCGGAGCCATGGGCGTACGACAAAGCTGCATCGAAGCGAAGCCACCGCGCGGGCGCCCATTGCGCCGAGAAATCGGCGTTGGCAATGGTCGCGTGGCTTGTATTGCCGTACACTTTCACGCCTTCGGCTCCCACCGTCATCGCGCTCAGTCGTGTCTCGAAATGGCCGATAATGTAGTTCGCAAATTGAAACAGACTGCCATCAATTTTGAATGATAAACTGCTGATAGGCTGCCATTTAGTCGAAGCGTTCAGCTCGACTGCCGACTCGTTTTTCAGGTGCGGATTGCCGATGTAATCGTATTGGTCAAAAGTGTTGTTCAGGTAGTAACCATAGGCTTCTGTGACGGTTGGCGCGCGGCTGCCCCAGCCTGCGCCGCCGGTCAGCGTAACGCTGCCGAGCGTCAGAGTGTAGGCCGCTGCTATGCGCCCGGTGGTTTGGTGGTAAAGGTTGGTCATCAGCGGGAAAAAGACCTTCAGCGCGTGGTAACCCTCGTCGTTGTTGAGGTGCTGACGTTGCCAGGCGAGTTTGGTCGATAGTCGCAGCGATTGCTTGTCGGTCAGTGAGAGATTGGCAGTTCCTGCCAATCCGGCATTGAGCGTGCCCACGTCGGGCCAGGTGACCATGTACATAGGTGCCGCGCCGCCCGGATACATCGTCATGTCGGCAAACAGACGGTTGTAGTAGCCGTCGGCGTTGAGTTGGAAACTATGGCCGCCCGATGATGCCGTCAGCAGGCTGTAAAAGCCTGCTGTGCGGCTCAATCCAGGCATGTCCATGTGTATCTCAACGTCGGGCCGGTGCGTGTCGTCCATAATGTGCTCAATGCGATTGGCGTAAACCTTTGTTTGCCAAGAGTTTAGCCAACTTTCCACAAACTGATGGGTGAACGATAGTGAACCAATAAGTCCTTCGGCCTTTGCAACGTCCATATTCAGAGCAGGATAGCCAACGTCGGTGGCGCGGTCGAAAATGAATGTCGCCTCGGCAATGTTTCGCTCTGTGAATCGAAATCCTGCATTTGCGAAAGCGTTAAGCTTTTGAAATTGAGAGAATTGTAGTTCATTGCCGCCTCCCGTGCGATAGTTGTCGGCGTGGCGGTAAAACGCACCGCCATTGGCATAGAATTTATGTTTCGAGGTGGATGCATTGAGTCCGTAAACCTGCAATTGGCCGTTGCTCTCGAAGCCTGCCAACGCGCTTGCTTCAAAACTTTCGGCATCGAATCCGGCTTTGCGTAGCCTCAAATCGAGGCTGCCGCCTATGTTGCCTGTTGCCTGCGGATTGCCGTCGAGACCGCTGTTCAGACTGATAGTTTGTAAGTTACCGCTCTCGACATACGATGTCACAGGGTCCATTTTGTCGGTGCAGGCGTAGAAAATCTTCATTCCGTCGATTGTTGTCGAAAGGCGCTCGGTTTGCATATTGTTCACGGTTGGTTCCCAAGCGTACGAGCCACGGCGCACCAGATTGACGTGCGAGAGTTCGGAAAGATGCTCGTCGATGCTCGCCGACTGCCCCTTAACCGAGCGCTTGCGCCCCGTGTTGTTTGTCGACACCACTGTCACCTCGTCGAGATTAATATCTGGCGTTTGGGCATTTATAGTGTCGGATGGTAAAATAATCGATAGAACTACTAATGGCAACATATTGTTGTTGAATGATTTAAATGGTGGATAGAATAATCGAAAGGGTAGAACAAAATGTTTATTAATGTTAAAGACGCACATTTGTGCGTCTCTAACTTTTTGATTTGTAATTTTTAATAACCCTTCAATATTATAAATCTCAATAAGTTACATCCCAATAGAGAGAACTGAATCCGTCATCGAGGTCATCGCCGCCGGCAACGATGTTTCCGCTGGCGTCTTTTATCGTAAGGTGAATGCGCCATAAACCGCTCATTGTCAGGTTTATTTCGCCCTGATACGACCCGTCGTCCTGACGTGTGAGAGCCACATTGTTTGGCGACGAATGGTTGCCCATATCCGGCATGCGCGGGTCGATCTCTACGGTGAACACTTCGTTGGCCAAAGCGTAGGGCGTGGTCATTTGGGCGCTCTTCTTCGATATGTATGCTCTAATGGCGTTAGTGCCTGTTACCCAGTCGGTTGGATTGACGAGCGAAAGATAATAGGTATCGTCGCCAGCCTTGAAACTCTTGAGCCAAGTTTGGCCATTGGGGAGTGCGTTGACAGTTATACCGGCACGTTCCAACGTGCCACGGCCATCGAGCACTGTCGCATCGTAAGAGAGTGTCCACGAGCCACCGTCGCTGCTACTCATCACAAACGACACCCAACCACGTTTCACGGCCAGAATACCGTTGTCGAAATTCTCAACGGCGCCCACTGCCGTACTGTGCTCTTTGTCCATTTTGATCATATACATCAGCGGTGTTATGTTGCTGATATCGAAGTTTTTAACGTAGTTTCCTGATAGTTTCTTGGTTGCCACGAAAAAGATTTCGTTGTAGCCCGTGTGGAATTCACCAGCCGATGAATATGCTGTAATATCGTACTTGCCGTCTATTGAAAGCGACAGCTCCGGTACTATGTGTACGGTCTGTATGAACTTGTAAACCTGCAGCGCCTCTTCGGCCGAGCAGCAGTCGATATCGCCGTCGAAGGTTATGCCGGGAATCTCTATTTCTGGCGCTCCGTTGTCGTCGTTGTCGTTGCATGCAGTAGTCAGCAGTGCCACAAGTGAAATGGATAATATACTTAACTTTCTCATAGTCAGTCTTTTTACTTAAAACCAGTGCTTTTAATTTCTAATCAAATCAATATCCAGGATTCTGCGCAATTCCCAAATCCTCGCCCTTCAGGCCTGTCGGAATCGGCTGACGGTAGTGGCGGCCCTTCACGTTGTTGTATTTGGCCACAAGGTGGTTGTGGATTTTGGTGAAGTAAGCCTCTTGGTCGGCGGTGTAGGTGTTGCCGAGCGACGTCTTCCAGTCGTCGGCAAAGTGCTTGTAATTCTTCACTTTCTGCACCGACGAAATCAAATCTTTCCAGCGATAAGAGTTGAGAACCGAGAACTGCTCGTAGGTGAACTCGTAGTCCCACTCGCGTTTGATTTGGTCGAATGTTGGTGCGGCAACAGTCTCAATGCCAGCACGTTGGCGCAGTTGGTTGAACGGTTCAGCGGCCTCGCTGTTGCGGCCAAGTTGCACAAGCGCCTCAGCCTTGATGAGCAGCACCTCGGCGTAACGAATCTCGATGCGGTCAACCGAGTTGTGCGTAATCTCAATATTCTCAGCGTTTTCGTAACTTTGGTCAACGCCCTTGCCGTTGATTGGCGTGTAAACGGGCGAATAGTAATTGTAGGTTTTGCCGTCCTCAGGGTTCACAATCTTAGTGAAATAAGTCTCGGCCAGACGCTTGTCGTTGGGCTGCTCAGCAAACCAGTCGTCGTAAAGGTCGTCGTCCGAAACCTCGGTGTGGTTCTGACTGAAGCCGCTGCCGTTCTCGCCGTTTTGGAACGGGAACGTCCACGAGCAGTGCGTTTGGTGGTTGCCTTGAGCGTCAAACTCGTCGCCGTCGTGGGCAATGGTGAACAAGTGCTCGTTGGTGCCGCGCTTGTTGCTCTCATACTCGCGTCCCCAGAGTTTGTTGTATTCGGGGTCGAGTGCCAGTTTCCCGCTCGAAATCACCTTGTTAGCGTACTCAACGGCTTTTTCAAGACGCGAATTGGTCTTAGTGAATGTTGGGTCGGCTTGACCCGAAACTATGGCTGCTACTTCGCTCTCTGTCAGCGGGTTATCGCCCCAAACCAGATAAGCGCGGGCCAGCAAGCCTTGAGCGGCCTGTTTCGACGGAATGCGCGGGTCGCCGTTGTAGTCGTTCAGCAACTCTTCAGCAGCGGTGAAATCTTTAACAATCTGCTCAAAAACCTTGTCGATGCTCTGACGCTCGGTGGTTGAGCCGCCCTCTTCGGTGAACACAGGCAGCTCGCCCCAAAGTTGGGTGAGTTTCAGATAAGCCAGCGCACGCAAGAATTTGGCCTTGCCCACAGCGGCGTTGTAGCCTTGCTGAGTTATTTTGCCAGCCTTCAAAGAGTTGTCAACTGTTGTGATCGCCTCGTTCGCTTGCGCTATGCCGAGCAATAAGTGGTTGAAAATTTTCACCTGATACCATGTTGTCGGTTCCTGCTCAAAGCGGCTGTTCACAGGACCAGGTTCGCCCTCTTCACCTTCAAAAGAAGTCAACTTGTTGGAATTCAACTCGATAATAAATGAGAACGATGATGAAAGCGGCTGCCAGTGGCTGTAAACACCGTTCACAAGCGAAATGGCGCTTGCGTCGTCGGCCACAACGTTCTCAAGGTCAATCTGATTCTCGTCATCGTTGTCGTCTTTGCACGACGAAAATCCTGCCAAAATTGCTGATGCAATAACTGTTGAAATAAATTTCTTTTTCATAATTCTAAATGTTTTTAAATTATTGATTTATTGTTTTTTAATTGTTTCTAATTTTTTTTTTGCCTTTAATATGAACCTCTGATTCTTAACCATCGATTCACTTATTTCAAATTCGTTTTTCTGATTTTAATAATTTAATTTAATTATTTGATTATGACGTGTTTACAAAGTTAATTTCAATCCTAATATTACACTGCGCGAAGCGGGATAAACGCCAGAGTCGGTGCCACTTGCCACTTCAGGGTCGTAGCCCTTGTAGCGTGTGGCGGTGAGCAGGTTGCTGCCAGTAACAAACAATCGTAGCGAGGCGTTGTAATCTTTGGGCAGTGGTACGTTGTATCCCAATGTAAGCTCACGAAGTTTCAGATAACCAGCATCTTGCACATATCGGCTGTCGATGTGGGCGAACGGCCGCGGACGGCTTGCCAGCGGCAGCGTATTGCCGCCGTTTTCGGGTGTCCACGATTCCTTGACGGTTGCCAGAACATTGTACGAATCGCCCGTCAGTTCGAGCCTGCGGCCCAGCGCGTTATACACTTTGTTGCCCACGCTGAACCCGAACGATGCAGAGAGGTCGAGGCGCAAGTAGCTCAGTTGTGAAGAAAATCCGCCAGTAAGTTTTGGCTGTATGCTACCTAAAATAACGCGGTCGTTACCGTCGATGCGGCCATTCCCGTCGGTGTCTACAAATTTCAGGTCGCCTGGCTGCGGTGTCTGACCGTTTACTGTGGGCAGATTGCCCACAGCCTCTCCTTTTTGCACTATTCCGTCGAAATTCAGTCCATAGAACGCGCCCAACGGCTCGCCCTTGCGCAGAATCTGCTGATTGTCAGATCCTTGAATCACATTGTCGGTAACGCCCATGTCTGTAATTGTGTTTTGGTTGTAGGCAATGTTTGCCGACGCTGTCCAAACAAGCTCTTTTTGCTCTATGATGGATACATTTATTGCAAATTCGGCGCCTTTATTTTCCACATTGCCAACGTTTTGCATTTGCGAAACAACTCCAGTTGCAAATCCAACTGGAACGTCGAGAAGTAGGTCACTTGTCTTTTTGTAATAAGCATCGAAAACTATGCCGATGCGACTGTTATATAGTCCCAAGTCGAAGCCGAGATTGTAACTTGCCGTGGTTTCCCACTTCAAATCGTCGTTGGCAGTGTTCTTCTTCGCGTAACTACTCGAACCGCCGTAAGAGCCTGTGGCATACGAAGTTGTGAAAGCATAATCGCTTATTTCCTGATTGCCCACAACGCCGCCCGTAAGTCTGATTTTCAAGTAGCTTAAATTGCTTAAATTGCTCAAAAACGCTTCTTTATCAACGTTCCACGACAGTCCGAGCGACGGGAAATAGCCCCAGCGGTGGCTGTGCGCAAAGCGGCTCGAATTGTCGGCGCGGAAAGTGGCCGTCAGGTTGTATCTGTCACTCAATGTGTAGTTTACGCGTGCAATGAGCGAATTCAGTTTGGCCTCGCTGATGCTCGTCTGCGGCGTGTAGATGCCCGAGCCGTCGCCCAGATTGTACTGTTTCAGCACCTCGTTTGTGAAGTGGTTGGTGCGTATGACGCTGTTGGTCGATGTTGATGTCTGGCGCGTGAATCCGGCCAAAATGTCAAACGACTGACGGTCGCTTATATCTTTCTGATAGGTGGCTGTGTATTCCTGCTGCCAAACGTCGGTCTGACGGTTGCCCGTGCCGCCCACGCCTTCTGTTGCAAGACCAAGCGATGTATATGCACCCGAAAATGTGTTCTGTGTCAGTTTTTCGCTGTTTAGTCCTATCGATGCTTTAAGTATCAGATTACCAATTGTATAACTGCCCCAAATATTCGAGAGCAGATAGTTGTTTTGGTTTTCAGCCACGCTTTCGCGAAGGTCGTAAACAGGGTTGGCCGCGTGGTCGCCGATGGCAAAATAGGCATACTCGTATGGGTTGCTGAAGTTGTAGCTGCCGTCAGCTTTGCGAACGCTCACCACAGGCGGCATAAGCAGCGCATAGACGAAACTGTTGGTGATGCCAGCCGAGAATGGCGACGAGTTGAATACCTGATGCTCGGTTGTTGTTAGTCCGCTTTGTTTAATGCGACCGTAGGTCGCATTAATTCCAAATCGTACCGATTCGCGTGGTTCCCATTCGACATTTGTGTGGAAGTTATAACGCTGAAAACCAGAGTTTAAAACGATGCCGTCTTGGTCGGTATAGTTCGCCGAGAAGGTATAACGGCTCTTGTCGCCTGCGCCTTTCACGCTAAGGTCGTGTACTTGCTGTACTGCTGTGCGAAGCACTGCTTCCTGCCAGTCAGTTCCTTCGCCCAGAGCCGCAATCTGCGCTTCACTATAACCGCCTTTGTTGCTGAAATATTTCTTCTGAAAATCAGCCCATTCCGATGCGTTCAGAAGGTCGAGTTTTCTACTAATGCGGCTGAACCCAAGGTTGTAACCATAAACAATGGCACCATTGTTATCGCCCGCCTTGCCTTTTTTAGTCGTTATCAGAATCACGCCGTTCGCACCGCGCGACCCGTAAATGGCTGTCGCAGAGACGTCTTTCAGCACCTCAACCGACTCAATGTCGTCGGGGTTGATTGTTGAGAGTGGATTCAGGCTGCCCTCAATTGAGCCTAAGCCTGTGCCCGTGTTGGCCGCGTCCTTAAAATAGATGAAGCCGTCAATCACGTAGAGCGGTTCGTTGCTCGCATTCACCGAGTTGCCACCGCGTATGCGGATGTGGCTGTCAGCGCCCGGTTGGCCGCTCGACGCCGTGATGGCCAGCCCCGCCACCTTTCCGCTCAGCGCCTTGTCAACCGATGACGCTGCCGACCGACTGATTTCTTCAGCCCTGACTGTTGTTACCGAACCAGTAAGTTGCGTGCGTTTCTGCGTGCCGTAGCCCACCACAACCACCTCGCTCAGTAATGTCTTGCTGTCGTGCAGTTTGATTTCAACAATATCGTTCTCGTTGCTTACTTCAACCTCTTCTGTCTCAAAACCAATGTATTGCGCTTTCAGCTTCAGCGGAAGTTTTTCTGTTGTTGTCAAGCTGAAATTGCCGTCAAAGTCCGTTACAGTGCCAAGTTCTGTAGCACCTTCAACCACTACTGTCGCTCCAATTAGTGTCTCGCCGTTTGATGCGTCAACAACACGTCCTTTAATTGTAGTGCTTGCTAAAACTAATGTTGGCACAAATGTTAAAATAATATATAAAACTCTCTTTTTCATTAAGTTACAATTTTATTGTTGTTGTATATTGTATATGCAGATGCCGCAGTTTTTTAACATTTACATTTACAACGCGACACACTGCCTTCCGCAGTTATCGTATTTTTGCCACAATGATTATTTGATTTTAATTATGGACGTTGTTGTCTGTTAACAACAACACTCAAACGAATCGGGCATACAGACGTACATTCGGCAGCAACACATGACTGCCATTGCCAATTCGCTTTCTTTGCTGCTTGCCGTTTCAGAAATTTCGGCTTCGATGTTTTGCAGCTCGCTTTTTAAGGTTTTCTCAATAAGGACTAAATCCAAAATATCTTTTGTTCCGAGATCCGGTTTTATCCATATCTTCGGTTTGGGCTCTTTCAAAAGCTCCCAACGCGGTTTCCCGCCGTTTAAATTCTTTATGTTCAATTCTAAATCTGCCATTTTCTATTATTTTTGTTTTTGAATGACGGTGCAAATATACAACGTATTTTCCTACCAACCTACTATTCTGGTAGGAAATTTAATTAAAAAGTGTGAATTTAAGGTTTTTTAACGATAAGGCCGATATGGCTTGTTTGTTGTCCTTGCTGTAAATGACTGATTGATAATGAATAATAGTGATTGTCTGATTTTTTGCTTTCGATGCACAACATTTGACAAAGAAAATCTTTTCGACAGCGATACTCATCGTTTCAAATAAAAACAAGAGAGCTATAGTTTACTATAGCTCTCTGTTTCTTATCGCTCTCTTACGTATTTGCTTGTGTGAGAGATCGTTGTAGCTTGCTTCTTTTGAGATATTTGCACTAATATACTGAAAATCTGTCAATTAGAGTCTTGCCTATGCGTTGCGCCACTTCATTTGATGGCCTCTGTCAGTTGTTCGCAGATGCTCTTCATTCCACTGATAGAGGGGTGTCCGTTCTGCTTTTCGATGTCGTGGAGCTCGATGAGCTGAATGTTGTAGTGCTTGCATACCTCGCGCATCGACTCGTTGACTGGTTCCCTGAGTTCAGAGTTAAGCAGCGAGTAGATTTTTGCTTCCGGATAGCGTTTCTGAAGCTTGTCGAACAGACAAGCAAGCGCCGGACGGAATTTCATGCAATCCTCTTTAGTCCAGTCAGCGTACTGATACTCACCCATGGGTGAGTTGGCCCACGCATCGTTGGTGCCGCCAAAAACAAAGATGATGTCAGGGTTGCCCAAACTATCGACGCGCGAAATGAAATTATTGCGCGAGAAGTCCATGCCGCCGTAACCGGTGCCACAGATAGTGGTGCCACCCCATGAATCATTTTTTTCCAATTGGTAGCCCTGTGCCTTGATGTAAAGACTCCACCAAGTCTGTTCAACCTCCACAACATCGTTTCTGTCGTTAGGGTAGAACGAGGCGTAATTGGCCGGAATGACACCTTGGAAGGTAGAATATGAGTCGCCCAAAATTGATACTTTTTTAGTCTGTGCCGAGGCTGATAACATAGCGAATGCCATCAATGCCAATGTGAATATTCTCTTCATTATTAATTTGTTTTATAATTATATGGCAAAAATACATATTTTCCAAAACTATTATTGGTATATACTCTATTTTTTTTCAGTTTCAATGTAGTCTTTGATAACACACCTTTTTAGTAGGTCAATCAAAAAATCTTTTCTAATTTTGCATCGCAAAAAAAATGGATACAATATTGTAAATTATGGATAAACAGACAAATACAGTTCATACGCAGCAAATGAGCCCCGACGCATACGGGGCACTTAATATGCCGGTTTACCACTCGGCGGCTTTTGGATTTCCGTCGGCCAAAGCTATGGCCGACGCTTTTGTAGGCCGTACCGATGCGCCTACCTATTCGCGTGTGACCAATCCGACTGTAACTTATTTCGAAAACCGCGTCAGACAATTGTCTGGCGCATAGAATGTTTTCGCTTTCAATTCAGGTATGGCGGCCATCAGCTGTACGCTGATGGCTCTCGCTGCAAGCGGCAAAAACATTGTCACTTCGCGGTCTTTGCGGTGCATTTGTCTATTCGCTATAATTATGGTCGACAAAAACTGACAATCGGATATCAGGCACAAGCGTCTGTATTTCGGCTTTCAGCTCACTGACAAGTGTGTCGTCGTTGGTAACCGAAATGTCGGGCACAACATCAACAGTGAGTGTTTTTTCATGTTCCGAATAGTAGAAACCGTGCGCCTGCACAATCTCTTTGTGGTTGGCGATAGTCTGCATTACCTTCGCCTGCAACTCGGCACGCTGGTTTTCGCCCGTGGCAACAGCATAGACGCCCACCGTCATAATTATCCCGCGATTCTCGTACATCTGTGTTGAGATTTTGCGTGTCAGCCCGTGTATTTCATGTGCCGTCATTGTGTCGTTGACGCTGATATGAAGCGAGCCTATTTTTACTTCGGGACCGTAGTTGTGCAGTATCAGGTCGAACACACCGACGACACCATCGAATGCCGCCACTTCTTTCCGAATTTCGCTTGTAAGTTCAGCCGAGATGCTTGTCCCAAGCAGCTCGTTGACCGGCGACGCAAGCATCTCTACACCTACTTTTATGATTACCACCGATATGAGCGAACCAAGAATACCGTCGAGCGAAACGCCCCAGATGAGCATTACGCCAGCCGAAACAAGGGTGGCCAAGGTAATGACTGAATCGAACAGAGCGTCGGAACCGGAAGCAATGAGCGCATCGCTTTTGAGTTGCTCGCCTTTGTGCTTAACATACAGACCCAGAGCGAGTTTCACAACTATGGCAACAACAATAACGACGAGCGTGACTGTTGAATAACTCGGTTCGGTGGGGTCGAAAATCTTCTTTACTGATTCAATAAGCGAAGTTATGCCTGCCGACAGTACGATGACTGCAATGATGATGGCGCTGAAATACTCTATGCGCCCGAACCCAAACGGATGTTTGCGGTCGGGTGGGCGCTGCGAGAGTTTGGTGCCGACAATGGTGATGACACTCGACAACGCATCGCTCAGGTTGTTTACGGCGTCCATAACAATGGCTACGCTACTCGACAGTACGCCCACTGTGGCCTTGAATCCTGCCAGAAGTACATTGGCGGCTATGCCGACAATGCTCGTGCGTATGATTTGTGAACTACGATCCATGTATTACTCTGTTCTCTTAAATATGGTGTAAAGTTACAAAAATCTAAGGAATATCAGCGATATTCCTTAGATTTTTATGATACCTTTGCCGATAAATAACAAAATCTTCAATTATGACAGCGACAGGAAAATACAGACACAAATACACCGTTACGGCAGCCGATATGACGCCGCTTTACAGGCTCACGCCCAATGCCATGCTGATGTATTTCCAGGACAGTTTTGCGCGCCTGATGACCATTCACAACTTTGCCGCCTTCGACATTGATAAACAGCAGCGTATGTGGGTAATCACTGAGTTTCACATAGATATATGCCCGACGGTGATTTTTTGGGCCGAAGATTTTGTGGTTGAAGTGTGGATTAGCGAACTCACGTCGCTGCGCAATTACTGCGATTTCCGTATTACCCGCGCCGACAACGGCAACCTGATTGCGTCGGGCTCAAGCCAATGGAATATTCTGAACCTTGAAACAAAACGGCTCGAACCAACTGATTTTCTGACCGATGCGTTAACCGTGATTCCCGAAATGATGACCGAAAGTCACAAGAAAGAACGCTTCCCGAAGGCGCAGTCGGTTGATATGCAGATGGAGCACCGTGTGAACCGGCTCGACCTCGACTTCAACTTCCACGTAAGCAACCGCAGTTACGTCAGCATTGCACTGCTCACAATGCCCGACGACGTGCTGACCGCGCAGACGCCAGCCGCGCTCACAGTCCATTGGCTGCACGAGACATACCTCGACGACACGCTTTGCTGTCAAATGTCGCGCCTTGTCAACGATACCTATCTGCACATTCTCACAAATTCGTCAGGCACCACCGTGTGCGAGGTTTTGAGCCGTTGGATGCCGCAACCAACGGCGGCCGATGTGAGCGATGTGCTGAACCGCGATTTGTAGGTTTTCTGCATACTCTTTCGTAACTTTATGAGATGTGTTTTATAAACATACCATTTTAGTAGGTTATTAGAAAAATCTTTTCTAATTTTGCATCGCAAAAAAATGGATACAATATTGTAAATTATGGATAAACAGACAAATACAGTTCATACGCAGCAAATGAGCCCCGACGCATACGGGGCACTTAATATGCCGGTTTACCACTCGGCGGCATTTGGCTTTCCGTCGGCCAAGGCTATGGCCGACGCTTTTGTAGGCCGTACCGATGCGCCTACCTATTCGCGTGTGACCAATCCGACTGTAACTTATTTCGAAAACCGCGTCAGACAACTGTCTGGCGCACAGAATGTTTTCGCTTTCAATTCAGGTATGGCGGCCATCAGCTGTACGCTGATGGCACTCGCCGCAAGCGGCAAAAACATTGTTACTTCACCGCATCTGTTCGGTAATACGGTGTCGCTGCTAAAAAACACTTTGGGACGCTTCGGTGTCGAAACTCGTTTTGTCGATTTGCTTGATAGCGAAGCTGTTGCCAATGCCGTTGACGAGAATACGGCCTGTCTGTTTCTCGAGATTATAACAAATCCGCAACTTGAAGTTGCGGATTTGCGGATTCTTGCCGACATTGCCCACAAACGCAACGTTCCTCTCGTGGCCGACACCACTATAATTCCGTTCACACAATTCGGCGCATCGGCGTTAGGTGTTGATATTGAGGTGGTTTCGAGTACCAAATATATCTCAGGCGGCGCAACCTCGCTGGGCGGTTTGGTTATCGATTACGGCCATTTTCCGCAACTTTACCGCTCGATGAAGTTCGAATTGCTCTATAACTTAGGCAGTTATATGACACCGCAAGTGGCATTTATGCAAACCAACGGCCTCGAAACGCTCGATTTGCGATATCGCGTTCAAGCTGATAACGCGCTTGAATTGGCACAACGGCTTCGTCAAGTACCTGAAATAAAGGCTGTTAACTACAATGGTCTGCCCGACAACGAGTTTCACGAAGTTGCGAAAAAGCAGTTCGGTGGCACCTATGGTGCCATGCTCACTATCGACTTGGAGGACAAGCAGTCGGCTTTCGAATTCATCGACCGTCTGCAACTTATCAGCCGCGCGACGAATCTTTTCGACAGTAAGTCGCTGGCCATTCATCCGGCATCTACCATCTTCGGCGCTTTCGCTGGCTCGCAGCGCCGTGCTATGAACGTGCGCGACACCACGGTGCGCCTCAGCATCGGCATGGAGTCGGTCGACGACTTGTATCAGGATATTATTCAGGCAGTTAGGAAGGATTGAGAGGTATACTATAGAGTGGTGGATTTATGCATTTGATATACAGGCATTTAGCAGCTTGCTGCTAAATGCCTAATTCTTGTTCCAAAACATCATAAACATAGGTGGAGCTTTGGAAATACAGGCCTGTTTTCAGATTGTTGAGTGCTTTGTATGTGTTTGAATTATAGATAGTATCCATTGCTTCGCGTAAAGATAGTGAGCGATCTTCCATCAATCGCACTATCAGTTCGCGAGTCAATGTCTCAATCATAAATGTTTCTTTCCCGTTCATATTGCTTTCAATAAATTGATTGCTTTTTGAGTAGCAAACATATATTGCATTGTAACAGTGTGATATTTAATTTCTTCCAGAAATTGTTCTAAAGAAATGATACCCTCTTCAACGCGGCGTATTTGATATCCGATGACATCATCTGCAATCGGGCCAGCCACTACATCGTAGTCGTGTGTTTGTTCCCGAGTCCGATTCTTGCGATTGTCAAATACAAAACGAGCCCAGTCGAGTGTGTATCCATTGAAACCCAGATAATTAACAGCTTCTAATTCTTTGTCATCTACAAAATACTCGTATACTGAAGCTTCGCCTTCGCCATATTGTTCCGTTTTTCGTTCTGCTTGGCGTTGGGCAACACTCTTGTCGGGCGTCAGATAAAAACCCACGCCAAAATCTTTACCTACGCGGCTTTGCGAAAGGTCGATAGATTCTATTGTCGCATTTGTGCCATGGTATAGTATCATACGAGCGTCCCTCCCATACGTTTGCAATAGGCTGTTAGGTCTTCTACTGTGTTTTCAAACGAAAAAGTGTGCTCCACATCATAGTATTTTTCCACAAAATCAAGTCCTTTGTATTGTTGGAGATACCTGAAGGCTTGTTGTGTCGATATGTTGTGCGCAACAGCAAACTCTGTAATCAGAGCTACTATGTAATCTATTTTATCTCTAATCGACTTAGTCATAGTATTTTGCGTTTGATAATTACATTTTTCTACTGTCTCTTTCTTTTCAGAATTCCGAAGTGAAGTGGAATCTGATGTGCTTGAAGCCTTCCTGCGCCATTTGCAGCATGTAGTTCGACTCGGCGAGGAACACATCGCGGCCCTGTTTGTCTTTGGCCATGTACTGCACTTTGCGTTTCTTGAACTCTTCGAGTTCGGCTTCGTCGTCGCTCTCTATCCAACATGCTTTGTATAAGCTTATTGGCTCGTAGCGGCACGAGGCTTGGTACTCGTGGAGCAGGCGGTATTGTATCACTTCGAACTGCAGTGCACCAACAGTTCCAATAATCTTACGATTATTGAACTGATTTACAAAGAGTTGCGCCACGCCTTCGTCCATCAGCTGGTCGATGCCTTTGGCCAGTTGCTTCGATTTCATCGGGTCGTCGTTCTCGATATAGCGGAACAGCTCGGGTGAAAACGATGGTAAACCCTTGAAAACCAGGTGCTCACCTTCCGAGAGCGAGTCGCTTATCTTGAAGTTGCCCGAGTCGGGTATGCCTATGATGTCGCCCGGGAAGGCCTCGTCGATGATAGATTTCTTGTCGGCCATGAACGCCGTGGGGCTCGAGAACTTCAGCTCTTTGTTGAGCTGCACGTGGTGGTAAGCTTTGTTGCGTTCGAAATGTCCGCTGCAAACCTTCACAAACGCTATGCGGTTGCGATGGTTGGGGTCCATGTTGGCGTGTATTTTGAAAACGAAGCCGCTGAATTTCTCTTCTTCGGGGCGCACCATGCGCCCCTCGGCTTGCGAGGGTTGTGGCGATGGCGCGATGCGCAGGAAGCAATGCAGTAACTCTCTGACACCGAAGTTGTTGAGCGCCGAACCGAAGAACACGGGCGCCACTTCGGCACGCAGGTAGCTGTCGACGTCGAACTCGGGGTAAACGCCGTTGGCCAGTTCGAGCTCTTCGCGCAGCGTAGCTGCAGCGCTGTCGCCTATGAGAGTGTCGAGTTTCTGGTCGCTTATGTCGCCGAAGGCTACGCCTTCCTCAATGGTCTGTTTGTTGGCTTTGAAGATGTATAAGTTGTTCTCATAGAGGTTGTAAACGCCTTTGAACTGTTCGCCGTTGCCTATTGGCCAGCTTAGTGGGCGCACCTTGATGCGCAGCTCTTTCTCTATCTCGTCGAGCGTGTCGAACGGGTCGTTGCAAGGGCGGTCCATCTTGTTGACAAAGACAATGACAGGTGTGCTGCGCATGCGGCACACCTCCATCAGTTTGCGCGTCTGTGTCTCGACGCCCTTTGCGGCGTCGATGACTATTATTACGCTATCGACAGCCGTGAGCGTGCGGAACGTGTCCTCGGCAAAGTCCTGGTGGCCAGGCGTGTCGAGTATGTTCACCTTGTAGCCGTCGTACTCGAAACCCATCACCGATGTCGCAACCGAAATGCCGCGTTGCTTCTCTATCTCCATGAAGTCCGAGGTGGCGGTCTTTTTTATCTTGTTCGATTTCACAGCGCCGGCCACATGTATTGCACCGCCGAAAAGCAACAGCTTTTCGGTCAGAGTCGTCTTTCCGGCGTCAGGGTGACTTATGATTGCAAACGTCCGTCTGCGTTTTATTTCCTCTAAAAAAGTCATTTTTAATTATTTACAATTTACAATTTTCAATTCTCAATTTTCAATTTCCAACTTCCATTCCCGACATTATCACTTCGCGTGTCTGCTCAATGAATTCGTCGCGTTGTTCGCGGTTCTCTATTTGCACTTCCATTGGTTTGTGCACCACTATCATCACATTGCCCGGGAAAAGGCTGTGCACCGAGCGGCCCATAATTTTGTGCGTGTCTTTGATGGTTACGGGCAGAATGGGCAGTCCGAGGTCGAGCGCCATCTTGAAGGCGCCGTGTTTGAACGGCGCCAGGTTATTCGAGTAGGTGCGTGTGCCTTCGGGGAAGATTGCTACCGACGTGCCGTCGACAAGTTTCGCCTTCGCCTCTTGCAGACTGCGGTAAGCCGACCGCGCCGACGCGCGGTCGATGTATATGTGCTGAAGTTTCTCGCATCCGTAGCCCAGCACGGGCACTTTGCGCAGCTCTTTCTTCATTATCCAGCGGAAATCGATGCCCAGATTGGCGTAGAGCGCAATGATGTCGAACGGGCTCTGATGGTTGGCCACCACTATGTACGACTGGTTCTTCTGTATATTCTCGCGACCGATTACTTTGACTCGCATAAACACCAGCAGCTGTATCGACTTTGCCCAAAACGACCCTATGCGGTTCGAACCGCGTACCGAAAAGAACGCAACGAGGGTGAGCACTGCCACCGACAAAATTGTCAGCAGTACTATTAACGGAAAGACTATCAGCCACTTATACGGTTGAAACAATATGAATAAAAACTTTCGCATTATCTCTGTTTTTGCGTTGCAAAAATAATCATTTTATTGTAATGATTAAGCCCTGTTCGTTCTCATTTCGCGCAGCTCTGTTCGAGTTCGGTGAGTATCCGCATCGCCTCTTCGTTGGTGTTGCCGCAGAAGAGCGGTTCGGCTTTGAAACCGTCGCATACGCGCGGCCGGTCGGGCGAGTTGAAAATGGCGCATCGGTTGTCGGGCGTCAGATGTATGCATCTGACGCCGCCGGGTTTGCCGCCCTTCATGCCCGGTATGTCCGACGATATCGAAATGGCTATGCAGCACGCGCCGCATCCTATTCTACACTCCATTGGCTCTCTGTTTGCTGTCAGTTTTTCGCCGCAAAGTTAAAAAACTTTTTACAACAAGTAATTTGCGCGGCCTCGAAGGTTTGTTCGGGCCGAAATGTTGCATGATGTAGAAAAATGCATTACCTTTGGGCAAACAAATTTCAAAGCACCACAATGACGATTCGAACACTCACAACGTGCATCTTTATTTTGCTCGTTACCAATGTTTTAGCACAGCGCATTACGCGCGAACAATATGTCGAAACATATAAGCAGACCGCCATCGGCGAAATGCTCAAAACAGGCATTCCTGCAAGTATCACACTGGCGCAGGGCATTCTCGAATCGGATTGTGGCAACAGCGAACTGGCGGTGAATGGCAACAACCACTTCGGCATCAAATGCCACGACTGGAAAGGTGACACAATTCACCATCACGACGACCGCGCCAGCGAGTGCTTCCGCAAATACAAAAAAGCCGAAGAGTCGTACGCCGACCATAGCGCGTTTCTGTTGTCGTACAAACGCTACGATTTCCTGTTCAAACTCGACCGCACCGACTACAAAGGTTGGGCCAACGGACTGCGAAAAGCTGGTTATGCCACCGACCCTTCGTATGCCGAACGGCTCATTAAAATTATCGAAGACCTTAATCTGAACCAGTACGATGTGCAGACGGCTGCAGCAGAGCCTGAAGAGGTACAAGAGGCTGAGCCTGAAGTTGTTCGGCGCGACGAAGTCACGCCGGTTGTTACACGCCGTACCGACAGCGACTTCAAAATCAATCCGTTCCACGAGCACGTCGTGCTCTACAACAACGGTGTGAAATATGTCGAAGTGGCGGCTGGCGACACGTTCGATAAAATCGCCAGCGAGTTCTATCTGATGACATCTGAACTGCTCTCTTTCAACGACTTAGCCGTCGGCGCCGACATAAGCAAAATCCGCTATCTCTACGTAGCTTCGAAACGCAATCGCGCTCATCGCGATTGCCCGACGCACACGGTCAAAAACGGTGAGACGGCATGGCAAATAGCTCATACTTACGGTATTAAGCTCAAGAAACTGCGCAAGTTCAACAGCCTCGCGCCTGGTCAGGAACCTAAAGTCGGCGAGACGCTATCGTTGAGAAAAAAGCGATGAGGAGTGATTTTTTGCTAATAAACACCGTCTGACCGAAACAAAAAAGCCGCAAATAGTTGTAACTTTGCACCGCAAAAACGAAGACAACGTATGTATTTAACAATTGCCGTATTGCTGTTGTCAGTTGTGTTCTTTGTCAATGGGCGTATACGCTCCGACATTGTCGCACTCTGCGCCATAACAGTACTTATTGTAGGCCAGGTCCTTACACCCGAAGAAGCCCTTTCGGGCTTCTCAAATTCAATTGTCATTATGATGATAGGCCTCTTCGTCGTCGGAGGCGCGATATTCCAGACAGGATTGGCCAAAATCATCAGCCGCAAAATACTTAAGCTGGCCGGCACGAGCGAGACACGGCTTTTCCTGCTCGTAATGCTCGCCACTTCGTTCATTGGTGCCTTCGTAAGTAACTCAGGCACCGTGGCTCTCATGCTGCCCATTGTGGTCAGTCTGGCTATGAGCGCGGGCATGAGCGCAAGCCGTCTGCTTATGCCGCTTGCCTTCGCAAGCAGCATGGGCGGTATGATGACTCTCATCGGTACACCGCCCAACCTTATCATTTCCGACACGTTGCAAACGGCTGGATATGAGCCGCTTTCGTTCTTTAGCTTTATCCCGACTGGTATCATTTGCGTAACTGTCGGCACGCTCGTGCTGATGCCACTGAGCAAAATTTTCCTCTCGAAGAAGAACACCAACGACAGCGGTTCGCGCAAAGGCAAGTCGCTCAATCAGTTGGCTGTCGAGTACGGCTTGTCGGAAAACCTCTTCAGAGTAAAGGCCACTGCCGATACTAAAATACTGAATCATACTGTAAAAGAGCTCGATATACGCCGCAAGTACGGCCTCAACATACTCGAGATACGCCGCAGCGATACGCGCCAGCACCGTTTTCTCAAAACGATAAGCCAGCATCTGGCCAACGCCGACACCGTTATCAGCAAAGGCGATGTTATTTATCTCTCGGGCGAAATAACTAACGTTCAGACACTTGTGAGCGATTACAACTTCGAACTCATCGACGAGCACGAGACCGAAGTTGCTCACAAATCGAACAATCCGCTCGATTTCTACGATATCGGCATAGCCGAAATCGTCATCATGCCCTCGTCGGATATCATCAACAAATCGGTCAAGGAAGCCGGCTTCCGCGATAAGTTCGACATCAATGTGCTTGGTATTCGCCGCAAGGGCGAATACCTGCTGCACGACCTTGGCGAAGTGTCTGTCATGTCGGGCGATGTGCTGCTCGTGCAAGGCACGTGGAAGAATATCGACCGCCTGACGCGCGAAGAGTCGAACTGGGTGGTGCTTGGCCAGCCTCTCGACGAGGCTGCCAAGGTAACTCGCGACTACAAAGCACCTTACGCCGCCGTCATCATGCTGTTGATGGTTGTGATGATGGTGTTCGACTTCATTCCCATAGCACCCGTTACAGCGGTCATCATCGCCGCGCTGCTTATGGTGCTCACCGGTTGCTTCCGCAACGTCGAAGCGGCCTACAAGACTATCAACTGGGAGTCGATAGTGCTTATCGGCGGCATGATGCCTATGTCGCTGGCTTTGGAGAAAACCGGCACTTCGGCGCTCATCTCCACTACGTTGGTCAACGGTCTCGGACAGTTCGGACCAATGGCGCTTATGGCCGGCATTTACTTCACTACGTCGCTCATGACGATGTTCATAAGCAATACGGCGACTGCCGTATTGCTTGCGCCCATTGCGTTGCACAGTGCGCAGCAGATCGGCGTCGACCCAACGGCGTTCCTCTTCGCGGTAACCATTGCCGCCAGCATGTGCTTCGCTTCGCCGTTCTCCACGCCGCCCAACGCGCTCGTGATGCCTGCCGGCAAATACGTCTTTATGGACTATGTGAAAGTTGGCTTGCCGCTGCAAATCATCATGGGTCTGGTGATGATTTTCGTGCTGCCGCTGATTTTCCCGTTCTAAACTGATAATCAAAGCGATATGAGCGTCGAAGACGCTCATCGCTTTTAAATAAGATACACTATGAAATATTTGAAAACGAAGCGGAAAGCTAAAAAAAGCAACACGTAAGCGTGTTGCTTAATTGTTTCATATACAAATGTTTAGCCAAAACCAATCGGCATCAAAAAATGCTTTTGAACAATTTATTGAAAAAAAATATTATTAAATTAACTCTAAAATATTAAAAATGTGTAAATTGCGCTCTATTGACTAAACAAAAACAGACTTAAATTACATACTGTATTTCAGATACATAAAACATTGTATATAAGAAGTTTAACTTTTAAATAAGATACACTATGAAATATTTGAAAACAATTGGATGCCTTGCTATTGCTGCAATTCTGGGCAGTTGCAACAAACCAGCCGACAGCATTGATGTTCACCAGAGTAGCAGAGACAATGTTATCGATGTCAGAAGCCTTATTCACGGAATCGACTTGGGCGATGGTATGTTCAACCGCTCCTCTTTCCCCGTAATGGCCGGAAAATACTTGGTTATAGGCGATTATCTTAATGACGAAAATGCCTTCTGCCTTTTCGATGGCGACAATTACAAATACATTAAATCGTTTGGCAGAGTGGGGCAGGGCCCCAACGAAATAGTGAGCCTTGCGTCTTTCGCGTGGAACAAATACAGTCAGGAGTTCTGCCTGATCGATGAAGAAGGTCCTAATGTTTACGCCTGCAATCTCGACAGCATCGTATCCAATCCGGACTATACCATTACCGAAAAGTATAAGACGTTTCGCGGCCGTATGCCGAGTGAGTTCTTCTTCGTCGACGATACTACTGCCTACTGCGTGGCCTATCTACTTCTAGATGAGTACACTGCCGACCGCGCAACAGGTATTTGGCACACGCTGACCGGCGAAATTGACTGCATGCAATATGTCAGACCCGACGTCCCGAAAAGGCATTTTGTAATAGCGGTGTCGCCTGCCGACGACCTTTACGCTGAGTGCCACTTCCTGTGCGATTTCATAAGCATATTCGATATGAAAGGCAATCTGATCAGAAATATTTTCGGTCCCGATTGGGGAACCGACGACCTCGACTGCTTTTGCTCGGCTATATACACCAAAGATTATTTAGTAACCGCGTACAATGGTGTCAACTACAAGGAGCGAAAGCCTGTTCAGCGGTGTGTAATTTTCTCTAAAACAGGCGATTATGTTGCTACGCTGAATCTCGGCTATGCCACAGATGGCATGTGCTACGACGAAAAGTACAACCGTCTGATTTTCACGTTCAACGATGAAATTCAGCTCGGATATCTCAATCTCGACGATTTGGATTTAAAATGATTGTTCTTCGCAAATTATTATTATATTTGTTTTCAAAATGAATAATAATGAGCGACAAGAAACTACTATCGATATATAGCGCGTCGGCCGGTTCGGGTAAAACGTACATTCTGGCGTTGAACTTCATAAAACTGCTCACCGACGACCCTAAAAACTACGAGCATATTCTGGCGGTAACGTTCACCAACAAAGCCACTGCCGAAATGAAGGAACGAATTATTTCGTTCCTTTCGACGCTCGCATCCGACCCGCAGAATGCCGCCGAGGAGGTGAAAAAGCGCCGGCTCATCGATAGTTTGCGACGCCATGGCGTCGCAAAAACCGACAGCGAGATAAGCAAGGCCTGTGGCCAAGCTCTGCTCTACATTCTCAACGATTACTCAAGGTTCAACATCAGCACCATCGACAGCTTCGTGCAGCGCGTGGTGCGCGCTTTTGCCTTCGAAGCCCATTTGCCGTCGTCGCTTGGCATCGAACTCGATCAGGATGTGCTTGTCGATACTGCCACCGACGTGATGATGGCTTTGCTCCGTACAGATGAGAGACTCCGCAAGAGGATGGAAGATGCCGTCGAAAAGAAAATCTCAGAAAACCAGAATTGGAATTCTGTCGAAAAACAACTTAAAAGCCTTGCTAAAGAGCTATTTAAAAATGTCGGCAACGAAGGTCTCTCGATCGATTACGATACTTTGAATCGTAAAAGAAATGAAATCATAGCGATAAAGCAAAATATTGTAAATGAGACATTTGATAGATTTAAGCCAATAGCTGACGTCTTCGCTCGCGAGAGTATTCAGATAGAGCCTGAGAAGTTTGAAGACAAATCAAACAATAGGCTGTATAAGCTTTTGGCGGAATTTGTTAAAATTGAACCGAATAATAAGAGACAAAAGGAAGATTTCTATACATTTATTACAGTAAAAGGCCTAAAGTTATCAGAAAAAAAAACCTTTAAAGATAAAAGCGGATGCGAATATCTGGAATCGGAGATAAATGGTTTGTTCTTAGACTTTTACAACTATTTTGGCACAACCCTTATAAAATATAATACCGCCAATTTGGTTCTCAAAAACTTCGATTCGGTAGCGCTTCTGGCTTACCTCGACAAAAGCATAAAAGAAATATCGAAAACCGAGAACAAATACCCGCTCTGCGACTTTAATCGCTTGCTTAGCAAGCTGATAGACAATAGCTCGGTGCCTTTCGTCTACGAAAAAATCGGCACGCGCATCTTCAATATGATGATCGACGAGTTTCAGGATACTTCCATCGAGCAGTGGACAAATTTCAAGCCTCTCGTGAAGGAGTGCCTCGACCGTGGTAACGAGAATCTGATTGTAGGCGACGTAAAACAAGCCATCTACCGATGGCGCGGGTCCGACTGGCAGCTTCTCAACCGCAGCCTGCCTACCGACAATGCTCTGCAGCAGTATGTCAAAACCGTCAATCTCGATAAAAACTGGCGCAGTCTGCCCAATATCGTTAACTTCAACAATCTGTTTTTCAGCGAGATATGCAAGCATATCTCGGCGTCGTATACAAGTGCTTTTGCCCTCGACGGTTCTATTTTTGGCCAAATATTCGAGAATGTCGCGCAGCAGCCGCAGCGCGACACGAACTCTACAGATGCGTCGCAAAAGGGCTATGTTCGGCTCAAGGTCATTGCCGACAAACGAAATGTTGACGATGTCAGAGCTGAAATTGCCGTCGAAGTGGTGGAACAGATTGAGATTTTGCGCGCTAAAGGCTTCGAGTACAGCGATATATGTATTCTGCTGCGTTGGAAAAGCGATGCCGCAAGCCTTCTCCCTGCTCTTATTGAGGCTGGTATACCCATTGTCTCTTCCGACGCACTTATGGTTTTCAACTCAATGGCTGTCAAGACGTTAGAGGCTTACATGAAGCTGCTAGCTTCGCCGTCCGACAAGCACTCTCTCTCGCAGGTTATAGCATCGTTGCACACCGATGGCGAGTTGTTCAATTGGGAAGAGGAAAAGTCGTTGGTAATCAGTAGAATACAAAAGCTGAAAGGACTTGGGCTCATCGAACTGACATTTAAACTGATAGAGCTCTTACCCGAAGAACTCTACAATAGCCAATATATTTATATAGAGGCATTTACCGATATGGTTCAGAGGTTTACCGACAATCGCCATGCAAGTCTTAGCGATTTGTTGGACTATTTCGATCAAGTGCGAGGCGTACTGGCTATCAGTTCGCCCGAAAACCAGAACGCTGTGTCGGTACTTACTGTCCACAAGTCAAAAGGCTTGGAGTTCAGGGTCGTGCTCGTACCAGACGCAAGTTGGGAGGTAATGCCAGATTCCACTAAGAATATTTATGTCTGGGCTGATGCTCAACATCCTATGCCAGAGCAATTTATGGTTACGACACCTATGCCGCTAAAGTATGAGAAGAGTGTTTTTGATACTTATGCCCGCGATATTGCTATCGAAGAGGCTACAAGCACAATGGTCGATAATCTGAACGTTCTTTATGTGGCGTTTACCCGTGCAAAAGAGGTGCTTATGGCTTGGGCATCATATAAGCCATCTGAAAATAAAAGTGGCAATGACGACGTTATTCCTTTAAATCAAAAAACTCCTATATCGAGTTTCATTAATAAGACTATTTCTAATATTAAACGATTGAATGATAACAAATTAGAAATAGAAGCCGCCGAAGGCGAAAACTTCGTGACTTACTCTGTGGGTGTTTTGCCCGATTGTGCTGTCAGCGAAAAAGAAGCCGATGGTGTCAGCACTTTCCAAATTGAGCCTTGCCGTGTTTACCCTTGGAGCGAGCGAATCGACATTCACCGCGAAAGCGAAAAAGACCGTTTCGAGGCTCGTCACGCCATTATCAACTACGGCAATATCATGCATGGCATTATGGAGCAGATAAAAACCGTCAGCGATGTGGAAATGGCTGTGGATAAGGCCGTTGCGGGTGGCGACATTAATGTCGCCAAGGCCGCCGAACTGAAAGCCGAACTGACGGCCAAACTATCGGGCGACAAGGTCGCCCGATGGTTCGATGGAACTATGAAAACTGTTTATACTGAGGATGTTATAGCTGCCGCCGATGTCGAAAAACGCCCCGACCGCATTATGCTCGACGACGCCGGCAATGCTATCGTCGTCGATTACAAGTTTGGCAATCTCAAGCAGGATAAACACGCCGCGCAGGTCAGGGATTACATGGGCCTGCTGCAGCGCGCCGGATTCAGCGCGCCAGTAGGTTATCTGTGGTATTACTCTGTAGGTGAGGTCGTTGAGGTTCGTGTTTAAGAATAAAAATATTCGTGTTTTTTAAATAATAAATATGATTACTGAGATACACTTGGCGCCGTTGCAAGGTTTTACCGATGCTATTTTCCGCCAGCTGTTTTGCAAATACTACGGCGGCATCGACCGCTGCTACACGCCGTTTATACGCCTCGAACACGGCAATTTCCGCGTCCGCGACATACGCGATATAGAGTCGCCGCAGGACAATCTCTCGCCGCAGATTCTGCCCGGCTCGGCCAGTGAGTTCAATGTGCTCGTCGACAAGATTGAAAGTCTCGGCTACACCGAAATCGACATCAATATGGGCTGCCCGTTTCCGCCCGTCATGGCTCACGGACGAGGCTGCGCGCTGCTCAACATCCCCGAAAAGGCCATCGAAATACTACGCGAGGCACGGCAGCGCCCTGCCGTGCGTTTCTCGCTCAAAATGCGTCTGGGCTATGCCGACACTACTCAGTGGCGGCAGATTATCGATGCCGTCAACGATACCGAACTCACGCACGTTACTGTGCACGCCCGCTACGGAAAGCAGCAGTACAAAGGCGAGTGCGACATGGAGCAGTTTGCAGATTTTGTGGCGGCTTGCCGCCACAAAGTCATTTACAATGGCGACATCTGCACCCCGGCCGACGCCGAAGCCGTCGGCAACCGTTTCGCCATCGGCGGTGTGATGATTGGCCGTGGCCTGCTTGCCGACCTCAATCTGCCTCGCAAAATAAAGGGTCTTGAACCTTGCAATATCGACTGTTTCAGGCAGTTGCATGCCGAACTCGTCGAGCAGCTCACGCAGCGTATGGACAACGACCGTCAGGTCGTTGACCGAATGAAACCTTACTGGGAGTACCTTTTCCCAACGGTCGACCACAAAATGCGTAAAAGAATAAAAAAATCTAACAAAATGAGCGAATACAGCGCCGCTGTGGCAGAAATTTTGCATCAGTTGAAGGAAGAAGAGAGTTGACAAATTAAAACCGAAAAGTATGGTAACAAGTTCATCTACACTGAGATACGAAGCCCAACAGACACTCGAGGGCCAATGGCTTCCAGCCGTTGGCATCTATTTGGTGATGTGTATTCTGGTCTTCGTCGGAACTTTGGTGATTCCTATCCTGAAACTCTTCTCGGGATTCATCTCTGCCATATTTCTCGGCGCCTTCGCCACTATGCTTCTTAATTTGCGCCGTACGCGCAAACAATTGTATATCAATGATATATTTACATTTTTCGGGCAAGCGCGTTTGTTCGGCACGGTGCTACTCGCCGAGCTCTACATAACTCTTTGGTCGCTTCTGCTCGTCGTTCCTGGCATCATCAAGTACTACTCGTACGCAATGACGGTGTACATCCTCAACGACAACCCTGACTTGTCGTACAACGCCGCCATCGACAAGAGCCGCGAGATGATGCGCGGACAGAAACTCGACCTTTTCTGCCTCGACTTGTCGTTCATCGGTTGGTATATCCTCGCTCTGTTGAGCTTCGGCATAGGCTTCCTGTGGCTTGGGCCATATATAACAGCCTCACATGTAGCTTTTTACGAACATCTGAAAAATTCTGCTGCGCAAAACCCATTCACAGCCCGGCCCAACGGCCCCAAATCCGGTAATCCGAATTCGCAGCAGCCTCTGCGACCTGAGCAGCCTGAGCAACCGCAACAACCACAACAGCCAGAGCAGCCTCAGCCACAACCTGCAAATCCACGGCCGGCACCGGTTACGCCGCCTGTGATTGTTTTGCCCTATAAGGGCAAAACCGACGCGCAAAAGCCCAATCAGCCGTTGCAACCGCCTCACGAAGACCCCGAAAAACCCTTCGACCCGAAAAACGAAGGCAATTACGACCGAACGAAATACTGATTTTTCAGAGCAATGGTATTGCTCTGAAAATAAGACCGTTGTGTGTTTTTAACCTTTTTTACGACAAAAAAATCCATTAAGAATATCTACTTAAAAAAATCGTGTGTAACTTTGCGCCGTAGAAAAAAGTTGATAAAAATGACAATGATTGTACTAACACCGAATACGGAGCATAATGCGTGCTTTGACTCGAAGGCGGTTGGTATTTTCGTTGAAAAAAATATTCAGATGCGTTAATCATTTTTGATTAACGCATTTTTTTTGTTTTGACAATTTTAATATTTACTAAAATAGAAAAACGTCAATGAAAGATGTAAAGAAAGTGCTGCTTCTCGGTTCGGGCGCACTAAAAATCGGACAAGCGGGCGAATTCGACTATTCCGGCTCGCAAGCATTGAAAGCCATGCGCGAAGAGGGTATCTCTACGGTACTCATCAACCCCAACATCGCTACGATACAGACTTCTGAAGGTATCGCCGATAAGGTTTACTTCCTGCCTATCACGCCTTACTTCGTTGAGGAGATTATCAAAAAAGAACGCCCCGACGGCATTCTCTTAGCTTTCGGTGGACAAACCGCACTCAACTGTGGTACTGAACTTTACACTTCGGGCGTTTTGGAAAAATATGGCGTCAAGGTGCTTGGCACTTCGGTCGAGGCCATCATGATTACCGAAGACCGCGAACTCTTCGTGAACAAACTCAAGGAAATCGACGCAAAAACACCTGTGTCTGAGGCTGTTGAGTCGATGGAAGATGCGCTTCGCGTTGCTCACCGCATCGGTTTCCCTATCATGGTCCGCTCGGCTTACGCCCTCGGCGGTCTCGGCTCGGGCATCTGCCCCGACGAGCCTGCTTTCAAAGACCTCTGCGAAAACGCACTCGCTTACTCAAAGCAGATTCTCGTCGAAGAATCGCTCAAAGGCTGGAAAGAGATTGAGTTTGAGGTCATTCGCGATGCCAACGACCACTGCTTCACCGTTGTTCCGATGGAAAATGTCGACCCGCTCGGCATCCACACTGGCGAGAGTATCGTCGTTGCGCCTATCATCTCGCTCTCGAAAGAGCAGATCGAAATGCTTCAGAATATCGCTATCAAGGTCGTACGCCACATCGGCATCGTGGGCGAATGCAACATTCAGTTCGCCTTCAACGCCGAGACTAACGACTACCGCATCATAGAAATCAACGCGCGCCTGAGCCGCTCGTCGGCACTCGCTTCTAAGGCTTCGGGTTATCCGTTGGCTTTCGTGGCCGCCAAACTCGCGCTCGGTTACACTCTCGACCAGATCGGCGAAATGGGTACGCCAAACTCGGCTTACGTAGCACCGTCGGTCGATTACATGATTGTTAAAATCCCGCGTTGGGACTTGTCGAAGTTCGTCGGCGTCGACCGCCACATCGGCTCTTCTATGAAGTCGGTCGGCGAGATAATGTCTATCGGCAAATCGTTCGAGGAAATCATGCAGAAAGGCCTTCGTATGATAGGGCAGGGCATGCACGGCTTCGTTGGCAACAACGACCTCGACATACCGAACCTCGACGACGAACTCGCCAACCCGACCGACATACGTATCTTTGCCATCGCCAAGGCGTTCGAACAAGGATACACGGTTGAGAAAGTTGAGTCGCTCACCAAAATCGACAAATGGTTCCTCTCGCACCTCAAGAATATCGTTGATTTTGAGAAAGTTCTCACTTCGTACAAGAAAATCGAAGACCTGCCTGCCGATGTTATGAAAGAGGCTAAACGCATGGGCTTCTCTGATTTCCAGATTGCACGTTTCGTTGAAAACCCGACTGGCAACATGGAGAAAGAGACTCTTCGCGTTCGCGCTCACCGTATGAGCCAGAACATCAAACCTGCTGTTCGACGCATCAATACTGTGGCTTCGGAGCATCCCGAACTGACCAACTACCTCTACATGACCTACGGCGTTGAGGGACACAGCATTAGCTACGATTACCGCAAAGACAAAAATATCATCGTGCTCGGCTCGGGTGCTTACCGCATCGGCTCGTCTGTCGAATTCGACTGGTGCTCCGTAAATGCTACGCAGACCGCTCGCAAGCTCGGCTATAAGTCGATTATGATCAACTACAACCCCGAGACCGTCAGCACCGACTACGATATGTGCGACCGCCTCTATTTCGACGAACTTTCGTTCGAACGCGTGCTCGACATCATCGACCTCGAAGACCCGAAGGGTGTGATTGTCTCTACCGGTGGCCAGATCCCTAACAACTTGGCTATGAAGCTCTACCGCCAGGATGTGCCGATTCTCGGCACATCGCCGGTTTCCATCGACCGCGCTGAAAACCGCCGCAAATTCTCGGCCATGCTCGACCAGCTCGGCATCGACCAGCCACGCTGGGAGGCGCTGACAAGCTACGACGAAATCGACAAATTCATCAACGAAGTCGGCTTCCCGGTTCTCATTCGTCCGTCGTACGTGCTCTCGGGCGCTGCTATGAACGTTTGCTACACCAAAGAGCAGATGCACGACTTCCTCGCTATGGCGGCCAAAGTGTCGAAGGAATATCCGGTTGTAGTTTCTAAATTCTTGCAAAACGCCAAGGAAATCGAATTCGACGCTGTGGCAAAGAACGGCGAGATTGTCGAATACGCTATATCTGAGCACGTTGAGTTCGCTGGCGTTCACTCGGGCGACGCAACTCTCGTATTCCCGGCACAAAACATCTACCTTGCTACTGCACGCAGTATCAAGCAGATAAGCAAGAAAATTGCCAAAGAGCTCAATATCAGTGGCCCGTTCAATATCCAGTACCTCGCTAAAAACAACAATGTGAAGGTTATCGAATGTAATCTTCGCGCTTCGCGAAGCTTCCCATTCGTATCTAAAGTGCTGGGCCGCAACTTCATCGAGACTGCCACCAAAATCATGCTCGATGTGCCCATCGAAAAGATTGATTCTTCTACTTACGACATCGACCATGTTGGTGTCAAAGCGTCGCAGTTCTCGTTTGCCCGCCTCCACCGCGCCGACCCTGTGCTCGGCGTCGATATGTCGTCGACGGGCGAAGTTGGCTGCCTTGGCAACGACTTCAATGAGGCCATTATGAATGCCCTCATCGCTGTCGGTTTCCACGTACCGCAAAAAGGCATTCTCGTCTCTTCGGGCGACGCTCACGGCAAAGTCGACCTGCTCGAACCGTGCACCATGCTCCAGTCGAAAGGCTACAAGATTTATGCTACCGCTGGTACGCATAAATTCTTGGAAGACAACGGCGTAGCTTCTACAGTTCTCTGCTGGCCCGACGAAGAGGGCGAGAACATCATGAAGGCTATTGCCGACCACGAAATCGACCTTGTAATCAATATACCGAAGAACCACACCAAACGTGAGCTCACCAACGGTTACAAGATACGCCGTGCGGCCATCGACCATAACATTCCGCTCTTCACCAACGCCCGCCTTGCGAGTGCGTTCATCCACGCTTTCTGCACCAAAGACATCAAAGATCTTAAGATTGAAAGCTGGCAGGAATATCATGGTAAATAATTGACCGATAGATTTATAAATAAAAAGGGCTGCCCTTCACAGGGTAGCCCTTTTTTATTATATCACTAAATGAAAAACAAAAAAAATGCACGATATCACATCGCGCATCCCAATACTTAATCATGAAAATTAAAAAACTAATCTAATAGCATTAATTCAACTATACGTTTCACAACGCATAATCTATGTCTCACAATGAAAAATTTCTATCATTTTAGTACTTTTACACATTACAGCGGCAAAATGTTTTATTTTTTATGTTAAAAATAAAATTTGTTTTGCCGTTTTTGTGCAAAGTGTTGCTCAATAGGCTTTTAGGCTCATGTCCAAACTGCTGACGTGGTGCGTCAGCGCGCCTACCGATATGAAGTCGACACCGCACTCCGCGTAGTCGCGGAGTGTGTCGAGCGTGATGCCGCCCGACGACTCTGTCTCGTATCGTCCGCCTATTATTTCTACGGCCTTGCGAGTTGTCGCAAGGTCGAAGTTGTCGAGCATTATTCTGTCAACGCCGCCTACGGCCATCACCTGCGCAAGCTCGTCGAGGTTGCGCACTTCCACTTCTATCTTGAGCTTTTTGTTGTTGGCTTTCAGATATTCCTGTGCGCGTCTGATGGCTTGCTGTATGCCGCCGGCAAAGTCGTTGTGGTTGTCTTTGAGCATTATCATGTCGAAGAGGCCTATGCGGTGGTTCACGCCGCCGCCTATCTTTACTGCGAGCTTGTCGAGCAGTCGCATGCCCGGCGTAGTCTTGCGGGTGTCGAGCACTTTGGTGTGAAGCCCTTCGAGCCGTCTGACGTAAACGTTTGTGGCTGTGGCTATTCCGCTCATGTGCTGCATTATGTTCAGCACAAGCCGCTCTGCCAGAAGCAGTGTGCGTGTGGTGCATTCAACACGGAATGCTATGTCGCCTTTGTGCACGTGAGTGCCGTCGCTGATGAGTTTTTCGAACTTTACATCGGGCGCCAGTTTGCTGAACACTTTCTGCGCCACGTCGATGCCGGCTATTATGCCGTCTTCTTTCACGATGAGCTGCGCGCGTCCGCGCGCATCGGCCGGTATGCACGAGAGTGACGAGTGGTCACCGTCGCCTACGTCTTCGCGTATCGCCGAATCGATGAAGTTGTTGAGGTATTCGTCGAAATCAGGTATGTAATCACTCATTTTGTTCCTCTATTCTAAGTTGTTGTATTGTCTGATTTTGCGTCAGTATGTACAGACGGTATTTTTTGCTGCCCGACTTGCACGTGCATATTGTCGAGGTGGCTTCGCCCACCGAGCGCTCGTGGTCGATGGTTATCTGTATGTCGCCCAGTGTGCCGAAGAAGTCCGACAGTATCATCTCGCCTTGTTTCTTGCTGTATAAGCCCGAACTCTGAGGCAGCGTTATCTCTATTGTCGTGTTGAATTTTTCCGACAACGACTGTATGTTCTTATTGCAGAGCATTTTATAAATGCTCTGCGGTAGCGAGTAGCTCCATCCTTCGTTGGCTTGCTGCCATGTCGCCGAGATTGACATCACAGCGTATGGCGCACTCCAGCCGGTTGCCGGTATGGCTGATAGCATTATGCTTGCTAAAAGTGCCCGTATCAATTTCGTCTTTTTCATGTCGGTCAATAATAAGTGCAAAAATACCAAGTTTTTGTTTTTTTCAATACTAATATGCAAAAAATGAGCCATTTTTTTTATTTTCATGATTAATAATCGCAATACTTGAATTATTTTTGCTAAGTTTTTTTGAATAAATATTGTTATGAGATTATCATTTTTGACTCTTCTGTCGGCTCTTTCTGTTGCACAAATATCTGTGGCTCAGGCTTCTGCCGACGACAATTCCGGTTGGGATTATAAGATTTCGGGTTTCATCGACCCTCAGATTCACTACGACACGCGCGAGATTGTAGGCGGCCGCGAAGAGCAGATGCTCTTCTATCCGGCGCCTAAGGTGCTCGATGCCGACGGCAACGACATCAATGCTTCGGGCAGTATCAATATGCTTACCATAACTGCTCGCGCCGGTGCCAAAATCACTGCGCCCGACATGCTTGGCGCCAAGGTGTTCGGCTATCTCGAGGGCGACTTCACCGGCTCTACCAACGAAGGCATCAACATGTTGCGCCTGCGCCACGCATATATCAATATGCGTTGGGCAAAGTCGGGCTTGCTGCTCGGACAGTATTGGCACCCGATGGTGGCTCATGAGGTGATGCCCGGCACGCGACCGCTCAACATGGGTATCCCGTTCCACCCTTATTCGCGCTACGTGCAGGGCAAATACACTTACTACGCCGGCAAAGTTGAACTGAGCGGTATAGCTTCGTTCCAACTCGACAATAAGTCGGTTGGTCCGAAGGGTGGAAGCACTGAATATCAGCGCAATAGCGGCGTGCCCGAACTCAATGCACAGCTCGTTTACCGTGGCGATGTGGCATATTTGGGCGCTATGTTCAACTACGTTGTGCTCAAGCCCCGCACGTTCACTGTCGATGCGCTTGGCAATAAGCACAAGACCGATGTGCTTTATGGCTCATCGGCTTTCTCGGTGTTCGGCAAATTCACTTTCGACGAGTGGAATGTGCGTTTCCAGGCCATCTATGGCAACAACCTTTATGAGCAGTGCCTCATGGGCGGATATATCGAGAGCGGTCTGAAGAGCAACAACGAGTACGACTACGACGATTTCGGCACCACAACGTTCTGGATCGATATGAGCAAAAACAAAGGCCTCTGCCGTCCGGGTATTTTTGCCGGATTCGGCAAAAATAACCAGTTTGGCGACAAAATAAGCTCTGCTGCAACTGTTTACGGTCGCGGTATCGACATTGAAAACGTTTGGCGTATACAGCCGCGCTTGGCTTTCTTCCCCAACAAGACGCTCAATTTCTTCGCTGAGTGGGAGTACACCGTGGCCAACTACGGCAAGCAGGAGGCGCATGGCGACTACTATAAGTACGTGAGCGACTATTCGGTAGCCAACTCGCGTTTCATCGCTGCTGCGGTGTTTAACTTCTGATAGAACTGAGAATATACATACACGCATCGGCCTCAAAAACACTCTTAAGTGTTTTTGAGGCCGTCAGTTTTGTTAAAATCATGCGAAATGTACGAATCAATAAATCTTTTGTACGAATCGATAACCCATAATTGAAAATAAACTCTATTTTTGGTACGTTTTTAATATTTTATGTAACAAAAAGGAAAAAATACTATGAAAACTAAACTTTTACTCATTTTGGTCGCTATCGCGACTAATGTATGCTATGCCGTTGAATATGTTGACCTCGGCCTCTCTTCTGGCACGTTATGGGCTACTTGCAACGTTGGCGCAACGAATCCGTGGGACGCCGGCGATTATTTCGCGTGGGGCGAAACAGCCACCAAGACAAATTATAGTTGGTCAACATACGTACTTGCCAAAGGCGAGTCTAATAAGCTAACAAAGTATTGTGGCTACACTAATCTTGGATATAATGGATATACTGACCATAAGATAAACCTCGACCCCGAAGACGATGCCGCAAGGGCTAATATGGGTTCGGGATGGTGTATGCCAACTTCTGCGCAATGGCAGATGTTGTGGGAAGAGTGTTATTGGGAATGGACGAATAGTTATGCCGGCCATGGCGTAAAAGGTTACATAGTTTATCGCTCTGTCGATAAAACGAAGG
Source organism: Bacteroidales bacterium (assembly GCA_017960905.1). GTDB lineage: Bacteria > Bacteroidota > Bacteroidia > Bacteroidales > Marinilabiliaceae > W3P20-009. The sequence goes on from JAGCYH010000057.1 coordinate 34,610, forward strand.
ATAAAAAACATACCAAAGGTACAAGCTACGTTTATTCAATATCAAACGATGTACATATCTTTCTCCCTCAAGCAGGGTCGTATAGTAATACTTCACTTGTTAATGATAATTGGCTTGATTATTGGTCGGCCTCTGTTTTTGAATCTAACCCGAAATCGTCATATGTCTTTAGTGCTGAAGAGAATCAGGATGCAGCGGTTGCTGTAATGAGTAGATGCACAGGAAATCCTGTTCGAGCAATTAGTACTACAAGATACGATTTGTGGATTTGCGGTGTGCAGATAGACGAAATCAACTGTACGGATATTGCCGCGGACGTTTCTGGTGTGACAGGCACTGTAAATTATGATCCTTCGACAAACACACTTACCTTGCAAAATGCCATTATTGATGCTGAAGGTACATACGCTATTCACGACTCCATACCGAATCTGAAGATAAATGTGCTTGGTACGAATACTCTTAATAGTACGAATAACTATTCATGTATTCGCCTCGATAAAAGCACTGAAATAACTGGCGGAGGTTGCCTTAACGTTAAGGCTGTAGGCGACGGACTAGGCATATTCCTTTATAACACGAATAAAATGACTCATACAGAGGATATTACGCTGTCGGTTACGGGTTACACCGAACTTTATGCCGAAGGCATGTCGGGCATATCAGGCTATGGTAACGAAGAGTCGATGAGCCAAACCTACGGTGCTGTTCTCTCTGTAAACAACTCGAAAGTAACTGCCGCTTTCCATGGCAATACAAGTGTGCTGCAGCCATGGCGTCAAGGCGGCGGCATTGAGTACCTTCATGCCCTCAATCTCGACGGTGTCGAGATTATCAGCCCGCGCAATGTCGGATTTGTCCCGAAAACAATGAAAAATATAGTCAATGCTACTGATAATACTCTCGTTTCTAACGAAGTAGTAATATCTGTTGTTGAGCCTTCGTTTGAGGGAGGAGTTCTACCGGGCAAATTCTCAGTTAGTAGTACTAAGCAAGTGCAGTTCTCACAAGGCAATCTTCAGTATCATCCTCACGACAATGTCTGGCGGTTTGCCGAGCGCCAGTATGATCTTGTTGATAATAATACCGAGAATCATTCAATAAATAGTTATACAGCTGATTTCAATGGCTGGATCGACCTCTTCGGTTGGGGAACAAGTGGCTGGTCCGGAAGTGGTGCCGAGAACTACCAGCCATATAGTACCAGTCAGGCATATTCCTCTTACGGACCTGTCTTCAGCTCAGAGACTGGAGCCAATAACGATTTAACAGGAGACAATTCCTTTGCCGATTGGGGTGTTTATAATGCCATACAGAATGGCGGTAATCAAGCAGGATTGTGGCGTACAATGACATATTCCGAGTGGTATTATTTGCTTGAAACTCGTAGTGGAGCGAGAGATAAGTATGGTATAGCTTGTGTCTGTGGTGTGAATGGTCTTATTATTCTGCCCGATGAATGGAGTACTCCTTCTGGTATTACGTTTGAAAAAGGTTGTTCTTCTGATGGTGAAGAATATTATGCACTCAAGAACAACTTTAGCGATATACAATGGTTCCGGTTGGCTCAAGCAGGTGCTGTTTTTCTGCCTGCAGCAGGAGGGCGGAGTAATTCTAATCAAGTGTATTCTGTGAATAGGTCAGGTTTTTATTGGTCTTCAAGTAGTTCTTCTAACGAAAATTATAAAGCACGCTATGTGAATATTTCATCGAGTGCTGTATATCGTTCGACATCTGCACGTGACCATGGGTTATCTGTTCGCTTGATAATGCCGCCTACGAGCAAAATCACAATCACTCAGTCCGAGGGAGGCACAATAAGTTGTGTTGAGGATTATGTAAATCTCGATGCAGCGGAGATAGGCAACACACTGCACTTTACTGCCACACCATCTGACGACTATGTGTTTGAGGCTTGGAACGGTTGCTCTGCTGACGGTTCGCTGACTGTAACATCCGACGCCACAGTAACTTGTACCTTCAAACCGAAATCGGCCACGGCGGTTAAGAACATTGGCACAGCCGCACCGAAGGTTAGCAAGGTGCTCGAGAACGGCACTATGTACATCATCAAAGGTGGTGTGAAATACAACCTGCAAGGCGTTAAATGTGAGGGCGAATAATAATCGCTCTGAAGTCATAATTAGCACAAAACCAGAGTGATGCGGCTTGCCGCATCACTCTGGTTTTTTATGGTCGGTAGCGAGCCTCTACGAGTATCTTCTGCGCATCGGCCATCGCAAACAGCTCTGGCATAGTGGTTTCGGGGTGCTGCCGCATATAGTCGCACACAATGCTGAAGGCGCAGTAGAGCACGGCTCGTCCGGGCGAGTCCTGCCCGAAGTACTGAGTGAACGGAGCGTCTCTGACGAGCTTGTTCCTTACAAGTTGGTCGGTGCTGTAAAGCAATTTGTTTTCAGCCAGATACGCCCACATGTCGGCTTCGGCTTTCTCACACCACTCGAGCTGCTTTTCGGTGAAACCGAAAAGCTTGGTGAGGTCGAGCGACGGCATCGAGGCTTTGGTGGCGTAGAGTATTTTTGCCTGATATATCATAGCCGAGAGTATGTCGTCTTTCTCGCTTACATCGGGGCAATTGGCGTAGTACCAGCCTTTTACGATGTCGCTCACGATATATTCGGCCGATTTGGTGTGCCGCGCGTAGAGCGGCACTTCAAGATATTGGTAGAAACGGCATTGCGACCCCAAGTAGTGCTCTATGCCGAACGAGATGAATGTGGAGTCGACGATGATTTTCTGGCTGAAGCCCGAAAAATGGCAGTACACTTGCGGCACTGGCAGATGTGGCATATAGTATTCGATGCATCGGAATGCGTCGGTAAGTTGGTCATCTATCGATAGCTGCGCATAAACCGAATCGCAAACAGGAAGCACTTCGGCGTTTTCGGGCAAGGTTAGGAATGTGTTGAGCGACTGGCTGAAAAGCGAGTCGGTAGGGCGGCCTATGCGCAGCCCGTACTCGCAAAAGTCGGTGAAGAACGTGCCGTAGAGCGAGTCCATGCGAGCGATTTTGGCATCGAGAGTGGCGTCGCTCGGACTGAACAGGTCTCGGTAGAAAGGCCGCACTGTTATTTGCGCGTCGATGCTGCTCGTGTCGGGGTGCTCAAATTGTCCGCCGCACGACGTAAGCGCGAAGGCGCTTACTATTATTGATATTTGTCCGAATCTCATTTTTTTGCTTATTTGTTTCCCGACGCAAAAGTATAATGAAAAACGAACATTGGAAAATTACAAGCTGCGAATTGTGCCTCGAAGTTATAACTTAACTGATAGCGCCATTATTGTTATTTTCCCCTGTCGATTGTGAAATATTTAACCGCTCAAAAAAATATTACACTTCATTTATTATTTATTAACATAAATAATTTTGCAGAACCGAGAAATGCCTTTATATTTGCATCAATATGTTTTTCATAGATTGGGATTTGGTTAATAAGCTGATTTAAGGGAAGGGGCTGAAGTGATTTCAGCCCCTTTTTTTTGTGCCGTTCTTTTTGCCTGTCAAATGACAGAATTTCAGAAAATTGCAATTAAAATTGCCTCTTTGTAGCCGAAGAATGAAAAAATGCCATTATATTTGTGCGAACAAACAAAAATCTATGAACAAAACGATAGAAATACTCTCGCTGCACCCGATCGACTGTCGTGGTGTGGATTGTCGGATAGCCTCGTCGTTGCAATCGACAATAGGTTTGCAGAAAACCGTAAAACTCTTAACGACCGATTATGTGGCATTGTGCCTGACGCCCGACCAGATCTCAGTCAACGTCGATTCGCTCAACCGAATGATGTACGTGGCTGAAGAGACCGGTGCGGCTATGCTCTACTCGAATTTCAACGAAGTGAAGGAAGGCGTCGTTACGCCGCACCGCCTCATTGCCTATCAGGATGGCAGCCTGCGCGACGACTTCGACTTCGGCGGCTTGGTGCTCTACCGCACCGACGCCATGACCGAAGCTGTCGAACGTATGGTCGATGAGTACGAGTATGCGGCTCTGTACGACTTGCGTCTCAAGGTTTCGGAGCGGCACTCTATATATCATCTGCCCGAATTGCTTTACACTAAGTACGAGACCGATTTGCGCCTCTCTGGGCGCAAACAATTCGACTATGTTGACCCGAAAAACCGCAAAGTGCAAATCGAAATGGAATCGGTTTGTACTGAGCATCTTAAGAATATCGGTGCGTACATTTCGCCGCAGTCGGCGAAATCGTGCGACGTGTCGGGCTTCTTTCCCGTCGAGGCAAGTGTGGTCATTCCGGTGTTCAACCGCGCCATTACCATTGCCGACGCAATCAACTCGGCCCTCTCGCAAGACACTCGTTTTGAGTTCAATGTGATTGTCGTCGACAATCACAGCAACGACGGCACGGGCGGCATCATCGACGAGATTGCCAAAAACGACCGCCGCGTGGTGCATATCGTACCTTCGCGCACCGACTTGGGCATCGGCGGTTGCTGGAACGAAGCCATCAAAAGCAGCAAGTGCGGCCGTTTCGCAGTGCAGCTCGACAGCGACGACCTTTATATTAACAAAGATACGCTTCAAACTATTGTCGACCTCTTCCGCAAAGAGGAGTGCGCCATGGTCATCGGCTCCTACAAACTCGTCAATTTCTCGCTCGAGGAATTGCCTCCCGGAATCATCGACCACAGCGAATGGACCGACTCAAACGGACGCAACAATGCTCTGCGTATCAATGGTTTAGGTGCACCGCGCGCTTTCTTTACCGATTTGCTGCGCAAATACCCGTTCCCGAATGTCAGCTACGGCGAGGATTACGCTGCCGGCCTTCGCATGAGCCGCGAGTATAAGATTGGCCGCATATACGACCCAATCTACCTTTGCCGTCGTTGGAAAGGCAATACCGACGCCATGCTGTCGCAGGAACGCCTCAACGCCAACAACTATTACAAAGATTCGATACGCACTATCGAGCTCAAAGCCCGCATAAAAAGTATCTCAACTAACGATTAAATCATGACATTAAACGATGTCGATAAGTTTATAGGGCAGCAAGCGGCCGTTTGGCCGCTTGTTGCCCAAAACTATAATGCGCTCAAAAACATTGAGATACGACGCTTCGACTTCGACGGCTTCACCATTGTCGCGCAGCACAACCCGGCTCGCATAACTTCATCGGGCGCCAACGTCGATAGCAAGGCTATCGCCGAGCGGCCTTGTTTCCTGTGCTCTAAAAACCGGCCCAAAGAGCAAATCGCTATCGACTGGAGCGGCTATGAGATTCTGGTCAATCCGTTTCCGATTTTTGGCCGTCATCTGACTATTGCAAAAAAAGAACACGTACCGCAACAGCTGTCGCAACACGCTTGTTGTGAGTATGTTGCCGATATGTTCAGGCTCGCTTGCGAATTAAATGGAATGGCCGTATTCTACAACGGTGCCCGATGCGGAGCATCTGCCCCCGACCATTTGCACTTTCAGGCCGGCGACGCCAGTAAGTGGCCTGTTTTCAACGATTTCAAGCCCACAATGCAGCTCAAACAATATGCCCGCACCGAAGTCTCGGTGTGCAGCACCATTGGCCGCAAAGTGATACGTATCATTACCGACCAGAGTCAAGCCGCACAAGCCGAAGTGCGCGAAGTACTTGATTCTCATAATATAAACGACAGCATGGTGAATATCGTCGCCCGGCAGGCGGGCGACGGATTGGTGGAGTTTTACGTTATTCCCCGCCGTGCTTTCCGTCCGTGGCAGTATAGCGCCGCCGCTGATGAGCAATTGCTCATCAGTCCGGCATCTGTCGAGGTGGGCGGTATTTTCATCGTGCCGCAAAAAAAGCATTTCGAAAAACTGCAAGCGGCTGATATCGAGGATATTCTGAAACAAGTTTGTTTTTAAATATAAATGGAGACACCGCAAATATCAGTTGGCGTATTGGCCTCAGAATCAGTAAAATTCAGTTTTACTGAGAAATATCTTTGTCGCCAGACGAATAAAACCGTCGAAGGCGAAGGCGAGGTCATGACCGACGGACTTCAGATACTGTACAATGGCGTGCCGTTCGACAGGCTCGACTTCGAGCCCGTTGACGACAATGGTCGTTTCGAGTTGTACAACGTGCGCATCGGTATCGGTTTCCATTGGGAACGACTTGAAACACAACTTTTTAGTGGCGAATTGCATTTTGTTGTCGAAGACAACAAAATACGCGCTATAAACCGTCTACCCATCGAGGATTACCTTTTTTGTGTGATTGCCTCGGAGATGAGCGCCACATCGTCGGCTCAGTTGCTTCGTGCTCACGCAGTTACATCGCGCAGCTGGCTCATGGCGCAACTCGATAAGAGCAAACGTTTGCAAGGCAAGCGTTATAAATCAACAACGTTGAGCGAGTCGATGCTCATACGCTGGTACGACCGCGAAGACCATAAGCTCTTCGATGTCTGTGCCGACGACCATTGCCAGCGTTATCAGGGACTTACGCGCGCCAGCAATAGTGCTGTTCGCGACGCCATCGACGCCACTCGCGGACAGGTGATAACCTTTGGCGGCGAGATTTGCGATGCGCGTTTCTCGAAGTGCTGCGGCGGTGTTACCGAATTGTTCGAAACTTGCTGGGAACCGGTCCAACATCCTTATTTACAGTCGTTTGTTGATGATGCCCGGCAGCCCGACGGCTTCGATACCGACCTTACAAAAGAAGACAACGCTCGCCGTTGGATTGAGAACGCGCCAAGCGCGTTCTGCAATACCAACGACGCCACCATACTGCGTCAGGTGCTCAACAGCTACGACCAGGAAACGGCCGACTTCTACCGCTGGCGCGTGGAGTACACGGCCGAACAACTCACCGACATCGTCCGCCGCAAGACTGGCATCGATTTCGGGCTTATCACTTCACTCGAGCCCATCGAGCGCGGTCCGTCGGGACGTATCGTCAAGCTCAGAATCACTGGCACGAAGTGTAACTTCGTGATTGGTAAAGAGTTGGAAGTGCGCCGCGCCTTGTCCGAAAGCCATCTCTACAGCTCGGCTTTTACGGTCGAGAAAAATGCCGACCGCTTCATCCTGCGTGGCGCCGGCTGGGGACATGGGGTAGGACTGTGTCAGATTGGCGCTGCCGTGATGAGTTACAGCGGATACGATTACAAAATGATTTTAAATCATTATTTTCGCAATGCGAAAATAGAAAAGCTTTGGTAAAACTTAATACTGCAACTAAATGGCACTAAAAGTTAAAGATTTCATTGCACTGACTATGGCGACTCTCAAAGCCGATGGTAAAAGGAAATATTCTGAGTATAAGGCTATTAAGGATTATGCCCAGAAACTCAATATGGACAGCCGAGAGGTGCAGCAGTGCATTGGCAACGAACTTTCTGAACCGTCGGATATCTCCGACGTGATAAGCAGCATACACGACGAGGCCGACCGCCTTTCGGCGCTCGAGGCCTGTATTGCTGTAGCCATTGCCGACAATCTGTTCGCTCAGAAAGAAATCGACCTCTTGCTGCCTATCTGCAAGGCCTTAGGCTTCGATGAGGACACTCTGATGAACCTCACCGACCATATCTTCGCAAAAGAGGAAAAGTCTGAAGATTGAAAATCAGTTAGTTTCAAGTTCGTCTTGATTCGGCGTTTTCAACTTTCAATTCTCAATTTTCAATTATCATTTCACTAACACTTTGAACGTTGTCCGTTCTCCGTTCTGCTCGTACACGCCAGTGTAGGTGCCTTGTGGCAGTTGCAACGTGCTGATTTCCTGTGGATTCGGAATCTGTTTAACCTGTGCGCCGCTTATGCTGAATATGCTCAGCATCTTGTCGGCTGACGGATCGTAATTCTCTGTTACTTCCACAGTTACGTGGCCGTCGCGTGTTGCGGGGTTCGGATAAACCTTCACCGACGCCGCACGACGTGCGGCGTTGACGCGGGTGAGGTCGAGCGGACACGTCTCGCGCACCGAGCCGTCGGCAAGGGTGAGCGTGGCGGTGTAGACGCCCGACGCACTGAAGTCGCGGTGCAGATAGTGGTGCGTCTCGCCAGCGAGCGCAACGCCGTTCTCGTTCCACTGATATGCAGTGAAGTTGCCTGCGAGCTTGTTCACCGCAGCCACA
>JAGCYH010000058.1 GCA_017960905.1 Bacteroidales bacterium
GACGGCACCAACGACGCGCCGGCACTCAAGGCCGCGCAAGTCGGCCTTTCGATGGGCGACGGCACATCGGTGGCCAAGCAGGCAAGTGCCATAACCATTCTCGACAACTCGTTCCGAAGCATCAACCGCGCCGTGCTGTGGGGCCGCTCGCTCTACCGCAACATTCAGCGTTTCCTGCTCTTCCAGCTCACTATCAACGTCGCTGCCTGTCTGGTGGTGATGATAGGCTCGTTCATGGGCACGCAGTCGCCGCTCACCGTCACTCAGATGCTTTGGGTCAACCTCATTATGGACACCTTCGCAGCGATGGCTCTGGCATCGCTGCCGCCCGAAGAGCATGTGATGAAAGACAAACCGCGCGACACCAACGCCAACATCATCACACGCGGCATGGCCATCTCTATTATCTCGGTCGGCTGCATCTTTGTGATAGCTCTTATGGCGTTCCTCAAAATATTGAATATCAACGACGTGCATAGTCTGACCGACATCCTGAAAGGCAACTTCGTATTCTTCAACAATCAAGGCATCGAGGAGCATCTGTCTCCCTACGAGCTGTCGCTATTCTTCACGTCGTTTGTCATGTTCCAATTCTGGAACATGTTCAACGCAAAAGCCTTCAAATCAGGTGGTAGCGCATTCAGAGAACTCTACAAATGCACTAGTTTCCTGTCGATAATGATGGTGATACTGGTGGGTCAGATACTGATAGTGAACTTTGGCGGCCAGATGTTCAACGTGGTAACAATCTCGCTGACCGACTGGCTGATAATAATTGGTGTAACGTCGTTGGCGCTCATCATCGGCGAGGTGATACGCTTCAACAGATTTATTTTTAAGTTTTTAAAGAGAAAAAAATGATACGTAAATTCTGGTCTTTGAAAAAAGGCGAGCCGGCAACCGAGATGGACCGGAAAATCATGGCTTTTCAGAAACAAGGCTATAAAGTGCCGTCGCGCAAGCTGATAAAGACGCCCGAACAAATTGAGGGCATACGTCGCAGTGGCGTTATAAATACTGGCATTCTCGATATGGTAACAACCGAGATAAAAGAGGGAATGACTACAGCTCAGCTCGACAAGCTGATATACGACTACACAACGGATCACGGCGCCATTCCGGCGCCGCTCAACTACGAGGGCTTCCCGTGCAGCAGCTGCATCTCCATCAACGAGGTTGTTTGCCACGGCATTCCCAACGACAAGACGTTTCTCCGCCCGGGCGACATCGTAAATGTCGATGTATCAACCATTCTCGACGGCTTCTTCTCCGATGCGTCGCGTATGTTTATCATAGGCGGCGAGACAACGCCCGAGAAACAACGCCTCGTAGATGTTACCAAAGAGTGCCTCAACATAGGCATACAAACGGCTAAACCATACTGCTTTGTGGGCGACATAGGCTTCGCTATTCAGTGCCACGCCCAGAAAAACGGCTACAGCGTGGTGCGCGAACTGTGCGGACACGGCGTGGGCAACGCCTTCCACGAAGAACCCGAAGTAACTCACTACGGCCGACCCAAAACTGGTATGCTTCTTGTACCGGGAATGGTGTTTACCATCGAACCGATGATAAACATGGGCAAGCGCGAGGTGCATTTCAGCCGCGAAGACGGCTGGACCGTTACCACACGCGACGGACTGCCTTCGGCACAGTGGGAGCATACGCTGCTAATGACCGAAACAGGAACGGAAATATTAACTTATTAGTTTTTAGAGTAAAGAGTAGAGAGTAAAGAGATATCCAACAATCAACGATAAAACGAACGACCACTTTGATTTATGCGAAAACTAAAGACCATATTAGCTACGTTGTTGCTGCTGTTGCCACAAATGATTGTGGCACAGGTCGATGCCGACGACGTTTCAACACTTTTCATGGTTGCCGACACTGCCGTAACCGATACGCTTACGGCGTCGGTGCGCTTGCATACTACCTTCGATGCCAAAAAAGACAAGAACAAAATCAACCTCGTTGCTGCGTCGGCGGTGATGGTCAACAAGACCATAAGCGGCCAGCAGCTCATCGACGCGCTGACAAACGCCAAGGCGCGCGCGCAGATTGAGGATTTTTGCATTGCCAAGGCAATGCAACACGACTTCAGCGGCGTGGCTTTCACCGACAGCGGAAAGATTTTCGTGCGTTTCGTTGGCAACGACTCAACCGTCTACCCTGTAACGCATTTCATGACGCCCGCCACGCGTATGCCGTCGAAAAAAATGAAACAGTACATTCCGGCTAAGCTCTACGGCCGCAACCTATACCTTCAGCAGCAGAAGACGTCGGGCGATATAAAGTGGATTGTGAAACAGGCCAAGCTCAACGCCTCGGCCGACAGCATCACACGCTTGCGTATCGACGAGATAAAAAGCGCTGCGCGAATAACCGATAACAAATTGGAAGTTAAGGCGTTGGACCTCGACAGTCTGGCCGAATACGCCATTGAGTGCTACGCCCGCCGCACCGACTTTGCGGTGCGGTCGATGACCGATTTCAGCTTGGCTATCTTCGACACCCGAACCAAAAAATCGGGCGATGTAGTTCCGTATTTCCGCCGTTATTTCGACGACTGCGAGAAGGTTCACCCTTCGGTGCTTGGCAACAAGATAAAGCCCCGATACTTTGTCGTTGTGGCCGACGACAGCGCCTCGGTGACGAAAGGTCTGCTTCAGGTGGCCAAAAACATACCTAAGACAGGTCTGCCCGCCACTTCGATAGTGCTGCTCTCGCAAGTGCGCAACCAGCTCGACTGGCAGTGCGCCGACACCATTTGCGACGCGGTGTATACCTTGCCGTTGCCAATAGGCAACGGCGTCGATTTGCTCTCGCAGGCCCTCTTCGGCGGTCTCTCCGTCGCCAAGAGCGATGTGGCTATCGACAGCCTTGCACATCTGAAACCCATCATAAGTCCCAAAACGCGCCTGGCATACTCGAAACCATATATGGCGTCGATGTCGGCCAAAGGTCTGGCTAAAATCGACAAGGTGATGGAGAAGATGATAAGCGAACAGGCTTCGCCCGGCGGCTATGTGCTCGTAGCTCGCTATGGAAGAGTGGTTTACAGCAAACCTTACGGCAATACGAAATACAAAGACGGTGTGAAAGTTACCGACAACACGCTCTACGACCTGGCTTCGGTAAGCAAAATGATTGGCACGCTGCCCATCGTGATGCAAATGGTTGACAGCGCGCTCGTTACTCCGCAAACTACAATGGGCGAAGTACTCAAATTCGACAAGAAAAGCCGCAACAAACGCAACGTGACTGTCGAGAGCTTGCTGCTGCACAACTCGGGTCTGGTGGCTTCGGTACCGGCGGTGTTGCTGAGCATCGACTCGTCGTTTGTTACGCGTCCGGTCTACAGCACTCGCTTGAAAGAGGGCTATCCGGTGCAGATTGAGCCCCGCCTCTATGTGTCCGACGAGCTTCAGCTCAAGGCTGAAGCTTTCGTCGATAAGCCCGACAAGACGCACAAACATCAGATTTCGCCCAATCTCTACTGCGACGACGAGAGCCGCGACCGCATCTTTAACTATATGGATGAGAGCGCGATACGCTCTTCGGCGTATCGCTACAGCGACCTCAATTTCATCTATCTGCAGCGTATCATCGAAAAGAAATACGGGCAGTCGCTCGATGCCGTTTTTTACAAACAGATTGCTAATCCGCTGGGACTGAGGCGTTTGCTCTATCGTCCGCTTACGCGTTATCAAGAGGTGCAGATTGCGCCCACCGAAAACGATTTGTACTTCCGTCACACGTTGCTGCAGGGCACTGTTCACGACCAGACAGCGGCAGTGCTTGGCGGCGTTGCTGGCAACGCCGGCCTCTTCGGCACGGCCAACGAGGTGGCGCGCATTGCGCAGATGTTCCTCAACGGCGGCACCTACGGCGGTGTGCGCTTCGTCGATGAGCAGACTATGGCTCAGTTCACCACTCGCAAGACCGACGACAACCGCCGTGGCTATGGCTTCGACAAACCCGAGTTCCGCGACGACAAGTCGAGCCCGGTAACACAGCTCGCTTCGCTCAGCTCCTACGGCCACACTGGCTTTGCTGGTATCCTTGTCTGGGTCGACCCCGATTACGACCTCGTCTACGTTTTCCTCTCCAACCGTATTCACCCCAATGTTTACAACAATAAACTGACAAAACTCAATATCCGCTCTAAAGTTCACAAGCTCATCTACCAGGCAATGACCGATGTAGTGTTCGATGATTCGCTCGAATAAGCTGATTTTGAGTGATATATAATACTTGTTTTTGAATAAAAGTAGTGATATGAATAGAACAATAATTACCGTAGTCGGCAAAGACACCGTGGGTATCATAGCCAAAGTGTGCACCTACCTGGCCGACAACAATGTGAATATTCTTGATATCTCGCAAACCATTGTGCAAGAGTATTTTAACATGATGATGATAGTAGATATGGCTCGTATGAAAAAGCCGTTCGAAGTGGCTGCGGGCGAGCTTGCCGAAATAGGCAAGCAGCTTGGAGTGCAGGTGAAATGCCAGCGTGAGGAAATTTTCGACAAAATGCACAGAATCTGAGCCCTATGATAAACATTTCGGAAGTCATCGAAACCAACAAAATGATTGAGCACGAGAACCTCGACGTGCGCACCATCACTATGGGCATCAACCTGCTCGACTGTGCCGACGGCAATCTCGACGTGCTCTGTCAGAATATCTATTACAAGATAACGCGACTGGCGAAAGACTTAGTCCAGACGGGCGAAAACATCTCGAAAGAGTTTGGTATTCCGATAGTTAACAAACGCATTTCGATTACGCCTATCTCGCTCGTGGGCAGTTCGGCTTGCCAAACGCCCGACGACTACGTGGCTATCGCCACTACGCTCGATAAGTGTGCTAAAGAGCTGAATGTTAACTTTTTAGGCGGATATTCGGCCGTGGTGTCGAAAGGCATGACGGCGAGCGACGAGCTGCTTATCCGCTCCATTCCGAAGGCCTTGGCTCAGACCGAACGCATTTGCAGCTCGGTCAATGTCGGCTCGACGAAGACCGGCATCAATATGGATGCCGTGCGCCTTATGGGCGACATAGTGTGCCAGACGGCCCAACTCACCAAAGAGCGCGACTCGCTTGGCTGCGCAAAGCTCGTTGTGCTTTGCAACGCCCCCGACGATAACCCGTTCATGGCGGGCGCTTTCCACGGCGTGTCGGAAGCCGATGCCGTCATCAATGTCGGCGTAAGCGGACCGGGCGTTGTGAAATATGCTCTTCAACAACTGCAAAATGCTGATTTTGAGTTGCTTTGCGAAACAATTAAACGAACTGCATTCAAAATAACCCGCGTGGGTCAGTTGGTGGCGCAGGAAGCCTCGCGAAGGCTCGGCGTGCCGTTTGGCATCATCGACTTGTCGCTTGCGCCTACGCCCGCCATCGGCGACTCTGTCGCCGATATTATCAAAGAGATTGGCGTCGAACAGGCCGGCGCGCCAGGCACTACAGCCGCCCTCGCTCTGCTCAACGACCAAGTGAAGAAGGGCGGTGTGATGGCCTCGTCGTACGTGGGCGGACTGAGTGGCGCGTTTATTCCCGTGAGCGAGGATCAAGGCATGATCGATGCTGTTGAGTGCGGCGCACTCAGCATCGAGAAACTCGAGGCTATGACGTGCGTCTGCTCAGTTGGCCTCGACATGATTGCCATCCCGGGCGACACGCGCCCCGAGACCATCGCCGGCATCATTGCCGACGAGGCGGCTATTGGCATGGTGAACCAAAAAACAACTGCGGTGCGCATTATTCCTGTCATCGGCAAAACGGTGGGCCAGTCGGTCGAATTCGGCGGATTATTGGGGCACGCCCCAATAATGCCCGTAAACAGCTTCAGCTGTGAGCGTTTCGTTAATCGCAAAGGACGCATTCCTGCGCCTATTCACAGCTTTAAAAACTAAAACGCCATGAAAATTGTTGTTCTCGACGGCTTCTGTCTCAACCCGGGCGACTTGTCGTGGCAGGGCTTTGAGCAGCTTGGCAATCTCGAGGTGTACGACCGCACGCCGCACGAGGCGCTCATTGAGCGCTCGGCCGACGCCGAAGCGCTGATAACAAATAAGACTGTCATCGGTGCTGTTGATATGGCGCAACTGCCTCATCTGAAGTATATTGGCGTGCTTGCAACGGGCTACAACGTGGTCGATATTGCCGAAGCGCGCCGCCGTGGCATTGTGGTTACCAACATTCCAGCCTACAGCACCAATTCGGTTGCGCAAATGGTATTTGCGCATATTCTCAACATAACGCACAGCGTGGCGCACTACGCCACGCAAAGCTCGCAAGGCCAGTGGTCGGCCTGTGCCGACTTCAGCTACGTCGATACGCCGCTCATAGAACTGAGCGGCAAAACAATAGGCATCGTCGGTCTGGGCAATATCGGAATGGCAGTGGCGCAAATTGCTAAAGCATTCGGAATGAAAGTTTTAGCACTCACGTCGAAAAAGCCTTCGGACCTGCCCGAAGGCGTCGAGAGAGCCGACCTTAGCCGGCTCTTCACCGAGGCCGACATAGTTACGCTCCATTGTCCGCTAACCGAACAGACTCGCCATATTGTTTCATCGGCGACTTTGTCGCTGATGAAACCGACAGCCATACTCATCAACACCGGCCGCGGTCCGCTCGTCGATGAGGCGGCGTTGGCCGATGCGCTTAATAATAAGCGCATTATGGCCGCCGGACTCGATGTGCTCTCTACCGAGCCGCCCAAAGCCGACAATCCGCTGCTTACGGCGCGCAACTGCTTCATCACACCACATATAGCATGGGCTACGCGCGAAGCGCGCAGCCGACTGATGGATATAGCAGTGGCGAATCTGAAGGCATTTTTGGACGGCAAAACCGTCAATAATGTAGCTCAGCTATAGAAGTGGATAATTCGTACTTCGTAATTCGTAACTCGTAACTCGTAATTCGTAATTTGTAACTCGTAATTAATTTGTATTTTTGCACCCGAAAAAGGAAAGATGCTCGAGTGGTTGAAGAGGCACGCCTGGAAAGCGTGTAAACGCCCAAAGCGTTTCACGGGTTCGAATCCCGTTCTTTCCGCACCACGCAGAAAAAAATTGGAAGTCCCTTTCGGGACTTCCAATTTTTTATATCGATTGTAAGTCGTTGTTTTTCAGGTTATTCGCCAGGTGCAACATTGTCGTCGCCATCGCCTTCGTCAGCATCGCCTTCTTCGTAGTAGTCACCTTCTTCGTAAGCGTCGCCTTCCGAATAGTAGTCGTCGTCAGAGCCGCCTTCGTATCCATTCTCGTAGTAGTCCATATTCTCGTAGTCGGCATCGGTCGGGTGTGTTGCGAACAAGCAGCGAGCAACGTTTGGTGTTGCTTTGCAGCGCAGAAGAGTGAACATAGTGAATTCGTCTTCGTTTTCGTACTCTTTTGGGTCAATGTCGTCGCCGTCCTCGATGAAGCTAAGCATGTATTCGAAGTCTTTGCTCATGATGATGTTTATCTGGTTGATATGCTCTCCTTTGGCGGGGTTGAGCACTATGTGCCACAGATAAGCGGCGTTGTCGTCGCGTATCTCTTCATAGCTCATATCAACGTTGATGTCGAATTTCTTCTTCTTGTCGGCAAACTGCATGGTTACGGTGCCGCCGCTCATCTCTACCGTGTTGAGGCCACTAATCTGACGTTCAGGCAGAGGGCAATAGTCGTATTCGAAATCGGAAAAAACGATGGTCTCTTTGAACGGACCTTTGTTACAGGCTGTTACGGCAAGTAACAGCAAAGCTGCCATTGTAGCGAGTTTCATTATTCTCATAGTTTTATTCTTTTTTGTTTATTCTGAATGCAAATATAATGGTATGTTTCGTCATTTCAGCAATATAAGTGTTAAAAAACAGCTATTGCAGGCGTTTTTCGCAGCTCTGCCAGGGCGTTTTACGCCCTGGGTTTCAGAGTAAAAAATTGTTGTGCAGCAATTTCAGTAACTAATAAGTGAAGTCAACGTAGTAAGGGGGTGTAAGATTTCTCATTTTACTTTGGTTTTTATGTTTAAAAAAAAAATCGTCCGATGTGAATCGGGCGATTTTTTTGTTTTTTGTATCAGAGTGTTACAGTCGTGGCGAAACGTACATCTTCAGCGAAGTGCCTTGGTAGCGTCCGCCGGCGAGTGTCGAAGGCATTTTCTTCATCACCTGCTTTGTCTCTTCTTTGCTGAGCCCTCTCATAATTGCTGAGATGTCGGAGATGATAATTTTCCCGTCGAGGGAGAACATCGCGTCGCCTTGCAAGCTGCTGTACACCTCTTGGGCGATGTATTCGTCGGGGTACGTGGTGTGGCAAGCCGCTTTGGTGCACAGACCGCTTTCGTCGAAGTCGGCGTAGATTCTGTTTTCGAGGCTTACGCCGGCTGCCGGTATTCTGTCGATGTAGAAACCGACAATCTGATTGTCGGTTTCGAGTATCGTCACATCGGTGCTCGACGGTTCTTCTTCTTCTTTCTCATTGCCATAGTAGCAGGCTGTCAGTAATGTACAACTCATTGCCAATAAGGCGAATAGGTAACACAATTTTTTCATAATGCTTTTATTATTTTGAATGTTTTGTCCTCGAAATAGTGTATGTTAAGCTATAACTTCTTTGTATTCTAAGTTCAGTTCTTTTGTAAGATAATCGAACACATATATAGAACTCTCATAATACAGCCCGGTGGCTTCGTTTTCGAGTTTCTTATAAGTGTTAGATGTGTAAACGAGCTCTAATGCTTTGTCGGCATCGAAGTTGTAGTTGTTCATCAACATAACAGTCAGGTCTTTCGTCAGACACTCTATTAGAAATTGAACATCAGCCTTATGTTTCTCTTCGTTCGTCATCTTACTCTTTTTAAATACTTAAGTGATTCTTCTGTACCAAAAAAATATTGAAATGTCGGTCTGATATATTTCAGCTCCTCGATCAGCCTGTTTATGTCTATGTAATTGAGTATATACCTTCTGATTTGGACTCCTACTGTGTCATTTGCTATAGGTCCCCATACAATGTCGTAATCGTGAGCAGAAGATTTACTATTGTTAGTACGATTTCGAACAACAAACTCCGCCCACTCTATGCTATAATTCTCGAATATTCTTACATTAAGTGCCCCGTTTTTTATACAACCCTCATCGAACAGAAATGTACTTATTGTCGGTTCGCCATATTCTTCTCTTGAAGTAACAAGTTCCGCCATTTTTTGGGCTTGCATTTTATTGTCGCTAAGATAAAAACCACGTCCGAAGTCTTTGCCTCTTTTTCCGAAGGAAAGATCTATCTCGTCTATCTTGACATTTGACCCATGAAATAGCTCTATCATTGCAAATTTCCTCCGTTACGATGACAGATTCTTGTAATATCGTCCACTGCGTCTTCTATAGAGAATGTGTGTTCTATGTCGTAGTGCTTTTTTAAGAAATCCAAGCCTCCGTATCTATTCAAATAAATATACGCTTGGGCATTGGTTATGCCAAAGTATTCTGCAA
This sequence comes from Bacteroidales bacterium, assembly GCA_017960905.1. Classification (GTDB taxonomy): domain Bacteria; phylum Bacteroidota; class Bacteroidia; order Bacteroidales; family Marinilabiliaceae; genus W3P20-009. Next base: position 9,494 of record JAGCYH010000058.1, read on the forward strand.
AACTTCCTATGCAGCATATAAGGTATTCTATTCTATTTAGTTGCAATACTGACATATATTGTGGAATAAAAACTAATATAGGTAGCGCACAACGGCGCTACCTATATTATAATCAGTTTATTATTATCTCTTTATAAATTCCACTCTTCGGTTCTTAGCGCGGCCAGCGTCGGTGCTGTTGTCGGCTACGGGCTCGTGCGAGCCCTTGCCCACAGCCTTCAGGTTGAAGCCGTCGACGCCTAAGCCCTCAAGTGCTTTTACTACGGCCTCGGCGCGCTGTTGCGACAGCGGGTCGTTCACTTTGTCGGAGCCTTGGTTGTCGGTGTGGCCCTGAACTTCGAAGCGTGCCGTAGGGTTCTTCTTCATGTAGTCAGCAACCTTCTGTATCTCTTCCATGGACTCGGGCTTCAGCGTGGCCTTGCCAGTCTCAAAAAGAATGTTGTTGGTTACAAATTTGCCGGTCTCGGCGATGGCCTTTTCGACGGCTGAAGAATAATCGGTCGTGTTGCGCTCGTAAAGGTCAACGGCGCCCTTCGCCATCACGACATTGGTGATGTAAACACCCTTGTTACTGTCTGAACTACCTTCCATCCACCAACAGCGCGGCTGTTTCTGATTAGGAATGTTAACAATGCGATAATAGTTGAGATATACTTTGAGTGCACGCTTGTTGAAAGAAAAAGCGATATGATTCCAATCATTTTTCTTGAACACCTTGGCAATCTCGGTATCTTTTGCGTGACCGTCTATTTGGCCCCCGTTAGGATTAAATGAGGTCCAGCCCCAGTTGATTCCCTTATATCCTCCACTTGGATTGTTGAGTGTATGGCTCTCCACGCACGTTCTCATAAAGAATACTCTGTCGTAATCATTACCATCCGTTTCCTCTCCCGTGAACAAGAAATCCAACGTGCCATCCCAGCTTGATCCTTCTCGTGCCGGTTGTGCAAGCACATCCATTTCAATGGTAAACTCTTCGGGCAGGTATTTAAGATCCTTCATCAAGGGTTTGATTCTCGCCTCTTCTATCTTGACGGCTTTCTTGCCTTTTATGCTAACCACTTCGATTTCACTGCCACCGAGCAAATCCCACTTGGAAGGGAACTCACCCATCTGCTCATCAGCGAAATCATCCTCGAAGAATACGGTGCCGCCGCGCTTGAAGTCGCTCTTGGCCTGGATCTGTGC
>JAGCYH010000005.1 GCA_017960905.1 Bacteroidales bacterium
AAGGCTCAAATCCAATGTTTTGTAGTATTCAAGGAAACGTTCGTAGTCGCGTTTGTTCCACTGGCCGCTGTTGCCGCCGCGGACGAAAATCTCTTCGTAGAGTTGCTTGCCCTGGCTGTAGATTTCGGCGTAGCGGCTCTCTATTTCGTTGATTTTGCGCTGCAAGCGGGCTATTTCACGTTCGTTATCAGCCGATTCGCCTGCAGTGCGCAACTCTTCAATCTTGTCGTGCGACTCTTTCAGAATCTGGCGGTTTTGAGCCAATTCGCGCTCATAGCGGCGGCGCTGGCGGACAAATATAACCGTCAGCAGGGCAATCAGCGCGGCAAAACCCAACACCAAAGCAAAAACAATGCGCTGGGTGCGATTTTGGTTTGCAAGTCGCAGTAAATCAAAATCGTAGTTGGTGCTGGCAGAATACACGCGGTTGCCTTCGGTGACGCCCTGAAGAATTTTATGGTATAACGGAATCAGTTCGGCAGCCACACGGTCGGCTTCGGCCGACATACCGTGGCGGTGGTAATAGTTGAAGAACTCTTCAAGAACAAGGAATCGATTCCCGTCGCCCATAAATGAGCTATTCTGATAAAAATCAATGGCATCCTGCAGTCGGTTCAACCAAAGATAACTCTTTATGCGTGCAATTTTCGCGCCATCGTTCCACGGATTTATCTCGGCCGCCTTGAGCGCATAGCGAAGTGATTTCTCGGGTTCCTCTTCGGCAAAAACAAGTGCGTAATCGCACAAAAATCCATAATTCGTGGTGTCGATTTTCTCACTTTCGCGCACATAATATTTTGCACTGTCAATCAATCCGTTAAGATTGAAAATAGTGATTTTTGCGTCGAGATAGTGAGCCTTTTGGTTGGTGCTGCGGGCGTAGGGGCGTATCTTCTCGACAAGTCCCATACCGCGTTCGCCCAAATCTAAAGAACTGCCATCGGCAGTGAACCGCCAATATGCAATATGGAATTTCAACTCGTTGTTTGTTAGCGTTTTGGCGACATCTTCAGCCTGACGCAAAACTACAACGCCCGTGGCATAGTTGCCCGAAAACATATTCTTAACCGATTTCAGATAGAGCGTCCAGGCAAGTTTCTCTGAATCAGACGTTTTGCGGTAAAAATCGATACAATAGTTGAGACGTGCGGTGTCGGCAATGCTTTTCCAATCGAGCAATGTGAATTTGCCTTTATAGAGTGATTTTAAGAGCGTCAGATAGACGCTGTCGGCATCGGACAACGGTTGCTTGAGGTCCGACTCGTGGTTATTGAGATATTCTTCGGACATTTCGTACTCGCCGTCGCTGAAAAGCGCGTAAGCACGGTCGAAAACGGGTTGGTTGTCGCTTTTTTCGGCGCAAGCCGAAAAAAACGCAACTATTAATACTATACTTAAATATCTAAATATCATATAGTTAATGCAATAGCGTTATATCATTGTATTTTAAAATGCGAAAATACGATAATAATGCGTCATATAGGAGTGTTTTTCTAAAAAAAGAAGAAAAAATAACTGAATAATATTTGATTTCAATGCTTGAAAATATATATTTGTATTTAAAACTCTATAAAAAGCTACTATGGGAAACGAGCAAACTAAAACTAACACTAACGCAACAATTACAGAAGAGGTTTTTCAATCAATTCTTCAAGCCGCCGACAATGGTGATGTTGAATCGCAACTTGCTATAGCCGATTGTTACAAATCAGGCAACGGATGCAAACGCAGTATAGATAAATGGCTGTCGTATATGAAGAAGGCCGAATCGGCTGGAAATGAGCAAGCCCGCCACGAAATAGCAACATACTACCATAGCGTAGGCGACTATGGTCTTTACGTCTCTTACATCAAACGTGGCGAAGAACTCGGCGATGTCCGTTCATCGCTGATGCTGGCCGATTTGTATGCCAATGGCGAAGAAGATGTCGACGAAGAGATTGACCTTGAAAAAGCCTATGCTATAGTCAGCAAACTCAAGAAAAACGGTGTCGTATTTGAGGAGCCTAAAGACAAAGAGATTGTTAGCAAAATCGAGACCCGATACGAATCGGTTTTCACTCGCAAGGCGCTATCTGTTACTTTTAATGTATTCATTATCGCTTTAGGCATATCTCTGTTTTTAGATTTCTTAGGACTGATAGGATTCATATTTTGCGTCATAGTTATAGCGCCTTCCATAAAATTCCTAATGCCTTGGTACAAAGGCTACTCGCAAAAATCAGACAATCTTAGCGGGCCAATAACTGTTCTTGTTATCGCTGGTATTATAAGCGTACCAGTGACCTTAATAACATTATTTTCGTGGATAATATTGATTTTCAGATTGGTCTCGGTTTGATAGGCAACTTTGACATTGTTTAATCTTTCGAACATCATATAAATGTTTAACATTTTAATTTATAATAAGTTATGAAGAAAATAAGATTAGCACTTATGAGCGTTGCCTGTGCGACTATCATGTCGGCCTGCAGCAATTCGACAAGCAGCGGCAGCTCTGCTGCCGCCACCAACACTGAAACGTCAGAAAACAGCACCACAGTTTCAGCTTGTAACCTCGATGACGCCTCTGAAGGCAATTATGCGCCTCTGCTGAAAGATAATTTCGGAATCGATGCCAAGGAGCTCGAAGAGGAAGGCTTCAAGATTATCGATGTTAGAGGAAGCGACTACACCACTGGCTTTCAACTCACACTCACCTACACTACTGGCGATGACGACACTGCCGCTTTCCAAAACGCATTCAAAGAGAAACTCTTCAATGTGACAAAAGCAGCCAGTGGCGGTGTAAACTATAAATGTGATGATAAGGGATACATTACAGATGAGACGATTACAGAGTACAGCGCGCTCAATTCCGCCTCGTACGACCTGGGCAAATGGTACTTCAAATACAACGGAAGCGAGATATTGGTTAATGTAACAGCCGGCTCGTCGGTCTGGATTCAGCTAACCGGACACAGAAAGTGATTCATACAAACTTTAATATCATCAAAAAAGCAGGACAAAAGTCCTGCTTTTTTGCTCCGTACTACCCTGCTTTTTTCATCGGTTTTTAATGCTCAAAACGAAAATCTGACATTTTCGGGTCTGAGAAGGCCGTTCCTTACGCAGCAACACAGAGGGCTTAAGCCCTCTGTACACTGCAGTTCTGGCTATGTTGTCGTTTTGTTACACTCTAATAATCAATAAGTTAAGCACAAAAACAGCCTTTCTCACCGCTGTTTCATATGTTTTTGAAAAAAAACGAAAAAAAAACGACATAGCCAATAAGTAGTCTATCTACCTGATTATCAGCATGTAATACACTTATAACGCTGTTATTGTTTTCGCAGAGCAAATCACCTATAGTATTGTATATCAATACATTACAAAGCAACACGTGCCCCAAAAACGCTTGACTTTTCGGTTTCTACAACGTTAAATTTGTTGTGTGAAGTTCAATGAGAACGGAACGTTGAAAATTGACAATTAAAATAAATAACAACAAATAAAAATTGATAAGAAAATGAACAGATTAATTTCAGCAGTTTTGGCGACCGTGTTTGGCGCGCAGATTGCAACCGCACAACAGACAATTTCAGGCCGAATCACCAATGGTGATTCGCAGCCTGTGGAATTTGCCAACATCGTAGTACTGACCAACGACTCAGCTTTCGCTGGCGGCACCGTTTCCGACCTCGACGGAAACTTCTCGCTCACTCAACCTGCCGACGCACAATATATTAATATATCGAGCGTCGGTTATGAGACATTTTATAAAAAGATTTCTGAAATAACTGATTTTCAGAATATTACACTTAAAACTGCGACTACAAAACTCGACGAGGTAACAGTGAAGGCCATCATGCCGAAGACGCAGATGAAAGACGGTGCACTGGTTACCAACATTCAGGGCAGCGTGCTGGCACAGACAATGAGTGTCGGACGTATGCTTGGCAACATTCCAGGTCTTGTGTACAAAAGCGACGGCAGCATTGAGGTTTTGGGCAAAGGGAAGCCCGAAATTTACATCAACAACATAAAGGTGAACAACTTGAGCGAACTCGACAACATTGCGCCCGAAAACGTCAAAAACGTCGAAGTAATCACTTCGCCGGGCGCGCGCTACGCCGCTAATGTGTACGCCGTAGTGAAAATCAACACCCTGAAGCCGGTAGGCGAAGGCTTCGGCGGTTCGCTCGAAGCCAAAGCCGGCAAAGGCCTCGACAACCGTTTCTCCGACGCTAAAACGCAAGCCGTGGTGAATTACCGCAAAAAAGGCCTCGACCTGTCGGGCGTGTTCCGCTACAGCAAGAGCCACGTCAAAGGCGAACAGACTGACTATACGCTCAATAACTCAAACTACAAGTGGGAGAACGACAACCAGCTGAAAAGCGACAACGAGAGCGACTCGATACCTATGGAGCTGAGAATGAACTATCAAGTCAACGACATGAACTCTTTTGGCATAAAATACAACACCATACTGCACACAAATGCCACCGCTGCTGCTTTCAACGAACTCGACGTTACAAAAGACGGACTGCTTTACGATCGCATTCAGACTCAGACTGACAAAAACACGCTTAAAAACACCGGACATTCGCTCAACGCTTATTACACAGGCATTTTGGGCAGTTTCTCTGTCGACTTCAACGCCGACTTTGTCAACAATCGTAATGAGAATGAGACGATTACGCCCGAGACAAGCGAGAATTTTGAAAACCGCGAAATTGTTACTCGCAGCGAGACAACAAGCAAACTGGTCGCTCAGAAACTCGTTGTGGGCCACGCTCTCTTAGGCGGCAAAATAGACTTCGGCTTTGAGACGACATTCACCGACCGCAACGACAAGACCACAAGCTGCAACGAACAATACGTGCCCTCGATTGCCAGCGAGGCAAAACAGACTGGTTTTGCCGGTTTCGCTGAATATAGCCTCGGTTTTGCACAGATATACTCACTGAAAGCCGGTTTGCGCTACGAACATATCAAATCGGACTATTACGGCAACGGCGTAAAAGACAACGACGCCTCGAAAGTATACAACGAATTGTTCCCATCTATTTCACTATCAAGACCTTTGGGACGATTAGGCATGATATCGCTCGCTTACAACGAGAAAATATCACGCCCGGCATACATGGCTCTGAGCAACAACGTCTTCTACGCAAGCCGCTACCTGCAACAGACCGGCAATCCGAAACTGCAGCCTTCGATCATACGCGAGCTGTCGTTCACCGGTGCTTACATCTTCTTGCAAGGAATAGTGACGTACCAAAACATAAAGAACAGTTACAACCAATACACAATAGTAAACACCGAACACCCCGAATCGGAAATTCTGTATTGGGAAAATACTGACAAACAACAACTTACTGCCATGGTGGCAGCCATGCTGCCACTTGGACAGTACCAACCGACTATAATAGGCACGATGCAGAAACAATGGCTCGAATGCGATTTCAACGGTGTAAAAATCGACATGAACAAACCTATATTCCAACTGCAGGTAAACAATGCATTGCGACTGAAAAACGACCTTACTATCAACCTGAATGCCAGCTTATTACGGAAAGGCGGATATTCAAATTTGGTCGAAATAAACCGGGCGACTCAGAAAGTAGATTTCTTCGTCTATAAATCGTTCTTCAACAAGGCTTTAAACATCGAAGCAGGAATCGAAGACATATTCAACAAGAGCAATCTCGAAGTGAAACTCTACAAACAATCGGGCTATATACTCGAGACTCAAAATGCCGACACGCGACGCGTGTGGCTCACTGTAAAGTACAACTTCAACCCGGCAAAGAGCAAGTATAAAGGCAAAGGCGCCGGCAACGACGAGAAAATGAGACTTTAAAAGTTGAAAATTGTAAATTGAAAATTGTAAATTCGTAATTCATAATTCGTAATTCATAATTCGTAATTCGTAATTCGTAATTAGTAATTAATAAAATATTTACCATGACACATAACATTTTCAGAACAAGCATGATAGCGATAGCAACTATCGGACTTATGTGCAGTTGCAAAGCAACCGGCGCACAGAATGACGCATCAGTAGCCGACGGCGCTTGGCACGGCGCAATAGAAGCTGGCGGACAGCGAATTGCAACCGTGATACACATCGATGCCGCAGCAAAGCGAATAACGCTCGACGTGCCGCAACAGGGCGCGAAAGACATACTATGCGAAACCGACTGGCTGTCAGGCGATTCCATCGCCTTCAGCCACAAGGCTATGGACATGAAATACCACGGCCGCATCAAAGCCGACAGAGACGCCATCGAAGGCATTTTCGAACAGCACGGGCTCAAATTTGTGCTCGACTTTGAGCGAGGCGAATATGTAGCTGAGCCAGAGCACATTAGCCCGCAAGAGCCGCAGCCGCCGTTCAGCTACACTACGCGCGAGGTGAGCTTCAGTAATCCGTCGGCCAACGCCGTACTCAAAGGCACACTCACCTACCCCGACGGGTTCAAGACAGGCACTAAAGTGCCTGTAGTTCTGATGATTACAGGTGGCGGCAACCTGCACCGCGGCAACACAAAACCCCTCCGCGTCATAGCCGACCACTTGGCGCACAACGGCATTGCCAGCCTCCACTACGACAAACGTGGCAACGGCGAATCGACTGGCGATTTCGCCGCCGCCACCATTGCCGACTTAGCAGCCGACGCCGAAGAAGCTGTCAAATATCTTAAGTCGCTGGGCGACTTCTCAGAAATAGGCGTTCTGGGACACTCCGAAGGCGGCTCTATTGCCTACATGTTGGGCAGCCGCGGCTTGGCCGATTTTCTTGTAACAATGGCCGGTCCGGCAACGAGAATGGACGAAATACTGTCGTACCAAATAAACGCTATGATGCAAGCCAGTGGAGTCTCGTCAAATCCGGCAATCAGCGTGACCGAAGCGCGGTTAATGGTTCTTCAGCAGGAAAATACGCCTTACAATCGGAATATTATTGATCTCGACTTGGCCGTTTACGTGCGGCAAATCACTTGTCCGGTTTTTGCGTTGGTATGCGACAAAGATTTAAACGTTGACCCGAAAGCGACACTTGAATCGTTGAATAAAAACTTGCAGGAAAACCCTAAAAATCAGATTAAAGTGTACGAGAATCTGAATCATATTTTTCAACACTGCAACCCCGACAACCCTAACGAAACCACTGATAAAGACGAACTTATAGCACCCGATGTACCTATCGACATCGCTCAGTGGATTCATTCGTGCATCGGCAAATAAAACAACATACCACATACTGATAAAAGTCGTTTGGGCGCCAGCGCCCAAACGACTTTTAATTTTTTTACACCTAAAATGTTGTTTATTCACATTTAAATTGACAACAAAACACTATTTTTGGTGCGATAAAAAAGGACAACGATATGAATAAAGTAAAATGCATAGGCATTCTCACTTCCGGCGGCGATGCGTCGGGAATGAATGCGGCCATCAGAGCCGTGACACGCAGTGCTATCAGCAACGGATTCAAAGTGAAAGCCATCTACAGAGGCTACGAAGGCCTGATTAACAACGAGATACGCGAATTCACAACGGAAGACGTCAGCAACATCATCCAACGTGGCGGCACTATTCTTAAGACCGCGCGTTGCGAGGCCTTTATGACGCCCGAAGGACGCCGCAAGGCGTACGAAGTGCTCAAAGCACAAGAAATTGACGCTCTGATAGTTATAGGCGGCGACGGTTCTCTTACCGGCGCACGTATGTTTGCCGACGAATACAACATCGTGTGCATCGGTCTGCCGGGCACAATAGACAACGACCTCTATGGCACCGACTACACGATAGGCTACGACATGGCCCTCAACACAATTGTCGATTGTGTTGACAAGATACGCGACACGGCTTCATCGCACAACCGCATTTTCTTTGTGGAAGTGATGGGGCGCGACGCTGGTTTTCTGGCGCAAAACAGTGCCATTGCCTCGGGTGCCGAGGCGGCCATCATCCCCGAGGACAAGAACAACGCCGACCAGCTCGACGAGTTCATCAAGCGCGGCATACGCAAGACGAAGAGTTCGAGTATCGTCATTGTGTCGGAGAGCAAAAAAGACGGTGGCGCAATGTACTACGCCGACCGCGTGCGCCGCGAATACCCCGAATACGATGTAAGAGTCTCAATATTAGGGCATTTGCAGCGAGGCGGTTCGCCGAGCGCAGCCGACCGCATTCTGGCAAGCCGACTGGGCGAAGCCTCTATACAGGCCATTCTCGAAGACCAGCGCAACGTGATGGTAGGCATACGCAACGACGAAATCGTTTACGTGCCGTTCATCAAAGCCATCAAAGAGGACAAACCGATTGACAAATCACTCATACGAGTTCTTAACTCATTGAGTATCTAACAATTGCAACAACAAGACAAAGGCGCATCATGTTACATGATGCGCCTTTTTTGTATCATAATCTGTTTTTTTATCTGTTTAATTCGGTGATATGACTAAAGAGCAAGCCGGAAACCAAGGTTGTCACTGAGATAGTAGTTGCGGTCATATCTGCGATGACTCACACGGCACTCTACAGCGTTGCTCCACCAATACCCACCACGAAAGACACGAAATGTGCCAGATGAAGCACCTTGTGGATCGGTCTGTGAGTAGACGCTGTATTCGCCATACCAATCACTGCACCACTCCATAACGTTGCCACTCATATCGTAGAGACCAAGCTCATTAGGTGACTTCTGAGCTACAGGGTGGGTCTGACCGATAATACCTTCAGTCTTTGCCACCGTTCCTTTACTCTTGTTGTCACTATCATCGTAGAGTTCTAGCTCATAGGATGATTCCTCTGTTACTTGATAAATAGTACCGGAATTCCCTTTATACCATGCCACATTTCCCATAGTGTTGCTGCCAGCATATTTATAGTGCTTGCTCTTTTTGCCGCCTCGTGCGGCGAACTCCCACTCGGCCTCTGTCGGAAGGCGGAAGTTCTTGCCTGTCAGACGGTTAAGGCTGTCGATAAAATTATGCACGTCATCCCACGTTACATAATACATCGGATATTTGTCGCCTATTCCGCGTGAGCTCCAATTATTCTTTTCAGATATAATTTGTGACAAACTTTTTCCCATCACGGCTTGCCATAGTTCTTGTGTTACCTCAGTTTGCCCTATGCTGTACGAACTAAGCGTTACGCTGTGATCTGGTTTCTCATCATCAGCAGCATCCCTATCGTTCGCACCCATACGGAATGTGCCACCTTCTACTTTTACCATTTTGAACGATACGCCATTAACGGTAAAGGTCTGTGTCTGTGCCGTAGCAACAATCGTTGCGAACAGCAACGGGAAAAATAATAGACTGTGTTTCATTTTCGTATTTTTATATAGTTTGCCATTGTATTTTGCAAAAATATAAATGTTTTGTGAAATAGGATATATATTGGTTGTTTTTCGTGATTTTTACGTAAATTATTAAACCTACGCAAAAAACGCCATCACCTAACCTTATTACGTTCGAAGCTCTTGCGGGTGTAAAGATAGAACATCGCCACGCCTATCGCATTGACTATCAGTGCTGTCCAGAACGACCAGCGGTAGCCGTAGTGTTCGGCCACTATGCCACCCAATAGTATTCCGCAGCCCATGCCCACGTCCCACGAGGTAAGCAGCGAGGCGTTGGCCGTGCCACGCTTCTCGTTCGATGCCAGATTGATAAACATAGTCTGAAAAGCCGGGAACATGTGCCCGTTGCCAAAACCGATAGTAAGCGCGGCGCCGTAGTACCCTATTTCGTTGTGAAAAGAGGCAAACAGCAGGTACCCGAAGAGCGAAATGGTTATGCCCAAAGCGGCATTGTAGACCACACGCCCCTTCCGAAGCGTCGGATTGCCATGTATGCGGGCCAAAATGAGCCCTATCGACAGCAGAAGGAAAAAGACGCCGGTGCCACTTGTAATGCCAAGCTCTTCTTTGCCGTAAATAGCTAAGTATGTGGCCAATACACCATACGAGAATGCGAAACAAACCATATTGACACCTTCGGACCAGCCTTTGGTGAGGAAAAACCTGTCGAGCAAAAGCGGTTGCTTAGTGCTAACCACCTGGCGCTGAGGAACTTTTACGGTTGAATTAATTATGAGTCCGACGGTTGCAATGGCGAAGGCCATTGCAAACAGAAGGTCGAAATTGTGCCATTGCTCATAAACATAGATGGCCAGCGACGGACTGATAGCTGTGGCAATATTGTTGCTAAGTCCGTAGTAGCCAATGCCTTCGGCACGGCGAGCCGGGTGCAGCACGTCGATGGCCACGGTGCTGTTAGCCACAGTAGTAGCGCCGAAAGGCGCGCCATGCAAGGTGCGCACTATTGCAAAGAGCACCAGCGAGCCGGCTATTATATAGCCGGCAAAAAATGCAGCAAAGAGCATATAACTGATAATGAGCACTTTCTTGCGCGGAAAATTGTCAACAATGTAGCCGCTGGTAGCACGCGAGAGCAGCGCCATAAGCACATAGCCCGACAACACATGCCCTATGACCTCTTTGTCGGTTTGGAAAGTCTCGCTCAAATATATTGGTAATAAGGGCGTTAGAAGCATGAACGAGAAAAAAATCATGAAATTGGCCGTCCATACCTTCAGGTAGTTTCTGTTCCACAATCGTGGTTGCTGTTCTGTTGTCGTCAATTTGAATATATTATAAAAAATGCTGATTCACAGCATTTTATTCTATTGTTCCAATCAAATCGTACTCTTCGGCCGAGGTGATTTTTACGTTGTAAAAATCACCGATTCTGATTTTCTGGCCTTTGCGTGGCGTTATAATCACTTCGGGGTCGACCTCGGGCGAGTCGAACTCGGTGCGGCCAACAAAGTCGGCGCCTTCGGCTCGGTCGATTATGACCTTCATTGTCGTACCGACTTTTTTACTGTTGAGTTCGGCGCTAATGCCGCACTGCAGATTCATAATCTGCTCTGCGCGTGATTGTTTCACCTCGTCAGGCACATCGTCGGTGTAATGGCGCCAGCTGTAGGTGTCCTCTTCGTGCGAATATGGAAATACGCCAAGACGTTCAAAACGCTGTTGCTCAACGAATTGCATCAACTCAGCAAAATCTTCCTCTGTCTCGCCCGGATGACCGGCAATAAACGTCGTACGGATGTGAATGCCAGGCACTTTCGAGCGTATCTCATCGAGCAGACCAATGGTCTGCTCGCGGTCGATTTTGCGGCGCATGAGTTTGAGCATGTGGTCGCTTATGTGCTGCAAGGCCAGGTCGATATAGTTGCAAACCTTAGGGTTCTGAGCCATCACGGGGAGAATGTCGTGCGGGAAACCGGCCGGATAGGCGTAATGCAGCCTTATCCATTCTATACCGTCGATTTCGGACAGTCGCTGCGTAAGTTCGGCAAGCGAAAGTTTGCCGTAAAGATCTGAACCATACGACGATAGGTCTTGCGCTATCACTTGCAGTTCTTTCACGCCTTTGTCGCGTAGAGTGCGAGCCTCGTCGATTATCTCATCCATCGGGCGGCTTGTATGGCGCCCGGTGATAAGCGGTATGGCGCAATAGGAGCACATGCGGTTGCAGCCTTCCGATATTTTGAGATATGCGTAATGCTGCGGTGTGGTGAGCGAGCGCTCGTTCATCAGGTCGCGACGGTACGTCGCGCCAATCTCAGCGACGAGTTCTTTCCAATTGAATTTGCCGTAGAACTTATCAACTTCGGGAATCGACTCGCCAAGTTGTTCGAGATAGCGCTCTGACAGACAGCCCATTACATATAGGCGTTTTATTTTGCCGCGCCTTTTGGCGGCGGCAAATTGAAGTATAGTGTCAATCGATTCCTCTTTGGCATCGCCAATGAAGCCGCAAGTGTTCACCACAACCACCTCAGCCTTAGGCTTTTCGGGGTCGTGGGCAACGGCTATGCCGTTGGCCTTCAGCTGCGCCATGAGTTTTTCGCTATCGACAAGGTTTTTCGAACAACCTAACGATATGATATCGACAGTCTTGAACATTTTTCTTTCAGAAAAAAAGAATCATTCGCCGAAGAGCGAATCCACAAATGCCTTTTTATCAAACAGTTGCAAATCCTCAATACCCTCGCCTATGCCAATGTATTTTACCGGAATGCTGAACTGGTCGGACACGCCGATAACGACACCGCCTTTGGCAGTGCCGTCTAACTTAGTGATAGCCAGCGCAGTAACTTCGGTAGCTTTGGTAAATTGCTTAGCCTGTTCAAAGGCGTTTTGTCCGGTAGAGCCGTCAAGCACGAGCAGCACCTCATCGGGCGCTGTCGGGACAATCTTTTTCATCACATTTTTGATTTTCGACAGCTCATTCATCAGATTTATCTTGTTGTGGAGTCGTCCGGCAGTGTCAATTATCACTACATCAGCGCCTTGCGCCTTGGCCGACGAAACGGTGTCGAAGGCAACGGACGCGGGGTCGGCACCCATTTTCTGCTTCACAATAGGCACATCGACGCGCTGCGCCCACACTTCGAGCTGCTCAATGGCTGCCGCACGGAACGTGTCGGCAGCGCCAAGCATGACTTTCTTTCCGGCTTTCTTGAAACGGTATGCGAGTTTGCCAATGGTTGTGGTCTTGCCCACACCGTTAACTCCCACTACCATAATGACATAGGGCCGACTTTCCTGCGGCAGGTCGAAGTCGTCGACACTCGACTTATGATTTTCGGCCAATAGAGCCGCAATCTCTTCGCGCAGTATGGTGTTAAGTTCCTCTGTTCCTTGATATTTCTCGTGTTTGACACGTTCCTGAATGCGTTCAATGATTTTCAGCGTCGTATCGACGCCCACATCCGACGTGATGAGTATCTCTTCGAGTTCGTCGAGAACATCATCGTCTACTTTGCTTTTTCCGGCTATCAGACGGCCTAATCGCTTGAAAATGCTCTCTTTAGTCTTCGACAAACCTTTGTCGAGACTCTCTTTTTTCTCACGATTGAATAATCCAAATAATCCCATTTTTAATAGTAATTTGTTTTAACTTGCAAAGATAGAGTTTTTTAGTTGAACTGTTAGCAATAATATTGCCCAAAGGCAATATTATTGCTAACAATAAAAAGATTTATCTTTTCATTATATTATCGTAAAACACTAATATACAATTATTTTGTAGCTTTTATTGTTGATAGTCAGAACGTAGCAGCCAGTTTCGGGCAACAAGATTTCGTCTTTGGCCGTTTTTGTCGCTGATGCGACAATCGGCCTGCCGTCGAGCGCGACAATACGATACTCTGTTCCAACAGCCGACTGAATATAAACCGTCCGTCTGGCAGTCCACACTTTCAGATTGTCGGCTGTTTCAGCCGAAATTAAAGTCGGGTCTGGCTCTTCAGCTTCCGTTACGACAACCTTGAAAGTCTTGTCTTCATATAAATCTGGATATATGTAATTACAATCATCATCCGTATTGGCATCGCGGACGCGCACATCAATTTCATATTCTTGCTTTACTTCGTAATCGAGTACAACACCATTCTTCGGCTTAATAACGCCATCAGAAGTTATATCAAAGAATTCGCTATCTTTACCTTCCAAGATTACCAATTCATTTTTAACAAAGTCATTATACTTATCTGTATCTTCGTATATAACTTTGTTGGACGAGAACGAAGCATTTTCAGGTATTTCGATTACAGCTGTCTTATTTGTAAAGTGTGGTGCTTCGTTCACATCAACAACATTAATCGTCACCGTAGTATCAGAATAGCTGTCATGTTCATCCCTGACGCGAACTTTGAAGGAATAGGATGACGCCATTTCGTAATCGAGCTTCGACAGCACCGTTATTTTACCCGTTTTAGGATCCAGATGGAATTCATTTGTCTCTTGACCTTCGTTTTCACCGTTCATAATGAAATAGTTGAAACTAATATCAGGACCATCAATGTCAACACCTTCAACATTCTTATTGAGAACAGTTACGACAGGATCGCTTTCGAGAACAGAAAATACAGTTTCCTTCAAGAACGGCGGTTCGTTCACATCACGGAGCGTTACAGTAACCGTTCCCGTTGCGGTAAGGTTCTTATCAGAAGCATCGTAGATAACAATGTTCAATTCATAAGTGTGTTCTTCCGTTTCGTAGTCAAATGCGCGAGTCGTCTTAAGAACGCCGGTATCTTCATCGATGTCGAAGCCCTTGTCGTCGCAATCCGTGCATTCATATTTGTCATTACGAAACATCGATGCGGTATCAAGGTCATCATACGTGAGTGTGCCCACAATAGCATCTTTCACATGTTCATCGAATTCAAGCGGCGTGGCCGGTTCAACAAAAATCGGCTTTTCATTCAAGTCGATAAGCTTGATGACAACAGAAGTCGTAGCCGTTTGCACAGTTTGACCAGCAACACCAGATTCATCCGAAGCAACCACCTTCAAATTATAGGTGTTCTTTGTTTCGTAATCGAGAACGGCACCCTCAGCAACAGAAATAACGCCTGTAGTCGGGTTAATTACGAACGAATTTGTCTCGTCAACCAAGCTGTATGTAATGACTGCTCCTTTTTGCGAAGTCGTTGCCTTAATAACAGGATTAAATATAACTTTAGTGTCCTTAACAGAATTTTCATCAACTGTTCCATTATAGATAGAGGACTCAAACTTCGGTGCATCGTCAACATCGGTTACGACAATTTTGAAAGTTTTGTCTTCATAAAGGTCCGGGTAAAAATAGTCACCATCAGCATCCACATTCGCATCACGAACTCGCACGTCGATTTCATATTCATTCTTTGTTTCGTAATCGAGTACAACGCCATTCTTCGGTTTAATAACGCCACCGGAAGTGATGTCAAAGAATTCTTTATCGCCACCAATGATTTCATATTTATTATTGAGGAATGTCTGATTTTGCGTAATTTCCTTCTTGTCATAATCATCGGATACAACTGCATCCGACGAGAATGGAGCACCTTC
>JAGCYH010000006.1 GCA_017960905.1 Bacteroidales bacterium
GGCCGAAAATATCTGATTGTCAGCGTTGTCGAACAGTGTAGCCTTCACCTTTGCGCTGCCCGAAGTTTTCACGGTAATGTCGAGTGCGCCGTTGGTGTAGTTATCGGTCAGGTCGGGGACAATCTCCACATCGTTGGCGTGCACTTTGGGCTGCGAGTAAAGGTAGCATTCGCGCGCAATGCCCGCAAAGCGCCAGAAATCCTGGTCTTCGAGATACGAGCCGTCGCACCAGCGGAAAATCTGCATAGCAAACAGATTTTCACCCTTTTTCAAGTATTTTGTAATGTCGAATTCGGCGGCCACCTTGCTGTCTTCAGAGTACCCGACAAACTTGCCGTTCACCCACAAATAAACGTTCGAAGTTGCAGAACCAATGTGAATTATAACGTTTTGTCCTGTCCAGTTGTCGGGGATTGTAATTGTCCGACGGTATGAGCCAACGTGGTTGTGCACGGTGCCCACTTCGGGTGCTTGGTCGCCCGAGAACGGCGCCCACGGAAAACCGACATTGGTGTAAACAGGGTCGCCATAGCCATTGAGTTCCCATAATCCAGGAACTGGCATATAGCCCCACTGCGAGTCGTCGAAGTTGGTTTGGAAGAAGGTTGTCGGCCGTTGGTCGGCATTCTCAACCCAATTGAATTTCCATTGACCTTCAATCGACAAATAGTTTGCAGCCAGCGTTTTGTCACCGTTTTTTGCGTCATCGGCATTGCTGAAAGCAAAATAGTCAGCGTGCTGCTCCAGTCGGTTTATCTGATTCACGTTTGGATTGCGCCACTCGCTATAGCTTTGCGGTGCTGCCGCTACCGTAACACTCATCGCCGCTACCAGAGAGGCGAAATTTTGTATTTTCATAGTTTTATGTTTTATTGTGTTTTTTGACAAAAGTACAAACATTTGGCAAAAAACAAAAGAGGCTGTCCATAAACTTTTATGGACAGCACTCCTCGTTTTAACGGATAGATTGTTGATAATTACCAACTCATTATTTATCAATCAGTTCGAATAGCTTTTGCACGTTGTCGGCGGTAAGGCCGAAAGGCTCCGAGATAGGCACGTAGCTATAGGGCACATATTGGAAAAACATGCCACGGATAAACTTCCCGTCGGTTGTGGCTACGATGTCGAGACGTATCTCGCCCGAGCCGTCGAGCTTGACATTGCAAGCGACGCCAGCCGATTTCAAGAAATCGGCGACGTCGGTCATCTGATTGTAGCGCACGTATCTGCTGCGCTCTCGTACAGTGCAACCAGTTGCGTTGTAAACTGTTTTGACACTGTATTTTATGCAGATGAAAATACCTATGGCTAAAGCAGCTAAACCGCCCAGAATGAGTGCCGTTTGCGCGGCACCGATGATGAAAAGCACTATGCCGCCAATGATGAATGCATTGGCAATGATGAGGTTGACAATACTTGTCTGTTTCGACAGTTCTTTGCCGTCGCCGGCAAGAGCGTCGCTAAGTTTTATATTTGACATTTTTACAACTAATTAAAAATTAAACAATTACGCCATATAGAGGCGCGTGATGATACTTTACGCAGGCAAAGGCCTGCGTAAAGACTGAAAAACGTTGTAAAATGCAGCTAAATGATAAGCCGGCGCAACCGCACGACATATAAGTCGGCAGGGCGGTTGGCCGGAAAAAGTCTGTTGAGCTGGCGATGGCAAGCCTTGTATTTACAAGGCTTGACGACATCGTAGCCAGCGGTTGATTCTAATACGATGCGGCGCTGCTGCGCGCCAATGCGGTTATTGTGTTTGTTGCCCGTTATGCGGGCAACAGTCATTGGGTCGGGCGGACATTCGTAGGCGGAGTTGTTGTTCTGCACATTGTCGTACTGATGCGCAGTATGTGTCGGTGCGCCATTCGGCGCACCGCCTATTTGCTCAGTAATCGCCGATATGCGAAATGCGCATAAAACGCTGAAAAACAATAATATAACCGCCGAGCGTATCATTCTGCATTAACCTCCTGCACCTCTGGCTCCAATACAGTCTCGTATTTCAGCGTGAATGTGCCTTCTTGCTCCACTGTGTGCGTTGTAATATCTTCTACTTTCGACTTGTGCGGACCTGTCAGCGCCTCGGCACCGTCGCCAAATTCGTTGCGGTTCACATTATCGATTCGCTCCACAGCTTCGGCGGTTATCTCGTATTCGCCTTCGCCAGTGTAAGTTACGGTGTACGACTTCTTGTCGTCGCTCTCCACAACCGTGAAGTCGCCCGAAATCTTGTGTTTTATAATGCCGTTGAGCAGGTTGTCGAGGCGGTACGCAAGTTCTGCGTTCTCGTCGTTGAAGTATTTGATAAACTGCTCTAATGTCTTCTCTGTGAACTGATACTGAGTTTCGATAGTGAACTTGCCTTTCCCTTCTTTTCCCTCGAGTTTCGTTGTGAGGTCGTCGCCAATTGTTACATTGCCGTACTGGTCTACTGTGATGAAGTCGTGTTTTGCGAAGTATTTCTCCAACTCGGTCTGCATATGTGTGTTCATGTACAAAGGCGAGTTGTTGAGCATTATGCCCCAGTTCGGACTGTAAACGGTAGTATATTCGCCCTCATACTCGCCGTAGCAGTCGTAATGTATTGGAACTTGTGCGGGGTCGTACGTCAGCTCGAGGTTTTTCAGCTCGGGAGCTTCAACACGGGCGCCTTCTTTGTCGATGTCCAACGTTATCTCAACCTTCCCAGTTTTGTTCGGAATAGTGAAAATAAAGTCTTTTTTCGCCTCATCTCTCTTGTTGAAGAGGGTTATTTTGCATTGCGCATCGTTCTCGATAAGAGACCACACGGTGAAATAGCCCAGCGAAGCAGTGCCTTTGTCGGTGATGGTGCGTTTCCAGTTTTGGGGGTCGCTCGCCACTTCGGGAATATGTGAGAAGGCTATTGTCCAGCCTGCATATTTCGATGTCTCGCCCTCTTTCCACGACGAATCCACTATTCGGAATCCCATGTAGGTGTTGAATATCGACATGTAGTCTCTCAATGCCTTCGAGCAGCGTGTGGCAGCCTTGGCGCCGAGGTGGTTTTTGATGGCGAAGAACACGCTGTAAAGCTCGCCGTTCATCAGGTCTGCGTAGAATTCGTCGGATATGGTCTTGCGGGTGGCTTCACTTGGGTAAAACCACGACGACAGCCCTTGGTTCTTCGTCTCAGCCACGCACATCGCCTGTGCGTCGGTGTCGTTCCAAAATCGGTCGCAATACTCGCGCACAGCAGCCTCTATGTAGGCTACAAGACGTTGCTCCGTCATGGTCTCTTTTTCAAATACCGGAAGGAAAAACTCGTACCAATCTTTCGGTGTGCGGTACCAGTTCTTGCCATATCTCGACGTGCCGCTGACTACAGCGGCACTGGCTTTGCTGTAATAGAGTCGGTACGACTCGCGGTAGAGGTCCACCTGGCGCTCCTGCACCATGGTGCCGAACTTTTCGAGAGCCACACCTACAAACGCCACCGTGCCCATCGAAGCCTGCATGATGGCGGTTCCAATGGCCGACGACAATACGCTTGAACTAAGTCCCAGTATGGCTTTGAGCGAGTTGCTTGCCACGCCCACTTCGTCGCCTTTGATGTCGGCTTTGACGACATCGTATATTGTCAGTGCGGTGCCCAAATAGCCCACGGCATCGATTGCATGGCCCAATGCTTCAGATTCGAAGCCCATTGCTTGCAGGTAGTTCCATCCGCCGTCGAGACCTATGCTCTGCCAGAATCCCATATTGTCTTTCCATTCGCTCACAGCGCCTTCGTCAATGTCGTACGCCGTTGCGAGGCCGTAGAGCGTCTTGGCGGCCTCTTTGAGGTCGTATAAGTGCGGAATGGCGTCGTAGGCTGTGCGAAGCAGTGTGCGGGCGGTGTTTTTCGAATTCTCAATAAAGAAAGCACTGAACACCGAAAGGTGGTCAGTAGTGATGACTATCTCTTGCTTGTTTTCGTCATAGACGAAGCACACAGGTTCCCACTCGCCAGTATCTTCGTTGAAGTATGCTGCGCAAACTCTCTCGTTGCTCTTCGGGTCGACGGGTATGGTGATGTCGGCAGTGCCGCTCAACTCGTGAACGCCGTTCGACAGACTTACGTCGACAGTTATACCATTGCGGGCGCCGCTCACTATGCTGGGCACCGATTCGGCGTAGCGAATGCACAGCTGCACATCTTCGTCGATGACGGTGGGCAAAAGCTCCACCGTGCAGTTTTGCGCCTCAGCTTTAAGGTTGTCGGCGCCGAGGTCGAAGACCTCGGCATTGCCATACACGAAGCTGTTGGTCCACGTGATGCTGTCAACAGCCATTATGTCGGTGCTGATGTCGCCTTTGCCCGAGCTCGACACCACGAACATCGGCCGCCCTGCGCTCTCTTCGATGCGTATGTTGGTAATGTCGCTTACAGCGACATTGGATTTTGTCTGTCCGTCGTTGCTGCCATGCACAACCATGTAGTACTGCATCGCTTGCGGCGGTGCGGGCACGTAAGGCGCGCCCGCTTCGATGTTCGGGAAACGCCGCCAGCCCGGTGCGTTGCGATATAGTTCTACAGTGCCTTCGGGCACTACGAGCGTGGCGTCGGGCGAGTTGGTGAATATCTTGTCGTTGAACGTCTCGTCGGATATCATTGGCGGTATTACCGCCAAGCAGGTGAGGGTGCTCAATGTTTCGCACTTGCCGAAAGCACCATCCATCTCTACAATGGTGTTAGGAAGTGTAACGCCCTGATAATAAGTTCGACCCTCAACTTTGATTGAATAAATACGGCTGCCGATACTATTCGGCTCAAGTCGTGTTAGATTCGCGGGAAACGACATCTGATTGTCGCCGATGGGGAATCTCGTCGGCGCTGCTACAACGAGGCTTGTGGCGTTGTCGTTGGTAATCATCCAGATGCTTGGCGCACTGAAATATGGGTTGTCGTATGGGTCTTCGAAGAAAATTGCGCCGCAATTGTAGAATGCATCGGGCGAGATACGCTTTACTTTGGGCGGAATGATGAACGTGCTTCCCTCAAATGTCGCTGTGCAGAAAGCCTCAGAGCCTATTTCCTCCAAATTTTTGAAAGTAGGCTGGGTAGTGAATTTGCACATGCCGAATGCTCTGTAACCCAGCGAAGTAATACAGTCGAGCCATTCGCCTTTCGGACCGGCCTGGAAAAATGCCTCATCATCGACAGCAAAAGCAGGGCTTTTGCTCGTTACATCGGTTAGCGGGCACATGTAAAACGCTTTTTTACCAATACGCTTTAACGACGAGCCTATGCTAAGTGTCCTTACGCCAGTTAGTTGGAACGCTTGGTCGGGAACAGCCTCTAACTTGTCGCTCAGAATAAGCGTGTCGATGGTGGAATAGATGAAGGTGAACGGGTCGATGGCCTCAACATTTCCGCCTAGGGTAACTTTGCGGAAGCTGCCTTTTCTGAAAAACGATTGTTTCCTGATACGCGTTACTTTGTACGAATTGCCGTCAGATCCCACAACCTCGTCGGGAATGACAAGCACGGCGTCGGTTACGCTTTCAGGTTCGTAGTTGAGAATCTCAGCAGTGCCATCGTGCAGCAGACCGTATTTTATGTCGTTGATGACCTCAATCTCAGCATCATACGGGCGTACGCCCGTAAAGATGGTGCAACTTTTCGGATAATGCGAGGCGGCGTTCTTGTAATATCCGTCGCAATAGCCATCCCATCCGTAGTTGAAGTGGAAATAATTGTTCGATGTGTAGCCGTCGCATACCAAGGCGTGCCCGTCGCCTCCTTCAATAGGGTCGCCACGATAGAGCACCGGACGTCGTTCGTCAAGCTCTTGTTTCATGTATGTTATGAGGTCTAAAACACTCTCGCCGCTTTTTTCGGCAATGTCGGGCGAAAAGCCGAAGTTGTCAACCAGAGGTTGGCTCATTAAATAAGCCGGACTCTTCTCTGGTGAATAATCAGCTAAGAAAACCTTTCCTGCATCGGCCATCAGCTCCGCCACTGCGTTAGCCTGCACATCGTTGTATCTGTTCGACTCGTATTTGTCGAGCATGTTGTCCCAGTCGTATGAACGGCCCGAGAAATCGTCGCCATTGTGCAATTTGCCTCTTGTCTGCTTCGGCCACTTCCAGTAACGCAGCACTTGCGCAACGGCGGTTGGAACGCAGCCTGTAGGGCAACCAACCGGACACAGTTGGTTGTACGGACCCCATTGGTCCCATTGCGTTGTAAGCAGCGGCTCCACTATCACTGTGCCTAAGTCTTGCTGCCGTGTCGACCAAAGGACAACGGTCTTGTTGCCGCTTATATGGTCAATGTCGGCCGAATATCCGCTGAGCAGCTCCTTCATCTGCACGGGCGCTTTGTCGTAGTCGAACGAACCGTGGTCGCAGTAGCCAAGTATGTCGGCCTCGGCGCCTTGCTTGCCCGACACGACCACGAATCCGTGGTCGTTGCCGTAGTTCACAACATAGACGTTGGCTTTGTTGGTCTTGCCCGACTTCTCGGTGTAGGCTATTGTTGGATCTTCGCCTATGACGGCCGTCTTGAGACCGACGGATTTATTGGCAAAGTCGCGGGCAATCTGCAATGCCTGCTCCCTGGTTATGTCGGCGGCATACAGCTGGGCATAGCCCAGCATAGATGCTATTATGAGTGATATGGACTTTTTCATAACTTTCTGAATTTAAATGAGAAATGGTCGGTTTTGACAAGGAAGATGTCTTTGCCCAGTTGCGTAGTGGGTATGTCGGCTCGGCCGTCGCCGTCGAGCTTGTACTGTCCGACTTTTATTCCGCTAAGGTTGAATATATAAACTTGCGAATATGGCTTGCCGCCTTCGATTGATAGCGTTCCCGACTTAAAGCTGAAGTGTGTCTCCACGTCGTCCTCCATCTCCTCGATGCCAGTGTTGATGTCGGCCGTGCCGAAGCTCAGTTTGCGCAACAAAGGTATCGGGAATTGCATCGAGGTGCGTGTTGTCGAAATCACCAGCTCGTTGTTCGAATATGTTATCATCGGCTTTTCAGCGAAGCCAAACACCGCCATCTTGCCGTCGGTCTGATAGACGACAATGGCGTTGGGCTCTGTCGGTGTCGGCTCTTCCGCCCACACCGTCGGTGTGGCGAAAGCCGACAATAATGCCAGTATGGTCGATATTTTTTTCATAGTGTATGAGGTTTATTTTTGTTTGAAAATGAGCGATTTCCGCCGTAAATATTATTTTACGTTCGCGAACCCGAATGGTTGTTTTTCAACCTCTTTTCTGCGCGAAAAAATCCAATACCAATTGGCTGCATTCGTCGGCGCAGACGCCGCTGCGGACTATGGTTTTGGGGTGGAGCAACGATGGCGCGCAGCGGGCGTAGCCGCGCTTCGGGTCCGAAGCGCCATAGACGAGTTCCGACAATTGCGCCCAGGCTAATGCGCCGGCGCACATCACGCATGGCTCTATCGTAACGTATAACGTGCAGTCGGTCAGGTATTTGCCACCGAGCGTCTGCGTGGCGGCCGATAGCGCGAGTATCTCGGCGTGGGCTGTAACGTCGTTGAGGCGCTCCGTCTGGTTGTGGCCACGCCCTATTATACGTCCCTTGCTGACGACCACGGCGCCCACGGGTATCTCGTCTTCTTGTGCGGCTTTGCGGGCCTCTTTCAGCGCCTCGCGCATGTAGAGTTCATCGTCCATTGCTGTTCTTTTTCTTGGGTTTCACAATGAACTTGCGCGCGTATCTGTCGGGCGAGTATTTGCACGTTTCGAAATCTACTTTGATGTCCCAATTGGCTCTTACAGAGATTCTTTCCATGTAATAAATCAGGCTTTCGGGTTGCCGCATCTCGGCATATTTGCCATTGTCCCAACGCCCGTTGCGGTTGGCGTCGGTGAGTATGCGGAGCATGTATTCGCCGGGTTTTATGTAGCGGAAGGCCGCTTTGCCGTTGTCGGGCAGGTAAACTTGGCGGACAACTTCGTTGCCGCGGCTGTTCATCAGTTGCAAAAGCCCGTTTTGCGGCACACTGTCGACGTTGACGTAGAGCGTGCCGTATTTTTCGGCACTGTTGGTCTTGAAGGTGAAGCACAGGCTGTCGCACACGAGGTCGTATATGTCGGTAACGGCCGCCGAGTCGATTACGAGGCGGTAGTCGCTGCCTGCTGTCCAAGGCGCTTTAAGCGCCTTGCGCCGCAGGTTGACGGTGTCGTCGATAATGGTGAAATCCATCGGCTTGTATATCGTGTCGATGCGTTGCGTCAGATGCAATCCGCTGACGTTGAATGTTTTGAATGGTGCTTCGGTCGATATGCTGAGGTTTGCGAACGCGCCGAGCGACGATGGCACGGCGATTTGCAATGTCGGTTTTTTCTCTTCGGTTTTGTCTTTCTGTCGGCGGTTGCGGCGCTTGTCGGCGTCGGATTGTTTTTTCTCGTAGAACCAGAAGTCGAGCGTGTCGGTGCGGTCGATCAGCTGTTTCAAGCTGTCGAGCACGGGATAGTTGATTGCCACAATGACCGAATCGCCTTTGTAGAGCGTTGAGTCGGTGATCCAGACGATGCAAGTATCGTAGCCTGCCGATAACTCATTGACCGACAGTTGTTTCGTGCTGTCTTGTCCGGGGAAAGTGATTTTCGGTCGGCGCGGCATTGGCTTGTTGAACGTTATGTCGATGCGGTTGCGTTTGTCGCGTTTCTCCGATGTGATGTATTGCTCGTACACGTCTTCGCTGAAAGCGAAGAGCGTGAGCGAGTCGGGCGTGTAGACCAGTGTGTCGCGTTTTATTTTTTCAAAAACCCACTCTGCAGTGTCGGCCGAGAGCGAGAGCGAGTCGATGCGCACGCTGTCGTCAATCTGTCGTATCTCGTACGCTGGGCGCACGGTGCCGTCGAGCCAGGCGAGTTTTTCGACCGGCTGGTCGAAAATGAAGTTGCGGTTCTGGTCGTCGAGAGCGTAGATGCGGTATTGGCGGTTGTCGGGCACGTTTTTGATGGCAAAACGGCCGTATTCGTCGGTCTTGGCTATGCGTATTGGCGGCACGCTGCTCAGCGCCGTGTCTGACAGGTTCGTTTGCAGCATCACGTAGATGCCTTTCACCGGTTTGATGTCGGTGGCGTCGTACACGTTGCCCGAAATCATCATCGAGTCGTTGCTTTCGCCTGTCGAGAACGAGAACGTAAAGTTCTCGAGCACATTGCCTTCGTTGAGGTCCGACACGCAGTCGGCAAAGTCGAATGTGTAGGTTGTGGCAGGCAGAAGCAGCGTGTCGCTGTCGAAGCGTATGCGAATGGTGTTGCCGTGCGCGTCAACTTTGGGTTTCACCGCCATAGGCGGTGAAACGATGAATTTCGAGTCGATATCTTTCACTTGAATGTTCTCGTTGAAGACGAGCGTTACCATGTCGCCGTTGTAGCCTGTGGCGTTGGGCTCAGGCTTCGACGACACAAGCACTGGCGGGCGCAAGTCGCGCGGCCCGCCCGACGGCGTGCCCGGATTGGCGCAACACACTGCCATTATGAGCAATGCGATATACGATATGTGTAGTAGAATGCGTCTCAATGCATTGTCGTTAATCGACCGCAAAGATAATACAAATTGAGAATTATGAATTAAAGTACTATTTAGGTATTATAAAAAAAGCGTTTGGGCGAAAGCCCAAACGCTTTTTTGAGTTTCAAAGATCAAATTATTTAATAATAACCTTTTCGCTTACATTGTCGCATTTTACAAAGTACAAACCTCGACTGCCTACGCTGATAACATTCTGTGACATAGGTGTTTGGTGGCTTATCTGTCGGCCCGTTGCGTCGTAAACGAACACATCGTCGGTGGCGTTATCAACCACGATGTTGCTGCCGCGTGCGTAAATCTTAACCACCTCGGCGTCAGCCGAGGTGATGGCTGTCGCGTTGGCTGGTTTGAATCGCGCAACATACCAATCGTCGGTATTCATACCGGTCAGTACCATATCTTCGCTTACCGTCTGACCTTTTGTCTCCCAACTGACGAATTCGTAACCGTCTTTGGCTACGGCAGTTATCGAATGATTGTCGTTCGGCCCATACCAGAATTGTCCGTCGGCATAGATGATGGCGTTTTGATCCTCAACGCTGCCGTAGGTTGCGTTGTTGGGCGTTGCATGTACTATCTGACAGCCCCAAACGACCTGACACCCATGATTCCATTGATTATCATATTGATAATCGGGCCACTGGTTTTGGTCTTGGCTTATCTCGCACAGAAATGTTACGTTGTCGCAGTCTTGTATTGAAATGTCAAAAATGTATTTAACACTTTTCGGTATAGCAATGTATTCCAGATTGTTACAATTGTCGAAAGCGTAGCCGAAAATCTTGTCCACGTCGTCGGGAATGGCAAGTATGTTGCTTACTCGGCCCGGTGAACAGAATTCAAGTGTTGTAAGCTCTTGCCCGTTTTCTGTATGATGCCCGTACAGTACACCATCGGCTGCAAAATACGTTGTGTTCCCCTCTTCAACAGTTATCGTCGTAAGACTTGTGCAACCTTTTAGAATATTGGCGTAAATCTCTGTTACAGTAGCTGGTATGGTTATTTCGCTGAGACTGGTGCATTCACAAAACGCTAAGTCATATATTATTTTTACTCCAACTAAACTCACGTTATTCAATGCATTGCAGTTCATGAATGCGTAAGAACTTACTGATGCCGATTTTATTGTTGCCGACGTGAGGCTAGAGCAGTTCATAAAGGCGAAGTTGCCAAATGATGTTACCGTGGCAGGAATCTCAATGCTTTCCAGTGCTGAGCAACCTTGGAATGCCATAAGCCCAATAGTTGTTATGTTTGCGGGTATTGTAATAGACGCCAACGCAGTGCAACCGCTAAAAGCAAAGTTAGGTATGCTTGCTACATTGCTGCCGATATTTACAGTTGTTAAATTGGTTTTGTCTGAGAAAGCAGAGCCGATAGCATCGGTGTCGAAAGTGAGCGTTTGGATGTTGTTGCAACCTTCGAAAGCGGAGTAGTTGATGCTTGTAACACTCGAAGGAATGGATACCGATGTCAGTCCTGTACAGCCTTGGAATGCGTATTGTTCAATGGTTGTAATATTGCTTCCCGCAAACGAGAGAGAAGTGATGTTGGTGAGACCTTTGAAAGCGCTTTCACCGATGGTTACTACACTTGCGGGAATGGTTATTGCATCGCTTGAACCTATGTAACCTACAAGCGTTTCCTTAGTGTTATCGGCATAAACAAATCCGTCGGTGTCGAACACAGCATTGAGGGCTTTGGCGCCCCACGGGCAGCCTGCGAGAGAGCCATCGTATGCTATATTCAGCACGCCGCTGAAAGCATTATCGCCGACGCTTGTGACGTTTGTCGGAACCTCTACAGTAGTCAGCCCTGTGCAATCGGCAAACGCACTAGTGCCAATGCTTGCGAGGTTTGCTGGAAGCGTTACCGATGTCAGTCCTTTGCAGCTAACAAAAGCTCTATCGCCAATGTTAGCGACTTTTCCAGGAATACTTATTGTAGTCAGGCTTGTGCACCCGCAGAAAGCTTCTTCGCCTATCTGTATCAGCTCGTCGGAAAGGGTTATGGATGTCAGGTTAGTGCAATAATCAAACGCACCGGAATAAATGAATTTGCATATGTTTCGTAGTCCGCAAGTTTCCACGTTTTTGTCTACTTTTGCCAATACCACAAAGGCGTTATCCCCATTGCCAAGGTATGATAAATCATCAAAGTCGTCTTCATAATTCAGGTTGTCGCATCCGCTAAAAGCAGATTTGCCAAGATGGGTGAGGGAACTCGGAATTCTGATATTTGTCAGATTGCCGCAATCCTGAAATGCATAGTCGCCAATCGTAAAAAGCCCTTCGTTTATCTCCACTTCGGTAAGTGCGCTGCAACGGGCAAAAGCGTTATCGCCTATGCCTCTTACTGTATTTGAAGGAATTGTTATACTCGTTATGTTTCCACAATTGTAGAAAGCCATATCAGCAATTTCTTTTACACTACCGGGAATTGTTATATCTCCACCATCACCTATGTATGCCTTGATAATTGTCTTTGTGTTGTCGGCATAGATGAAGCCATTTTCGGCATCGGTGTTGACGGTCAGCGCACCCCACGGACTGCCTTCGGCAGTCCCCTCGTACTTCACGCTTTTTATCTGATCGAAAGCTTTTTCACCTATAGAGCTGACTCCGCTTGGCACGGTAAGGGTAGTCAGACCGAAGCAATTTGCAAAACCGTATTCGCCTATGCTTTTAACGCCAGAGGCCGGGAAGTTTATCTGAGTCAGTTTTTCACAATTGAAAAATGCATATAGCTCAATACTATTAATGCCATCGGGAATGGTATAGATGCCGACTTTCTCCTTCGGAAAAGTAATCAGCGTGGTTTTACCCTTATTAAATAGCACTCCGTCTTCTGAACAGTAATTTGGATTATCTGATGCCACATTTATTGCAGTAAGCCCGTAGCATTCCGAAAAAGCTCTAGAGCCTATGTGTGTCGTGGCGGCGGGAATTGTTACGGTGTATGTTGAAGTACCCAAACTGTTACAGCCTAAGAACGCTTGATCACCAATACTAGTTACTGTTTCGGGAATGGTTATCGAACTCAGTTTCTTGCAAACCCAGAATGCGTTGTCGTCAATCGTAGTGAGTGCCGACGGAGTCTTAATCGTAACCGTTTCAAGGTTAACGCAAAGATTGAAAGCGTCTTTGCCAATCTTTGTAACCGACGCCGGAATCTCTACCGACTGAAGTGTCATCCACATTTTGAAAGTTCCGTCGGCAATGCCCGTAACGTTGTATGTTTTACCGCCTTCGGCAGGGTCGGTGACGCTAGACGGAATAGTAACTGACGTTGTAGTAAAGTTAGGAATAATACTAGACGGAATTTCTGGTGCCACATCGACAGTAGTTCCATCAGGATTGATGTTGTAGAACAGGCCACCAGTCGTAAAGTCGTACGCCCACGCCTGCGCACCGCACAGGCAAAGGCACAAAAGAGTGTAGAGTTTCTTCATAGCTTATAATTTTATGTTGTTTCTATTTGCAAACGTGGGAATAAAAAAACTGAAATACAATTTTTTTAACACTTTATTTTAGAGTAAAAAAGGGGCGAATATTTCGCCCCTTTTTTGTTTGTCTAATACAGACGCACGGCCGTGCGTCTCTACTCTTTATCAATCAAATCGTTCTTCTCGGCAGTCCATTTCTCGCGTTGCGCAACACCGCAGTTCTCGCCTTGGAACATCTTGGCTGCCTCTTGATCGCCTTTGAGTTGCCACTGAAGCCATGCCGTTGCCACTACCGAGAACTCACCTCCATGCGCCTGGCTGTAAGTGCCGCCGTGACCAACAGGGTAGTTGGCTGCAAAGGCCGGAACGTGTTTGATGCGGTGGAAGTCGTCCATGCCGTTCTCGTAAGCTATGTCCTCGCTGCCGCCAAGAATGTAAATGACGGGCGTATGAATCTCGTCGAGTTTCGACTTCTCGGGCATAGGCATGCCCGGAATAGCGCCAGCAGGATTTATGAACAAACCACTGTTGCAAATCATAATGGTCTTCAGGCGCGGGTCGGCGCAGTTGAAGAGCGTCTGCAAGCCGCCGCACGACATGCCGGCTGCGGCAATGTTGTCGAGGTCGAGTTTCTGATAGTAGTCGCTCTTGTCGTCGGCGTTCATGGCCACTGCCCAGTCGATCGATTCAATCTGCTGTTCTGTGGTCGACATCTCACCGCGATACGGCTCGTCGTTGCGCGGCATGAAACCAGTTGCAACCACAACGAATCCATGCGATGCGATCTCGTTGAGGAATTTGTAGTGCTCCCAAGGTGAGTTGGTGCAGGCACCGTTGCCCCACACAAGTACCGGCAGCGGATTCTCCGCGCCGAACTTCGACATGTCCTGCGGACGGAACACGGTGTGAGCCTGAAGTGTGGGCTCTTCGAGCATCACGGCTTTGTACGGGCCGGTGCCGCCTTCTTCTACAATGCGCTGATTTGCAGAACATACGGCCTCGTTCTGAGGCTCTGCTGCCGACGCCTCGGCCGATGTGTTTTGTTTTGAGCACGATGCAACTGTGAGTGCACACGCTGCTGCCAGAAATAATTTGTAATTCATAATTTATTAAGTTTTAAATTTTAATGTCGCAACTGATAAATATCTGATTATAAATATTTTGCAATCTTCATCTCTACGCTTACGCCTTTCATCTGCACACCCACGGGCGGCGCCACTTTCGTCACCTTCACCGAGCCGCCTTGCAAGCCTTTGGCGGCGAAATGCCGCCAAAGTGCGTTGCAGATGCGCATTACGACGTTTTCGAGCAAATGGCTCGTCTGAGCCATTTCGCCACGTACTATTTCTACCGCCTCAACGTAGTTGAGCGCGTTGCTAATATCGTCGGTATGAGCCGCTTGCGTGGCATCAACTTCAAGTTGCACCGACACACGGAACCGTCCGCCCACCTTGTGCTCCTCGGCATAGCAGCCATGATAGGCGTAGAGCTCTATATCGTCCAAATCTATTGTAGCCGTCATCGTATTTTTAAAAATGAACATGCAAAGTTAACTTTCTTTATGTTAATTGTAAATAAGTATTTAGTAAATTTGCGGCGAATTTTTCAAAAAATACAAAAAATGGCAACCGAAGAGAAAGATACAAAGGAAGTTGAGAAGAAAAGCAACTTCATCATCGAACAAGTTGAAAAAGATTTGGCCGAAGGCAAAAATGGCGGTCGCGTGCAAACCCGCTTCCCGCCCGAACCCAATGGCTACCTGCATATTGGCCACGCTAAGGCTATATGCCTCGACTTCGGTTTGGCTCAGCAATACGGTGGCGTGTGCAACCTTCGCTTCGACGACACCAACCCCGTGAAGGAGGATGTCGAGTATGTCGATGCTATCAAGGAAGATATTGAATGGCTGGGATTTAAGTGGGGACACGAATACTACGCTTCCGACTATTTCCAGCAATTGTGGGATTTCGCCGTAAGGCTCATCAAAGAAGGCAAGGCTTATGTCGATGAACAGTCGTCGGAAGAGATTGCCGCACAAAAAGGCACGCCTACCGAACCCGGACAAAACAGCCCGTACCGCGACCGCCCCGCCGAAGAGAGCCTCGCTCTCTTCAACAAGATGAATGCAGGCGAGATTGAGGAAGGCCGTATGGTGCTCCGTGCCAAAATAGATATGGCCAACCCCAACATGCACTTCCGCGACCCGATTATCTATCGTGTGGTGAAACACCCGCACCATCGTACCGGAACCAAGTGGCAGGCGTACCCGATGTACGACTTCGCACACGGACAAAGCGATTATTTCGAGGGAGTTACACATTCGTGCTGCACACTCGAATTTGTCGTACACCGTCCGGTGTACGACTACTTCATCGACCTGCTCAAAGAGGGCAAGGACCTCGACGACAACCGCCCGCGTCAGTACGAATTCAACAAACTCAACCTCAATTATACTCTCATGAGCAAGCGTAACTTGCTCATTCTCGTGAAAGAAGGCTTGGTCAACGGCTGGGACGACCCCCGCATGCCAACTCTCTGCGGCTTCCGCCGCAGAGGTTATACGCCCGAGTCGATTCGCAACTTCGTTGATAAGATTGGCTACACCACTTACGACGCCCTCAACGATTTCGCGCTTTTGGAGAGTTCAATACGCGAAGACCTCAACGCACGCGCTACTCGCGTGTCGGCGGTGCTCAACCCTGTGAAGTGCGTCATCACCAACTATCCCGAAGGCAAAGTTGAGGAGCTCGAAGCCATCAACAACCCCGAAGACCCGTCGGCAGGCTCGCACACCATCGAGTTCAGCCGCGAGCTCTGGATTGAGCGCGACGACTTTATGGAGGACGCTCCTAAGAAATATTTCCGCATGACACCAGGTCAGGAGGTACGCCTGAAGAACGCCTACATAGTGAAATGTACTGGCTGTAAGAAAGATAGCAACGGTAATGTTGAAGAGGTCTACTGCGAGTACGACCCCGAAACGCGCAGCGGCATGCCCGGCAGCGACCGCAAGGTCAAGGGCACGCTTCACTGGCTCAGCGTGGCGCATTGCCAAAAGGCCGAAGTACGGCTATACGACCGTCTGTGGAAGGTTGAAAACCCGCGCGACGAGATGGCAGCCATTCGCGAAGCGAAAGGCTGCGACGCCCTCGAAGCTATGAAAGAGATGATAAACCCCGATTCGCTGCATGTGCTAACCAATTGCTACATAGAGAAATACCTCGCTTCGGCAAAGCCTCTCGAGCATTTCCAGTTCCAGCGTATCGGATACTTCAATGTCGACCCCGACTCAACGCCCGGACATCTGATTTTCAACCGCACCGTCGGACTGAAAGACAGCTGGGCTAAGGCACAGAAATAAAAAAAAACGTTTGGGCTTAGCCCAAACGTTTTTTTTATTCGTCTAATTTCAGCACCGCCAAGAAAGCTTTTTGCGGCACCTCCACGTTGCCCACTTGTTTCATGCGTTTCTTGCCTTCCTTCTGTTTCTCAAGCAGTTTGCGCTTGCGCGAAATATCGCCACCGTAGCACTTGGCTGTTACGTCTTTGCGCACGGGCTTGATGGTTTCGCGGGCGATGATTTTGGCGCCTATGGCGGCCTGAATGGCCACTTCGAACTGTTGGCGTGGTATCAGCTCCTTGAGCTTCACGCACATCTTGCGGCCAATGGTTACCGCGTTGTCGTAGAAGGTGAGAGTCGACAGGGCATCGACCTTCTCGCCGTTGAGCAGTATGTCCATCTTGGCCAGGTTGCTCGGGCGGTAGGCGATAGGGTAGTAGTCGAACGAGGCGTAGCCTCGTGAGATGCTCTTCAGTTTGTCGTAGAAGTCGAAGACAATCTCGGCCAGTGGCATGTCGTATTCGAGCTCCACACGGTCGCTCGTCAGATATGTCTGGCGTTGCAGTGTACCTCGTTTCGAGAGGCACAAGGTCATTATCGGGCCTATGTATTCCGATTTTGTTATTACTTGCGCTTTGATGTAAGGCTCCTCCACGTGGTCGATGACGGTCGGCTCGGGCAGAGCCGACGGCGTATGCACCTCTATCACTTCGCCTTTTTTAGTGAAAGCTTTGTAGGGCACGTTGGGGACGGTGGTTATTACGGCTTGGTTGAACTCGCGGTCGAGGCGTTCCTGTATTATCTCCATGTGCAGCAGGCCGAGGAATCCGCATCGGAAGCCGAATCCGAGCGCAAGCGACGATTCGGGTTGGAATGTCAGCGAGGCGTCGTTGAGTTGCAGCTTTTCTATCGAGGCGCGGAGGTCTTCGTAGTCGTCGGTGTCGATGGGGTAGATGCCGGCGAAGACCATGGGTTTCACTTCTTCGAATCCGTCGATGGCCTTGTCGCATGGGCGCTCGATGTGGGTGATGGTATCACCCACCTTCACCTCACGCGAAGTCTTGATGCCGCTTATGATGTAGCCCACGTCGCCGGTGCAAAGCTTCTGACGCGGCTCCATGTCGAGGCGCAGGACGCCGATTTCATCGGCGTCGTATTCTTTGCCTGTGGCGACAAACTTCACCAAGTCGCCTTGATGTATCTCGCCATTGACAACCTTAAAATATGCTATGATGCCGCGGAATGAGTTGAACACCGAGTCGAAGATGAGGCATTGCAGTGGCGCTTTCGGGTCGCCCACGGGGTGCGGAATGCGCTCCACTATGGCTTGCAGAATCTCGGGAACACCTTCGCCGGTCTTGCCGCTGGCGCGAATGATGTCATCGCGTTTGCATCCAACAAGTTCAACTATTTGGTCTTCAACCTCTTCGGGCATTGCGCTGGGCATGTCCATCTTGTTCATCACCGGAATAATCTCCAAGTCGTTGTTGATGGCCTGATAAAGGTTCGAAATGGTCTGAGCTTGAATGCCTTGCGTGGCATCTACAACGAGCAGCGCGCCTTCGCACGCTGCAATGGAGCGCGACACTTCGTACGAGAAATCGACGTGCCCCGGAGTGTCGATCAGATTGAGTACGTACTTCTGGCCGTTGAGCGTATAATCCATCTGTATGGCATGACTTTTAATAGTTATGCCGCGCTCACGTTCAAGATCCATATCGTCAAGCACTTGCGCTTGCATGTCGGCACCGACGACAGTCTTGGTATATTCGAGCAAACGGTCGGCCAAGGTGCTCTTGCCATGGTCGATGTGAGCTATTATGCAGAAGTTACGTATGTTTTCCATCAAACAATTTTTTAGGCCGCAAAGATACGAATTTATTGTAATTTTTTGCAAGGCGCAAGCCTTGCTTTTTGCACCATAGTATTCGTGCGCCCTTTATGATTGTTCGTAATTCATAATTAGTAATTCGTAATTAAAAAACTACCTACAAATATCTACTTAGCGGCATCAATATACCTAAACATGACTATTTCGGGCGCATGCTAACGGTGGTAATTTTGCACCCGGAAGTTTTACAAAACAGATGTTATGATAAAGAATTTGGTTGTTGTTGCACTGTTAAGTGCTTTTTGCAGAATAAGTTATGCTGCCGAGACGGACAGCATAACTCCAACTGCAAAATCGCGTCTGACATTGGGCGGTTACGGCGAAGCCGTGATGAGCCGCATGTTTTACAGTAACAATTATAAACGCTACACAAACGCCGAATTGTACAAAGACGACAAAGGATTCGGGCAGTTCGACTTGCCGCATGTGGTCTTTTTCGTGGGCTACGACTTTGGCAACGGCTGGTCGATGAACTCGGAGATAGAGTTTGAGCATGGCGGCAACGAGGCCGCCATTGAAATAGAAGAAGAGGAGACCGGCGAATACGAAAGCGAGATAGAACGCGGCGGTGAAGTGGCGCTCGAACAATTCTGGCTTCAAAAATCGATAAGTAACGCGCTGAATATCAGAGCCGGACATATAATAGTGCCGGTCGGAATGACAAACCAGCATCACATGCCGACGGAGTTTTTTACCGTCTATCGCCCCGAAGGCGAGAACACCATCATGCCATGTACATGGCATGAAACGGGTCTGAGCCTCTGGGGACAAACCGAGCAGTGGCGCTACGAAGTACTCTTCGTAGCGGGTCTCGATGCCGACCGTTTCGGGTCGAAAAACTGGATCAAAGGCGGCGCCGGTTCGCCTTACGAGTTCAAAGTTGCCAAT
Source organism: Bacteroidales bacterium (assembly GCA_017960905.1). Taxonomy (GTDB): domain Bacteria; phylum Bacteroidota; class Bacteroidia; order Bacteroidales; family Marinilabiliaceae; genus W3P20-009. The sequence goes on from JAGCYH010000006.1 coordinate 19,096, forward strand.
TCGTACGCCTCGGCTTTCCGCATCGACAATTATTCGCTGCGCAATATTCGCTGGTCGCTTAGCGGCTACGTGGGCAACAGCGCAGGCAACTCGCTCAAGAAAGACGCTTATAAGAATCTGAAAGGCAACATTGTGATAGGCGCTTTCGACTTCAGCTATCAGACGCCGAAACTTATTGTGCGTGGCAATTTTGACTATGGTCATTTGTCTGATTCTGAGAAAATTACACAAATAAATGCAAATACTCGTAAAGACTCACCATCGCCTAAGACGCCTATCGCGTCCGACGCTATAAGCGCCGGACTCGAGGCTGGCTATAACTTGCTGAGTGCCAACAGAGAAGATGCTCTGTTCGTCTTCGGTCGCTTCGACTTCTACGACTCAATGTTCCGCACGCAAGGCAACATTGTCGACAACGACTGCTGGGAGCGCCGTGTGCTTAGCGCCGGACTCAATTACAAACCTTTCCGCGATTTAGTTATCAAGGCTGAGTATTCGCACCGAATGCTTAAAAGCCAGTACAACAATGAAGACACTTTTAGTGTCGGAATAGCTTATTCTGGCATGTTTAAATGATTGATAATAAATAATTTAACTAATATATAAAATAAAAACGATATGAAATTTTCAATTTCTTTTTTTAAGTACACTGCAATGGTTGTCGCAGCCTTGTGCATGGCATCGTGCGACGACGATGATGATGAAAGTGACGACAATGACACAGAACTGCAACAGGTTGTAAGCCAGTATGTTAATTCTGTGGTAATCCCCACTTACCGCTCGCTTGCCGACGAGTCGATGGGACTTGCCGACGCTTGCATAGCGCTGCGCAGCGACGCTGCGCAGGCAAAAGTTAAAGCCGCTTGCGACAAATGGATTGCCGCCCGCAAATACTGGGAGCAGAGCGAGGCCTTCCTCTACGGCGCTGCTGCCGACTACAACATCGACCCGCATATCGACTCGTGGCCTCTCGATAAGGCCCAGCTCGACATAGCCCTGAAAAACACCGCCCTCATGGAGTCGCTCGCCGACGACGACCTCTCGGGTCTTGAGACTCTGGGCTACGGCCTGCTCGGTTTCCACGCTGTTGAGTATGTGCTCTTCCGTGACGGACAAGACCGCGCAGTTAGCGATATATCTGAAAATGAGCTTGTTTTCTGCGCCGCCGTTGCGCAAGATTTGCGCAACCAATGTATCCGCCTCGAAGCTTCGTGGTGCGGCATCGACAATGTAACATCGGCTAAGAAAGAGATACTCGAAGACGCTGAGCTTGAGCCTACTAACGACTACGGTGAGATGATGAAAACAGCCGGAATGCCTGGCAACTCGCACTACAAGACGCAAATGTCGGCCATTGTGCAAATTCTGCAAGGCGCATCGGACATAAGCGACGAGGTGGGCAACACTAAGATAACCGACCCAGTAAGCAGCGGCAACGTGCTCGACGTTGAGTCGTGGTACAGCTGGAACTCTATTGCCGACTTTGCCGACAACATCCGCAGCGTGCAGCACGCCTATAACGGCGGGCTGTCAGCCACGCCGCAAGAGCATTCGGTGTCGAGCATCGTGCGCTCTAAAAAGGCTTCGCTCGACGATGATTTGAAGATAGCTATTGCAAACGCTATCAGCGAGATAGAGGCTATGCCGGCTCCCTTCCGCAACCACCTCACCGAAATCGAGACCAACAAGGCTAAACAGGCTTGCAACGTAGTTTTCAGCAAACTTGAAGAAACCATAGAATTTTTGCAGGAGAACAAATAAACCGTGCTACATATTAATTGTTTTTAATGTTAATCTTCGCTTTTGCGTACCATCTTCTGATGGTACGCAAAAACGCTTTTAAATAATTAATGTTATGAAAATGAACAAGTTAAAGTATTTTTTGCCAATTTGCGCAATGCCATTGTTCGTTGCCTGCAACGACGATGACGACAACTCGAAGCCCGACGAACCGACGGAGCTTTCCGAAGAGTACTATGCCGGCGGTTTGCTCGGTACGGTGTTCAACGAGACCAGTTCGGCTTACGAACAGCCTACGCCAGCCATCGAGAACGCCGGACTTTACGCCTCGTTCAAACGTGGCGAGCGTCTTTTTGAAAATCCTTACGCCACAACGCCAGCGACGGAATCGCCGCTGGGCGGATTGGGACCGTTGTATCTGCGCGCATCGTGCCTCCACTGTCACCCGGGCTACGGCCACGGACAGCGCCAGACTGAGTATAACTCGAACACCATAGGCAACGGCTATCTGCTCGTAATAACCGATGAGACAGATACTTACCTAAGTTCGCTCACCGGTATGCCGCAGACTCGCGCCGTGGCACCGTTCAAGGCGCCTCTCGACGAGAAGCAGATACGCATCGACTGGCTCAGCTATACCGACGAATGGGGCAATAGTTTCGCCGACGGCGAAACGTACAGCCTTATTTATCCTGTGGTAACAATCCCAAAATCAGCTTATTACGTTCCTCTTGAAGTTACTAAGAACGGCACAACATCGGTTGTGCCGTACGAGAATGTCGTCGTGCGCCTCGAATCGACTATAGGCGTGTATGGCACTGGCCTGCTCGATGCTATAAGCGACGAAGACCTTAAAAATCAGTATCTTAGTGAGGAACGCGTTGGTGTGAAACTCAACCCTGCAATATTTGCAAATGGCGAATGGGTGAAACAGTATGCCAACTCGCTTCAGGGCAACGGCCAACAGGAGCATCCGCTGCGTTTCACTTACGCGCTCTCGCGCGGCCCGCTGCAGGACGCAGCGGGCGCCAACGCCATTTGGAACATCACCAATGTTACACGCTCCGACCGCATGTATCACTACATGACGGCCACTTACGCCCGCACCGCGGCTAAAGACCCCGATGTGCAGGCCGAGTTCTACACGTATTTCCCTCAATACAACAAGTCGGGCGACATAGAGACCGATATTTACAACTATCTGATGAAACCCACTGAAGATGAGCCCGAAATGACCGATCAGGAATATGCCGACTTTATGGCTTGGCACCGCGGACTAGCGGTGCCGGCTGCGCGCAATGTCGATAGCGACGACTTCAAGAAAGGCAAAGAGCTCTTCACACAGATAGGCTGTGCCTACTGCCACCGCCCGTCGTGGACAACGGGCGACGACCGCTTCACCGACCCGGCGCGTTTCTTCACCGACGGCGATGTGCGTCTGCCGCGCTATCCAAATCAGAAGATTTGGCCTTACACCGACATGGTGCAGCATAAGCTGCACATGAAAAACGACATTCGCACCGGCTGGTGCCGCACCACACCGCTCTGGGGGCGCGGACTCTCGCGCAAATGCACCGGTGCCGACGACCGCTTGCACGACTGCCGCGCTCGCAACGTGATAGAAGCTATCATGTGGCACGGCAGCGCCGACAGCGATGCGCGACGTTCGGTTGAGAATTTCCGCGCTCTCTCGAAAGAAGAACGCGACGCCATCGTAACTTTCATTGAATCAATATAATCGTACGTTTGTATGTGATAAAAATGGGGCGAATATTATTCGCCCCATTTTTTTTGCACCAAAATAATCGTATAATTGTTTCAATTTCATATATTTGCCGAATGAACTAAAAATCTGAAGTATGGAAAGAATAGCATTATTTATTTTGTTGCTTGTCCTGACAACGGCTTGCCACGAAACCGATAGCACTGAAGTGTATCAGTCGAGTCGCGATAATGTGATAAAAGTCAAGAACTTAATTCATAGAATAGATGAGGGCGATGTGTTTATCGGACGATATAATACGCCGTTTGTTTACGATGACTATCTGTTTATTGAAGACAATTTCCCAACAGATTTCTGTTTACATGTTTTCAACAAGAATGACTATAAGTATGTTACATCGTTTGCTCCTTTGGGTCAGGGCCCAAACGAATTCACCAATACGGGTGGTATCTCTTGGAATGCGGCCGAACGTGAGTTGTATTTGCCCGATTTAACTAAATACTCAGTGGCCGCTTTCAACCTCGACAGCGTAATAGCTAACCCCGATTATAAGTCGTACGAGAAATACACGCTCCGTAAAGACACGATTCCCGTTGATTTTCATTATATATGCGACACTTTTACATTATGCCAGGTAGTTGTCCCGACGAGCGATTTTACTTTCGACTCGCATAGCGCTGTGATAAATCTGCAGACTGGCAAAATAACGTGTCGTGAATACAACCGCTCCGACATCCATAAACGTCGTTTCGGACTGGCGCTGTCGTTGGCCGACAGCATCTATGCCGAGTGTAATTACTTGTACGATTTCATTAGTATTTTTGACCTGAAGGGTAATTTGCTCAGAAATATTTATGGTCCGCAATGGGGCACGCTAGACTTGCAGTGTCATTCTGACGAGGTTTTTACCAACGATTATCTTATAACTCTTTATAATGGTGAAATCTATGAAGACAACTTGCCTAATCGCAAATGCTTTGTTTTTTCAAAATCAGGCGATTACATAGCAACTCTTGATATGGAATACAGCACTTTACAAATGTGCTACGACGAATCGCACGACCGACTGATATTCTCCTTCGACGATGAATTCCAATTTGGTTATCTTGATTTGAAAGATTTGAAACTTAAATAACGACCTGATTATGAAATATTTATTAGTGCTGGTTTCGTTGCTTGCGTTGACAACGGCTTGCCAGAAAGAAAACAAAAACAACTTTGTGGAGCTTTTCGCCGATAGGCAAAAAGCCGATGTTCAGAAGTGCCCGTTCGATATGGCCGATGATGTGCTTTGGGCGCCAAAAGAGTTTGTCGCCGACGGCGACAATTTCATCTTTGTTGAGGAAAAACTCGACACGTTGCTGTGTGTTTACAACGCGCCGACGCAAAGCGTCAGGCGCATTTTGCACCGCGGCCAAGGACCCGACGAATACGTTGTTTTGTCGTCGGTTGTTGCCGCCAGTGATGGTTTCTACGCTATGGATTTCGTCTCGCGCAAAAGCAATTACTTCGATTACGCGACGCTTACGCCTACGAAAGACTCTCTGTATCTGAGTGTTGCCGACACTTTGCCTGTGTCGTTCGCCTCTATCGGCGATTCTGTCAGAATCTACGAAGTAGGCGGTAGAGATTTGTTGTTCTATATGTTTGAAAATAAGCGTTTTGTGAGCGCTTTTGGCGACTTGTCGCCATACTACGCTGACGCCGAGTCGGCAAGCGAAGGTGTGATGGGTAATTTTGTAAACTCTGAAAAAAACAAACGCTTGGCATGGGCATCGTTCACGAGCGACCTGATGGAGATATACGACTACTCCGCGCCTGGCAGTGTGCGCCGCGTGGCGGCGCACCGCGGCGAGGCTCTTCAGACCGAAGATGGCGTCATCATGGGCGATGCGTTTATGAGCGTCATTTCGCTGGCTGCCAGCGACGACTACATCTACGCGCTATACTCGGGCAAATCGCTGATGGACGTGATACGTGAGACACCAAATATGGAAATGATACAACTGGCCATTCGCAAATGCGGCTACATTTTGGTGTTCGACTGGGACGGCAATCCTGTGCGCTGCCTCACGCTCGACAACGACGCGCTTTACGTCTCGTACGACCACAAAACGGGCAAGCTCTATTGCCTTTGCTTCGACAACGACGGAAACTATGTGCTCAGGCTGATTGCAAACATCTGACACAGTTGCCGATGATATAATTATTTGTGCAGGCCTTGAGCCTGCACTTTTTTTTACCCGAGCTCGAAGATGTGTAATTTATTTATATACAAATAAATAGCATAGAGCAACGATTTCGTTGGAAAACTTTTTTTCGAAAAAAATAAAATAAAAGATGAAAAAATTTTATCAGATGATTTTTGTTATTTACATTTGTAAGAAACCAAAAATTGAAAACTCATGAGCTGGTTATCGTCATTATTCGGCAAAAAAGAGAAAAACGACGCTTCGAGCAAAAGCTACGAAAGCCCAATAGATTTTTTCGACAGTAACATCAACGACATCAAGCAGTTGCTGTCGTCGGTGGGTTTCAACGACCGCCACAAACGGTTGTGCGACCTTGCTTATATGACTGGCTGCCAGGTTGTTATCTTGTGCGGAAAGCTCAAGGGCGTCGACCGATTCTCGGTCATCGAGTCGTCCGACACGTCGTTTGTCGAAGCCGGCACCAACTTCCAGTGGCAGCACATACAGCCTGCCGCATCGATGAATGCGGCAAGCATTTTCAACACATTGCCGTTCCCCAACATCGGCGCTATCGGTTTCATTTCGGTGCCTGTGAAAAACTCGCGCAACACGCTCTCGGGAATTCTGCTCGGCATAATAACCAACCACATTGAGAATATCGACACAAGCACGCGCCTGCTGCACATCATGGCGCCGCTCTTCGACGCCGAGATAGAGTGCGAGATGCTCCGACAGAGCAAACAGCAATACGAGCAACGCATAGCGTCGCTCAACCAGAATATCGAAGTGCTCAACACCGACCTCAAAAACGAGCGCCAGCGCGCGATAGAGAGCAAGGGACTGCGCTCTACGTTCCTCACCAACCTCAGCCAGGAGATACGCACGCCGATGAACGCCGTCATCGGCTTTGTCGACTTGCTCGAAACGGCCGAAACCGACGAGGAGCGACGCGAGTTCGAAAGCATCATTAAGCACAATAGTATGCTGTTGCTCAAGGCGATAGATAACCTCGTGGAGATATCGAAATTGCAGTCGAGCTTCATGTTCCGTCCCTCGTGCCCGCGCCAGCTCAACGACATTCTCAACGACATAAAACACAAGTTCGACGGCAAGATAAAGCAGCTCGGCAAAGACCTCAAGATAGTTACTTCGTACTCGCTCGCTACGCCCAACGACACTATATGGAATAGCGACGAGATAATAATAAAAGTGATGGAGCAACTGCTCGACAACGCTTGCAAACATACCGAATCGGGCACTATAACCATGGGCTACACCATGGACCAGACAACGGCCAACTTCTTCGTGTCCGACATGGGGCCGGGCATCAAGGAGGGCGAAGAGGAGTCGATTTTTGAGATGTTCAATGCCAGTGTCAACCTCGACGAATCGAACGGCATAAGCGGACTCGGACTCGCCATCGCGCGCAAATACGTCGAACTCGCCTATGGCGAGATTTGGGTCGATAAGACATACAAAGAGGGCGCCCGCTTCATTTTCACAATACCAAAAGAAAAACTTTAATTTTACGCTATATTTTTAAACTAAACTATCGTGGAACCAATCTATAGAATCGACTCGTGGCTCGAACCTTACGCCTCGATAATCGACAACCGACATCAGAAAGTACTCAACCGACTCGAAGAGATAAAGGCCGACTTCGGCTCGCTGCGCGAATTCGCATCGGCTTATAAATATTATGGCTTGCATAAGTCTGGCAATCAGTGGATTATACGCGAATGGGCGCCCAATGCGACAGCCATCGTGCTTCTGTGCGACCAAAACCAATGGAGCGATAACGGCGACGAACGATTAGCCTTTCGGCGAATCGAATTCGGCAACTGGGAACTCACGCTCGACGCTAACCTGCTGCACCACACCGACAAATACAAGCTGCTGATAAAGTGGAACGGCGGTCAGGGCGAACGCATTCCGGCTTACGTTACACGCGTGGTGCAAAACCCCAAAAACTACGTCTTCGACGCTCAGGTGTGGTGCCCCGACGAGCAATTCGCATGGACCGACCAGAACTTCAAACCCGCCGAAGGTCCGCGCCTCATTTATGAGGCGCATATCGGCATGTCGGGCGAGAAAGAGGGCATCGCCTCGTACGACGATTTCCGCCGCAACGTGTTGCCGCACGTCATCGACATGGGCTATAACACACTGCAGCTCATGGCCATACAAGAACACCCTTACTACGGCAGTTTCGGCTATCATGTGAGCAGTTTCTTCGCAGCTTCGTCGCGCTTCGGCACTCCCGAAGACCTCAAACGCCTTATCGACGATGCGCATAATGCCGGCATAGCCGTCATTATGGATATTGTTCATTCTCACGCTGTTAAGAACGAAAACGAAGGCCTCTCGCGATTCGACGGCACCACCGACCTCTACTTCCACTACGGTCCGCGGGGCGAACACCCCGCGTGGGACAGCCGTTGCTTCAACTATGGCAAGCTTGAAACGCTGCGTTTCCTGCTCAGCAACGACCAGTTCTGGCTCGACGAGTATCACTTCGACGGCTTCCGCTTCGACGGCGTAACAAGCATGCTCTACTACGACCACGGACTCGGCAAAGACTTCACTTGCTACGCCGACTATTTCCGCGACAATGAAGACGAGGACGCTGTGGTGTACCTTGCGCTCGCCAACTTGCTCATTCACGAAGTGAAACCTTCGGCAATAACCATTGCCGAAGAGATGAGCGGCTTCCCCGGCATTGCTGGCAAATTCGAGGCCGAAGGTGTCGGGTTCGACCTGCGACTGTCGATGGGTGTGCCCGATTACTGGATAAAACTCATCAAAGAGACTCCCGATGAGAAATGGCCTGTCGGCAAAATATTCTACGAGCTGCAACAACACCGTCCCGAAGAGCACACGGTGAACTATGCCGAAAGCCACGACCAGGCTCTCGTTGGCGACAAAACCATCATTTTCCGCCTGATAGACAAAGACATGTACACCGATATGAACACCGATAGTCAGAACCTGACTATCGACCGTGGCATAGCGCTGCACAAAATGATACGCCTCATAACGCTCTTCACCGCCAACGGCGGCTATCTGACGTTCATGGGCAACGAATTCGGCCATCCCGAATGGATCGACTTCCCGCGCGAAGGCAACGGCTGGTCGTACAAGTACGCCCGCCGTCAGTGGAGCCTCGCGCATGCGCCCTATCTGCGCTACCATTTCCTGCTCGATTTCGAGCAGGAAATGATAAAGATTTTCAAAGACATACCGGCCAACACATACCCGTACCGCCACTACGACTGCGACGAGACGCAGGTCGTGGCTTTCTCGCGTGGCGACTACCTTCTGGTGTTCAACTTTAGCCCCAACAACTCGTACACCGACTACGGCATCAACGCGCCCGAAGGTCGCTACAGCATTGTCCTGTCCACCGACGAAGGCCGCTTCGGCGGTTTCGACCGCAACGATATGTTCTTCGTCTTCTACACGCAACCGCAGTGCGGTTCCAACATGCTGCACCTCTATCTGCCCGCGCGCTCGGCTATGATACTTAAACGGCGTAATATAGTGAGAATAAGATAGATGCAGAGAGGGTAGCCTCTCTGCGAATTGTAAATTGCTCCTTCGAGGTGCAAAAAACGGCAAAAAATGCACTTGCGAGGAGCAATTTTTTAATAAAATTGCTCCTTCGGGGTGCAAAACGACGACTTTCCGACAAAAAAAGTGCCGGCGCATAAATGCGCCGGCACTTTGAATATAGTAGCAACTATTTGTTACTGAACGCTTTCGACAGCGGCCTGAGCGGCAGCCAGTCGTGCGATAGGCACGCGGAACGGTGAGCAGCTCGCATAGTTCATACCCACGCGGGCGCAGAACTTAACCGACGACGGTTCGCCGCCGTGTTCGCCGCAGATGCCGGTGCGCAGGTTCGGACGAACCTGACGGCCTTTGTCGACTGCCATCTTGATAAGCTGGCCAACACCTTTCTGGTCGAGAACCTGGAACGGGTCGACTTTCAGAATCTTCTTCTCGAGGTAAGCTGGCAGGAACGACGCAATGTCGTCGCGGCTGTAACCGAAGGTCATCTGAGTGAGGTCGTTGGTACCGAACGAGAAGTACTGAGCCTCGGTTGCAATGCGGTCGGCTGTCAGCGCTGCACGCGGTATCTCTATCATTGTGCCTATTTCGAACGGCACTTCGACACCATACTCGGCGAAAACTTCTTTCGAAGTTTTCTCGATAATCTCTTTCTGTTGTTTGAACTCGTAGAGAATACCGATGAGCGGTACCATGATTTCGGGGCGCGGATTTTTGCCCTCTTTCTTCAGCTCGCAAGCTGCAGAAAGTATGGCGCGTGTCTGCATTGCTGTAATCTCGGGGAATGTGATACCCAAGCGGCAACCGCGGTGACCGAGCATCGGGTTGTTTTCAGCAAGGCTGTTGACACGTTTCTTAATATCTTCGATGCTTACGCCCATCTGATCGGCCATAACTTGCTGACCTTTAGTGTCGTGCGGTACGAACTCGTGCAAAGGCGGGTCGAGCAGACGAATGTTGACTGGAAGTCCGTCCATTGCTTCGAGAATGCCTTTGAAATCGGCTTTCTGATAAGGCAAGAGCTTTGCGAGTGCCTTTTCACGACCTTCAGTGCTGTCGGCAAGAATCATTTCGCGCATTGCAACGATTTTCTGATCTTCGAAGAACATGTGCTCGGTACGAGTCAGACCGATACCTTTAGCACCGAAGCTGCGAGCAACCTGTGCGTCGTGAGGAGTATCGGCGTTGGTACGTACTTGAAGCACTGTGTATTTGTCGCAAAGATCCATGAGCGCTTTGAAGTCGCCGCTGAGCTCAGCTGCTTTTGTCGGAATCTTGCCGGCGTATACTTGGCCTGTAGAGCCGTTGAGCGAAATGTAGTCGCCCTCTTTGTATGTAACACCTTCTATTTCAACGGTTTTAGTCTTGTAGTTGACATTTATTGCTCCAGCGCCCGATACGCAGCATTTGCCCATGCCGCGTGCCACAACGGCAGCGTGCGAAGTCATACCACCGCGGGCGGTGAGGATGCCTTCGGCAGCCGACATGCCCGCAAGGTCTTCTGGCGATGTCTCTATACGTACCATAACTACTTTGTGGCCGTCTTTATGCCAAGCCTGAGCGTCGTCGGCATGGAATACGATTTGTCCGCAAGCTGCGCCCGGACTCGCTGGCAAGCCGCGAGTAATGACTTTAGCGCTCTTGAGCGCGTCTTTGTCGAACACTGGGTGCAGAAGCTCGTCGAGCTTCTGCGGTTCGCAACGCATGAGAGCTGTCTTCTCGTCTATAAGGCCTTCGCGAACGAGGTCCATGGCTATTTTTACCATAGCTGTACCTGTGCGTTTGCCGTTGCGTGTCTGGAGGAACCAGAGTTTGCCTTCCTGAACGGTGAACTCCATATCCTGCATGTCGCGGTAGTGGTTTTCGAGTTTCTGCTGTATGCCGTCGAGTTCTTTATATATCTCAGGCATAGCCTCTTCCATCGATGGAAACTTTGCAGCGCGTTCTTCTTCCGAAATGCCTTGCAGAGCGGCCCAGCGGCGTGAGCCTTCGATGGTAATCTGTTGTGGCGTGCGAATGCCCGCCACAACGTCTTCGCCTTGAGCGTTGACGAGGTATTCGCCGTTGAAGATGTTTTCGCCAGTGGCGGCGTCGCGGCTGAAGCAAACGCCCGTAGCTGAAGTGTCGCCCATGTTACCGAATACCATGGCCATTACCGAGACTGCAGTTCCCCATTCGTCGGGAATGCCTTCCATCTTGCGGTAAAGTATGGCGCGTTCGTTCATCCAGCTGCGGAATACGGCGCAGATGGCGCCCCAGAGCTGTTCCATTGGGTCGTTGGGGAAGTCGCTGCCAGTTTGTTTTTTGATGGCTGCTTTGAATCGTGCAACGAGGTCTTTCAACTCGTCGACCGAAAGGTCCTTGTCGAGTTTCACACCGCGTACTTTCTTAACTTCTTCTATGATAGCTTCGAACGGGTCGATATCTTCTTTGTTGACGGGTTTCATGCCCAAAACGACGTCGCCGTACATCTGTACGAAGCGTCGGTACGAATCATAAACGAAATGCGGGTTATTGGTTTTGCGTGTCATGCCTTCGGCCACTTCGTCGTTTAAGCCTAAGTTGAGGATTGTGTCCATCATGCCCGGCATCGAAGCGCGGGCGCCAGAGCGCACCGACACGAGGCACGGATTCGTAGAATCGCCGAATTTGGTGTTCGTCAGCTGCTCAATGTGGCGCACAGCTTTCTCCACCTCATCTTTGATGAGGGCAACTACTTGATCTTTGCCTTTTTCGTAATACTCTGTACAAACTTCGGTTGTGATGGTAAATCCGGGAGGAACAGGAACGCCGATGAGGTTCATTTCGGCCAAATTGGCACCTTTACCACCTAATAATTCTCGCATGTCTGCACGGCCTTCTGCTTTCTTGTCGCCGAACAGATATACACGTTTTTTTTCGCTCATATAAATTTTGCGTTTAAGTTAATATTATGATTTTAGTAAATTTTCTCAATACCTCTATTTTTCGGCAAAAATACAAATTTTGTTATAAAAAAACACCATTTTTGTAAAAAAATGTGTAAAAAATATTGGCGCGAAAATGAATACTTCATTTCCGCGCCAATATTCTATGGAGATTTGAGAGAGAAGTTATTTATGGCCTCTGATATTGGAGCCAAGAACCGTTGGCATAAATGTACAAATCGTTGTTGTATATCTCATATTGATAGCCCGATACATTGTTGACGTTAGGATTTTTCAGCGCGAGCCAATTCGCACCGCCGAAATATGCTGCCGCCCACAAATTGGTCTGATCTACAACTCTGTTTCCATACTTATCGACGGTATAGAAATACATAGAATCGTTATTGAAATCGAAATACTCAGTAAAAAGATTGTTGCTTTCATCATAATACTGACGTGTCCAAATGCCCGACAAGTTCCAGTCGTGGCAGTTTTCATAAACGGCGATGCCGTTTATGTCGCGAAGTTTAACATAGGTTGTTTGCCAAGAATGATTGTCAATTGTGAAATATAAAGTCGATGATGTAATTGACAGTTGTATCCAAAGCATAGGCATGTTGTCGCGGAAAACTATTGTGGTGTCGATAGCATACGTGCCGCTGAATTCGCCATTGGGACCAATGGCGGTAAAGCTGCCGTTGGATGCACTTGTTATTACCGATATGGCATCGCTCTGAGAAACAGAGTTCAGCGCCGTTTCTGAAATATAAGTCGGCACGATTTTACCGTCTGTATTGAAATAAAGACCATCGACGTTTCCGTTTCCATAGACGAAATCAAAATCAGATGTCGACATAGCCCACAAACCGCCTAACTCACCGCAGTTGCCTTGCGGAGCTGTGAATGAACCCGGGCGCATATAAGTGGTCCAAGCCGACGACGATTCTTCGCGGATGTTCAGTTTGTCGTTGTCGAATTTGTAATAATACGTTATCACATTATAGTTCGAGAGTACATATATTTTGTCATTTTCTGAATACCAAGCACTTACCAGTACATTCAGACCCACAATGTCTTGTTCGGTAAATGTCAGATTGCTTGTCCCGAATGTTGTCGTCCAATCGCCCATCAATTTTGCATCGCGTGTATAAGAATCCGGGCGGGCATACGTCGTCCAAGTCATGGTTGATGCATCGCGAAGGGTAAGCTTATTGTCGTAGATATTGTAATAGTATGTAACAATATCACTGCCAGTCTTCATTTTTATCTGATTTCCTTCGGTAGCCCAGATACTTACCCAGAAACCGAGTCCGGTTATCGACTCTTCGGAAAATGTAACTGTCGATGTGCCAAACGGCAATGTCCAGCTGCCAAGCAACTCCGTGTCGTGAGTGTAAGAGTTCGAGCCACGGCGCGAATAAGTTGTTGTAGTTCCATTGTATTTGCTGATAGTCAATTGATCGCCATTAATGCTATACGAGTATGAGTTTGAGTAAGAGGCATTACTCGGGCACACATAAAGCGTGTTGTTGTCGGTGTACCAATCGGCTACGCCATAATTGTCGAAGCCCGACAGACTTTGGTCCGAAAATGAGATTGACTCCATCTCGAACTGAGTAGTCCATTCGCCTATCAAGTTGTTGTCGCGCGGCGGGGCTTCGTTGGAAGAGCCGCCACCAACGGCTACGAAGGTGCCATTGAGCGGGCAACCATCGGATGGCGACATGTCACGCACGCCAAACTGGAAACGCATTTTGTTCGATACGACGAAACGGCCATATTCTGGCGTTATGAACGATTCTTTTTCGAAACTGCCCGTTTTGCTGCCGTCGATGCCAACTATATTGAACGAATTGCCGCTTATGTTGGTGATTATGCCTTCGGCATAATCGTGAAGCGGTGTGACCGATGTGCCGTTTATGCTGACTTTCTCTACGCGTCCGTTGCTGTTGATGCGAATGCCGTAATTGCCGCCCGCCTCGCCGCTAGCCTCATCGCCTGCCGCATATCGCCAGACTCCGGTCAGATCACCGCCTGTGCCGCTTATGGGTGCGTCGTCGTCTTCGTCTTTGCACGAGGTAAGACAAAGTGCTGTAAATGAAAGTATTATTGCGAAATTGAAAATTAGCTTTTTCATAACTCTTTGATTTTTAGAACTCATAACCTATTGAAATTTCACAGCGACCACTGAATATCGTTTCCGAATCGCCTTTCTTGTATTTGGGCGAATAGCTGTTGAGGAGCTTGTTGGTGTAGCGCGACTGTGTGCTCTTGAACATTGGTCCGACGCTGCCGCCTATGTTGAAGTAGAGGTTGCTGCGTGTCTGCAGGCGTATGCCTGCATTGGCCAGTATGCCGAACTCGCCCGAGAGCACTTTCTGGCTGTACATCGACGAGGCGTCTTTGTCGGCTGCATAACGGCGGTATTGCAGAATACCGCCGAGGTAGAATCCGCCGCAACTCATTGGTATAAGGCCTTTTGCGCCAGCACCGACGGACACGCTCTTCATCGACGACAAGTCGTCGTGTTTGTTTTTGAAGCCGCTGCCCATGTGCGGGAAACCTATGTAGAACGACGGAATGAACTTGTTGCGCCGTATCTCCACGCCCACTTCGGGACCGCTGAAAGCGAAGCCACCAGCGTTGAAGAACAAGCCAAATCCGTCGCGCTTGCGTTCGTTGAGTTTCGGCTGCGGCTCGCGCACTGGTTTGGGTGCCGGCTCGGGTTTCACCTTCTCGGGCTTGGGCTCGGGTTTGGCCTCTGCCTTCGCTGGCTCTGCCACGGCAGGCGTTGTCTCGTCGGCTTCTACGTTTTCAAGAATTTCTTCATCTTCAACAGCCGCTTGCGGCTGTTGCTCTACTACTGGTTCGGTTGCTTTTGCCGGCTCGGGGGTAGGAACGTATTCTGGTTTTTTGCGATTAGCATTCACATTGGGGTCGGTGTTCATTTCAGCGTAGAAACGCGCAATTTCTTTCTTAGAATATGAATAATTTCCCTGATGCGACATCAATTCAAGTACTTCTTTTTTGTTCAACGGATAGCTACCCCAGCGGAAATATTTAGACGATTTAATTATCGCCTTACTTTTGAAAATATAATAATCAACACCATCGTATGTAAAAGCAACTTCTCTAAAATGTCTATCTTTTAAATCCTTTGCACGCTTATCAGTCAGTTTTACAAACGTTTCGGGTTCATAATCAAGCGACAATGTTCGGTTATCGTTAGGAAGTTTGCAGAGATAGTCTTCATAAAAAGCTTTAATAGCTTTTTTTCGTTTACTTGCTGATATCCCTAAAAACACTAAAGGTCCAGACGCGGGGATGACACCCACTAACACACCGGCACTTGTAGCTGCCGCACAACCGGCAGACCATGCGGCGCCAATTATGAAACATGTACGAGACTTATGCACAAGAGTTTCTAATTGAGGGCAGTCACCCATCAATTCGAAGTATTCGCCATATGACAATTGTCTCAATTTGTCTTTATCGACACGTTTTTTGAAGATTTTATTACCCTTAATGTAATAATTTTCGCCTTTGTAAACAAAGGCAACCTCGTCTTTAGTTAATTCACTGAATGGTTTGTCAGTCATTCGATAGAAATAAACAGAGTTCTCGCCCAAGTTGTTGGCCATACTTTGCGAATAGCCAACTCTTGTGATGCACAGAGAGATGATTAATAAGAAAATTTTCCGTATCATTTCAGTTTTTTTGATTTGTTGTTTGTGTTAAAATTTTGCCAAAACTACTCCATATTATCCGTTCAAGACTTATCGATTCGTACAAAAATGACATGCCGGACTTATTGATTCGTACATTTTTTACTTATTGATTCGTACAAAAAGTTCATTATCAGTCAGTTGTGAGGTGGTGCTTAAAAACCGCTTTTTTGAAGGGAAAACTCATAATAATGTTAAAAAAAGTAACATTAAAAACGTTCGAGTCGTTAAAATATTTTTAGTATTAACCAAATAAAAGAATGGCAAACAAAAACTTCAAAAAGAAAATGCGTGTGCTGAAAAATCACGCAGTACGTCAGATAAATCAGATAAGGGAAGGCAAATACAGTTTGCAAGTTAAGATGTTGTTCATATTGAGCGTTTTCGCTGTCACTATTGTTATTGCAAATGTCATCATAGTCAACGTTGGCAGCAATATGATTTTCGACACTCACTTCAGAAATCAGTTGTCGGAGTGCTCCGACGGTTTGAAGAAGGAGATTCTTATGGACAACCAGCGCATTGAAGGCTGGCTCGACGAAGTAACGCAAAATGCCGACCCCGATTCGACCATACGTATGATTGCGGCTCGTTACAAAGTGGCTGGTTGTCATGGTTACATTGTGGTTCAAAACGATGGCTCTTTGCTGTCGACGAGTTACGAATCCGTCGCCGACACGGCGTCGGATGAATCGGCCGAAGAATCGCTGTCGAAAGCTGTCAAACTGCTCAAAGACGGCAAGTTCAACGGTATCGTCCGACTGCTCAACAACGGCTACTGCTCGGCAGTAGCCAAACGTCTCGGTAGCGACGGCTCGCGCTACGGTAAGGTGCTCTTCGTGGTTACTCACAGCCTCTACGACACTATCTATCTCGATGAGCTGAAACGCAAGCACATGACCGATATCACCCTATTTGAAGGCGAGATACGCAAGGCCACTACCATGTTCGACGTCGATGGCAACCGAATGACCGGCACTCGCCTCGTCAACGAAGAGGCGAGCAACACCGTCTATCGTGCCGGAGAGACCTACCGCGGCATGGCCGACATCGGTGGCAACGACATGTACGTTGAGTATGTGCCAATTAAAAACTACAACGGCTACACCGAAGGCATCTTCTACACCGGCATCAACGCCAACATCGGCCGTCACCTGAAGGGAAACATAACCTTGGCGATGTTTCTCGGTAGCGTTGTTGTATGTGTCTTTGTGATAATATTTTGCTTCATGTATGTGCGTCGTAAGATTACCGAGCCAGTGCGCTACATAGCCCATGAGGCGCGGCGCATAGCGTCGCGCGACCTCACGCGGCCTATTACGCGGCTTAAATCCGACGACGAACTCGAATTTCTTTGCGTGAGCATGGAGCAGATGCGTGCATCGCTCCATAAAACCATCGAAGAGGTGGTCGAAACTGCCGCTATCCTGCAAGCCTCGAGCGACAAGCTTAGCGAGGCGTCGATGGCTCTGTCCGACGGTGCCAACCATCAGGCTGGCGCCTGCGACAAGATATCTTCGTCGGTGGGCGTGATGATTTCGAGCATCGACCAGAACAAGAGCAACTCCAACCGCACCAACGACATGGTGGCCGAAGCCAATGATTCTATCGGCTCCATTTGCCAGACGGCGCAAGAGAATATTGATGCGTCGACTCATATCTCAGAAGCAATTGACAATATCAATTCGCTTGTAAATCAGACCAATATACTTGCTCTTAATGCTTCGGTCGAGGCAGCGAGAGCCGGCGATATGGGTAAGGGTTTTGCCGTTGTGGCGCGCGAGGTCGGCCGATTGGCCGAGCAGACGCGCGACACAGCCATCGAGATAAGCCGAATTGCCAATGTGTCGATTACCGGCGCTGAAACTATAAATGTGAAGATAAACGAGGTGAAACCTCAACTCGAGCAGATTGTGCAGCTTATGCGCGAAGTGGCCGCAAGCAGCGGCGAGCAGAGTGTCGGCGCTGCCAATATCAACAACGCCATCATTGACCTCAACAGCACTACGCAACAGGCTGCCGCCAATGCCGAAGAGCTTGCCGCCAACGCCGAAGAGCTCGCAAGCTCGGCCGACCATCTGCACGATGTTGTCAAACGATTCAAAATCTGACATTTTTAATCACTTGTATTTAGATAAACAAACAGGGCGTACCGGCAAGCCGGTACGCCCTGTTTGAATTATAATCAACTAACAATCAATAAACTCCGTTACTGTGGTCCGCCTTCTATCTGGCAGCTCAAATCGACCGAAACCATGGTTGTGAAGATGCCGAGCGCTCCGCCCGAAATATTGCCTTGGGCATTGGCCGGCGCACTGCTGAACATCGGATTGCCACCGCTGTAGATATCCTGCATGGCCAGGAAGTAGTCGTAGAACTCCTTGTTGATTGAGTATGCGTGCATTGTCAGCTTGTCGCCGTTGTGTATGGGGCGGTTTACGTAGTCCTCGTTGAACATGTAGACCGTCGCGCCCCAGCAGTAGTCGGTGGTGAACCATTCGTCGCTCTGCACGGCAAGCTCCATGTACGTATCAGTTACAAGCGAGTCGCACAGCGAGAAGCCGAACATATAGTAGTTGGCCTCCGAAGTGTCTTCGTAGCTGTAGAATCTTATTCCGTACAACTCTTGTATACGGTCGTAGTAGCACGATATTGAGTCGGCTTTGGCAGCTTTGGGCATATACGACTGCGCGGTGAACAGGTCGCTGACGCCGTCGGCGTCAGCATCGACGTCGGTAATGGTGAGCGTGTAGATGCAGTCGTTGAGAGCGCGGAAGCCCTCGGGCGCAATGTAGTAACCTTTGCGCTCTGTATCTTCTTCAAACACAGTCTCTTTCACGCCGTCGCTGACGCTCACGCGTGCCATCGATACTGGTTCGGGCTCTTTGTTGCTGAAGTATTCGGCCGACATTGTAAGCCTTACGTAGTTCTCGGGCGTCACCACATCGTATAGGTGTCCGTCGACCACAAGGCGCTGTTTGGCCGATTTGAGATTCAAATCCATATCCTCGGTACAACTCGTCAGAGCGAGCGTCGCGAGCGTTGCAATTATTATATTTTTCATATTGTCAGTGTTTTAGAATTTGAAATTATACGATACTGAAGGAATAATAGGGAAGAGATAGACTTTCTCGGCTTTCACCTCCTGTGTTGCCACGTGGTTGTCGTCTTCCTGACGGGCGAACTGCACTGCCCAAGTGTTGTGGTGGCTGTAGACATTGTAGATAGAGAATACCCATTCGCCGTTCCATTTGCGTGTCGGGTTCTTCTTGTTGGCAAGCGTGAACGACAGGTCGAGGCGGTGGTAGTGCGGGAACTGGTCTTTGTTGCGGTCGGAATAGAAGGGCAGCACAGTGTTGCCTACTTCGTAACGCGCTACCGGATAGGTAGTTGGCGCGCCCGAGGTGAACACCCAGTTGGCCGAGAACGAGCAGCGGCGGCCTAGGCTGTAGTTGGCCACTACGTTGCAGTCGTGCGAGTGGTTGTAGGGCGACAGATAGCGTTTGTCGTTGTTGACGCCTATTATGCGGCGGTCGGCGCGCGAGAGGGTGTAGTTGACCCAGCCGTTGAGGTTGCCGAAGTTGAACTTCGCCATCGTCTCGATGCCGTAGGCACGCGACGAGCCGAAGCGCAGCTCGCCTTCGAGGAATTTGTTGAGCTGTATCTGCGGGTGGTCTTTGAAGTCGATGGTGTTGCGCATCTCCTTGTAAAATCCTTCTACAGAGAGCTCTATGTCGTCGTTGTGGAAGTTGTGAAACCAGCCCAGCGAGAACTGGTCCACGCGCTGCGGCTTAACGTTGGGCGACGACATGAACCAGATATCCATCGGTGAGCCCGATGTTGAACATGATGCTTGTTGCATGTATTGGTATGCGCGTGAGTATGAAGCTTTTACCGATGTAGCTTCGTTGACTTTCAGTGCTGCCGAGAAACGCGGCTCAACACCGAAGTAGCTTTTGTAAACTTTGTTTTTGCCGTATTCGGTCGAGTCGCACACTTTGTAGTTCTCGTCGTACGAGAAGACCGTCGTGCGGCCCATGTTATGGCTCGACGAGAAACGAACGCCGTATCTGATTTTCAGTCGCTCCGATATCTCATTCGAGCAGTTGATGTAAGCTGCATTCTCCAAGGCGTAGTTTTTTGGCATTTCGAACTTTCCTATAAGGGCGTGTTCGCCTTTGCCTTCGGCTGTGCCAGGCTCAAACTTATGATACGTCGAGCTGATGCCGTAGTCGAGTTTGCAGGTTTCGTAGGCGTGCGTCATGTCAATTTTAAGGCCGTAGTCGTTGATGTTCGACTCCCAAAATGCCGTTGTGGCCTCGTCCTGCGAGGTTTCGAGCAGGTATCCGTTTTTCACTGCCAAGGCAGTGATGTTCACGTAGCTCACATCGTTGAACAGGTGGCTGTAGCGAAGCGACAGCGCCTTGTTGCTGAACTCCATCGACGCGCTTGTCATTGCCATCACGTCTTTGCCCATGTAAGAGCTGAAGAATAAGCGGTTGCGCTGATTGAACACGTGCGTTATCTTGCCGTTGAGGTCGTAGAAGTGCAGGTCGCTCTTGCGCACCGACTCTTGCCCCGACAGGGGCAAGAAAAGGTCGAAGTATGTGCGTCGGCCGCTCACTAAGAACGAGGTGGTGCCTTTGTGTATCGGGCCTTCGAGCGTCAAGCGCGACGAGATGAGGCCTATGCCGCCTTCGCCGTGGAACTTGCGGTTGTCACCGCAGCGCATCTCAACGTCGAGCACCGAAGCCAGGCGGCCGCCCATGCTGGCCGGCATGTCGCCTTTGTAGAGCTTCACATCGTTGACGGCGTCGTTGTTGAACACCGAGAAGAAACCGAGTATGTGGCCGGCATTGTAGATAGTGGCACCGTCGAGCAGAACAAGGTTCTGGTCGGGGTTGCCACCGCGCACGCTGTAGCCCGTGCTGCCTTCGCTGGCGGGCTGTACGCCCGGCATCAGCTGTATGACCTTTATCACGTCGGTCTCGCCCATAAGCACCGGTATCGCCTTTATGGTCTTGCTCTCAAGTTTCTGCATGCCCATCTCGTTCGACATCAGGTTGGCGCCTTTGCGCGTCGTCGAAACCAGCACTTCGTGCAGGTTCTCGGCGATGGGGTGAAGCTGTATCTCCACGTTGCGGTCGTTCTCGCCCCTGAGCGCGTAGATGAATTCCTGAGTTTCGTATCCGAGATACGAAATGACCAGCGTGCGCACACCCGACGGCACCGTAACGGCGAAATCGCCGTTGATGTCGGTCACTGTGCCCTGTTTTGTTGTTTGATCGACAACTGTCGCGCCAATGAGCGGTTCGCCCGTCTCGGCGTCTATCACGTTGCCCTTCAGAATATTGCCCGACGCTGCGTTTGTGTTCGTGTTTGTGTTTGTGGCCGACGCTATCTCATTCGTCAGCACCAACGCCAGCAATAATGCAATTCTTAGAATAACTCTCTTTGTTGCGTCCATCGTTTTAAATAATTTGGTTTGCGGTTTTTTCCTTTCCATTTAATTATACTCTCTGTTTTTTATTTCACGACAAAAGTATTTCTGTTAGGCTTACGCCTTTTTTATTATATACAAAACTGTGTTTTTTGTATACGAAAACCGATTTCGCGTTTTTCTCTGAAACAAAAAATAACAACTCCGTCGGTTTCAGTATGTGATTTTACCACAAAAAAAGTTGCTAATCAACTGATTAGCAACTTTTTGTACCGAGACCCGGGATTGAACCGGGGACCTCATGATTATGAATCATGCGCTCTAACCAGCTGAGCTATCTCGGCATCGGGAATCTCTTCCGTTTTGCGACTGCAAAGGTAATGCCTTTATTCGGTTTGTGCAATAGGTGAGCGAAGTTTTTTGTGAAAATTTTCTGAAAGCTAGATTTCGCAAAGCTTAAAAGACTCTGTTTCTTATTGTCCTATTAATGTCTTGTACATCAAATTAAGATTTATAGAGTCGATTGGCAGATTGAATGCTGCTTTGTTAGGCATATATATACTTCTGACAGTCAAAGAATCATCTACTATCATATAATATGGAAACATAACATTTTCGGCAGGAATATTTAGAAACTGACAATTATATACTTCATAATCGTACAGGTTGAAATCTTTAACTTGTAATTTAATAGCACGTTGCGAACTATCTATCAGAAAAATGAGTTTCTCTATGTCGAAGTTTTGTTCTGATTGTAGCAGCTTTTTAACAGTAAGCTCACAACATTCGTGGCAATATCTTTCTGAGATACGACAAAACATCAACATTTTTGTTTTTTTATTGACAAATAATTCTTTTAATTTCAGTCTGTTACCATTAGTGTCTTGTATCTCTGTACTCGCTTCTATTGACTTTCCAACATTTATCAATCCAGCATTAAATTGTGGCTGCAATGCTGAAATCTCAGTACATAATTCGATAATAGAATCGTTTTTTATTTCGATTTCCTGTTTAAGCTTTTTAGTTACAAAAAGAAAATAACAATTAAGGATAAACAAGGCCAATATGAATCCGTATCTCTTTAATAAATTCATTTATAATCAAATACTAATCGTACACTTGTTTTTGTTGTTTTTTGCTGAGAACCTAGTGTGTTGTACATGAGTGTATAGTTATCAGTTTTTATTTTTGATCGCTTAACACTCATACAATAGAACCAATAACTTGTTAAAGCGAAACCATTATCGTACGAAGTTGAAGTCCAGTAACTTCCATTCCCTGGTAAAAACACACACCCAAGACTCTCAAGTTCGGTCCATTGCTCTTTTGAATATACATTCTCGCCTGAAAAAACGTCTTTTATTTCAGAAAAATCGTAAATCTCGAATTTGTCAATCGTGTCAAAGCTGTCAGAAAAACTAATTTTGTTATACTTGACGTCGGCAAATGGAACTATTTTTATGCTGTCGTGTCTTACCCAATTGTCTGGCATTAGAATAAGGCCGAATTGTCCATTTACAATCCCGATGGTTATGAGTTCTTGAGCGTTAGGTCGTTGCCATGTTAGATAAAGGAACTCATCAGCGGTTAGTGTACGCCATAGTCCTGGCTTATCTCCACCATTGCTAATAGCGTTGTATACGCCCCAATCATAGTAACGATTGTTGTATGTTAGGTTATTATTCACTTTTTCTCTTGGTGTGGGGCCGAATCCGTCGTTGTTGTAAATTCTATTATATACAACGGTTGTAGTGTCTTCGTATTCAATGTTTCGTGTTTTGATTTTTTTTACAAAAAAACAGGGAGACCAAGGATGAAAATGGATAGCTTGCTTATCGTTTTTTGTGTTGTCGTAACCGCTTGTAGCCCAGCCAAAACTATCGAAGTAACCTTCTTTATTGTAAATCTCTTTATAGTAATCGTTTTCTACAATTTCAAAAATCTCACGTCGCGAAATGTCGTTTATTATGCCAATATAGTCATACTGGTTTTCTGCAAAACGCCATGTACCTTTAAGCAGTTTGTTGTCGGCAGTCATATGTGAGCCTTTATTGCGGCAGAATTGCAAATTACCTTTCGAAAAATATACTTTCTTCGTCGGCGAAATGCTAAAAATACCATTTATAGCACCCTCAGGTTGGTTTTTGAGCTCTATATTATTATCAGATGTTTGCGTTTTTGCTTCTGTAGTACAAAAGCTAGTGATTATCAGAAAAAGCAATATGGTTTTCATACACCTTAATTATAAGTATTTTTTATGCTATAAAGTATAATAATTGGGTTGTCATCTGGAGATGAACTGCGTAATAGAGAAATCTGTTCTGTCGATAGTGCTGTCAGTTTATCATAATACGCGTCTTCTTCTTCTTGTGTCCTAAACGCCACCATATCAGAAGCAACGTATCCTACAAAATAATTATTTAACGCATTTAGAGTTATGTTGATAGGTAATTGTTGTAACAAGCCAGGATAACACTTTTTTGAGTATTTGTTAATAAGCAAAGGCTTAACAATCATATTGCCTTCTAACTGTATATATTCATAGTTGTTTGTTTCATACAGAATGCCCCCAAAGACTAGTTTGTTAGTCTTTGCTAGCGTTTCATCTAAAGACAAATAACCACCATCTATGGTAGATATATCTAACTGATAATCAGAAAAATTAAGTCGTTCTTTAACGCTGACGCCATCTCCATTATAAATATATATATTATTGTCGAAAGGGTGTGGAATTGTTATACCATCATTTTCACTATATGAAAGGTGGTTAACCATCCCAAAACTAAATGGAGCTTCTATCCCTATTGTCTCTATGATGTTAAAAGCAATATCCGTTCTTAAAATGGAAAACTCTTGGTCTTTATTATGTAGTTCCGATTGGACAAACAAATACCCATCAGGAAGAGCAATAAAATCTGTAACATAATTAGGAAATTCGAAGCTGTTGATATATTTACCATTTGCGGAGAACGTACTTATACTCCCATACTGATAAATTAAAAGTAAATCGCGATATTTATCGTAAGCAAAACATCCTAAATTGTATATTTCTCCTTGCCCATTTCCTTTTGGAAGCCGTTTGACGAATTTCCCATTGATATCAAAAATAGCCAAACTGCTGCCTTGGTATAAGTCGCAGATATATAAGTATTTATCGCAAATGTCTATTTTTGTTATAAAGCTAATTAAAGATTCATCTGTCGTTTCTAATGGTATCATTTTTACCTCTTCAATAGCTAATTGATCATTTGAGTTCTCGCTTGAGAGGACATTATTTAGATCAATAATAACATAATGCTCATTATGTTTGTTTTCTTTACAACCGAAAATAAGAAAAGAAAGCAAAAATACCAAGAATAACTTATTCATATTAAATTAATTAGAAGTATATATTGTCGTCGTAGAGAACAAACGAAAAGAGAACTCATTTATTGAGTTATCTTTTCGTTTAAATAGGCAAATTACCAAAGAGGCGAACCATCTTCTATGGTTTTTTCTGTACCAGGAACGCATTCTCCTTTAAAAGTAGAAGATGGAATAATAGCTTGGCATTTGTAGTAGACCCTTATATATCCAGTAACTAGGGTTCCATAATAGTTAATCATTTGGCTATACGATCCGACTCTTGTCCAAACACCATTGTAACTCTCTCCTCCCGTTTGTTCAGGGGAATTGTCAGCGAAAGCAATATTCTCAAACGTCAAATCATTTTTTGCTTGTATAATATCAGTAGCAAGATACATGTTGTATGCGGCAACAGCGGCAACAGCCGTGTATGCCATTGTTTTTAAAATGTTCATTTTTAGTCTTTTTTAAAAATTATTATAATAAGCTGTTTTTATACCTATAACAAAATGAATTACAGGTAATTAAAGTTGCGTCCGACACCCCCGCAACGCTTCTCAGGGCAATGTTCGCCTCCGTTGGTGGCGAACACTAATAAATCTGCATCGTAAACTATCTCATAGGCATTTATTTTTAAATGTTCTACAATTGGAAAGCTGGTTTAACTGGTTCCAATTTGTTTCGCCAGCTTTCCGCACTATTTTTTATTACCAAAACGTTTTAAAACGTTTCGGGGCAAATGTAATTATTTTTTACAAACCAAACAATAATATTCATTTTTTTTTTTTCTGCATAAAGTTTCGTTTCGGTGAGTAATGTCGATACCCATAAAAATCTGGTTTTCATCGCTTTAGAAATCCTTATATTTAAACAGTACAATCATTGGGTTGTCGTCCTCGGTCATATCTCTAAG
Source organism: Bacteroidales bacterium (assembly GCA_017960905.1). GTDB lineage: Bacteria > Bacteroidota > Bacteroidia > Bacteroidales > Marinilabiliaceae > W3P20-009. Next base: position 44,650 of record JAGCYH010000006.1, read on the forward strand.
CATTGCTTTGTCCTCTTCCGATAGGAAAGGCATCAGCTCTTTCTTCTGTTGTTGTAAAAAATCAGACATGGTTGACGTAATGAAATAATCATTATATGTGTAAGGAAAAATAACAAAAGTAAAAATAGGAAAATTATTTGATATGTATTCGAAGCTGACAATGCAACTGACACAATTCCCGCTTTTTTTATTGTATAATCCGTACAGCATCTTATTTTTATATCCATTATTTATATTAGCTAATAATATGTCACTAGTCTCATTCATTTTTGCGAAACAATATCCTTCTAATTCGGTAGATACCTTGTCGTTGTAATCAAAAACAAATTTGGGTGAGACTTTATTATCGGCATATCTATATACAGTGTCGCATTTATCGGCAACTATATCAACGGCATTATTCAATACTTTAAGGGGGTGAGACAATGTAGTCATTGGTCTATAGATGGGCAAAGCGGCATATTTAAAGTTAAATGCAGTGTCGGTAACTATGAAAGAGTTGCCTGCATTTTCATTTAAAAATTCGTTTAGCTCATCGTCGTCGGCTTTAAGCAATATCTCGTCATTGTTAAACACAATACATTGAAATTCATATTTAGGCTCGTAATTTTTTATGTAGTGCAAGTCTTTATCAAAATATGTAAGCCAACACGGCTGACTCACTACCAATCTATCTTTTTGCTTGTCGTATGTAATATCGAATGCATGCACTATTTCACCGGGTCCGTTGCCACGCCTTGAAGTAGCTATCCATTTGCCTTCTTTGTCGAAAACCATTATCTGATTATTCGTATATGACTCGTCTAAAACAAATATTCTGTCATCGGTAATAATCACACTGCTGATGTATTGTATAAAACAGTTTTCGTTGGTCTCTAACTTTATAAGTTTCACATCTTCAATGTAATCGTAGAAAATCGAAACGTCATCTGCTTCTTTCGCACCGGTAAAATCAATATGAGTAATCTCCGCTTCGTTGTTCGGGTCAATTGTAGCTTTTTTCTGACACGAAGTGAAAGCAAGCGTGAAAGCTAATGCGAGAATTATTTGTTGCTTCATGGCTGTTTATCTTTTTCTCTTCTTCTTTTTAGTTGTCTTTGTATCAGTGTTTTGCTGTGCCGGCGCGTTGTCGGTGGCAGCTGCTGCCGGCTGTGTTATGTTATATGCAGGAGTAGTGGCGGCGCGTCCTGTAGGGATGCGGGTTATGGGCTCCACTATTATCTGCGGCTCTTCGGGTTTCACCTTCTGCGGAACGGGGCTTCCCTGCGCATTCGGCGTGCGTTGTTTTACTTGTGCTAATTTTTCCAGTGTTATTTCATTTTCTTCAATATTATAATAACTAACACCTAACCAATATGCATCTTCATCGATAGGTGCGTGTGGGTCGGCTACAAAATCGATGCTATGGTTGAATTTGCGGTTCTTACGATTGTGCGACAAGAGCCATTCGTAGAGGTTGCTATAGTCGAAATAGTAAATCAAACTATGTCCGCCTTGTTCTAATCGGCTGTATTTCAGCAAGTCGGTACTGCCGCACTGCTTCATGGCATTCACAACGCGGTCGGAGTTTGTAACCGATGTTACATCGTCGTCTTTGGCGTGTACTATCCATGTCGGCACTTGGTTGAGACCGCATGGCTTCTGCGTGTCGCAGCCACCGCAGAAGGCCACACAGGCCGCTACCTCTTCGGGGTAGCGGGTTACGTAGTTGAGTGTTCCCCAGCCACCCATACTCAATCCGACTACATAGAAACGGTTATGGTCGAAGGCGTAGTGCGCCTTCAGAAATTCGTATAGCTTGTGTAGTTTTACTGCCGACCAGCCTTCTTTCGATATGGCGTTGGGCGTCACTAAAATAGTTCTTGAGTTCTCAAATATTTTGTGTCCGCGACTCATCGATGGTATTGGACCATAAGCATACGCGTCTGGCTCGCCAATACTCATGCTGCGGCCATGCAAAAACATAATAACAGGCATGTCTACGTCGGTCGCGGGGTCGTAGTCGTCGGGCATGAGTACCGTGAAGTTGTTTATCTCTGGCATTACTTCGTAGTAGGTGTCGAGTTTGTAAACCGGCCGGACTTTCTCTTCGCATTTGGCTAAGTTGAGATTCCATGTTATTTCGGTGTTGGGCTCAAAGGCTTGCATGCCTACCATAGTACCTTCTTGCAAATTGACTTTGGTTATTCCTGTGCCTAAGAATGCGCCATGACCCACATATTCCAAACAACTGCCATATCCTTCGCCGTCGAAAAAATCCCATTCGGTCAGGTCTTTACAATCTTTGAACGCATAGTCGCCTATGGCCTTTATCGACACCCAACCGGCCGATTTGACGGCCGACCCCAGGAAGGCCGAATCGCCTACAAAGTACGCTTGAATGTTATTGGCGTCTTTTAGTCCCGTCTCGCGGAACGAGCATCGTCCCAAGTATTCCATGTCCCACATCGGCGGAATCGATGTCAGGTTCATATCTTGGTCGAAGGCGTGGTCACCTATATATTTTATCTTATATTTCGTACCTTTCACGGTGGTAAGATTTGGCATGTTGGCAAATGCGTAGTCGCCTATCGTTTTTACAGTCTCGGGCAGTTCTATTCTGTAAATGTCGGTACGTCCGTTGTACGCGTTTTTGTAAATTGTTGTTGTGCCGTCGGCTACGTAGAGCGTGCCGTTCTCAACCCGGTCGTTGCGTGTGGCGGCCTTGTTCTCGCGTTTGGCTTCTTCGTTTACCGGGTATGGTACATAGTTGATATATTTTTCGGGGCGTGTGATGTCGCCTGTGGTGTATTCTACCACTTTGGGTTGGTCTTTGAATCTGACAACTTCTTTGCGCTGTGCGCTTCGCACAAGCGATGAGTTTTTGTTGTACGTAATCAGTTCGCTCGGAATTTGTATGGGTGCCGATTTCTTCTCCCATTTCGTTTTGCTGGTCTGCTGTGCGGCACCCGACCACGACGAACCGCTCGACCGGTTGCTCGACGAACTGCTTGCCAAGTTGTTCCAACCACCGTCTAATGTAGCGGCAGCGCTGGTCGCGCTGCCATTGCGCACGACAGATATGTTGCCACTCGAGTTGGTGCCGCCGTCGGTACGCAAGTCGGCAATGAGTCTCACCGACCGTGGCTTCGAATCGACATTGAAGTTGTATGTCCACGAGCGTGGATTAAACCCAGCACTCACCTCTTTCGAAAACTCTGCTATCTGTTTGCCGTTCACTTCAATAGCTGCATAACGGCATGCCAGCATGTTTGAACCGCCTGTATATTCGAACTTTATTGAGTAGTTGCCCGACTGGTTTATGTTCTCCGTGAAGTCGAATGTCTTGCGCTGGTATGTAGTGCTGTATTCGCCTGATTTCCACTTCGCTACCACGTTGTTGAATGGCGACGTCACGTTGGTTATTCGCGTAACGGTCTCTGTGGTCGGTGTGCCACCCGAATACGTTGTGGTAGTGTATGTTGTGGTGGTAGTTGTTGTTGTGTAATTCGATTTCGATGTCGACGTCGTGCTCGATGTGCTTGTCGTTCTCGATGAGCTTGGCGCGAAGTAGTTGTAATCGCCGTCGAGCTTAGCGGCATCGCGGTTCGCGCTGCCGTTGCGCGTAACGGTTATGGTGCCGTTAGAGTCGTTGCCTCCGTCGGTGCGCAAATCTAATTTGAGTTGTACTTTACGCGGCTTCGACTGCACGTTGAACGTATATGTCCACGACTTTGGCCGCAGGCCGGCACTGACTTCCTTCGGGAACGACGCCACCTGCCGTCCGTCGACCTCCACTACGGCATTACGCGCGGCAAGCAGATGCATGCCGCCCGTATAGGTAAACGTGATGGAATAGTTGCCGGCTTGGGTTATTTGCCGCGAGAAATCTAATGTCTGACGCCTGTATGTCGTATTGTAATCGCCCGAACGCCAGCCTGTTGTGTTGTCGAAGGGTAGTGTGCGCTGTGTCCGTTGTGCCGCTCCGCACAAGGGCGCAAGAATACCGACACATATCAAAAGTAAAATTGAATGTATTTTTCTCATAGTTGAAAAGTTTTATCGCATTTCATACATAATCTGTGCCCAAATATACAAATAAATTATTATTACAACATTTTTTTGCGCTTAAAGCGCAAAAATGAATGCGTGTTTTCGCGTGTGTTCTGTGGTTGATTTTTTTTCAAAAAAAGAACTTTTCTCGCCGTGAGAAAAGTTGCAAAAGAACTCGCCGCGGGCCCGCCTCGCTAAGAATTTGCTTCGTTCGGCGGCGCAAAACAAACTTTATTCTTTTGGTAATAATCTAGTAAGCACTCGACAAATCGGCTCATATAATCCCTGACTGCTATTCCAATCTACACCTGCCCAACGTATATCTGCAATAAGGCGTTCTTTATTAATCTCTACAGCAAGTTTCAGCTTTTCGGCGATAGTTTTCCAATCTAAATGAAATTGAATTTTTTCTTCCTTTTCAAAATAATAACACAAAAATATGTGCCTTGAAATAGAATATAATCCAAGATTTATATCATTTGCATAATCAAAAAGCATAATTATGGAATTATATAATCTCAAAACTGATTCTATTGAATTATTTTCATTGAAATATGGTATTATTTCTTTTTCCCAACAAGCTAAATAATCGGTTGGCTCAGGATAATCACTTCTTCCATGACACTTATAACCGCCTTCTCCCATAAGGAAAAGATGCAACTCTCCTTTTTCTATAGCAATTTCTATCATTTTCATTTGTATTCTTTACTTTCAAATATTTTTGATATAAATATATCAACCTTTTTGAGAATATATTCAAAGAACAAGCATATAATTGTGTTTTTTACAATAAGCGGAAGCAAAATCTTCATTTTGAATAATGGCAATAAATCATCAGCAAATGAAAGATTATTAAGCAGTTTTTCTATTCCATTGTCACCTGGTAATGCATATGTCAACAAAAAAAATCCACAAATACAGAAGAATACTATTAAGTCGCTAAAAAATATCGTAATTTTTATCATCCTTCGTACTGACGAATGCTTTATCTCAGATAATACTAGTATTATAATGTGTTGAATTGCAATGGCTAACAACCAAAAAGAATAAAGATATTCATCTTGTTCCTGTTTGATTATCAGTATGGATAGTAGGAAAGACACTGATATTATTATCGCAACTATAAAGAATCTAACAACTTTATTCATTGTAAATTACGTTAATATACTATTTCATCGTTTATCCCAGTCCTCATCAATCATACTCATATTTAAACGGTTCAGTGTCGGATACTTTATAGCCAAAGGCTTTTAGTGCCTTAAGTTCTTCAGGGCGAGCGACAAACTCGGTCATCATCTCTGAATAGTCTTTATTGTTTTCCCCAAATTCTAAAAAGAAGTTGTCAGCATCCAAGCCTATTCTTTTTGCAGCATCATAGTATATGCTTAACCCTGTTATTAAGTCTCTATAATCATATTTTGCATTCGACTCAAATAAAGATCGCAACCCTTCGATAAGGATTTCTGGCGAATCCTTTTGTACTGCCTGGGCGGCAATATATGTATCTGATTTTGTACTAAAATCCATTGTTATATTGTTTTATATTTTTATGCCGTTATTGCCTCGTTTAGTCGGATTTGTAATCCGAATCAATTGGATATTGGTATTTGCAATACCAAAACTAACTCTTTTATGTCTCAATTATACATCTTTATTCCTCTCCAGTTGCCTTTGAAATGCATTTTCTTCGAATTCGGTCGACCAGGATTTTGCCTACAATGCAAACTCTAAAATAAAATTGTTAAAGTTCATTTTTTCAGGAGCTATTTTAATTGTTTGACCCGATGGAGTTTCTTCTGTATAATTATTTGAAATCCTATCATACTCTATTTTATTATCTCTTTTAAACAACAATCTTTTAATAGTGTTCCCAATTTTATTGGAATAAAAACTAAATTGTGTATAATTATCTCTATAATTATATGTCTGATAGTAATTCCCAAGATATACTATCAATTCGGTTATATCGATTTGTAATTTTGCTCCAGCAAAACTCATGCGAACTAAAACGCCTTCTTTGTAATATACAATTATAGTGTCTATAGATTCATTATCTGAATCATAAATAACTATATTATCATTTATAGAGTTTCTTAAATGTCCAAATATTGTTGGGCTGACACTATTCTGCATATTAACTTTGCGAATAGTTTCTTTTAATACATCTATACTCATTTTACTTCATTATTGTAATGTCTGTAACTTTTCGGAATTGGCTACGCCGAACTTCGTTTCGTAATTCGGAATTCGTAATTATCACCGTTCCCTCAGCGTTCTCTGTGATATGTTTTAATCGTTCATCGTCCGCTGTACATCTCTTCGTAGTACTTCTCGTAGTCGCCCGAGGTGATGTTGTCCATCCATTCCTGATTGTCCAAATACCAGCGAACTGTCTTTTCGATGCCTTCTTCGAATTGCAAACTCGGTTCCCATCCGAGTTCGTTTTTGAGCTTCGACGAGTCGATGGCGTAGCGCAGGTCGTGCCCGGCGCGGTCGGTAACGTATGTTATCAGATGGTCGCTTGTGCCCTCGGCGTTGCCGAGCAGACGGTCTACTGTCTTGATTATCACGCGTATAAGGTCAATGTTTTTCCACTCGTTGAATCCGCCTATGTTGTACGTCTCGGCTATCTTGCCTTTGTGGAAAATGAGGTCGATGGCGCGGGCGTGGTCGACTACGTAGAGCCAGTCGCGCACGTTCTCGCCTTTGCCGTAAACCGGCAGTGGTTTGCCGTGGCGTATGTTGTTGATAAATAGCGGAATAAGTTTCTCGGGGAACTGGTATGGCCCGTAATTGTTAGAGCAGTTTGTTACAATTGTCGGCAGTCCGTATGTGTCGTGGAAGGCGCGTACGAAGTGGTCCGACGAGGCTTTTGAGGCCGAGTAAGGCGAGTGCGGATTGTATTTCGTTGTTTCGAGGAAATACTCGCGCCCGTAAGCGTGGTGGTGCAGTGCCGATGACGCTTTGGTGGCAAATGGCGACTCAATACCCTGTGGGTCAGTGAGTTCGAGGGCGCCATAGACCTCGTCGGTCGAGATGTGGTAGAAGCGTTTGCCTTCGTAGCGTTCGGGCAATTCGTCCCATGTCGCTTTTGCAGCTTGCAAAAGCGACAATGTGCCCATTACATTGGTTCGTGCGAATGTGAACGGGTCTTTGATGCTTCGGTCCACATGGCTCTCGGCGGCAAGGTGTATCACACCGTCGATGCTGTATTGCTTGAAGATTTCGAGCATTCGCTCGAAATCGCAGATGTCGGCTTTCACGAACGTGTAGTTCGGCTTGTCCTCTATATCTTTCAAGTTTGCCAAATTGCCCGCATAGGTCAGCTTGTCGAGGTTTACTATATGATATTCAGGATATTTGTTGACGAAAAGTCGTACAACATGGCTTCCGATAAATCCTGCGCCGCCTGTTATTAATATGTTCATAATGAATGCTTTATTATTCGTTTTTCATTTTCGACATGCACCGTGCCAGACTGTCGGTCCAGTGTGGAATAGTGATGCCGAATGTTGTTTTAATCTTCGTTTTGTCGAGCACCGAGAAATGCGGGCGGGCCACCTTGGTAGGGAATTCGTCGCTATGGCACGGTGCAATGCTGCACTTAGTGTGGCCTGCGTTGCGTGCTATGGCCACGGTGAAGTCGTACCACGAGCAGACGCCCTCGTCGGTAAAGTGGTAGATGCCTTGCTTGTCGGCTGCGTTGCTGGCGATAATCTTGATTATCGCCGCAGCGAGGTCGCCTGCATATGTAGGCGACCCTACTTGGTCGAACACTACTTTGAGCTCGTCTTTCTCGGCTGTCAGTTTGAGCATTGTCTTCACAAAATTCTTGCCAAACTCAGAGTAGAGCCATGCCGTGCGAACTATCACATATTTGCAGCCCGAGTCGATAACTGCCTGTTCGCCAGCGAGTTTTGTGCGCCCGTACGCGCCAGTAGGCGCTGTGGGCGCGTCTTCGGTGTAAGGCTGGCAGGCCTTGCCGTCGAACACATAGTCGGTCGATACGTGAACGAGAAACGCGTCGTTGAGTTTGCACGCAACGGCCAGATTCTCAACAGCTTCGCTGTTGAGAAGAAATGCTGTGCGCTCGTCGTCTTCAGCTTTTTCAACATTGGTGTATGCCGCGCAGTTGACTACTACGTCAACTTTCTCATTTTCAACCATTTTGCACACGGCGTCGATGTCGGTAATATCCAATTCGCCGACATCGGTAAATATGTATTTGTCGTTCGTCGTTGGTGCCAAGAGCCGCATCTCGTTGCCGAGCTGACCGTTGGCGCCTGTTACTAATATGTTCATTTGTCGCTTTTTATCTTTATTGTAAATGCAAAGATAATAAGTTTTTTGGCCTTTTGCCAAAATGCCGCGGAAAAAAAAAGGCGGTGCGGTCATTTACTGACCGCACCGCCTATATTGTTATTTTGCATTTTTCAGCCTGCCAAATCTTCGTTAAGCATAATTATTTCGTTGGCATCGTTGACGATTATCGAAACACTTCTCATGTGTTCTTTAGCGCCGTTGAAGTTTACTTCCACGTTGCCAAATGGCAAGTCTTCGCCACAGATGAAGTAACGTGTCTGTTTGGTCAGGTAGAGTGTTACCGGATCAGCTTCGGTAGCCATCGATTCATCGTCAGGGTCGCGGATGAGCTCAACGAAACTTACTTCGATACGGTTGGCGTCAGCATCGTTCACAATGTCTATAGAACCATTCTTCGAAGTTCCTTTAGCTCGATATTCATCGAGCATTTTAAAGAAGTCGTCAACAGGCACTACTATTTGCTCGCCGTCGGCGAGCGCCTTAGTCGTGCATTGAGTTTGTTCTGCTGCCGGCTCTGCAGCCTTTTCGCCTTCAGCGTTTTGCGCTTTCTGACCGCATGCGGTCAGAAGTGCGGCACTAGCAATTAGAAATAAAAATGTTTTCATAAATATTTGATTTTAAAGGTTTTGAGTTGCTAATCATCGCCGCCGACAAGTTCTTTGGTTTTTTCATTCAGAGCTTCCGAAAGCGCCTGCATGGCTGGCGCAAGGTGCAATTCCATCTGATCCATAATGTTCGAATCTTTCATTGCATCTTCCAGTCCAGGAATGGCAGTATAACGTTTCGTCAGTTCGTCAATCTGCTTGTCCATGTCTGCCTGCATGGCATCGACATCGCTCACAAAAGTCGAAGCTGAGCTGAAGTTGTTCACGCGTTTCACGGCGTTGCTGACTATCTCAAGCATTTCCGACTGAAACTTGCTGACGTACTCGTTTCTCGTATGTTCGTCCATAGTTTTGTTTTAATAAACTTCGGTGCAAATGTATATCAAAAAATTGTTCTTTGTCTGATATTTTTCACTTCGTGGAAAAATTATCCGAGAGCCACGTTGACAATCTTGCCCGGCACTACAATGACTTTCTTAATTGTCTTACCTTCAATGTATTTCTGGGTATTTTCGTTTGCCAACACGGTTTTTTCTATTTCGGCTTTGTCCATGCCGAGCGGCAGCTCGAGCATGAAACGCGTCTTGCCGTTGAACGAGATAGGGTAGTTGAACGAGTTCTCTACCAGATGATTCTCGTCGAGGGCAGGCCATTGCGCGTCGCATACCGAAGTCTGATGGCCCAGCTGGTGCCAGAGCTCCTCGGCAATGTGTGGTGCGAACGGCGTGAGCAGCACTACAAGCGGCTCGAGTATCTCGCGCTTGTTGCATTTGAGGTCGGTCAGCTCGTTGAGCAGTATCATAAACTGGCTCACGCAGGTGTTGAACGAGAATCGTTCAATATCGGCGGTTATCTTTTTGATTGTCGTGTGCAAAGCCTTGAGTTCCTTTGCGTTGGCTTTGTCGTCGCTGACGTTGAATGCACCGTCGGCGCCGCCGTTGAAGAGACGCCATACTTTGCGCAGGAACTTGTGGCAACCGTCGATGCCGTTGGTGTCCCACGGCTTCGACAGCTCTATCGGGCCGAGGAACATCTCGTACATGCGCAGCGTGTCGGCGCCGTACTTGTCCACAATCATGTCGGGGTTGACAACGTTGAACATCGACTTCGACATCTTTTCGATGGCCCAGCCGCAAACGTATTTGCCGTCTTCGAGTTCGAATTCGGCTGTCGCAAATTCCGGACGCCATGCCTTAAACGCCTCTAAGTCAAGAATATCGTTCGACACGATGTTCACATCGACGTGTATTGGTGTAACGTCGTATTTGTCTTTCAATCCGAGAGATACGAACTTGTTCGTATCTTTTATGCGGTAAACGAAGTTGCTTCGTCCCTGTATCATGCCTTGGTTGATGAGCTTTTGGAACGGCTCTTCGGTCGACGATACGCCGAGGTCGAAGAGGAATTTGTTCCAGAAACGCGAGTATATCAAGTGACCCGTAGCGTGCTCTGTACCACCTACATAGAGGTCGACGTTTTTCCAATAGTGGTTGGCTTCGGTCGATACGAGCGCGTTGTCGTTGTGCGGGTCCATGTAGCGCAGGTAATATGCGCTCGAACCGGCAAAACCAGGCATGGTGTTGAGTTCCAGCGGATAACCGTCGGCAGTAACCCAGTTCTTTGCGCGGCCGAGCGGCGGCTCGCCGCTCTCGGTCGGCAGAAATTTGTCGATCTCGGGCAATTCGAGCGGAAGCTTGTCTTCGCCAAGCATCTGCGGCATGCCGTCTTTGTAATACACGGGGAACGGCTCGCCCCAGTAGCGCTGGCGAGAGAAGATGGCGTCGCGCAGACGGTAGTTCACTTTAACACGGCCAATGCCTGTCTCGCTGATGTATTTCTTTGCTTTCGCAATGGCGTCTTTCACGTCCAATCCGTTGAGGTCGAGGCCGTTGCCGCACGAGTTGATCACTTTGCCCTCTTTGGCGTCGTAGCTCTCGTTGCTCACGTCGCAACCTTCGATAAGCGGAATGATAGGCAGGTTGAAATGCTTTGCGAAAGCGTAGTCTCGACTATCGTGTGCAGGCACAGCCATAATGGCGCCTGTGCCGTAACCGGCTAATACATAGTCTGATACCCAGATGGGAATGTCTTTGCCTGTCAGTGGGTTCACGGCGTAAGCGCCGGTGAACACACCCGTTACTTTGCGGTCGGCAATGCGCTCGCGTTCAGTGCGTTTCTTTGTCGATTCCACATATTCCGTCACAGCCTGACGCTGGTCGGCAGTTGTCAGTTTGTCCACGTATTCGCTTTCGGGCGCAAGCACCATGAATGTTACGCCGAAAACGGTGTCGGCACGCGTGGTGAAAATTGTGAATTTCTCATCGGTGCCTTTTATTCCGAACTGCATTTCCGCTCCTTCGGAGCGGCCTATCCAGTTGCGCTGTGTCTCTTTGATCGAGTCGGTCCAGTCAAGCGAGTCGAGGCCGTCGAGCAGCCGCTGCGCGTATGCCGATACGCGCAGGCACCACTGACGCATAACTTTCTGTACCACAGGATATCCGCCGCGCACCGACACGCCATCGACAACTTCGTCGTTGGCGAGCACCGTGCCCAGTTTCGGACACCAGTTGACCATCGTATTGCCCAGATATGCAATGCGATAGTTCATCAGTATCTCTTGTTTCTCTTTGTCGTTTTTGGCGTTCCACTCGGCTGCCGTGAACGTAAGCTCCTCGCTGCAAGCAGCATCGAGGCCTTTTGTGCCTTGCTCTGCAAAGTGTTTTTCAAGGTTCGCTATCGGCTGAGCTTTTTTCAGTTTGTTGTCGTAGTAATGACCAAACATTTTGATGAACGCCCACTGAGTCCATTTGTAGTATTTCGGGTCGCATGTGCGTACCTCGCGGTCCCAGTCGAAGCAGAAGCCAATCTTGTCGAGCTGCTCGCGGTAGCGGTTGATGTTTTTCTCGGTCGTAACAGCAGGATGCTGACCCGTCTGTATTGCATATTGCTCGGCGGGCAGACCGTAAGCGTCGTAGCCCATCGGGTGCAGCACGTTGAAACCGTTGAGGCGTTTGAAGCGGCTGTAGATGTCAGATGCTATGTATCCGAGCGGGTGACCTACGTGAAGTCCCGCACCCGAAGGGTACGGGAACATGTCGAGCACGTAGAACTTCGGACGGCTCTTGTCTACCTCTACCTTATAAACCTTATTGTCAATCCAATACTGTTTCCAGCGCGATTCGATTTCCTTGAAATTGTATTCCATATATCGTTGTTTTATTTTTTGCTTTTTTAGGTCGCAAAGATAGCAATAAATCGGTTTCGGTTTGCAATATCGAAATAAAAAACGCTCCTTATCCGAGGAGCGTTTTTTAGTATTTAAGCAACTGAGTTTCTGATTATTACATCATGCCGCCCATTCCGCCCATGCCTTGAGGCATTGCCGGAGCGGCCGGTTTGTCCTCTTTCTCTTCAGCAATGATGCACTCTGTGGTCAGAAGCATGCCGGCTATCGAAGCTGCATTCTCCAGAGCTACACGAGCCACCTTAGTCGGGTCGATAACGCCGCTTGTGAAGAGGTTCTCAAACTTGTCGGTACGTGCGTTGTAGCCGAAGTCGCCTTTGCCCTCTTTCACTTTGTTGACAATGACAGCACCTTCGAGGCCTGCGTTGAAGCATATCTGACGCATTGGCTCTTCTATTGCGCGGCGAACTATCTCTATACCAGTGGTTTCGTCTTCGTTGTCGCCTTTGAATCCTTCGAGCGCTTCGGTAGCTCTTATGTAAGCCACGCCGCCGCCCGGAACGATACCTTCCTCAACAGCTGCGCGCGTAGCGCACAGCGCATCGTCGACGCGGTCTTTCTTCTCTTTCATCTCTACCTCGGTAGCGGCGCCAACGTAGAGCACTGCCACACCGCCCGACAGTTTTGCCAGACGCTCCTGCAGCTTCTCACGGTCGTAGTCCGATTTCGTATTTGCAATCTGCGCTTTGATTTGCGCAGCGCGCTCAGCAATAAGAGCTTTGTCGCCCTTGCCGTTTACTATAGTGGTGTTCTCCTTGGTTATCTGTACTTTCTCGGCTGTGCCAAGCATGTCGATGGTGGCTTGCTCGAGTTTCAGACCAACCTCTTCCGAAATAACCACGCCGCCAGTCAGAATGGCGATATCCTGAAGCATCTCTTTGCGGCGGTCGCCGAAACCAGGAGCTTTCACGGCAGCCACTTTCAACGAACCACGCAGACGGTTTACTACCAATGTTGCAAGTGCTTCGCTGTCAACGTCTTCGGCAATGATGAGCAACGGACGGCCTGTTTGTGCTGTTGCCTCAAGTATAGGCAGCATGTCTTTCAGTGTCGAAATTTTCTTATCGAAGATAAGAATATAAGGCGACTCGAGGTTTGCCTCCATCTTCTCGGTGTCGGTTACGAAGTAAGGCGACAGATAGCCGCGGTCGAACTGCATACCCTCAACAACTTCAACCGTTGTGTCGGTGCCTTTGGCCTCTTCTACAGTTATAACGCCCTCTTTCCCAACTTTTTCCATAGCGGCGGCAATGAGTTTGCCTATCTCGCCGTCGTTGTTGGCCGAGATGGTAGCCACCTGCTCTATTTTCTTATTGTCGTTGTCGATTTCCTGAGCCTGTTGTTTGAGGCTTTCAACAACCTTTGCCACAGCTTTGTCAATACCGCGTTTCAAATCCATCGGATTTGCGCCGGCGGTAACGTTTTTGATACCCACGTTGATAATCGACTGAGCCAATACGGTAGCTGTTGTTGTGCCATCGCCAGCGTCGTCGCCGGTTTTCGATGCCACTTCTTTCACCATCTGTGCGCCCAGATTTGCCTGTGCGTCAGAGAGTTCCACTTCTTTGGCCACCGTTACGCCGTCTTTTGTGATGTGCGGTGCACCGAATTTCTTCTCTATTACCACGTTGCGGCCTTTCGGACCGAGGGTTACTTTCACTGCGTCGGCCAACTGGTCTACGCCCTGTTTCAGAAGCTCACGTGCCTCTGTGTTGAATTTTATGTTTTTTGCCATGACTTTTTATTATTAAAATGTTAAACAATAAGACATTAAGCGATATATAATATATCGCTCTGATTTATAAGCAGATAGTCTTCGCCGTCGATGTTGATTTCAGTACCGGCGTATTTCCCGTAGAGAACAGCGTCGCCACATTTCACTTCGACAGGTTCGTCTTTTTTAGCTGCGCCTACCAGCACTACTGTGCCTTTAAGCGGTTTCTCTTTGGCCGAATCGGGAATGATGATTCCGCCAACTGTTTTTGTTTCAGCCTCTGCCGGCTTCACAAGTACCTTGCCTGCAAGGATTTTGCCTTTTAATTCTGACATATTCTTAAGTTTTAATTATTAATTCTTCGTTCAATTGCAAAAGCAATACGGCCATTATTCTTCATTTTATATGCCAAATTCGTTTTTCTGCCATTTTGGCAGAAAAACATCTCTTTTTGTCAGTTGCTTGTCATATTTATCTGACAAAATGTCATGTTTTGTCAGATAAAAGAGCAAAAAAAAGGCATTCCGCAAAGCGGAATGCCCTGTGCTTATTGTGATCCCGGCGGGATTCGAACCCACGACCCGCAGCTTAGAAGGCTGCTGCTCTATCCAGCTGAGCTACGAGACCATCATTTTTGCGCTGCAAAGATAGATATTTTATTTATACGCAATACGTTTTGCCGATTATTTTTGAAAATATGACGCTATTGCATTGATTGTCAAAACTTTTTGAATTTATAAAGTATCAGCATCGGGTTGTCCTCTTCTGTCATGTTCTGCACCTTTTTCAGGTCTTCGGGCTTGAGGAATGGCTTGAGGCATTTGAGGTGCTGCTGTTTGAGATGATATTCGAGGGTTGCCACAAAGTAATCGCCGCATACACCATTGGGATAGCCTCCAAATACAAACGAATTGACGTTCTTCACTTTGTCATAGTTCGGTCCAACAGGTCTGTTCTCTTTCGTCCATATCACTTTCCCCGACGTTTTGTCTCTGAATGCGCATATGAGCAGAACACCTTTGTCAGAATTCATATTCGTCAGTCGAAAGAACTGAGTATTAGAGGCTTCCTGGAAGAAACCCATGTAGCAAAATCTGTCGGAAATGTTAAATTGATATTCCAAGTCGCTGACCGTATCAGGGCTTTTCCCTTTCAAAAGACTCTTAGAATACATAAGATTGTACATCGGGTAAACGATTTTGCCGTTGTAACAATATATGGTGTCGTTGAATACTTTAGTAAAAGCTACTCCTTCTGACGTTTTTACAATTGAAGCTTCTGTTGACCAACGAGTTTTTTCGTAAAATGGTACAGCCGAATAAATAGGTTTGTATTTCCTATCGGTTACAAAAAATGATTTTCCGCTATACTTGCCCAACTTTTCATTTTTGCTATAGTCGGTTCTGAAAACCAGTTTATCATCCATTACTGCAAATTCCCTAAAATCAAAATTAATCTTTTCTTCCTTTATAAACTTGCCATCGAGCGTGGTGTACATTATTCCGCGCGGATGAGCAAATAGCAATTGCTTGTTGGTGTAGTCGATGGCTACTGCTGGTGCCCATTCAACCTCATGTGGCCCTTTCCCCCTGTGTATTGAGTAGAGATACTTTCCGCTTTTGTCGAATACTTTTATCGGTGTGCCTTCGGGTGTCGTATCGTAAATTATTATCTTATCATCTATTGATAAAACCCTGTAAATAAATCGTATAAGCGACTCATCGGTTACCTCTAACGGAATAATCTTCACATCGTCGATATACTCGGCTAAGGGATTGGGAATGTCGGCGCTGTTCAGGTCAATCACGTTTCTGTCCTCTACCGCTTTGGTGAGGTCAACTACCTGACACTTAGGCCTTACGGCGGTCTGGCCGCTGGCTTGGTTTGCTTGCGATGCAAAGAGCAAGCAAACACTTAACACACAAAATACTAACTTCTTCATATTCAGTTTTTTTTGATATTTATATTAAAAAAAATTGTTTCTACTGTTTGTCGCTCTTCTCTTTATCTCCAATTTTTAAGAATGCAGCAACGATAGTACCTGGTATACAGCATAATAGCACATATACGAAGAACATTCCGTAGCCCAGTTCTTCCTGCACGTAGCCCGAGGCCATGCCGGGCAGCATCATGCCGAGGGCCATCAGACCGGTGCAGATGGCGTAGTGAGCCGTCTTGTATTCGCCTTGCGAGAAGTATATCAGATAGAGCGTAAATGCCGTAAAACCAAAGCCGTAGCCGAATTGCTCCACCGCCACACCCGACGCGACAACTAAGAAATCGTCGGGCTGGGCGAAGGCAAAAAAGACATAGACGAGGTTGGGCAGGTTCATGGCCAAAACCATCGGCCACAGCCATCGCCGCAGACCGTCGCGGGCGGCTAACATGCCGCCCAGCACGCCGCCACACAGCAGCGCCACAACGCCTATCGTGCCGTAGATAAGTCCCACCTCTTCGTTACTCATGCCCAAGCCGCCTACCGACACATCGTCGAGCAGAAACGGCGAGGCTATCTTTGCCAATTGGGCTTCGCCCAATCGGTAAAGAAGTATGAAGAAAAGGGTTACGACAATGCCACGCTTGCGGAAGAAGCTGGCAAACAAATCGCCTATGCGGGCCATCGACTTCGACGTGTCATCGGCGGCGCGCGGCAACGCAAAGCGGTGGTATACCGACAGCGCCAACGTCAGACCTCCGACGATAAGGAATATGACGAGCCACGCTGTTTGCCATGTGCCGAACACACCTTTGAACAGTCCGGCGCACATGACCAGCAAACCTTGTCCGAAAATCATCGCAACACGGTAAAACGTGTTGCGCCAGCCAACGAAAAACGACTGCTGCGCTTCGTCCTGCGCAAGCATGTAAAAGCCGTCGGCGGCTATGTCGTGCGTGGCCGAGCTGAACGCCAGCAGCCAAAAGACGGCTAATGTCGACTGGAAGAAAAACGATGTCGGAATGAAAAACGCTATGGCCGCAAAACCTACGCCGAGCAATGTCTGCATGCTGATTATCCACCAGCGTTTGGTGCGGAGCAAATCAACAAACGGGCTCCACAGCGGCTTGATGACCCACGGCAGGTAAAGCCAACTGGTGTAAAAAGCTATCTCGGCATTCGAGATTTCCAAGTTCTTGTACATTATGACCGAAACGGTCATAATAATAACGTAAGGCAGCCCCTCGGCAAAATATAGCGACGGCACCCAACGCCAGCCCGATTTGTTTTCTGTATTTTCCATAATACCGCAAAGATATACATAAACAATTAAAAATGAAGAATGAAAAATGAACTTTATCTCGATAGACGACCGTACGTCTCTACTCTTTACACTTTACACATTATTCTCTACACATTACTCTTTCCTCTCTACTCTCTACACTTTACTCTTTCCTCCCTGCAACAAAAATGCGGCGCCGACGTAAAATCCAATGTTTTTTGCAAAATTAACCACGTATGTTGTATTTAATAATCGCCATTATTGTAATTTTGCTGGCGCTAATGATTTTTTTCCTGCGCGTCGTTATGCGTAGCGCGGAGTACAAAAAATCTATTTTGCGTCTCAGTAAGTTATTGTTCCCCGATGGCGACAGCCAGCGCGACATGGTTTTGCAGGAGTTCGGAGTACTGACCGACAACCATTACACAAAAGATGAGTTGCTCGATTATTACCTCAAAATCAAAGGTTTGCAAGTCGTCGACTTGCACGCTATGGCCGACTCCTCCGTCAGGCGGTTTCTTATGAGACCTACTAAGATTAGGCTGAAATACACAGAGTTGAAAAAATTCTACGCCACCTATCTCGACTACCGGCAGGAGTTCCGCATCGATGGCGCAGGTTTCTCTGACAAATAACATATATGTGAATATGCAAGAAATAGCTGAGCAGTGCAGAGTTTTCGCGTCGGACGACCTTGTCGCCGACCTCTCAAATCTTTTAACACAGTACCCTCAACAAGCAGTTTTTCTCTTGGCCGACGAAGGCTCTTTCGCCGCCTGTGCCGACATTCTGAAGTCTATACCGCACTTCGACGCGTGCCGCACCATTGTCATCGCCCAAGGCGATGACAACAAAAATATCGATACTGTTGCCCGTGTGTGGCAATTCCTGAGCGACAATGGCGCCACGCGTAAGTCGGTGCTCGTCAATCTCGGCGGCGGTATGCCGTGCGACCTTGGAGGATTCTGCGCTTCGACATTCAAACGCGGAATCGACTTCGTAAACATCCCGACTACGATACTCGCTCAAGTGGATGCCTCGCTCGGCGGTAAGACGGGCTTCAACTTGGGCAGCCTCAAAAACGAAATCGGCGTCTTCTCTGTTGCCAAAGCCGTTGTCATCTCGCCTGTTTTTCTCAAAACACTCAACCACGAGAATTTTCTTTCAGGCTTCGCCGAAATGCTCAAACACGGACTCATAGCCGATGCCGACTATTACAACCGACTGATTGCTTTCGATACTTTCGAACCCGACTACGACAAGCTGCATGGGCTTGTGTGTGAGTCGATTAAAATAAAAAATCGCGTCGTCGAAGCCGACCCGAAAGAGAATGGCTTGCGCAAGGCTCTGAACTTCGGACATACCTTCGGACACGCATTCGAAACATTGCAAATGCGTCGGCATACGCCTATACTCCACGGCTACGCCGTGGCGTACGGCATGATGTGCGAACTCATCATGAGCCGCAACCTCCGCAACCTCGATCCTCACTTCTGCGAACAAGCATGCGTCGATATGTCGCTGCTGTACGGACCGCTGCAAGTGAGCGAGGACGATATCGACGAACTCGTAGAACTGATGCACCACGACAAGAAAAACGACGGACGGGGCATTAACTTCTCACTTATACCGCAAGCGGGACAAGTGGAAGTGAATATTGTTGTCGAACGTAGCGAAATAGAAAAGGCATTGCGCGATTTTCTTGTAATAAATTTTTCATAATCAGATGATTGCAACAGTAAAAGCAACCTCGCTTCACGACGCGCAAATAACGCTGCCGACATCAAAAAGTATCAGCAACCGTCTGTTGCTGATACGCATTCTCTGTGGCACAAACTTCGACATTCGCAACCTCTCCGACAGCGACGACACAGCCGTGATGCTCGCTGCCATGCGTTCCGACCTCAGCCTTGTCGATGTCGGTGCGGCTGGTACTTCTATGCGATTCCTTACGGCATATCTGGCCACGGCACGCGGACAACATACTATTACCGGCAGCGAACGCATGAAATGCCGACCAATCTCGATTCTCGTCGATGCTTTGCGACAACTTGGCGCAAAGATACAATACGCTGAACGCGAGGGCTTTCCGCCTCTCAATATCGAAGGCACCGATCTTGCCGGTCGTACGCTCGCATTGCAAGGCAATGTGAGCAGCCAGTACATATCGGCGCTGATGCTTATCGCGCCATATATTCGTGGCGGTCTTACGCTCAATTTGGAAGGCAAAATCGTTTCGCGTCCGTATATCAGCATGACTCTCAACCTCATGCGCCATTTCGGCGCAGAGGTTACATGGACGGGCAACACCATAAAAATCGCACCGCAAACATATACTCCGCACGACTTTGTGGTCGAAGCCGATTGGTCGGCGGCATCGTATTGGTATGCCATTGCCGCACTTTGTCGCGGCAAACGCTTTGCGCTGCGCGGATTGTCAGCCGACAGCCTGCAAGGCGATTCGGCTGTGTCCGAAATAGCTAAAATGTACGGTGTATCAACGCATTTCGATGCCGACGGCATCGAAATTGTTGCCGATGGTTCTGCACAACAGCAAATCAGCTACGACTTCGTAGAACAACCCGATTTGGCACAGACATTTGTCGTGCTCTCATGCCTTATGGGTATTCCGTTTAAATTCAACGGTTTAGAAAGCCTTGTAATCAAAGAGACCGACCGCATAACCGCACTCACTGATGAACTGCGCAAACTCGGTTACGCGCTCACTACCAATCATATAGACACTATCGAATGGCACGGCGAGTGCTGCACGCCCTCGCACGAGCCCATTCTCACATACAACGACCATCGCATGGCGATGGCGTTTGCACCTGCCGCCATCGTTTGTGGCCCGATCCGCATCGATAATCCCAAAGTCGTCTCGAAATCATATCCGAATTATTGGAACGATCTGAAAATTAGCGGTTTTTTTGTAGAGAACAAAGAGTAGGGACGCGATTCATCGAGTCCGTCTGGTAGAGATGTCGCGTGCAACGTCTTTTTATTTGAACGCAGATAACACAGAATGAACGGATTTTAGGAAAGAGTAAAGTGTAAAGAGTAGAGTGTAAAGAGTAGAGTGTAATGTATAAAGTGTAAGGTGTAAGGTTACATTTTCACCTTTCAACTTTCAACTTTCAATTTTCTTTTTTCTTTTTTTCGCTGCGCGAATTCATTTTTTCTCACCGCGAGAAAAAACGAAGCAAAAAAGAGCTCGTCGCTGAACCTGCTTCGCTAAGAATTTTCTTCGCTCGGCTGCACAAAACAAACGCACTTCGCTGCGCTTCGTTTGAAC